>NZ_WHYR01000068.1 GCF_009428905.1 Desulfofundulus thermobenzoicus | reverse complement strand
CCCCTGCCGGTGCCGGAACGGCCCCCTGTTCCGCTGCCCCACCAGCCGCTCCCGCAGCCGCCCCGCAGGCTTCAGCCAGGCAGGCGCTTAAGATATCCCCATCCCCGTCCAGACCCGGCACCGTCACGGGGCCGATGCGCACCACATGGCCGATGATCTCGATGCCCAGTTCTTCTAAAAGGCGCCGGGCCACACTGCCCGCGGCCACCCGGGCGGCCGTTTCCCGGGCGCTGGCCCGCTCCAGCACGTTGCGGATATCCCGGTGGCCGTATTTTAAAGCTCCACCCAGGTCGGCATGGCCCGGCCTGGGCCGGGTGACCACCCGCCGGTCCAGCCGGGCACCGGCGCCGGGATCCATAACCTCCCGCCAGTTTGCCCAGTCCCGGTTTTCCACCTGCATGGCCACGGGGGTGCCCAGGGTAAAACCGCCCCGCACCCCGGCCAGAAAACGCATCCGATCCTGTTCGATCTTCATCCGCCCTCCCCGGCCGTAACCTCCCTGGCGGCGGGCCAGCTGGTGGTTTACATAATCCTCCGGCAGGGGCAGGCCGGCGGGAAGACCCTCAATAATGGCCGTTAAGGCAGGACCGTGGGATTCGCCGGCGGTTAGATAACGAAGCAAAGGCGTAACCCTCCTGAGAAAGATTCTCATACTTTATGGATGAAACGGACGTTCTTATAGGCAACTCCTGAGAAGATGTAGTGTTAAAAGGAATCGCCAAAAGTAAAATTTTTGACTATACAGGATGGTCGGATCCCCTTTGGAAGATATTACAGGGAGTCAGACCCCTCTTGGGATATAAAGTCTTATCCACCTTCCAATCTCCTGCCTACAACTTCCATTAAAGCCCGGCGCATTACTTCCAGGGGTGCCTTCTCCCCGGTCCACAGCTCAAAGGACAGGGCCCCCTGGTATAAAAGCATCCCCAGCCCGTTGTATATCCTTGCTCCCGCCCGGGCGGCCCGCTCCATAAACAGTGTGTGCGGCGGGTTATATACCAGGTCCACCACCACCTGGCCCGGGCGCAGGCACTCAAAGGGGAAATCCGGGCAGGCCTCGCTCCGGGGATGCATGCCCAAAGGGGTGGTGTGGACGATTAAATCCGCAGCAGCCGCCGCTTCCGGGAAACTGCAGCCGGCCATCCGGCCCGGACAAAAGGAAGTATCACCGGCAGGCCGTTCCGTCAAAGAGGTCCCCGGCTCCGTTCCGGACCCGGAGCTACCCGTTTCGCTTTCCCGGATCCGGCCCGCACAGTGCCGGCCGTCCCCTGCCGGCCAGGGAACGGCCGCGGCCCGGGCGGGCACCTGGCTGTTAATCAAACCGGCCAGTTCCAGCGCCCTGGAAAGGGTGCGGTTGGCCACCAGGATCTGCGCCGCCCCGGCCAGGGCCAGGTGCACGGCCACCGCCCGGGCCGCCCCGCCGGCACCGAGGACAAGCACCCTTTTGCCCCCGGGTGCAAAACGGGCATCATCAACCAGAAAACGCACAAAACCCTCCCCGTCGGTGTTATACCCAATCAGCCGCCCGTCCCGGTGAACAATGGTGTTCACCGCCCCGGACAGCCGTGCCCCCGTGGTCAGCTCATCCAGGTATGAAACGACTTTTTCTTTGTGGGGGACGGTCACATTTACACCGGCCAGGTTCAGTGCCCGGATCCCGGCCACCGCCCCGGCCAGCTCGCCCGGCGGCACGGCAAAAGCCACATAGACAAAATCCAGGTCCAGGTGGGCAAAGGCGGCATTGTGCATGGCCGGGGAAAAGGAGTGCTCCACGGGATGGCCGAACAGCCCGCAGACCCGGGTATGACCGCTGATCTTTCGTTTCATGGGATCACCCTTTAACGTTTTATGCGTATCGTGCGTGTCAGCGTGTCAGGGGACGGTTCTTTGACACACTTTCAGCGTGTCAGGGGACGGTTCTTTGACACACTTTTGTGTCAGGGAACCGTCCCCTGACACAGTCGTCCCCTGACACAGTCCTTATTTCCATGCATCGCAGGCTTTTTTAAAGCAGTGCAGTACAATCTTTTCCAGGCGGCGGCTGATCATCCGGGTGGCCCAGAATTCCCGGCCCGGCAGGGGCGTTACCAGTATGGTATACAACCCCAAACGGTTCCCTCCCAGGACGTCGGTAAAGATCTGGTCGCCAATTACGGCCGTTTCCCGGGGAGCCGTTTGAATCAGCCCCATGGCCCGGATAAAGGAACGCTTAACCGGCTTTACCGCCCGGTGTACCGCCGGTACGCCCAGGGCGGCAGCCAGCGCCTGTACCCGGGACGGCCTGTTGTTGGAAACAATGCACAGTTTAAAGCCCCGCTGCTGCAGTTTCTTCAGCCAGAGGGTGATGGCCTCGGGGCAGCAGTCCCGGTCCCTGGGCACGATGGTGTTGTCCAGGTCAAAAAGAATGCCGCGTATTCCCCGCCGGTACAGGTCATCCTGATCTATTTCAAACAGGCTTTGCACGTAGAGTTTTGGATATAGGAGATGAATCATTGGTCCTCCTACCGAAAATACACCTGTCGCTGTTCTTCTTTCCACCGGCGCATTACTGGAACAGCCATTAAGGCCCCGGGGGATTGCTTTGGCAAACATCGGATCATTTTTTCACTGCCCCGTTTATTAGCTTTAAAGCTTCTGTCCAGTCGCCGGGTGTATTTACATTGAAAAAGACCAGGCGGGGGTCGGCAATGGCCGTTATATCCTGTTGATCAATATATTTTACCCTGACGGCTGAGAAAAAGTCCACCACCCGCGGGCGTTTTTCCCGGTACAGCAGGGATTCAATTACGGGCAGGCACTCCCTGGCATAAACGGCAAACAGGGGCTCATATTTGTCCCCGTCCCGCACCACCACCACGTCATGGCCAGGCGCCTGCCGGGCCAGGTGCAGCGCCAGTGCAGGGTCCACAAAGGGCATGTCACAGGCCACCACAAATATATAAGGGGTGCCGGCGGCCGACAGGGCCGCATGGATGCCGGACAGGGGTCCCCGGCCGGGGAATATGTCCCGGACCACCGGCAGGCCCGGGTAGCCATAGGCTTCCGCCTGGTTGCCCACCAGCAGCACCCGGGGAAAGGCTTCCCTCACCCTGGCCACCACCCGGTCCAGCAACCTTTCACCGCCACAGGAAAGCAGCGCCTTGTTCATACCCATCCGGCTGCTGCAACCACCCACCAGAATTACCCCCGTGACCGCAGCGGGCAGGGGAACATCACCGGGAGCAGGCGGTTCCAGTGTGTTAGGGCCTGAAAGCGATTTTGGGGCCGGATAACCCGATTGTGGCCCCTGCATCTGGATGCCCGGCGACAATTCCTGCGGTCGGGGGCCTTTGAGCGGTTTCTCCGGTGGGGAAACCTTTATCGATTCCTGTATCCCTGGGTCCGCCGGTGGCCCCTGCCTCCTGGTGCCTTCCAATGATTCATAGGCGTATATTACAGGGTCAGACCGGCTTTCCCGGTCCCGTTCTCTCTGCTCCCCGAACCCGAGTGAAGACCCGGCTCCATCCCCCAGGTGGCCGCTATTGTTTCTGTTTTCTTCTCCGCCATTCCCTTTCATCTTCACAACCCGCTTCTGTCACCGGTGATACCCGGGCCAGTGGGACATTGTTCCGCCCGAACACCTTATACAACCCATTCCCGTCACCGGTAACCCCGCCGTATTTTTGGTGGTGCCGCGGGATGCACAGGGGTAGGTGCTCATGCTTTATGCCGGGTCACCCAGGTGATCTCTGATAAAGCGCAACACCTGGCTGTAACTATCCGCCATATTATTATCGCTGGATTGGGTGCGCCTGATCACCACCACCGGCAGTTTCAGGGCCAGTGCGGCCTTGATCTTGGTATCGGTAGTATTGCCGCTGTCCCGGGTGACAATCACATCCGCCCGGTAGGCCTGAAAAATGGCCCGGTTAAAGCGGGTGGAAAAGGGCCCGTGCAGGGCCACGATATCCCGGGGTGACAGACCCAGGTCCTGGCACTTTTTTATAATCCGGTGTTCCGGCCATATCCTGACCACCAGGCGTTTGCCCTTCATTAATGGGGATTGAATGAAGGCCTCCAGGTTGTTGCTGCCCGTGGTAAGAAAAATGGTATCCCCCAGGCGGGCGGCCATTTCCACGGCCGCCGTCCATGAATCCACAGGATGAATGAGGGGATCGTCAGGAAGCACCGTTTCCCGGCGCCGGTACCGGACGTAGGGCACCTGCAGCGTCCGGCAGGCAATACGGGCAAATTCCGAAAGAGGACCGGGAAAGGGATGGGTGGCGTCCACCACCAGGGATATGCCGCGCAGTTTTATCTGCCTGACCAGATCACCTGCGTCTTCAGGAGCAGGCAGCACTTCCACCGCTCCCCCCAGACCGGCCAGGGTACCGCCGTAGGCCGTGAGGGCAGTGGCCAGCACCGGATAACCACTGGCGCTGATCAACGAAATCAATTCCCGGGCTTCCCTGGTGCCATACAACACTAAAATCATGCCATTCACCCGTCTTTATTTTTCGACTCCCATTAATTCTCTACGACAGGCACCAAGTCCTGCCGAAAAAACAAAAAGAGTGGGACAGGCACAGCCAGGGAAGGCCCCCCATATTATCTACTGACACCCGGTTCAGTTGAACTGTGGGGGGATGGCCGGTGTTGCCGGGATTATGGTCCCTTTTGCTGTTGTCCCTGATCAATGGACTGATGCTGCTGGTTTCATATATAGCGGGTAATACTTTCCCGCACCCCCTGTCTGAAGAATATGAAGCCCGGTATCTAGAGCTGGCCGCCCGGGGGGATGAACAGGCCAGGGCTGCCCTGATCGAGCATAATTTGCGCCTGGTGGCCCACATTGTAAAGAAATACGAAGGAACCGGGGAAGATCCCGATGACCTGATCTCCACCGGTACTATCGGACTGATCAAGGCCATCAATACTTTTGACCTGGAAAAGGGTACCCGCCTGGCCACCTATGCCGCCCGGTGTATTGAAAATGAGATCCTCATGCATTTGAGGCTCATGAAGAAAACACGCCAGGAGGTTTCTTTATACGACCCCGTCGGTGTCGATAAGGAAGGCAATGAAATTACCCTGCTGGAAATCCTGGGCACCCATCCGGAAATAGTCACAGAAATGGTGGAAAACCAGTTCGAACTGAAATATCTGCTGGAAAGAATAGACCAGCTGAGTACCCAGGAGAAAAAGGTTCTGACCCTGCGGTTTGGCCTGGAAAACGGTGTCCGCACCACCCAGCGGGAAATCGCCCGCCGGCTGGGCATCTCCCGGTCCTACGTGTCCCGGATTGAGAAAAGGGCTTTGCATAAATTAATACGGGAGCTGAATAAGGAAGGCCGCCAGTAGGGGCGGCTTTTTTCTTAGAACCGTTGACATCTGCGTAAGAAAACGGATCCCGGCCTGCAAGGGGGCTCCTCTTTTTTGTTCCGGACCGGGCAGGGTTTTTCAAACTTTAGTAGAAAAAATTTTTAATACCTAGTTGCCGGACTGGAAAAGAGGGAAGTTTTGTGCGCATGCAGGTGGGTATGGGGTACAGTTTACATCCAGACTCCCGGGAAGCCGCAAGGAAGGCGGCACGGTTCGCCGTGGCCCAATCGGGACCGCCCGCCCTTACATTTCTGTTCACCACCGAAGGGTACAATCAGGAAGAGATCCTCGAAACAGTGATGGCCGAAACGGGAACCCCAAAACTGGTCGGCGCGTCCGGAGCGGGAATCATCACGGCAGAAGGGATCAAAAAGCACGGTGTAGAAGTGGTGACGCTGGCCGGTGAAGGGATCAAGGCCAGGACGGCCCTGGTGGAAATGCTGAGCGAACGGGCCGACGAAACGGGCAGGGAACTGGCCGGAAGACTCCTAAGCGGGCCGGCTCCGGACGAAGGCACTGTATTTGTGTTTCCTGACGGCCTGGCGGGCAACATTGCACGGATGCTGCGCGGTATTTACGATGTGATGGGGCCACGGTTCAGGTACGCAGGCGGGGGAACCGGGGACAACATGCGCTTTTTCAGGACCTACCAGATGACCGAAACCGGCGTTGCCAGCGGTGCGGTAGCTGCGGTCCTGGTTGCCGGCTGTTCCTTTGCCACCGGGATGGGCCACGGCTGGGAGCCCTTCGGCCCTCCGCTGCTCATCACCAGGACAAGGGGCAAGGTTGTCTTTGAAATTGACGAGCAACCGGCCTTTCAGGTCTACTCGCGCCGGCTCGGGGGAATAACGAGCGAAGAGTTTCCCGACTGCGCCGTCCGCTACCCGCTGGGGGTACCGGATTTCAACGGAAGGTTCATTATCCGCGATCCCTTCAAACTGGGTGCAAACGGTTCTATTGAATTTGTCACAGAAGTCCCTTACCGTGCCGTGGCCTACCTCATGCGCTACACCAGTCCCGAGAGACTTACCCGGGCGGCCCTTGAGGCAACCGTGCAGGTCAGGAAGTCTGTGAACTTTCCCCGTTTCGCCCTGATCTTCAACTGCGTGTCCCGCTTTCTGTTAATGGGAGAACAGGCGGACCGGGAACTGGAAGCGATCCGGGATACACTGGATAAGCTGCCGGTGGCGGGCTTCCTGACTTTTGGGGAAGTTGGCACCTGCGCCAGCGGAACCCCCCTCTTCCACAACAAAACTTTCCTCATTGCCATGGGAGGGACGTCTTTTTGATGAACTCCGGTACGCTGGAGCTGGCCTTTCTGTATGAGGTTTCCTCGCTTGCCTGGCCAGGTTCAGAAGCAGACCTTTTCGATGAAGTGGTAGAAAAAGCGGTGCGGCTTTTCGGGGTTCAGCGGGCAGCCCTTGTCCTCCACGACGACACCGGGCAGTCCACCTGCCATACCTGGGGCTTCGGCCGGAATAAGGTAAACGTTTTTAAGGAACAGCCCGGGCAGAACCGGGATCCGGTGAGGGTCTATCTTAAGGAACTGGGGAGCCCTCCCCTCGGGAATCTTTACCTTGAAAGAAACGAAGATTTCCTGAAGAACGAACGCCGCCTGCTGGACGTGTTTTCCGGGCGGCTGGCAAATATCCTGCAGCTGCACATCTGGGAGAGAAAAACCAGAAAGCTGAGAGAGCGCTTCCGGCTGGTTTTCGAAAACATGCCCATGGTGGGTGCCCTATCCTTTAACCGGGAGGGAAGGATTTTACACTACAACCGGGAAGCGCAGAAAATACTCGGCCAGGATGCACTGCTAAAGGACGGGGACTGGTTCACCGGGATCAGGCCGGCGGCCGATTTTCAAAAACTCCTGACCCGGATATGGAAAACCGGTCAGGTCGTCGAGCCCGGGGAATGGCAGATTCAAACGCCGGAGGGAGACCTGCGGTGGACGCTTTTAACCCTGGTCCCTGTGAAGCAGGATAAAAAAGTGGATGAGGTTTTCTGCATGATCATAGACATAACCGCGCGAAAGCAAGCGGAGGAAGAACTCAGGCGCCTGAGCGTTTTTGACAGCCTGACCGGCCTTTATAACCGCAATTATTTCGAGCAAAAAATCCGCCAGCTGGATGAAGAGGGCGTGCGGCCGGTAAGCGTCATTGTGTGTGACGTAGACGGGTTGAAGCCGGTCAACGACTGCCTGGGTCACAGGCAGGGGGACGAGTTGCTTCAAAAGGTCGCCGCCCTGATCCGCGAAGTATTCCCCGGAGAAGAGGCCTTCCGGGTGGGCGGCGACGAGTTTGCCGTCATCCTGCCGGCAAGGGACAGGGTAGCAGCTCAAAAAGCCTGCTCGATTTTAGTTGAAACCAGGGAGAGGTTCAACAGGGGTCACACTGTCGTACCGCTCAGCATTTCCGCCGGGGTGGGTGTCACGGAGAACCCCCGCAGGTCCGTCTACGAAGCTTACAAGCAGGCAGACGATGAAATGTACCGCGACAAATTACAGCGCTGTGCTGCGGAAAGGTACGATGTTGGCCGTTCCCTCCTGGCAGCGCTTTTCAGGAATTACCCCCACATCGAAAGGCATGCCAGGCGGGTTAAGGAACTGGCGTGGCGCCTGGGAAAGGCAGCAGGCCTTTCCACGGAGGAGATTGACAACCTTCTCCTGCTGGCCGAGGTGCACGACATTGGAAAGGCGGGCCTCCCGGATCACATCCTGCGTAAAAATGAACCACCCACAAAGGAAGAAGAGGAAGAAGTAAGACGCCACTGCGAAATAGGATACCGGATTGCAAGGTGCTCACCCGGGCTGACCCCGGTAGCCGAGCTAATCCTGCAGCACCATGAGTGGTGGGACGGGCGGGGATACCCGCGGGGTTTAAAGGGGGAAGAAATCCACCTCTTAAGCCGCATTCTGGCCATAGCCGACGCCTACGAGGCCATGACCGCCGGCCGGCCCGGCAAAAATGTCATGCCCGGGGAGGAAGCCATGACAGAGCTCAGGCAACGGGCAGGAACCCAATTCGACCCTCACCTGGTGGAAATTTTCCTTAAACTGCTGCAGAAAGAAAACGGTAGTATTCTCTCCTCAAAGGGAAGTAATTAATCCGGGAACTGAATAAAGAAGGCCGCCAGTTAGAGGCGGCATTTTTTACTACCGGGACGGGTCGATTTCTTCCTGTTTTGCGAGCAATAAAAGGGCCGCCCGCGCGTCTTCCTGTTCCCCGATTCCGTTAGCAAAGCAACCCTGGCTGCGGCCCACACCGCGAAAGTTGAAACGCAGGCTGGCTATTCCATTACTGGTCAAAGCCCGGCTAACGGCGAGGATGACATTGTTATTCATATTGCCGCCGTAAAGGGGATGGGGGTGACATAGCACTACCCCGGGAAAGGGACCAGAAACAGCCGGCAGGTCCAGGCAGGCTTCCAGGACCAGACCGGAACCGGGCAGATCAATTTGTATTTTTCTCATACGGTCACTCCCCCTTGCTGATTGGGGTCGGCCCGAAAAAAATGCAAAATGCATTTCCCGCCGGCCAGTAACCAAGTTCCCCCCTGGACACCAGATCAGAGGCTCCCCCTTCCAGCAGAGCGTTTACCTTTAATTAACCCTTAAATTGTAGCCGTATTCCTGCGAAAGGGTCGCCAACTCTTCTGATAGTGTACGTAAGTACCCGCGGGGGTCGGAAAGGTATTGTTCCAAGTGTTTCAGCGCCCAGGGAAGCATTGTCTGGTAAGCAACTTTTAAACGATACACGGAAGCAGGATAAGGGTTCAACGAATCAAGGTAGACTTCCTTAACCCCGGCTCCTCTCAGGCCAGATATGAGTTCCCCCAGCACCCCGGGAGCATCGCTCACTCCCGGAAGAACAGGCGCAATAAAGGCCCATACGTACAAACCTTCGCCAGCGAGCCTTTGCGCGGCCCGAAGGCGTGCCGACGACGGGGCGGCCCCGGGTTCTAACACGGAGGCTATTTTGTCATCAGAGGTGGTCACCGTAAAATCAACGGAGCAATCCTTCAGCTTCTTGAGTATATCAACGTCCCGCACCACAATGTCGGATTTCGTGAGCAGGTCAATCTCCGCGTTTGGCCACTCCTCCGCAAAGATCTCCAGGGAACTCCTGGTAAGGCCGAATTCGGCCTCAGCGGGCTGGTAGGCGTCTGTAACGGTACCAAAGATAATCCTGCCCGAAAGGCTTCTTTTCCGCTTTAATTCTCGCTCACCCGGTAATAATCCACGATCAGCTCATCCACCCTCCGGCTGGTCGCCAGTAGCTTTTTCTATCGTTTGGGAAGAATTGGGGCATCTTAACGGCTAAACTTAATTGCATAACTTCAAGGAAAGCAGGTGTTTACGGTGCCGTTAATGTGGCTTATATTCCTTATCCTGTTGTTTCCTTTTTTAATTTTTGTTCTTTTTTTTCAGGTAGCAACCTTTTCTTTTGCCAAGCTGGGCCTGTCCCCACAGGGAGCCGTTCTGCTGTTCAGCATGTCCATCATAGGAGGGGTTATTAATATCCCTGTATCGCGCCGGAGATTTGTAGCTGAAGAAAAACGGTTCTTCTTCCCTTTTATCTTTTACTACCCACCGAGAGTACGCGAACAGATAATCGCCGTCAACGTAGGGGGTGCTGTGATTCCTGTTATCTTCAGCCTGTATCTCCTGGAACGCACGCCCTTCTGGCCTGCGTTGATGGCCGTAGCCATCGTGACGATAGTAGCCAGGGCTCTGGCCCGCCCCGTGCCGGGGTTGGGCATTTCCCTGCCCGCCTTTATCCCTCCGCTGGTGGCCGCGGCAGCAGCCATTCTTCTGGCCGGCAGGGACGCCGCTCCGGTAGCTTATATTGCCGGCGTTTGGGGTACTCTCATCGGAGCCGACCTGTTGAACCTGCACCGGTTCGGGGAACTGGGTGCACACGTTTTAAGCATTGGAGGAGCAGAGGTGTTCGACGGCATCTTCCTGGTAGGAGTAGTGGCCGCCTTGCTGGCTTAGTGATCGTGACCCCTCGGAATATTTATCGGGAAAGCATGCTTTCGTTTTAGTTTACCGGATAAACATACCCTTCCTTTTCCAGCTTCTCATCGCTTATTTGACCGATTAACCAATCTGGCTCTGTAGTCTCGGCAAAGTAATATCTGGTGCCGTTGTAAAGATAATACGAAAGAGGACGGTCAACCGTAATCTCGTCATCACGAAAGGCTATTCCCACCGCCATATGACCAATCTGCTGCCCGGGCGGCGGAGGATAGCTCAACAGAGCCGTCCTGTAACCCATATTTTTTAAAATAGCGACCAGCAAAATCGACTTGTCTTTGCAATCCCCAGCGTCAACCAGGGTCTGCGCGGGAAGTTGAGGCACAGGCGTCTGCCTGTAAGGAATAGCGCCGCCCACAAAACTCTGCACAAACTCAGCGGCGTGAAAGTAATCGTATCCGTCCGCTTGGGCCTGCCCGAACAACCTTTCGGCCAAAATGCCGGCGTAAGTATAATTAAGATCCTCGTCAACCCAGGGGACAAAATTACCTTTCGCACTTTCCGAACAGGAAGCAATCAACCGCTTTATATTGTCGGGCACGGATGAAAACAAAATTGTTTGGGTAATTCCGTCGCTGCTGTAAAACGTGTTTACCGTTTCTACCACCCTCCGGTTCCAGTTCAGCAGTTCGGCGGGTATTTCCACGTGCCAGCGGTAAATAGTGTCACTGTAGCGCCACTGAAAGTCCCTGCTCACGGTGTTCACCGAAGAGGAGTACTTCACTGGAGGAATTACTTCAACCGGCGTTTTTCGCAGTACAATTTCCGCCCCGTTTTCACTGCCCGCGTCCGGACCGTTCCGGCCTGAATCCCCCCATCCGCCGGAACCCGCGGAATCCGGTTCTTCAATGATGACGGTCCGTGCTGCTTCGTCCCACTTTACCGTGGCATCGAAGGCCAGGGCTACCCAGCGGAACGGCAGCATGGTGCGGCCGTTGGCGATTTCGGCGGCCACATCCATATTGACGGCAGCGCCGTTAATCAGCATGGTATTGCTGCCGATGGTCAGCTGCACTACCTTATTGTTTTTGAGCAGGGTGACTTTGCCCTCAGTGTACAAAATGTCCTGCGGAGCTACCCCGACGGCCTGAGCAACGTAGCGAAGAGGCACAAACGTTCGCCCATCTTTTATATACGGGGTGGTATCCATTATCCTGGCTTGCCCATCTACGGTGTAAATATTCTGCCCCACCACAAATACGGCCCTGTGGGCCGGCGCGGCCAGGGCGGGCAGGGCGAAGGTCAGAATTGCCAATAGGAAGGCCGACAGAAAGGCTGTTTTACGCATCTTACCATACCCCGCAACACAGGCATTTACCTGATTCTTTTCTACTTTCCGGCGCCGGTTCCTGCCCTGGAATGGAAAATGTTATCTTCCCGTGACCGACCCCGCTTCCACCGCCGCAACGATGACGGACAACGGGTGGTCATGAAAAAAGACCCCCTGGGTAAGGACGTCCAGATCTTCCCCGACATATCCTAGTTCCCGGCCTATGGCTTCGGCGTAACTTGCTATAGAAAGTTTATACGGTTCGGACCCTGATACTTCAACATCTCTGACAGCCACCCGGGCAGGCCCGGGTGGTGGAAAATGAGTGTGTGCTGCACGTGTAAGACCACATCTCTCTGTTTTTAAGAAAGCAAAAACCGGGCACTCCGTTTTCGGGGCACCCGGCCTCATTATGCCAGATTCTGGTAGCATTGTCCGAATAATCGACTATAGGAACTCTCACCGCTTGCCAGCCTTTTTGGAAATTTTTCACCGTTTATTCACAGATTCGCAACAAATAGCAGTTATACTTAAAAATAGAGATGACCGAAAGGAGGTGTCCGCCCGATATGTAGGCACCTGTGCTCTGTAGTAAAGAATAAACGCAACCGTAATGACACAATTCAGGAGGTGTTCGGTAATGAAAAAGAAAATTGTGATCGCCCTGGCAGCTCTGGCACTGGTGACACTATTTGTGGGAGCGGCCCTGGCGCAAACTTCCACCGCCGCGGATCAGCCCAAGCAGCCCGCCTTCTTCCAGACCTTCCTGGAAAAATTGGCGGCCAACCTGGGCGTGGATCAAACCAAGCTGGTGGATGCCGTCAAACAAACCGAACTGCAGATGGTTGACGAAGCCGTCCAGCAAGGTAAGATGACTTCCGACCAGGCGCAAAAAATCAAGGACCGGATAGAACAGGGCAATTTCTTCCCGATGGGACCATTCCACGGCCCTAAAGACGGCAAAGAAGCCGGAGAATTCGCGGGCAAACGGTTAGACGTGCTGGCTCAGGTTCTCGGTATGAGCGCCGACGAGCTCAAAACCGAGCTGCAGCAGGGCAAGAAGATTTCCGATATCGCCCAGGAAAAAGGGCTTACCATGGATCAGCTACATCAGAAGCTCCTTGATGCTAAAATCCAGGCTATCCAACAAGCGGTGAAGGACGGCAAGATTACCCAGGACAAGGCCGACAAGCTGATCCAGCGGCTGCAAAACGCGCCGCAGGGCAGAGGTTTCGGGGATTTTGGCCCGCCTGCCTCCAACGCTCAGTAGGTCGACATTCCGGTACATCCCCTTCTTGGAATTTTAGCGGCCTGCTCCGGAAAGAGAGCGGGCCGCTCCGCTTTCATTCAACAATAAAAAGCCGGGCACCTGGAAAATGGTACCCGGCATCATTATATTTATGGCGGAAAACTCTACGCCGCATACATCGCAGTTGAGGCGTCTGAACCGCTTCCAGGGTTTTTATCTCTCCGGCGGCAGGTATTATCTTGGTCTATTCCACAAACAACATGCAAAAATTTATTTCCGGTACTCTTCAGCAATATGGGGTTTCGTTGTCCGTTAATGGTTGATCAAGGTGGCGATTACGCCAATGAATCCAACCAAGATAGCTACTACTGTGCTAATTGCCCATAGCCTGATGTTATTTAGCTTATCATCCATTTTATCCATACGCGCACTTAATTTTTCGTCTAAGCGATCTATACGCTGGAGCAGGAAAAAGAATTCCTGGGAGACTAAACCACGTGGCGGCATACTGCCAGGCGATTGCTCGCTGGTGGCCGCTATCTCTTTAATGGTTTCCTCGGGCATGGCCATCACCTACCTTTATCTCCTCCATTCTATACTATAGCAGGACAGAAAACAATAGGTTACGGCAAATGCACTATGGGACTGCAAGCAATTATTACTGTACGGGTTGTAAAGTCGGTTCCACCTCCCACATCAAAAGCGTTAATGAGAGCCGGAACTCTAAAGGAAGCTGGAAATAGAAAACCACTCATTGTGCTTACATTTCCTTCGCCAACCATAGCTACGCCGTTTCCAATCCGTACAGGAAAAGGAAAATGTCCGCCATTTAAGGCTTCACCATTTGCTTTCCCGCTGACTTCCGTGGAATCTGCTGTAAAAATATAGTAGTTCTCCGGCTTCCCGAACCACCCGTACACCGTCAGGTGCTCCCCGTCCTATGCCTTAACCATCTCCCTTCAGAAAAGACACCCAATCTTGCAGAAAATCCCCGGGGGTACCGACGGCAAAGTTTACCTTCCCTTTCCAATCGTTGTTCAGGAAATGCTTATCCAGGCTCAACAGCCAATCTACCTTACCGCATATGGCCGCCGCCAGTATGGGGGCGTCCTTCTCGTTTATCAGCGACCTGGCGTATTCCAGATCCTTACCGGTAGGATCTACAATTTTGAACGGCAGGACCTTGAACAGAGCGTAGTAGCTGTCCACACTGTCGATTCTCAAAATAAACCGGAAAAAATTATCACATTAAATTAGGTCGGCCAGCCACAAAAACCAAAGAAATTATCACTTTAAAAAGGTAAACCCAAATACAATTCTCAAATAACGTTGGCAAACAAAAAGCCGGGCTGCCTCATTTTTCAGGCACCCCGACCAATTGTTCCGGTTAAAGCAGCC
>NZ_WHYR01000067.1 GCF_009428905.1 Desulfofundulus thermobenzoicus | reverse complement strand
AGGCCGCCGCCCCCGCCTCCACCAGCGCCCTGGCCACCATCAGGTCCGGGCTGACATAGGGCAGCACCACAAAGCCCTCGGCGGCCAGAATCTCCGTGGCCTTCACCGTCTCATAATTGTCCGGCAGCAGGTACCGGTTGTCGGTGATCACCTCAATCTTCACCCAGTTGCCGCAGCCCGCCGCCCGGGCCAGCCTGGCAATGCGCACCGCTTCGGCGGCATTGCGCGCCCCCGATGTGTTGGGCATGAGTATGCACCCCCGGGGAACGAAGGAAGCAATGTTTTCCTCCTCAAAATCCGGATCCACCCGCCTTAAAGCTACCGTCACCACCTGGGCTCCGGAAGCCTCCACCACCCGGGGAATCAGGCTGTTGTTCGCAAATTTACCCGTCCCCAGGAACAGGCGGCTGGTTATTTCCCGGCCGCCGATAACCAGCGGATCGTGCATTTTATCAACCATTTTTTAGCCCCCTCCCACAAAACGTAAGATCTCCAGCCGGTCGCCGTCATTAAGGACAACACCGGGCCACAACTCTTTAGGTACCAGCTCACCGTTATATTCGATGAGCACGGTTTCAGGATTTAATTTTCTTTGGGTCAGCATATCAGCCAGGGTTATTTCATCCGGTAGTTCAGTTTTCTTACCATTGATTACCACCAGCAAAGGAACTCACCTCCTGCCCAATATCTGCCATGCCGCCCGACCTACCGCTTTGCGAAGTATTAACACCAATCCAGAACACGACGACCCTCCGGCAATGGCCGGCGTTGCCGGCAGCCCTTGACCTGGATAAAACTTACTGGCTGAAACCCCCTATGCCTAAAACAAAAAAGCTTACCTCGAAGGTAAGCTAACAATCTAACAGACCCGCAGTATGTAGACAGGTCAAAGGCAGCTTCCCTACGATGGAATTACCCATATCAGGTTCAAAGGGTTGAGATTGCTCTCTCTCAGCCTTGCGGCACCCCTAGCCGGAATTATTCGATTTTCACCCTTCACCCTAATTATATTTGACCATGGCTTGAGCTGTCAATTAAAAAATGGTTAAGAAATAAAGCCGGTTCATTCAACCCCACCCGGCCGCTGAATTTTTCGTTCATCGATAAGGAACCGGATACATCAACCTGCCCGGCCGGATAGAAAGAAGAAACCATAGGTCATGGAGGCCAAGATCAGCGCCAGAGGGTGAACCTTCAGGGCAAATACGGCCACCAGCGCCACCAGGGCAATGATCCAGGTGCTGGGCACCGGAAAAGATTTCACCCCCATCTCCCAGGCCACCTGCACCAGCAGGACAACCACCACCGGGCGCACGCCCCGCAGCATACCCTGGATCTGGGGTGCATCCTTATATTTAAAATACAGTCCCGCCAGGGCCACCATGGCCACTGCCGTGGGCATGACGGTGCCCAGCAGGGCGGAAAGGGCACCCCAGTAGCCGGCGATTTTATAACCAACATAAGCGGCCATCTTGGTGGCAATGGGGCCGGGCAGGGCGTTGCCCATGGCCAGGGCGTCGGTGTATTCCTCGGTGGACAGCCAGTGGTAATTGTCCACCACCTCCTGCTGGATCAGGGGAATGACACTGGGTCCGCCGCCGAAGCCAAAAAGGTTGGCCCGGCCGAAGGCCACGAAAAGCTGCCAGAGGACCGTACCCAGGGCGGCCACGGCGGCGAGCATACCGGCCCCACTGCGGGCGCCGGCTCCGGATGTGACCGCCCGTGCTGTTATTTCCGTTTCTGCCCCCGGCTTCGCCGGGGTGGCTGACCGTCCCGTTATTGCCGCCTCTGCTGCCGATTTCGCCCGGACTGCCGCCGCTGCTGTTCCGGTCAGTGTTTTCCCCGCCCCGATCTTTATTCCTCCCCCTGCCTCCGGTTTTCCCCCGCGCGCTGTTACCGGCACAGCCGTTTCCCCCCGGCCTCCCGTGAACAGTATCGCTGCTGCCCCTACTTCTGCCCCAGCTGCACCTGCCGGACCCGCCGCTGCTACCGGTTTTATTCCCGCTCCCGCCCTCACCCTTCCTGCCGGCTCCTTTGATTCTGCCTGCACTTTTGCCTTTCCGGCAAACATTTCAGGCCCCCCTTTTAACAATGGATCGGTTGGTATACGGTATACCATTTCAATTTCGGAAGCAAATATTAATCACTGGATAAACTAACTAACGGTAAAGTCACCGGGGAAATTTCCCAATTATATTGTCTAAGTGTTTAGCGATTTTCCTCACGGGGAAACCACCGGGACCCGGAAGAAACAGCAAGGAAATTCCCCAAGTGCTAGCGATTTTTCTCCCCGTTGAAGGCCCGGGCAAAAAAGGCCCGGCGGGAATTTTCAATGTGTTCCCGGGCAATTCTTTCGGCCAGCAGGCCGTCCCGCATGGCAATGGCCCGGGCCAGCTGGCGGTGTTCCGCAGCAGCCTCCTCCATCCGGCCGGGGTGGGTATATCCCGTACGGGTAAACCCGGCCACATAGTCCACCAGCGAAGTGATCATCCGGTAGAGGCGCGGGCTGCCGGCAGACCGGTAGATCAGGTCGTTAAACTCCAGATGCAGGTTTTCCAGCCGGTCCGTCTGGCCGCCCTGGATACACCAGTCCATCTGCCGGACCTTTTCTTCCATCTGCCGGATATTCGGCTCATCAATACGTTCCGCCGCCAGGCGGGCGGCCAGCCCTTCCAACACCGCCCGGATGCTGTAAATATCCAGCACTTCCCCGGGGGATAATGCTACGGCCACGGATCCGGACCGGGGCACGTGCCGCACCAGGCCCTCCCGCTCCAGCATGCGGATGGCCTCACGTACGGGTGTGCGGCTGACGCCCAGCTTTTCGGCCAGCTTCCGCTCCACCAGGCGCTGGCCGGACCCGATCTCCCCGGCCAGCAAGGCCTTTTTGAGCTTAATGTATACCATCTCCCGGGTATCCGGGCCCTGGTAAGGTTCAACAGGGGTTAATATTTCCCCACCCACCCTCATCACCTCCCTCATGGTATACCATTTATATTCTTGCTCGAAACAAAAATTCCTTCCCCGAGAATTGTTTTTAGATCTGGCGTTCTTTATTTCCATGACGCCGGAAGAAAGGCCGTCCTTGCACGGTTCACGGGGGTATTTTCTGCGCCCGGAAGGACAGGCTAAGGATAAACCATGTCAAAAAGAGGTGGTGTGCCCATGCCGGAAGCTGAAAAATTCCGCTCCGTAAAAGCTGAAGATTTGCGCCGGGTTACCGCTGAAGGTTTGCGCCATGTTGATGCCGGGGACCTGCGGGATGCGGCAGCAGAGGAACTGGCAGGGCTGTGCGAGGCGCCGGGAGATCCTGGCTGTGCCGGCCAGCTGGAAGCGGCGGCCCGGGACAGGCAGATGTTAAATAACACCGATTTTCTTTCCCGCAGCCCCCGGGAATAACCAGATGGCCGCCCGTAAGGGCGGCCATGGTAAGCCGGTTCCTTCCCCTATTCCAGCCCCTATTCCAGCGCCGGCTGTTCTTCCCAGCGCGTGCGCAGTTCACGGTCCTGCAGGAACAGGGAGGCCACAAAACCCCCGGCCAGGAGAACGGCCCCGATATGAAAACCATGGGTAATGCTTAAGGAAAACATCCCCTTTAAAATGGCCAGATGGGGATCACCGGGCGCCTGCATCAGCCTGCCAATAACCTGGCCCGGGTCGATTTGGGCCGGCGTCCCGGGTGGCATAAGGGCCGCCAGGCGGTGGTTCAAATCGGTGAGAACGATATTGCCCACCAGGGCGCTGCCGAAAACACCGCCGATGCTGCGGAAAAGCTGGGAGGCGGCCGTTACCGTCCCCAGGTGGGTGCGCTGGACCGTATTCTGCACGGCCACGGTAAAGGTGGGCATGGCCATACCCATTCCGCTGCCGGCTACAATCATGCCGGTCACCACCATGCCATGGGTGGCGCTTACCGGCAACCGGCCGAGGTAGTACATGCCCAGGGTGGCCACGGCCAGACCCATGACAGCAAGTATTTTATAGTGGCGCAGCCGGGAGATCAATTGACCGCTGATCACGGCCGCCACCATGAGGGAGAGCATCATGGGGGTGAGCAGCGTTCCCGAATAGGTGGCGCTGACACCGGTAACGATCTGCAAATACATGGGCAGGTAAAGGGTAATGGCGAACATGCCCAGGGTAACCAGAAAAAGTGTGGCGGTGGAAACCACGAAAATGTTATTCCGCCACAGCCAGCCGGGCAGCAGCGGCTCTTCCGCCCGCTGGTCCACCAGGAAAAAGAGAACACCGGCCAGGAAAGCGGCGCCAAAACCGGCCAGCACCCGGTGGGTGGTCCAGCTCAAATCCTGCTGGGCAAAGGTCAGGGCCAGCAAAAGGCCCACCAGGGTAACGGTCAACAGCGCCGGGCTCCAGTAATTGATCCGGGGCTTTTCCTCCGCCCGGTAGGACGGCAGGGCGTAAAAAAGCAGCACAAAGGCCAGCAGGCCGAAGGGCGCGCTCACATAGAATACCCAGCGCCAGCTCCAGTAATCCGTAATCCACCCGCCCAGGGTGGGGCCCAGGAGGGTGGCCAGGGCAAAGACACTCATCATAATCCCCTGCCAGCGCCCCCGCTGGGCAGGAGGGAAAAGATCTCCCACCGTAATGGTGTTCATGGCCATCAACATCCCGCCGCCCAGACCCTGTACCCCCCGGGCGGCAATAAGCCAGTGCATGGTGTGGGCCAGCCCGGAAGCCCAGGATCCCAGCAGGAAAAGGGCCACGCCCACCAGGAAAAAGGGCCGCCGCCCCCGGAGATCGGAAAATTTGCCGGCCAGGGGCACCACCACCGTGGACGTGAGTATGTAGGCCGCGGCCAGCCAGCTGTACAGATCCAGCCCGCCCAGATCGGCCACAATCCGGGGCATGGCCGTGGATACCACCGTCTGGTTTACAGCTGAAGTAAGCATGGTTACCAGGAGGGCAACCAGCAGCATCCTCCTCCTGCTGCCCGTCAGCGACCCGATCATCCAGAACATTCCTCCCCTGCTTATATTATGAACTACTTAGTTAAACACATTAATTATTATACCTCTGAAGGATTAAAAATACAAAGGTATTGACTTCCAATAGAGCGGCAGAAAAAACAAAAAAGTATGGACATATTCCCCGCCAGGCCCGATGCGCATTTTGCCGGCGGCGCTGTACTTTGCCGGAAGCGAAGGGGAGGCAATGCGTGAAGCCATCTGCAAAATATCCTGCCTCACCCACCGGCACCCGCGCAGCCAGCTGGCCTGCTTCCTTTATACCCTGCTGGTCAAGGATCTGCTCGCCGGAAATACCCCGGGGGCGGCCTACGAAAAAATGAGGGAAAGGGCTCCTGAACTGTGCGCCAAAACTGCCCTGGCCGGGGAATTGCCCCATTTTGAGCGCATTTTAAACGGCTCACTGCCCGGCCTTCCCGAAAGGGAAATCCGCTCCGACGGCTATGTGGTCAGCACCCTGGCCACCAGTTCACCAGGTTCTGGCAAAGGCAAGACGGTCCTGACGACAAGCCAGCTGACATAAATGAAAATTGTTCCCTTTACCTAACACCTAAGTAAACAATGACGCGCGGGTTTACCGGAGTTTATACCGGGTTGGCGTAACAATACAAGCAGCCAGAGGGGCAGCGCATGTTATACCAGCCGATGTCCACACTGTGGGTGCAACCGCAAAGTGCCCGTTGTCCGGCGGCCTTATCCATACGGCACCGTTCTCCCTGCGGGTGCAGACGGGTAAGCAGCTCCCCGTCAATACATCTGGAGATGGGAAACCCGGGCACGGCACAGGTATACAACGTACCGCCCCTTTCCCGGACCATGGCGGATAAATGGTTGATCACCCGCTGTTTTGCCCCCGGGGAAAGGCCAATGGCTTTGAAGCCGTGAGCTTTTAAACGGGCATATACTTTGGGGTATGCTTCCATAAAGGAAGTGGAAAAGGTACGGATACCTGCCTCCAGTGCGCGGTTGAGGATCATTTCCACCCGGGCCAGGTTGGAAAACCTGGTTCCTTTATATTCCAGGAAGACCAGGGGGTCCACCCGTAAGCGTACCCGTTCCGCACCACCGGCAAAGCCGGCCAGGGCGGGAAGCAGGGCCACCGTTTCTTCCCACGGCGGGACTTTTGGTTCCAGGGGGGTACCGCCAAGACCGGTGATGGTGATCTGGCAGTAGATCTGATCGTATTGTTTTAAAACGTCCCGGTACGGCGCGGTGAGGATTGCCTGCGGGAATTTGGTCCACAATACCACCGTGTGAACATCGGCCGGCGGATATTTTTGTTGTAATATGGTGATAAACTTTTCCGCATGCCAGCGCGGATCCGTCCGGCGGGACATGCTGATAATTTTTTTTGTGGGCAATTCTTATTCCTTCCCTTTGTTAGTGCCGTGGCGTACAATTAATGTGTGTCAACGGTCTACTCCAACGACAGGCTTTGATCGTAACGGAATTACGCGGTTATGATAAATCTTACCTCATCCCCGGCACAGAGGAGAAACGATTGGGGGCGACGAATAAATAATCTGGATGACAGTGGAGTTAACCCGGCAATGCCTGGACCATAGTCCAGGAGATTTTCCGGAATGAAGACGGAACTTTAAATAATTACCGGCAGGCAAGGGGGCAAAAAATTGAGCCATCAGGAAAGAGATCATTGTATACGGTGCGGCACCTGCTGCCTGAAAGGGGGGCCGGTGCTCCACCACGAAGATAAGCGGCTATTGCGCGATGGACATATCGGATATCAGAACCTGGTAACCATACGCAAAGGCGAAAGGGCTTACGATCCATTCACTGATACCGTAAAGCCGGTGGCGCAGGAGCTGATCAAGGTACGGGGCGCGGGCAAGGAATGGTCCTGCTGCTTTTATGATCCCCAGCATTCCGCCTGCACCATTTACGAGCACCGCTTTTTCGAGTGCCGCCTGTTGAACTGCTGGGACCCCGCCCCACTGGTGGACGCAGCCGGTAAAAACACCATCACCCGGGCCGATATCATCAATGCCCATGACCCGATCCTGGAGGTCATTGCAATGCATGAGCAGGTTTGCCCGTATGACGAGGTGGAAGAACTGCTGGCCGGATTGTCCCGGGAAGAGGAAAAGGCGGAGGTAAAGGCCAGGTTAAATGATCTGGTGCGCAAAGACCTGGCCATCAGGGAATATGCCCTCTCCGAGCTGGGCCTGCGGGGAGAGTTTGAACTGTTCATTTTCGGCCGCCCGTTATTTAAAGTGCTGGGCGCTATAACTTCAGCCGGTGCACTTCTTCCTCGGTAAAAATCTCTACGCCCGCTTTCAGCAGCAGGGCCGCGGTCACGCCGTGGCCCTGCTTTAACTTTCCGGTAAAGGTACCGTCGTGAATCCAGCGGTACCCGCAGGAAGGGCTGCGGGCCTTTAAAACGGCTTTCCGGATGCCGTACTTTTCAGCGATACGTAAGGCCTCCCGCGCCCCCTGGAGAAAAGCCCGGGTGACATCGACCCCGTGGCAATTGATCGCCCTGCCCCGGCCCACCAGCACGTCGGTACCCGTACCGCCGGTGATTTCCACCGGCGGTCGGGGTACGGCCAGGCCGCCGAGACACTCCGGACAAACCGTTACCGCCCGCCCCTCCCGCACCAGCTTTTCCACTGCCGCGCAGGTACGCGCCCGCCCGTCATAGGCACAGGCTTCCCCGGCCAGGCAGGCGCTGACCAGATATTCCATGGACAGCAACCCCGTTTCTTAGCTTCACCACAGACGAATGGTTTTTCCGGGAAAACCCCGGATCCAGCTTTAGTTATGTTTTTCCAGTTGCGATATTTCAGTGGCATCAAAATCAAGCTTAACGAACACCCCCATTATTGTCAACCTGTGGTTCTACGGACATACTGCTGCCCGGACCGCTGGCCTTTATTATTATTGAAGTAACTGCCCAATTCAAATAAAGTTTTTGTTATGCCGACGGACAAAAGTATGTCACGTCCACCTGATACAATAGGTACCTGAAATCAAAGCGGTGGAGCAGTTGCTGGAAAGGCTATAGTTCCTTTAGATACTTTTATCGAGGGAGATCAAAATGACCGAACTGCTGGTTAACCAGATCCGACCCGGGATGAGCGTGGACGGGGTATTTGCGCTGAAGGTAAAGAAGCTTCTCCCCTACCGGGAGGCGCCGGGAAACTTCCTGGCCGTCGTGCTGGGAGACCGGACCGGCCAGGTGGAAGGGCGGCTCTGGGAAGGGGCTGAAGAAGCCTGCGCCCGCCTGAAGGTGGGGGACATCGTTGCCGTAAAAGCGCAGGCCGTGGAGTATAACGGATCAGTGCAACTGCGCATCGATTCCATCATCAAAGAAAATGGACAGATGAACCCGGCCAAATTCATCCCCGCAGCGGAAGGACTGGCAGAGGCAAAGGAGAGGCTTCACCGGTTGATTGCTTCCCTCGCCAATGAAAAATTAAAATCCCTCCTCTCCCTCCTTTTTTCCGAAAAGGATTTTTACGAGGCCTTCTGCCAGGCCCCAGCCGCAGCTCAGTACCACCACGCCCTTCTGGGCGGGCTTCTGGTCCACAGCGTCACCGTGGCCGCGGCCGCGGATAACGTGGCCAGGAACTACCCCTGTGCCGACCGGGACCTGCTGGTGGCCGGAGCCATCCTGCACGACATTGGCAAGGTACGGGAGTACCGCTGCCGCGGCGCCGTGGAGCAGACCGACGAAGGGCGGCTTTTGGGGCACATCGTCTCCGGCGCGCTGCTCCTGGACCGTGCCATTGAGAGGGTGCCGGACTTTCCGGAAGACCTGCGCTTAAAGCTATTGCACATGATCATCAGCCACCACGGGCGCTACGAGTGGCAGTCGCCCAAGCGGCCCAAATTTTTGGAAGCGGCGCTGTTACACCAGCTGGACATGCTGGACGCCCAGGCGGACATGTTCTCCCGCGCCGCCGCCGGCCGGGAGGATAAGGATTCCCCCTGGACGGGCTGGGTGAAGGGGCTGGAAAGGAACGTTTACTGTGGGTGAATATACAGGGCCGATTATTTGGAACATTAGCCAAAAAGCAATATCCCGGCAGGAAAATTGTAGTATCCCGGCGAAATTACGTAAAGAAATGAACCGGCCAACCTTCTTTTGCTTACGGAATTTTTGCAGCAGATGATAATAATTGTCCGCCGGGAGTGTCCGCCGTGCCGGGAAGAGCAAAAAAAGACGCCACGCGGGGCTTAAGGCTGAACATGATCATCGACCAGCTTAACAAAAAGACCCCCTACGGCGGCGTCACTGTCAAAGAGCTGGCCGAAAAATTTGAAGTGAGCGAGCGCCAGATTTACCGGGACTTAAATACCATTGAAAACCACCTGCGCGTTCCCCTGGTCCGCCATGAGACCGGCAAAACCGTGCGTGTGAGCATAAAAGCCGGCTACCTGCCCGGTTTAAGCCCCGAAAAAGCAACGGTCATTTTTTTGAGCCTGCTCCAGCAAAAAGGCTCCGCCCTCTCGGGCCACATTAACGAAATCAAAGACGCCATCGTTTCCACCCTCTTCAAGTACCACTATGACCCCAAAGAACTGGCCGTGGAAAAGCTCCAAAAACGCATCCACATCGTGGAAGAAACCTTGACCGATCCGGAGAAGGTCGGCGGCCTCTTCGCAGCGCTGGTGCAGGCCATTAAAGATTCGCACCGGGTGAAGCTCTGGTACTACACCACCCACAGCGGGGAAGAAACCGAACGGGTGGTGGAACCCTACGGACTGATCTGCAAGCACCAGAACTGGTACCTGGTCGGCCGCTGTCTGATGCGGGACGATGTCCGGGTATTCCGGGTCGATCAGATTAAAGACGTCTTTCCTTATACATGCGAACATTTCGTATATCCTGCAGACTTTTCCCTCCCCGACTATATGGCCTCAAGCTGGGGCGTAATTAACGACGGAAAAGTATGCCGGGTCCTGCTCAAATTTAACAAACGGGTTGCCCACCGGGTCAAAAACGTACGCTACCACCCTTCCCAGCAGATCGAAGAAGAGCTTCCAGACGGTTCGGCAGTGGTTTCCTTCGCGGCCTGCGGCCTCACCGAGATGGTGGGCTGGTTGTTTCAGTGGGGGGACATGGTGGAAGTGTTGGAACCGGCCTGGTTGCGGGAGGAAATGCGCGCGCTGGCGGAGAGGGTCGCCCAGGTTTATCAAGTTTGATAAATAATGGTTTACTATCAGAACATTTATCCAGCTAGAAAGCTCCTGATATCGCAGTATTTCGCGATTCTTAAGCATCCCTCCTACACCGGCTCAAAAGAAATTGGGCAGTACTTGGGCAGGGTTTTCCAGCAGTCCAAAGATAAAAAAAGCGAGGAGCATTGAATCTCCTCGCGTGTCATTTCGTTGAAAAAGTCGTCGTTTTTAAGATAGAGCCAAAGTTGTGTTGAAGACATCTTTAGGCACAGGTGGTGTCGGAAGGCCGACTTTAATTAATCCGCCCACCGGTAGATAAACATTCATCAGTTTTATCTGTCCCCATTTACAAGCCGCAAATAGGATAGGTCGGGGCTTTTCCTTTTGCTTTGTCCCCGGACAAGGACAGAACCTTATACGCACTCTGGGTAACCGGACCCCGCGCGTGGCCACCGGTAGTACTGGTAGGGTCCAGTCAGGTTCGGATCGGATTCACGTTACGCAGGCTGACCATACATGTATACAGGCACTTGAATGACCCTTTTTGCCTGGGGAGGTTTCTCCTTCATTTTGTCCAGTTCTTTGACAACCTCAGCGTCAAAGTATTGTTCCCCGCAATTCTCGCAAACCCAGGCCGGAACGTTCTCGACCAGGGTAAGTGTATCACCCCACCAGTTCTCGGCAACAACAAATTTTTTTACAGTGGGATTCCCACATTGAAAACATTTAGTCACCATCCTGATCCCCCTTTCCGCGAGTACGCTCATCAATCCATTTTGGAGGTTCGGGAAAATAGACCGTAATAATTATTAGTGTGCCCGAAGGATCAATCCCGCAAACAGCGTGCGCCGGCCTACCCGGCCCGATATACCCGAGGACCAGGCAGCTATGCCCTCGGACATCCTCTGGGTAATCCTCAATAATCACACCATTCGCGATAGCCATGATCACATCAGTGTCCTTAACCTTTCTTTGGCCGGCCCGCACACGCGCATGTTTGGACATGGCCCAGTTCCCGCTTAATATTTTCTCCCTGATCAGGTTGCTATCCATAAAACCTGCCCTGGCGTAAAATCTTTTTCTTAATGACGGTAAACAAAATTGTTCCCTGTTTTCCCTGCTTGATCATATCACATCCCGAAGACAGAGTAAACAATGGCGCGCGGTTTTGACCTATTTTTCCCGAATATGCGGGAGGCGGCCTGTACCACACGGAAACGTGGCGAGGAAAGCACGACAGGCAACGGGGAATGTGCCCCATCGGAGCGGCGGAAGTGGCTGCGGCCGGCCGGACACCGGAAGAAAAGCGATGGTGCGCCGCCCATCCGGCGAACAACAATTGGTTGAAGGAATTCCCCGAACACGATCAGTAAAAAGATGCGTTTTAAAAAGACATAATTCAAAAATTACCCTTTCTTTCCAGAGTTCGATCATATCACACCACAAAAACAAAGTAAATGATGGAGCGCGGTTCTGACCGGGATTTACATTGATCCGGCCGATGCCTTTTCTGAACCCGTCCCAACCCCTTTTCGGAGGAAAGCGAGGAAATGGTGATGCAGTCTTTATCCACCGGGGGAACTCCCTGGTCAAAAAGAAAATCGTGGACCTGTATGTCCACGAAATCAAGGTTTTTGCTGATAGAATTGATGTGGTGCTGAAGATTGATCTGGGTGCGGATAAGGGTGGTGTCGGAGGCGGGACTTGAACCCGCACGGTTTCCCACACGCCCCTCAAACGTGCGCGTCTGCCTATTCCGCCACTCCGACATGTGCATAATACATTATATGTCTCGAAAAATGTTCTGTCAAGGGTATAATATTATCGTCGGGGCTGCCCGGAGGGAGCACTGGTGCGGCACTCTAAAAAGCCAGATATGACCCGGCCATTCCCCTTTACGCCGGGTCTTAGGCCCACAAAGTAGAAAAAGGCAAATAGCATCCTTAAAGGCGCTGCACCCACGGGGGCCAAACCCTGAATCTGTAGTTATTATAATTTTACGTAACACAGAAGGATGAAGGAAAGGAAAGGAAAGGAAAGGAAAGGAAAGGAAAGGAAAGATTTTTTATGCCCAATTCCATATGGCTTTACCGCCTTTACGACGTGGCCGAAGAAATCCGCCTGGACCGGGTGGAACAGACCCTGGCCCATACCAAGCCCACCTCCCGCCTGCGCCTGTCCCGCATCCGCCTGAAATCCGTTCATATTCCCAATCCGCCGGTGACGGTGGAACTGGGGGAAGAGCGTTTAAATCTGGGCTCGCGGGATTTCCGGGTGCGCTTCACCGGCAAGGTCTACGACCTGGGCGTTATCAGTTTGATCATGCACATTTTGCTGCCCACCGACGCCGCCTACCGGACCATTCTGGATCTGGCCGTTTATCTCTATGAAAATGATCAGCCTATAGAAGGAATTTTCCAGGCCAAGCTGGAAGAAATACAGAAAAGCCTGGCCGGGGCCATGATCGGCCCGGGGCTGACAGGGGCCGAGGAGGACTATACCCTGTTTTTCTTCCAGGAATGGCGGCAGGACTGGGACCCGGTGCCCCTTCTGCTGGCTGAAAAGGAAGCCATCGGTCCCCAGGTGCGCAAGGAAACCCTGCAGCATTCCTTTTCCTACGGGCCGGAGGATCTGGCCATTATCACCTGGGCTTCGGCACTGGTTTACGACGCCGCGGGCAGCCACGACATCCCGGACCTTCTGGAGTTTGCCCTGACCCAGCTGCTGGAACTGCGCTATTACGACGATTTGCTCAGCAACGAGATGGCCAGAATGTACGACGCCATTGAAGAGGCGGAAAGGGTAACCCAGCTCCGCCGCCTGGGCCAGTACCGGCACATCATGAACCGGCTGATGGAACTGGTGGTGGACATAAACGAAATCATGGAGCGGATTCAAAACTCCCTGAAGATTACCGAGGACGTGTTTTACGCCCGGGTTTACGGGGCGGCCCTGGCCGTATTCCGCACCAGGGCCTGGGTGGAAAGCATCCAGCGCAAGCTTTCGGTGGTCATGCAAAACTATACCATGCTCAGCAACCGGCTGGTGAACCAGCAATCAACGTTACTGGAACTGGCCATTGTCATTCTCTTCCTTCTGGAAATCCTGCTGGCCCTGCCCGGCCTCTTCCACTGACCGCCATAGCCAAAAATCCAGAGCTCAAGGGGGTGGTGCCGGTGAACACGGGCAATCTCATGGATCTGGCCGCGGTATGCCGGGTGCTGGGAGTGACGCCGGACCGGGTTCGCCGTTTGGCGCAGGAGGGTTTTCTGGAAACCGCCCGCTCCAGCCGCACCCGCAACGGGGAGAAACCACTCTTTGCAGTGCCCCAGGTGATGGCCCTGGTGCCGGAGATGCCCCGCATTTTAAGCCGCTGGGCTTCCGAGGACAACGCCCGCCTGGGCGCCCGGCGGGCCGGGATTAACCGGGCACACCTGCCCCGCCGGGTGTCCCGGCTGCGCCGGCAAAAGGATGAGTTCCTGGCCTCCCTGGAGGAACTGCCGCCAAAAACGGCGCGGCTGTTGCGGGCCGCCTATTATCTTTTCCACCTCAATCATTATGCCAAGGACGGCCACTCCTACCTTTACGACCTGAAGGGACGGGTACTGCGCTCCTTTGTCCGACATTTCACTGCGGAGGACGGCCTGCAGGTGGCTTTCATCGCCGCCGAAAGCCGGGTGTTGCTGTGCCCCTCCTGCCGGAGCCGGGCACGCAGCCAGGGGCTTAATTACGCCGACTATGCCCGCCTGTACGGCGGATGTTCCCGCTGCCGGAAAGATCCCCGTTACTACGACCTGTATGAGTTCATCATCAACCGGGAGGAACACCGCTTTATTTTCCACACGCCCTACGCCCTGGCCCGGCGCTGGATAAGACAGGGGTTTACCGTTCCCACCCGGTACAGTCACCGGCACCGGGAGGCCGGATATACCTTCGGCCGGCCCGTAACCGGCCCGGAAGCCCGGGCCGTTCCCCTGACCGAAGTGATTGAGGAACTGGAGCAATTTGTGGAGCAATTTTCAACCGGGGACTAAAGAGGACGGCATGAATGAATGAATATTATTTAAACGGGTTTCCGAGGTGATCCAGATGACCCCCGATGTGCATAATTTACTGGCCTTCCTTTCCAACCTGGTTAATAAACCCCTGCCGGAAATCAGACAGGCCTGCGCCCAAAAAATTTACAGCATGGAAGTGACCGGCAACCCCGACCGGCAGCTGGTGGAACATTTGAAATCCATGATTTTGCTCATCCGCCACCTGCGTCGGCCTCCCCTGGCCCGGGATCAGGAAGTTCGCCAGGCGCTGATTGACTTTTTCACCCAGGTATACCAGCACGATCCCCGGGCAAAACATGTGCTGGCCGTGCTCCAAAAGGAAGATCCCAAACCAAAGCCGTGAATGTTCCCGGCCCCCGGGGGCCGGGAACATTCACGGCCACCCACCTCCCC
>NZ_WHYR01000066.1 GCF_009428905.1 Desulfofundulus thermobenzoicus | reverse complement strand
ATCTCACTTCTAACCTCTCACCTCTCACCTCTCAATCGCTCGACTTGCATGTGTTAGGCACGCCGCCAGCGTTCGTCCTGAGCCAGGATCAAACTCTCCATTAATACCTTGAAAAGCTTGCGCTGGCCCCCTGGAATTACTTCGCCTTCTAGCCTTCCTCAAGGCTTTCTGACGAGGTCTTTCCCATCTTTAACCCGCTGTTCAGTTTTCAAGGACCACAAAATTTGACACATTTCTTATTTTACTTGTTTGCCCGGTGACTGTCAAGAGGTATTTTTTTCTTCTTAACTGTCCCGGCAATAATAATCTTAACGCTCTTTTAATCTTTCGTCAAGAGTTTTTTGCATTTGCGACCGCCGCCCGAATAGCAGCGACTTTTTTATCATATCACGTCGGCAGGCCGCGGTCAACTGGTAATTCAAGGTTAAAATCCACTCGCCGTGTGACGTTAAACAATATAGCACAACAGGCCCTGTCATGTCAACACTCACTTATTTTTTCTTTTCGGAGGAATTTAATACTACCGCGCGCCACTTTCTCCTCCAAACAACCCTCCACTGATATTGACAAATGTACCGGGCACCTGACCGACAATAATGCTTTCCACCAGCGGCACTTCCGTGGCCACCAGGGTGGTGGCGCTTCCAGGCGGTATGACAATACGCACTTCGGTGCTGAAGTCAAGGTATATCCGGTGCCTGGTCTGGTTTATACCGGCCTGTTCAAATTGATCATTTACATCCACCCGGACACTACCAACTGGCACTATGGTCACAGGTATACGTGGACCATAGGAAGCCAGCAACTGGGTACCGGTCACCTGTCCCAGGGGAACGCCGAAACGCTGCCGGGAAAGCTCCTGCAGGGCGGCCTGTGCCGCCAGGGTGACGTCTGCGTTGAACTGGTTAATCTTTACGGTGTTAGCCTGCATTAATACTATATGCCCCTGGCTGTCCTTGTGTACCTGCACAAAGTCCTGATATTGTAAATTTCTATCCAGCACTTTTTGCAGTACGGCCCGGTTGATGGCTTCCGTAGCCATCTGAGTGGCCTGCACCTGGGCAATATTAAAAATGGTTGGCCGCAGGCTGCGGTCGACCAAAAGAAACAGGCCAAACAAAAGGAAAAAGATCATTGTCCAGACCATAAAGGCCCCGTAGGGCCGCCGCCTCCGGAACACGGTGGTTCACCCCTTTTCTCCCTCCGGCCCACGCCAGGGGAATACCGCTGCCCGGGTGTTCTGTGGTAATATCCACTAAGGATATTATATGAAGCAGGGCCTGGACAAATGGGCGCAAATAAAAAACCCGGTCTTACGCCGGGGTATCCTTTATCCACAGACCAAACGCACGAACTTTCTTTTGCCCACCCGGATAACCATGCCGTCCACCGGTACCAGCTGGTAGTTGGGATCCCCGACCTTTTCCCCGTCTACCTTTACCCCGCCCTGCTGGATCATCCGCCGGCCCTCGCTGGTACTGGAAACCAGCCCGGCCAGATGTAAAAGTCTGGGCAGCCAGATGGCTCCATCCTCTAAAATGCCGGGTTCCACCTGAAATGGGGCGATTTCATCGGGCAAATCGTGCTGCTGGAAGACCCTTTTGAACTCCTCTTCGGCCCTTGCGGCCGCCTCTTTCCCGTGATAAAAGGAGACTATCTCCCGGGCCAGGCGCATTTTGACATCCCGGGGGTGCAGAATGCCATCGGCCAGGCCGGCGGAAATATGGCGCAGCTCTTCCAGGGGCACCGGGGTGACCAGTTCAAAGTAACGCAGCATCAGCTTATCGGGCAGGGACATGGTTTTGCCGTACATTTCCCGGGGAGGTTCATCGATGCCGATGTAGTTACCCAGGCTTTTGCTCATCTTATGCACCCCGTCCAGGCCTTCCAGAATGGGCATCATCAAGGCCACCTGGGGTTCCTGCCCGTATTCCCTCTGCAAGGTCCTGCCCATTAGTAAATTAAACTTCTGGTCGGTACCCCCCAGCTCCACGTCTGCTTCCAGGGCCACGGAATCGTAGCCCTGCATAAGGGGGTAGAAAAACTCGTGGATGCTGATGGGCAGCCCCTCCCGGAAGCGGCGGGCAAAATCTTCCCGTTCCAGCATGCGGGCCACGGTATATTTGGCCGCCAGCTCAATTACCTGGGCAAAATTTAAAGGGGCCAGCCACTGGCTGTTAAAGACCAGCCTGGTCCTGGCGGGATCCAGGATTTTATAAATCTGCTTCTCGTAGGTGCGAGCGTTGGTTAAAACCTCTTCTTCGCTCAGCTGTTTGCGGGTTTCCGATTTTCCGGTGGGATCACCGATGCGGGCGGTATAGTCCCCCAATATAATTATCGTTTCATGGCCCAGTTCCTGAAACTGGCGCACCTTCTGCAAAACCACCGTATGGCCCAGATGAATGTCCGGAGCCGTGGGATCCAGCCCCAGCTTGATTTTTAAGGGGCGGCCTGTGGTTATGGAACGCTTTAACTTTTGCGCCAGTTCCTCTTCGGCAATAATTTCCGCCGCACCGCGCCGGATGATTTCCAGTTGCCTGTCCACGCCCAGCATCATAATTTCCCCTTTCAACCAGTGCCTCTTACAGGCGACCACCGGGTCAACCGGAACTTAAAACCCGGGCCGCTATTCATTCCCCTTCCGGGTCACTACACTATAATAACAGAATCCACTTCCGCCTGACAAGGCATTACATCATTCTCACCGCAGTCTCCAAAAAGGACCAAAATTTTGACGGGTTATGTTATAATGCTGGTATGAAAACACTGTAGGGGGATGAACATTGAACAGACGAAGAAAAAGAAAATTACATTTATTCCGCCTGCTGCTGTTTATGCTGTTATTGTTATTTGTTGTGGGGGGAAGCGCGGCCCTGGTATTGCTGGCTTTGAGCATAAAAGATCTACCCGCCTGGAATGAGGACAAACTGCTTTCCAGCGCTTCCACTTTGATTTACGACCAGAATGAAAAGCTTATAGCCCGGGTGGGTGAAGAAAACCGCGTTCCTGTTGAGTTGCGGAATATTCCGGAACAGGTGCAGGAGGCCTTTCTGGCGGTGGAAGACGTTCGCTTCTACCAGCATCACGGAGTGGACTTACGGGGCATTGCCAGGGCGGCCTGGACGGACATCACCGGCCGGGGCCTCCATGAAGGAGCCAGCACCATTACCCAGCAACTGGTCCGGCTGTCTTTTCTGGGACCGGAAAAAACATTCAAAAGAAAGATTCAAGAAGTTATCCTGGCCATCATGGTGGAAAGACGCTACACAAAACAGGAAATACTGCAAATGTACCTGAATAAGATTTATTTTGGCGCCGGCGCTTACGGAATCCAGTCGGCGGCTGAAACCTACTTCGATAAGCCGGCCAGCCAGTTGAACCTGACGGAAGGGGCTCTACTGGCAGGACTTTTGCAGGCTCCCAGCCTGTATGATCCCTTTCAAAATCCCGAGGGGGCCATCACCCGGCGTAACATGGTGCTGGATAACATGGCCCGCTACGGCTTTATTACCCCGGCCCAGGCCGCCCGGGCCAAAGACGTAAAACTGGAGGATATACTGAAAGAAGGGAAGAGACAGCAGTATCCCTATCCCTTCTTCGTTGACTACGTAACAGAAAAACTGGTGGATACATACGGTACGGAAAGGGTTTTTAAGGGCGGCTTGAAGGTTTATACCACTTTAGATCCCAGAATTCAGGAAGTAGCAGAAAAGGTCATGTCCAACCCCCGTAATTTCCCGGCCTCGGTGCGAGACAAAAAAGGAGTGTTACAACCCCAGGCCGCAGTAGTGGTTTTGGACCCCCATACGGGTTATATCAGGGCCATCGTAGGCGGGCGGGAACATACCCACCGGCTGCAATGGAACTGGGCCACCACTCCACCGGGCAGGCAGCCGGGTTCCACTTTCAAGCCCATTATTGCCTACGGCCCGGCCATTGATTATAAAGGGATGGCCCCGGCCTCGGTGATTGACGACATCCCGGTAAAGTACGGTTCCTATTCTCCAAGCAACTATGACGGCCGCTTCCACGGCCTGGTGACCATGCGTACGGCCATAGCCAGATCCATTAATATACCCGCCGTGAAAGTGCTTATGGATCAGGTGGGTATTGCCGACGCCATCAAATTTGCCCGGGGATTGGGCATAAACCTGGACCCAAACAACCACGGCCCCAGCATAGCCCTGGGGGGTCTAAATGAAGGGGTGACCCCTTTGCAAATGGCGGCCGCCTATGCCGCCTTCGACAATCAGGGTATATATTTGGAACCCACCGCCATCACCAGAGTGGAAGACCCCGACGGTACCGTTGTTTACCAGTACGAGCCCAAACCCTACCAGGCCATGAAACCAACCACCGCTTATCTGATCACGGATATGTTAAAAACAGTAATTACCAACGGCACGGGCACCCGGGCCAATATCGGCCGCCCGGCGGCAGGCAAAACAGGAACCACAGATGACATCAAGGACATCTGGTTCGCCGGGTATACCCCGGAACTGGTGGGAGTGGTCTGGATCGGTTATGCGCCGGCCAAACCCATGCCCCAGCAGTACGGCGGTCTCTACCCGGCCATTATCTGGAACCAGATTATGAGTGAGGCTCTTAAGGGCATGCCGGTACGGGATTTCCCGCGGCCGGCCGGCATTGTATCCGCCACGGTGGATAGTAAATCTGGTCTGCTGCCCGGGCCGAACACACCCCCTTCGGATATGGTCACCGACCTGTTCGCCCAGGGGACGGTACCCACCCGGACAGATAACACCCACGTACTGGTGGAGGTATGCGCCGCCACCGGGCAACTGCCCAACCAATACTGCCCGGAACGGGTAACCAGGGTGATGATCAAGCTGCCCTACTCCGTGCCCAGCTTTGTGGAAGACTACGGACAACGGGTACCTACCACGGTATGCACCCTGCATACGGCTGAAAATGCCGGTGGCCCGCCGGTAGCGGGCCACCCGGCGCAACCGGCCGCGCCCCCTGGACAACAACCTCCGGTGGTTCCCGGCCAGCCGGAAGCCCCCGGGCAACCGGGTCAACCGGGCAAAAAGCCGCCACCGACGAACCTCCCGGCAACCCGGCCGGATAATCCGTGAACCAGCGACCGGGTATAAAACGGCCTGCGCTGATCCGGGACAGGGGTTTCACCCCAGTTCCACCACCGTGACGCCCAGGCCCCCTTCCCCCTGTTCCCCCAGGCGGAAGGACTTCACCCGGGGGTCGCCTTTCAACTGCTGCTGCACCGCCGCCCGCAGGGCGCCGGTACCCTTGCCGTGCACCAGGTAGACCCGGGACAGCCCGGCCAGGGTGGCGTCGTCCAGGTATTTTTCCACCTCCGCCAGGGCCTCCTCGGCCCGCATGCCCCGCAGATCCAGCCGGGTGGAAACGGCCCGGGCCTTATCCTGTAAAAGGGAACCGGTGCGCACCTCCCCGGCGGCGGCTTTCTCCCCGGCCACCAGGCGCAGGTCTGTTAAGGGCACGTTGATCTTAATCATGCCCACCTGTACCTGCACTTCATCATCCTGGGACAGGGCCGTCACCACCCCCTGCTGGTTAAAGCGGGGCAGGAAAACAGTCTGTCCCACGGCCACCGCTTCCGGAACGGCACCGTCACCGGCCGGCCGGGTGGGAGGACCGGCCTGCAAGTGCTCCTGCATCCCGCCCAGTTTCCGGCGGGCTGCCCGGATGGCCTCCTCCCGCTCCCGGGCCGTCTCCGCGGACAACCGCTCCCGCAGTTCCCGGACGGCTTCTTCGGCCTCCCGCCTGGCCCCTCTTACCAGGGAACGGGCCTCTTCTTTGGCCCGGGAAAGGATGGCCTCCCGCCGGGCGGTCAACTCTTCCTGCAGCACCCGGTACCGCTCCTTAAAGCTCTCGGCCTCCCGGCGCATTTCCCGGGCCCGTTCCAGTTCCTGCTCCGCCTCCTGGCGGGTGCGCTCCAGCTGCTGCATCAGGTCGGCCACCTGGATCTGCTCGGTGGTCATGAAATTACGCGCCCTTTCCACCAGTTCCCCGTCCAGGCCCAGCCGGGCGGCTATTTCAAAGGCGTTACTGCGGCCGGGTTTGCCGATGAGCAGCCGGTAGGTGGGCCTCAAGGTGACGGCATCGAATTCCACGCTGGCATTCTCCACCCGCTCCCGGGCATAGGCAAAGTTTTTCAATTCGCTGTAATGGGTGGTGGCCACCGTTTTGGCCCCCATACCATGGAGCCTTTCCAGTATGGCCTGGGCCAGGGCGGCCCCTTCCGTGGGGTCGGTGCCCGCACCCAGTTCATCCAGCAGCACCAGGCTGTCCGGGCCGGCATGGCGCAGGATGTGCACGATGTTAGTTAAATGGGAAGAAAAGGTGCTCAAGGATTGCTCAATGCTTTGCTCGTCCCCGATGTCGGCAAAAACCTCCTGGAAGATGCCCATTTCGCTACCCTCAGCGGCGGGGATGTGCAGACCCGACTGGGCCATCAGGACCAGCAGCCCTACCGTTTTCAAGGTAACTGTCTTGCCGCCGGTGTTGGGGCCGGTAATCACCAGGGTGTCAAAATCCCGCCCCAGGTGTATGGACACGGGTACCACTGCACCGCTGAGCAGGGGGTGCCGGGCCTGGCGCAAATCCAGCATGGCCCCGGACAGGATACGGGGCGACCAGGCATCCAGGTCCTGGCTGTAACGGGCCCTGGCCATGATCAGGTCCAGCCGGCCCAGGGCCTCCAGGGAAAGGGAGATCTCCTCCGCGGCGGAAGCCACCCCGGCGGAAAGGTCCCCCAGTATCCTGGTGATCTCCTGCTTTTCCGCCACCTCCAGCCTCCGCACTTCATTGTTGCTTTCCAGCACCGCCATGGGTTCGATGAAGAGGGTGGCTCCACTGGAGGACTGATCGTGGATGATGCCCGGCACCTGGGCCCGGTGTTCCTGCTTCACCGGCACCACATAGCGCCCTTCCCGGATGGTGACGATGGGATCCTGCAAATACTTCTGGTAGGCCGGGGAGCGGATGATTCTCTCCAGCCTTTCCCTCACCTGCTGGCGGGCATGGGCCAGCCGGCGGCGGATGGCGGCCAGGTCGGGCGATGCCTGGTCGGCCACCTCGCCGCCGGGCAGGATGGCGGCGGTGATCCTTTTCTCCAGGGTGGCAAAGTGACCTATTTCCGCGGCAATCTCTTCCAGAAGGGGATACCGGTGGGGTCGTTCCGCAAAGAAGTGCTTGATTCGCCGGCAGGCGGCCAGGGTCTGCCCCACGGCAAACAGGTCCTCCGGCTCCAGCACCACCCCCCGGGCGGCGCCGGCCACGGCCCTGCGGATGTCATACCAGCCCCCCAGATCCGCATGGGGGTCCAGGCGCAGCAGTTCCCGGCCCTGGGTGGTCTGGGCCTGCCAGGTGAGGATGACCTGACGGTCGGTGACGGGCCTTAAAGCCAGCGCCCGCTCCCGTCCCAGGGGGGAAAGGGCATAACCGGCCAGCCGTTCCAGTATTTTGTCGTATTCCAGTCTTTTGAGGGTACGTTCATCCATCAGGCAGCATTTCTCCCGGTCGCATGTTCACTACCTGCTACCTTAATTATCATAGCATTTTCAACGGCGGAATGCACCCGCTAAATTGAATGGGTCATTATCCTCCCGCTCACTCCACTCCCCGGTAAAAGTGGCCCTTGGTCAGGCCGGCGGGGCTGAAGCGGAGCAGCTTTTCCTTTAAAGAGGCCAGCTCCACGGCGTCCCCGGCCCGGCCGGGGTTGAGGGACAGCGCCCGCCGGTAGGCTTTTACGGCCGCGCCGATGTAATGCTCATCCCTCCCCCGGGCATCGATGCGCAGAACGGCCACCCCCATTTCCCTGAACCGGGGCACGTCATCCACCAGGCAGAGGTCCCGGGAGTTGAAAATATGCATGCGGCAGAACTGGTCTACCTCTACCGGGAAGACGGCACCCAGGCGGTCCTTCAGGGCACAGCGCCGCCCGGCGCACGGCCCGGCGCAGCCTTTGCCCGGAGCCAGGCCGCCCAGCAGGCTCCCCGGGGCGCAGTACCGGGAAACCATCAGTTCCACCGCCCCCTGGACCAGCACCTCGGCGGCCAACCGGCCCCCGTCAACCAGGCGGGCCACCTGCTCCATGGTCAGCTCGGGGGAAAGGGCCAGCTGCACCGCCCCCTGGTGCATTAGGTAGACGGCTGTATACCGGTTGAAAATATTAAAGGCCAGGTCGGCATAAAGGGCCAGGCCCCTGCGGGCCAGCCGTTCCACCAGGCCCAGGTTGCCAGCCAGCACCCCGTCCACGGCCAAGCCGGCGGCCAGATCCAAAAGCCTTTCCACCACGGGCATTTCGGGATCATGGATGATGCGTGGGGTGGAAAGGACAAAGGCCGCTCCCCGTTCCCGGCAGACTTCCACCGCCCGGCGGATGTCCTCTTCTTTGACCGCCGGCCCGGAACGGAAGCTCTCCCCGCCAAAATAGATCAGGTCCGCCCCGGCCTCCACGGCGGCCCGCACCCCGGCCGGGTGGGTGACGGCAACGGAGAGGAGGGGCGCCCTTTCTCCCACCCTCCACCGGGCTACCCCGGCCGCCGCCCCGCGGATGGGCCCCGATGCCCGGGCACCCCTGCACGCCCGGGCCGGGTTCGGGCAAACCGCCCCGGCCAGCCTGGACTCAAAGACATCCTCCGCCACCGGCGGCGCCGGGCGGGCCGCCGCCAGCCGGGCCGCCGCCAGTTGTGCCAGTGCCCGGCGCCGGGCCCCGTTGATTTCCCCCACGGGCACAATGACATCCCCGTCCAGGACACAATGCAGGTCCGCCAGGGCAAAGGGGGTGTTCCCCAGCCGGTCCAGCTGGCGGCGCAGGAACTCCGGCGTCAGGGGCTGTCTCACCGCCCTGGCCGCCGGGGTGGCGCCCCTGCCTTCCCCCCTGTTTCCTTCCGGATCCTCCACCACGACCACCAGGGGCTCGCCCATATGCACCCGGACGGAAAAACGCACTGGAATCTTGCGCACTTCTTTTGGAGAGGTAAAAGTGGCCCGGGCCTGCTCCATCAGAGCCGCATCATGGGTTTTAAAAACGCGGTCACCCGGGTGCACCCGCTCCGGCACTGGGATTTCCACCACCGCCCCGGCCGGCGCTCCATCCACCCGGCGGCCCTTTTCCCACAGTTCGTGCACCTCCAGCCCCAGGCGGCCGCCCCGGCTGACCCATACCTCCAGGCCGTCGCCCGTGCGCAGGGGCAGTTCCAGGGCCACCGCCGCCCGGCGGGAGGCGGGATGATAGCGCACCACCCGGCCCAGGAAAAGCCCCCGGTTGTTGGGCCGCTTATAGCTCATGAGCGCAAATCCCGGGCGGCCGTAAAAATAGCCGGTGGTGAAGTCCCGGTTGAAAATCTGGGCCAGGTCCCGGGCCTCCCGGGGGGTGAGGTAATAATTGTCCTCCTGTACGGCCCGGTCAATCAGCTCCCGGTAAATGCGCACCACCGTGGCCACATATTCCGGCCTTTTCATCCGCCCTTCGATTTTAAAAGAGTCTATGCCGGCCCGGATTAAATCGGGCAGGTGCTCACTGGTATTCAGATCCCGGGGACTTAAAAGATACTCCCCCACTTCCCGCGGGTTAACCAGGGGTCTTTCCCTTTCGTCCACCAGGGTATAGGTCAGGCGGCAGGGCTGGGCACAGCGCCCCCGGTTGCCGCTGCGGCCGCCGATCATGCTGGAGAGCAGGCACTGGCCGGAATAACAGACGCACAGGGCGCCGTGGATGAAGACCTCCAGCTCCGCCCCGGTGGCCCTTTTAATGGCGGCAATCTCCTCCAGGCCCATTTCCCGGGCCAGCACCACCCGCGCAAAACCCATCTCCAAAAGCTTTTCCACCGCCGCCCGGTTATGGACGGTCATCTGGGTGCTGGCGTGTAAAGCCAGCTCCGGAATAACCCGCCGGGCCAGGGCCGCCAGCCCCAGGTCCTGGGTGATGGCCGCGTCGGCCCCGATCCGCTGCAGGAAATGCAGGAAACGGGCTGCCCCGGCCAGTTCTTCGTCGCGCAAAAGAATGTTTACAGTGACATAAACCCGCACGCCCCGGATATGGGCGTACTCAACGGCCCGCTGCAGCTGGCGGTCGTCGAAGTTGGCCGCCCCGTGGCGGGCGTTGAAAAGCCGGCCGCCCAGGTAGACGGCATCGGCGCCATTCTGCACCGCCGCCACCAGGGATTCCCAGTCCCCGGCGGGGGCCAGAAGCTCGGGCTTGCTGGACCGGATCAAGAGGTGCATCCCTCCAAAAGTAACTGTCCGGTGAAACTGCTACCACCGGCCGGGTGCCGCGTTGCCCCGGCAGGAATCACTAAAAATGACCGGCACCTGTTCTCCCGCCGCCCCTTCAATCGCGCTTATGCCTTCCGGTTGAACCGTAACAATCCGGCGCAGGGGATTATCTCCACACCCCTGGACTCCAGTTCGTCCAGGAAGAGGTTCATGCCCAGGGAGTCACTGGCCATGTGGCCGGCAATGATCACGTTGATGTGGTTTTTCTCCGCCTCCTTGCGGTGCTTTTCCCCCATATGCATCACCAGCAGGGTGCCCACACCGGCCTGGGACAGTTTGGCATAGGCATCCTCCGAGCCGCTGGTGCCGCCGGTCATATCCACCATTATCCGGCCCGCCCGGCGTTCCTTGCTGCCCACCACAATGGTGGGCCCGGCGTTGTATTTGACCGCCTCCTTGTACTCCGGCTGCTCCTTGAGCAGCTTTAACACATCCCCCAGGGTTTCCGGCTTCTTTTCATCCATTATTTTCTGCAAAAAGGTGGCCACCAGGTTGTCGGCGGCGGTATGCACGCTCATCAGGGCCAGCCCCAGGATGCGGGCGGCATCCACCGCCCGGTTGTGGTTCAGGGGCAAAAGGCCCCGCTTTACCTCGCCAATGCGGGAGGCCATAATTCCCTCGGCCACGTTGATGGGCACCCCGAAACGGGCCAGCACGTCCTCCTGCAGGTGCATCACCTGGTACAGGGCAGCCATGGCCTTGCCCTCCGGGTGGTGGGAAATGATTAAATCCACCGGCCGGCCCTTTTCTCCCAGCCGGTCGGCCAGCAAAACTTCCCCCACTTCCATGTCAATGCCCACCAGCGCCCGGCGCACTTCCCTTTCCGGGTCACCCACCAGCACCCGGGTATCGTCATAAGGGTTGACCAGGCGGTCGGTATCGTACTCCTGCTTTTCTTCTTCCTTCAGCTCCTCATACTTCTTCTTTTTTGCGGACAGGTACTTCTGCACCGCCTCCAGACCCCGGGGGTCGTTTTCCATCCCTCTGGCGATGGCCAGCTCGTAGATTTCCCGGATCTTCAATTTTGCTCCTCCCATCTTTATATTGTAAATAACGGTTTTACTGAAGCATTAATTTCTCCCAATAGCTACCGCTGTTTTTATTCAGTAATGCCTTCCAAAAACCGCACTAGAGCATTGCCCCTATCGCCCAGCAGGCCGTCCAGCTGGGAGGGGGACAGGCTTCTGGTTATCTCCGGATTGTTTTCGTCAGCGGCGTTGAACATAATCCTTTGAATCTTCCCCTGCTCCACGGCCACGGTGATGACGATCTCCCGCCCGGCAAAACCGGTGCGGAATTCAAATTCATCGAACTCATCCGGCGGGTCGGGCAGGTAGGTACAGGTGATGCCGCAGGACTGCAGGTGATCATTATTTTTTACATTTTCCAGTTTAATTTCCCGTCCCATAAACTTCCGGAAACGTTCCATAAAATCCCCCCTGATCACCTTTTAGATACGTATTTGCTTCCCTGCAGGTAAAACCGCAGGGGCAGTTCCGCTCCTTCCCTAATGCCGATGCGGGTGGTGGTAACCACCGGCTGGGGCCGCCCCGCCCCCCGGCAGATAAAAAGGGGACCCCTGGTCAAATCACAACCGTTGTGCTCCCGGGTAATGCCCATGGCCAGCACCAGGCGGGCCGGACCGCTGCACAGCTCGGTCAGCTTTTCCCGCCCCCGCCGGGCCTGCATCAGTGGAATGCCGGCCACCGGCTCCAGCGCCCGGATGAGCACCGCCTCCCCCACCCCTGCGGCGGCGGTAACCACATTAAAACAATAATACATACCGTAAATGAAATAGACATAGGCATAACCCGGGGGGCCGAACATCACCCGGTTGCGGTTTGTCATGCCCCGGCTGGCATGGCAGGCCGGGTCCCCCTGCAGGTAGGCCTCCGTTTCCACAATCCGGCCGGCCGTCAGGCCCTCCGGGCTGTCGTGGACCAGATGATGGCCGATTAATTCCCTGGCCACCAGCACCGTATCCCGCCCGTAAAAGGAGCGGGGCAGAATGTCCGAAAAATTGATTTCCTTCTCCATCAACATAATGAATAAGTCAACGAACCGGGTACGCCAAATTATTTACCGCAGCCGGAACATTAACTTATCAGGACCGGTTCCCTCACTTCCTGCCCAATAATTTTAAAAGATCCGGCAGATCCATTGTATTCAACACATCTTCCGGACCCAGCCAGGCCCGGCGGGCCACGGCCACGCCGTAGATCATTTCGTCCAACCGCCTTAAATCGTGGGCATCGGTGTTGATGGCCAATTTTACGCCATGGTCCCGGGCCAGGCGGGCATAATGGGCGTTTAAATCCAGGCGGTCGGGGGAAGAGTTTATTTCCAGGATCTTGTTATGTTTGGCCGCTGCTTCTATAACCCTTTCCACATCCAGGTCGTAGGCTTCCCTCTCCCCCAGCAGGCGTCCCGTGGGATGGGCGATAATATCCACATGCTCGTTTTCCACCGCCTCCAGCACCCGCCGGGTCAGGGTGTCCCGGTCCTGGCGGAAGCCGCTGTGCACCGAAGCCACCACCACGTCCGTTTCCGCCAGCACCTCGTCGGGGAAATCCAGCCCGCCTCTGGCCAGGATATCCACCTCCGTCCCTGTCAGTATGCGGAAATCCTCTTCCGATTCATTTAGCTCCCGGATCAACCGGTGCTGCTCCTGCAGGCGTTCCAGGGACAGTCCCCGGGCCACCCCCAGGGAGCGGGAGTGGTCGGTGATGGCCAGGTAACGGTACCCCTTTTCCCTGGCCCGTTTCACCATCTGCAAAATGGAATTGGCCCCGTCGCTCCAGTCGCTGTGAACGTGCAGGTCCCCCTTTATGTCACCCACTTCCAGGAGGCGGGGAGGCTCCCCCCGAGCGGCCGCTTCCAGCTCCTCCCGGTCTTCCCGCAGTTCCGGCGGCACGGGCCACAGGCCCAGCCGGCGGTAGATCTCCTCCTCCTCCGGCGGCAGGGGCGCACCGGGAACCGGCGCCAGTGGATCCGTATTTTGCACCGGATGCCTGTCCGGTGAAATGGCAGCTTTCCAGTAAGCGTTTTTTCCGGTTGACGCTCCTGCCGGCTGCAGGGTGATATTTCCTGCCCACGCTGCGAACATCCCTGCCCGTTCCTCCTGTGCCGGCCCTGCTGCCGCCCGGTCCTCGGCAAGCCCCCTTTCCCGAGCGTATTCCATAAGCCGGCGAATGTGCTCCCGGCTGCCGGTGGCCAGCAGCAGGGCCGCACCGTATCCACCGGGAGCAGCCACCCGCAATTCCACCGGCACCCCCCACCAGGTATGCACCCGGATGCGGTCCCGCTCCCGCACCAGCACCTCCCGTACCCGGCGGTGGGCGGCCAGCACATTGAGCACGGGCTCCGGTTCCTCCGCAGCAGCCACCAGCAGGATTTCTTCCACTATTTCTTCCCAGCGCCGGATTTCCCCGGCCACATGCACCTGGAAAACTCCGGGTGCTTCCCGCACACAATCAGCCATCTCCCGGGCCAGTTCCCTGGCCAGGGGCAAAAGGATCCTTCCCGCCCGGCTGCGCACCAGCTCAATGCTCCGGAGGATCTCCTGCTCCGTTTTCACACCCATGCCCTTTAATGCCCTTATTTTTTTCTCCCGGGCTGCTTCCTCCAGGCCATCCAGGGACGCCACCCCCAGCTGCTCATACAGAAAACGGGCGCGTTTCGGACCGATGCCCGGCAGTGCCATAACCTCCGGTATGGTGGGCGGCCATTTCCGCCGCAGCTCCTGTAATTTAGCCATCTCGCCCTTTTCAATTAATTCTCCGGTTTTGGCCAGGATGTTCTTGCCGATTCCCGGCACCTTGCCCAGCCGGCCCTGCCGGTACAGTTTCTCCACCGGCTCATCCAGACCGGCGATCACCTTTGCCGCCCGCCGGTAGGCCCGGATCTTGAAAAAATCCTCGCCCTCAAATTCCAGAAGGTCCGCCAGTTCCCGGAAGGCCCAGGAAATTTCCATGTTATGCATAACCCGTACTCCTTACGCATGTGGTAACCGGTTGTAGACTTCCCGCTCCCGCATATCAGCCATACCAGAAACTCTTTCTTGTACTTTAAAAACCTTCTGCAAAGGCAGCCAATTCCCTCCCGCAGACGGCCAGTAAATGTTCAGTGACCCCGCTATGGTGCCGCTGGTGGCGGTTTTACTGAACAATTACAACGGCCATAAATGGCCGGACCGGCCAGAAAGTTACCCTGAAAAATTTGAAACCCTGCGGAATATTCTTGTATACGGGCGCTGTTATAACTGCCCCTGCGTTCCGGCCTATGGGGCATATTTACAGATCCCCTCTCAGGGGACCACCGCCAGCACCCTTTGCTGCTCCTCCCACAGGCGGCGGTAAAGCCCCCCCTGCCGCAGCAGTTCCCCGTGC
>NZ_WHYR01000065.1 GCF_009428905.1 Desulfofundulus thermobenzoicus | reverse complement strand
CCGCGGGCCCGTTCCACCAGTTCGCCCCCGGTTTTCAGGGAGAGGAACAGGGCGCCGTGGAAGGTAAAGAGCAGCAGTGTGGCCAGCCCGCCCACCAGGGTGTAGGGGGACAGGAGGGTAAAGAAATTGCCGGCGTACTGCATGTGGCTGTCAATGGGTACGCCTTTGACCAGGTTGGTAACGGCCACGCCCCACAGCAGGGCGGGCACCAGGCTGCCGGCGCAGAGCACCCAGTCCCACAGGTTGCGCCAGCCCGGGCGGTCTTCCTTGCTGCGGAACTCAAAGGCCACCCCCCGCCCGATGAGGGCCAGCAGCATCAGGAACAGGGCCAGGTAAAAACCGCTGAACAGGGTGGCATACCAGTGGGGAAAGGCGGCGAAAATGGCCCCGCCGGCCGTTAAGAGCCAAACCTCGTTGCCGTCCCAGAAGGGACCGATGGTATTGATCAGCATCCGGCGTTCCGCATCATTTTTCCCCAGGAAGGGCACCAGGGTACCCACGCCGTAATCAAAACCTTCCAGGAAGAAATACCCCACAAAGAGAACGGTAATCAGGATGAACCAGAGAACATTTAAGTCCATAAAGACACCTCCCCGGCTTGCTCCAGGGACGGGGCTGCAGCGGCATCCTCCGGCCCCTGCTTCACCGCCCTGGACAACAGGTACACATCCACCACCGCCAGCACACCGTACACCAGGGTAAACACCACCATGGTGGTCAGCACGGCGCCGGCGGACACCACGGGCGAAACGGCCTGCTCCACCCGCTGCAAACCGTAGACGATCCAGGGCTGGCGGCCCACCTCGGCCATATACCAGCCGGCGGTGTTGGCAATGTAGGGCAGGGGTATGCTCCAGAGCAGGGCCTTTAACAGCCACGGCCTTTCTTCCAGCCGTCCTCTACTCCAGAAGTACAGAGCACAGAGGACCAGCAGGACCATCAACAGGCCGACCCCCACCATGAGGCGGAAGCTCCAGAAGACGGAGGTCACCGGCGGGATGTAATTGCCTGGACCGTACCTGTGTTCATAATCGGCCTGGATATCTTTAATCCCCTTGACCTCACCGCTGAAGGTGTTATAGGATAGGAAGCTTACCAGGCCGGGGACGCTGATCTCCCAGTGGTTGGTCTGCCGCTGCTCGTCAATCACCGCCACCAGGCTCAGGGGAGCCGGGTCGGCGCTTTCCCACAGGGCCTCGGCGGCCGCCATTTTCATGGGCTGGGACTGGACCAGGTGCTGGCCCTGGAAGTGACCAATGGTAGTCACCAGCAGGATGCTGATCACCCCCGTGACCATCCCCAGCTTAAAGGAACGGCGGAAAAAGTCCGTGTGTTTCTTGCGCAGCAGGTGGTAGGCGCTGATACCCATCACGAAAAAGGCGGCGGTGGTGAAGCCGGCCAGCACCGTGTGGGGGTACTGGTAGAGCACGTGGGGATTGGTCAACAGGGCGGCGAAGTCGGTCATCTCCGCCCGGCCGTTGCGCAGCACATAACCCACCGGCTCCTGCATGAAGGAATTGGCCACCAGAATCCAGAAGGCCGACAGGTTGGAGGCAAAGGCCACCAGCCAGATGGCGGCGGCATGCAGGGCCCTGGGCAGCTTATCCCAGCCGAACAACCACACCCCCAGGAAGGTGGACTCCAGGAAGAAGGCGGCCAGGGCCTCCACCGCCAGGGGGGCGCCGAAAATGTCGCCCACAAAGCGGGCATACTCCGACCAGTTCATACCGAAGTGGAATTCCTGTACGATACCGGTGACCACGCCCATGGCGAAGTTGATCAGGAACAGCTTGCCCCAGAAGCGGGTCATCTGCCTGTAGGTGTCATTCCCCGTGCGCACATAGATGGTTTCCATGATGGCCACCAGGACGGAAAGACCCAGGGTCAAAGGAACAAACAGGAAGTGGTAGACCGAGGTGATGGCAAACTGCCAGCGGGCCAGCAACAGTGCTTCCATAGATTTCCCTCCTTCTAAACTATCGATTAACCAACCCACAAAGAATAAAATAAATTCCTTCATACTCCTTTACCACGAACAAAATTTTTTCAGACGGCACTTTATCTCGACATATCCCTCCCCCCAAGTAGTTATTGGTCGTCAGAGGCTTTAAAAATGAAAACCGCCATGCATATGTATACTGGACAGGTATACATTAAAAACCTAAAAGACCTTATAAAATGCGGGTTCAGAGCTTGCTGTCATCTTTTTGCCGTTTCAGTAAGTTACCTTTTCAAATTGGTGCCGCAGGTTTAAGCATCCGGCACTCACCAGTTCCCCCAATCACTGCAATACAAATTACCGGAAAAACAAAGAAAATAAATGACAAAGAATCCCTGCATATTTGGTGAGTGTCAGGCGGCACCGTGCCGATGGTAGTGGTTTTACTGAGCGATTACAAATATAATAATGGTCCGCCGGTTATCACCGCTGGCGACACCCGGCATGGCTCCCGGGGCACCCTCCGATTCCCATAGTTTTAAACTTGAACTTTATGGTTTTATAAAAATTGTCCCTCAAAACCGGCGTTTGTAATAACAATTCTTTTTTTTAGAATTTATACTAACCAGGTATACTTTTAATTAATTATAAGCTCCCCATTTTTCCCTGTCAAGCATTTCCCGCCCCTTCCCCGGGATATAATTTGTTCAATTTTAACCATATCTCCCCGCCTGTTCCTCATCCCTCGAAACCACCCTCCACCACAGGCACGCGGCATTCCTGCCGGGGAAAGGCTGTCTATTATGGATCAGATCCCCTGGTTATTTCTTCCACAGCCTTATCTTTAGCACCGTCCAGAAACTTTTTTAGATCCTTAATCAGCGCCTGATCCACCTCCAAAAAGCCATCAAGCAGAACCTCCACCTTTTCCGGCAGGAGGTTAAAGCCATAAATATGGACAGCGTCCGCTGGGTGCGCCGCAAGGGCGTGAAGCTGGATAACCCTTACTGGGTGGACAAATTGGTCGAGGTCTGCGAGGATTACCAGCCCGACTTGATTATCTTTGACCCGCTCCAGAGGATTCACAGCAAGGTTGAGGACCGGCCTGGGAAATGGGCGAAGTGTGGGACCGCCTGCACGAGTTTGTCTTGCGTTTCCCTGACGCAGCGGTATTGGTTGTACACCACAAGTCCAAACCACAAGTAGAGTAGGCACAAAGTAGGTCCATAGGCCTATGGGCCTACTTTTCTGTTTCACGAAGGCCAAAATTTGGCCCAATGTTGGCCCAAACCTTGGCGCTACCCCTGGCCCTACTTGAACTTATCACACAACAGGTCGTCTTTTCATAGACTAGATGTTGTGCCAATCTTTTTAACTTGTTTTCTGCCGGAATAAGCTTAGTCTCATATTCTACAATTTTAAAATTTAACCTTTCCAGCACTCGATTCATCTCTTCAATGCGGAAAAGAAGTTTATCCCGTTGCTCGACAAGGATTTGCTTTCTGGCCTCTATAGTTTCGTCACCTTGCTGGAGCAGAGTAATATACTCAATCAGTGTTTTAACTTGAATACCTGCGCTGCGCATACATTTGATAAATTCAATCCACTTACAGTCTTCCTCCGTATAATCCCGGATACCACCTTCATTGCGATTAACACTGGGGATCAGTCCAATACGCTCATAATAGCGGAGTGTATCCGGTGAAAGACCAAATTTTTTGCTTACTTCCGCAATCGTCATCTGGTTTCACCTCCAATGTCCGATATTATTTAATACTTTGAGTTAGCTCCAAGTCAAGGGCTTTAAAATAGTAGCACTACCCGTGCTACTATTTTAAGAAACTGAGTATAATTCATGCTTATTTTTAAAATCCTGTATTACTCCAACCATTTCCTCAACAGGTCAATTGTATTACCTCTAAGCCGTTTAAGCGAGCCTTCCACCGATTTACTGATTTGTCTTCGACAGAAGCTTCTAAACCAAGTTTGCCTTATAAACATTTTTCACTACGCATCTTTTTCCTCTATTTTAATCTGCAAAAATATTCATCAGAAACAGGTTCCATCCATTCAACTTCACCCTTTTGAGGATTGGTTGTAATCGCGATATGAGAAAGCCAACTATCCTGAGCCGCTCCATGCCAATGCTTTACATCCGGCTGGATTTTTACAATATCGCCTTCTTTGATTATCTTTACAGGCCGGCCTTCTTCCTGATAATAGCCTCTTCCTCCGGTAACAAGCAAAATCTGTCCGCCGGGATGTTTATGCCAATTATTCCTTGCTCCCGGCTCAAAGGTAACATTATAGACTGCACAATTAAATACGCTGTCGTTAGAAACCAGCGTTTCAACCCAGGTCCTTCCTATGAAATATTCACTTGTAACTTGTTGCCCCTTTGGAAAAATTATACTGCTGACCAAGTTACTTGGTTCGGTTTTATCCATTCTTATTTCCCCTTTCGCTTATGATATACCAAGTCTCTTAAGCCAGACTGCAATATCTTTGTCTGCTTTGTTAACATTACTTCCGCGAATGGCTAAACCGGGCAGCACCCTTGCATTCGGGCAAAGTCTCTCGATGTCGCGCTCACTGTTTCCCATTCCGCTGCCTTCATGGGTGCAAAACGGAGCGATGGTCTTTCTTGCAAAATTGTAAGACTCTAAAAATGTGCAAACTGCCATCGGCATCGTTCCCCACCAATTGGGGTAGCCGAGGAAAATCACTTCATAGGGGCTTATATCATCGAGTTTATTGGCAAGATCTGGTCTGGCGTTCTGCCTTTTTCTTCCTTTGCTACCTCTGTTGTTTCTGTATAGTCTTCCGGATATGATTTAACTGTTTTTATTTCAAACATGTCGCCACCAGTTAATTCCTTTATTTTCTTTGCTACTACCTCTGTGTTCCCAATCGGCAGATTTAAAATACTGCCGCCTACATAATTATTTCCTCTGCGAGAAAAATAAGCGATAAGAATCTTTGAATACGCCAATTCCTATACTCCTTTCAAAATCACTGTCTTTCATTTGCCCACTATATATCAAATTTAAGCGTGCCAAGCCATTTCACGGTTTCCGGATCATTATGCGATAAGAACAGGCTCTTTTTGGTGTCCAATGTTGCAATTTTTTCCATATCCTCTTGACTTAATTCAAAGTCGAATATGCCAATGTTTTCAATCATCCTTTCTTTATGCACCGTTTTCGGGATTGTGACTATCCCTCTTTGAACCAGCCAGCGCAAAATCACCTGCGCAATTGTTTTATTGTACTCTTTGGCTATAGATGCCAAAACTTCATTCTGAAAGATGTTGTTCCTGCCTTCTGCAAAAGGACCCCAGGATTCTGGCTGTACATTGTATTTCTTCATGAACTCGATGCTTTCTGTTTGCTGGTAGAAAGGATGGATTTCAATTTGGTTCACAGCGGGAACTACCTCGTGGTGAATTATTAAATCCATCAAACGGTCTGGTTGGAAATTACTGACACCTATTGCCCTGACTAATCCTTCACGATAAAGCTCCTCCATAGCCCGCCAGGCACAATGCACATCGCCAAACGGTTGATGAATCAAGTAAAGGTCGATATAGTCAAGCTGAAGCCTTTTAAGCGATTTTTCAAATGCTTTCTTGGTCGTCTCATAGCCCGCGTCTTGTATCCAAAGTTTTGTAGTAATAAATAGTTCTTCTCTTTTCACCATACCTTCCTCGATTGCCCTCTTAATAGCCTTGCCAACCGCTTCTTCATTCATGTAGGCAGCTGCCGTGTCGATCAACCGATAACCTACCTTGATGGCTTCATAAACACACTGTTCACACTGCTCAAGATCGGTAATTTGATAGACACCATAGCCCAGTATAGGCATTTCAACACCGTTGTTCAAAATCACCTTTTGCATGTTAATCCCTCCTGTTGAATTAATTACATTGCCATACGCAGTATTTCTACGATATCTTCCTTTCGCAGAGGGGGACGACCTGGAAGCCTTCCTTCTTCATCCTGAAGCACTTTCAGCGTATCTTCTGCATAACGGAGAAGCGCTTCTTCGGTAATTTCTCCAATGCCCAATTCCGACAGGCGCGTGGGACAACCTATGGAACGCAAAAACTCTTCAAACCTATTAATACCCTCCATGGCCAGGCTCAAGTCGTCTTTGCCCGTTACCGAAAGGCCAAATATACGCTGAGCAAATTGGGCAAAACGGTCGTGACGGACCCTCGCAGCAAAGCGCATCCAGGCTGGGTTCACGACTGCCAATCCTGCTCCATGGGGGATATCGTAGAGTGCGGAAAGTGTGTGCTCGATCATATGAACAGGGTAAGCTCCGTTTGTTCCTACTTGTACCCAGCCATTGAGAGCAACTATCGACGCCCACTGCACCTGAGTGCGCGCTTCCAGGTCACTTCCATCAATAACCGCCTTTGGTCCCCACTCCAGGACAGTAAGGATCACTCCCTCGGCAAATCTGTCCTGAAGAGGAGTCCCGTCTATACCGTTAAAATAACCCTCGGTCACATGGGTTATTATGTCGCACACCCCAAAAGCTGTGTGATTTTTGGGTACTGTCACCGTAAGTTCAGGATCCACCACTGCCACACGAGGATAGAGAACGTCGGCCTGAACGAATGTTTTTAGCTTTTCTCCTTCATCGTCAATTGTGATCACCGCACCGTTGTTCATTTCCGAACCAGTTGCCGCCAGGGTAGGAACAGTGATAATGGGAAGAGCTCGCTCTGGCAGCCTGGGCATTTTTTCTGCACGCATTAGCATATCCCTGGGATGGCCTTCATAAAGGACTGTAGCTGCAATTACTTTTGAGGCGTCCATGACGCTACCGCCACCCATACCTATAACCACATCACATGCTTCTTTTTTCGCCAGCTCTGCAGCGCGCACTACAGTTGACAGACGGGGGTTTGGCTCAACACCTGAGAATTCCACCACTGAAACACCCGCTGCTTTCAGGCTGGATACCGCCCGGTCAAATGCTCCGCTTTTCTTTACACTTCCTCCACCAATGACGAGCAGTGCTTTTTTACCATACGGACGTACCGCTTTTCCTAACTGCGCCAGCGAACCCGCACCAAAGATGAGCCGGGTTCGGTTATAAAATTCAAATTTCATCATAGGTAATACCTCCAGATTTAAATTTTTTGGAGCGTAGTAACATTGATACTTACCGCAAAGGGGTTTAGCGGTACGTCATTTTTTCTGCCTCTTCAGAATATCGCTCTCCCCGGATGGGAATGTGTGAAAGTGCTTCGGCTATTTCTCTTAGATCCTCTTGGGTGAGAGTCACGGATACCGCTCCTATGTTTTCATTAAGCCGCTCCAGCTTTGTGGTCCCGGGGATGGGAACGATCCAGGGTTTTTGAGCCAGAAGCCAGGCCAGGGCTATCTGGGCAGGGGTTGCCTGTTTTCTGCGGGCGATTTCCTTTATAAAGTCAACCAAAGCAAGGTTTGCCCGTATTGCTTCAGGTTGAAAGCGAGGAATACTGCTGCGTATATCTGAGGGATCAAACTGAGCCTTATCGTCTATAGTCCCAGTGAGAAAACCCTTTCCGAGAGGACTGTAAGGCACAAACCCTATGCCCAGTTCTTCACAGGTGGGAAGCACCTCCTCTTCAGGCTTCCGCCACCATAAAGAGTACTCACTCTGCACCGCAGCCACCGGACAGACAGCATGAGCGCGGCGAATGGTTTGGGCTCCTGCCTCTGATAGTCCAAAGTACTTTACTTTGCCTTCCTGGATGAGATCCTTTACCGCTCCAGCCACGTCTTCAATGGGTACATTTGGATCCACGCGGTGCTGGTAGTAGAGATCAATCGCCTCTACCCTGAGCCTCTTGAGAGAACCTTCTACAGCTTTTTTGATATGCTCTGGTCGACTGTTGAGGCCCCTCCAGCCCGGTCTTCCGTCAGGATATAGATCAAACCCAAACTTGGTGGCAATCACCACCTCGCCCTTGAACGGTTCCAGAGCCTCTCCTACAAGTTCCTCATTAGTGTACGGCCCATAGACTTCAGCTGTATCAAAGAAGGTAACGCCCAGTTCTACTGCCTTGCTGATGAGCGCAGTCATCTCCTTCCTGTCAGGAAGAGGATTCTGGCCAAAACTCATCCGCATACATCCCAGTCCGATTGCTGAAACTTCAAGGCAACTTTTTCCAATTTTTCGTTTTTCCATATGTAACCCTCCTATTTTTTATCCACCATTAGAATATACATGCTGGAGTTAACTCCAAGTCAATACCTTTTAGAGTATAAATCTTAGCGGCTATCTTTGGGACTACTTCTAGCTTGCTTTTTCTGCCGTTATCTGGTAAATACCCCATGCATAGCCCCTCACCTGCCCAAACCGTTGGGCCTACTTGTTATCTTACTTTTCCTCGCTCGCCTGGTTCCATTGGAATGAGTGGTTTCGGAAACAGTTAGAAAGTCCCAGGTAAAAAAAGTGAACATACCATTAAATGTTTTCACGGGAAGGAATATACAACAAGGGGATAAGAAAGAAACTCAGGTAATTGGGAAATAATGGTACCATAAAAAGACAACAAAAAACCAGGCCTCTGAATGACGGCGTGGACAATCACAATTGAAAATACCCTTTTTACGGCAATCACAAACCTTGACACCGTAATGGCTGGCACCGGTGCGGATAGAAGAACCATCGCCGCCCAGGACCAGGTGGAGGGGATCAGGAATTAAACCGAGTTCCACTGAACGGTCGACAACACAGCGGGCAAAAACCTCCTGGATCAACCTTTCAGCACGTAACGGGAAAGGGTCACGGCCTTTAACAACCTGTTGAACGAGCTTATTCACAATACCGGAATGTTTTACCGGCAACTTCTCACCGGGTTTAAGCCTCTTTGATGGCTTTCTAAAAGGCCTTCTTAACCGCTTACGTCGCTCATTCGTATTCCGATGAATTCGACCACTGATTCCGAGGTTATTCGACCACCTGTTCCGAGGTGAAAACGACCACTCTCGGAGCGAAGCGACGCCCTTACCCCTTATCTAACAACACTGGCCGATTTAAAGCAAGTGGGTTTCCTCCATATAATGATCCTGATCCATTCTGGAGGCCCCCGCTTGAAATATAATGAATCCATCATGGTCTCTCCCTTATAGTGGTGAAAATAGGCATTGCCAGCATTTTTAGGATGGTGTTTTATCCTGAAAGCGATGACTTAACTTTGCGCAGGGACTCCCCCTTTAAATTGATTTTATGAGCGTTATGCACCAGCCGGTCCAGAACGGCGTCGGCCACGGTGGGGTCCGGGAACAGTCCGTGCCAGTGTTCCAGGGGGAGCTGGCTGGCCACGATGGTGGAGCGGACCTGCCAGCGGTCGTCAATCACCTCCAGCAAGTCGCGGCTGCTGGAATCGGTAAAGGGAGCCAGACCCCAATCATCCAGCACCAAAAGCTCTATCTTGGCCAGCTGGCTTAAAAGTCGGGGGTAGGAGCCGTCTCCCCGGGACAGGGAGAGCTCCTGCAGCAGCCGGGAGACCCGGTAATAGCGGGCGGAAAAACCTTGCCGGCAGGCCGCGTTGGCCAGGGCGCAGGCGAGAAAAGTTTTCCCCACACCGGTGGGACCGGAAATCAGTATATTAAGGTGTTCCCGAATCCACTGGCAAGTGCCCAGACTTTTCATTAACCCCCGGTCCAGGCCGCGGGGAGTTACGTAGTCGATATCCTCTAAACAGGCCGTAAGCCTTAACCGGGCCTGGCGTAGCAAACGGGCCAGCCGTTTGTTTTGCCGGTGGAGCCACTCCTGCTCCACTAAAAGAGCGAAGCGCTCTTCGAAGGAAAGGTCGTGATAGCCGGTATCATGCAATTGGGCGCCAAAAGCCTGGGCCATCCCGGTCAGGCGCAGCTGATGAAGGCGCTCGATAGTCTGCTGGGCCAGCATTTAGCGCACCCCCTTCTGGGCGTAATAAGCCGCTCCCCGTAGATTAGGATGCTCGCGGGGCGCAAGTTTTGCTTCCTCCAGCGGCACCCGATCCAACCCTTTTTCGAGGATTGATTTAACGTGGCGGTAAGCGTATGCACCGCTGGCCAGAGCCCGCCGGCAGGCCGCTTCCAAAAGTTCCGGGGAATACTTCTCACCCAGACGCATGACACCTAAACAGGAGCGGTAACCCTGTTCGGGGTGGGGCCGGGAGGAAAGAATGACTTCAACCATCCGGGCAGTGTCCGGGCCAGTGGTTTTGGCCCAGGTTACGATCCGTTCCGGGGTCCACTCCAGGTACTTTTGATGCTTTTCCGGCCGGTGGAGAGGGTCGGTGCTGTACTCGCCCTTGCCGAACCGACGCCGGTGAACGGCCACCCGCTGCCCTTTATGCAGGAGCTCAACCGTATTGGCCGTTATCCGAACGTCGACCTCTTTATGAATCAGCTGGTAAGGGGCGCTGTAGTAGTTTGCTTCCACCTCCACGTGGTAGTCAATGTTTACCCGGACCTTTTTCCAGAGGGCAAACTCATAACGCTGGCCGGGCAGCGGCTTTAGAGCCGGCTTGTCCAGGGTGACAAACAGCTGGTACCGGGTGCCCGCGAGCTTTTGGAAAGGGCGTTGGTTTAATTCCTGGACGCCAATTTGAATCGCCTGGTTTAACTCGACGAGGCTAAAAAAGGTGCGGTGGCGCAAAGGAGCCAGGACCTGGCGTTCGACAACCTGCACACCCGTTTCGACCTTGGCCTTGTCCCTTGGGTGGGCGGCCCGGGCAGGAATGATCACCGTGCCGTAATGGGTGGCCATTTCGTGGTAAGTGGGGTTTAAATCCGGCTCGTACCGGCAGGGTTTAAGAACAGCTGTTTTTGTATTGTCGGGAACCACGATTTCCGTTACGCCACCGAAAAACTCAAAGGCACGGCAGTGGGCGCTGATCCAGGCATAGAGGTCCTGGGTTAAAGTGGCCTCGGCGTAGGTGTAGTTGCTGGCCCCTAAAACGGCCACGTAAATGTAGGCCGGGTTCTTTTCGCCGGTGGCAGTATTGGTGATATACATCACCAGTCCGGCATAATCAACGAACATCTTCTCTCCTGCTTTGTGAACCAGGCGCAAAGGGGGATCGATAGTCTTGCGCCAGATGTGGTAAAGCTCACAAAACCGGCTGTACTGGTAGCCCTCCGGGTGCTGCTGCTTGTACTCCGTCCAGAGAAGTTGCAGGGTGACGCCCTTTTTCTTCAGTTCCTGGTGAATCCAGTTGTAGTCCGGCTCCGGGGAAAAACGCCGGGCGGAGTTGTTCCCAGGAAAGAGCAGTTTTTCTAAAGCGGTGTCGTCCAAATCCACGGGAATCGGCCAGGTGATCCCGGCCGCCTGGGCTCTCGCCAGGTATTCGCTGACCGTGCTGTGGGATAAGTTGCAACTGCGGGCGATCTGCCTGATACCCAAATTGAGTTCCCATTTTAACCGTAAAATTTCTTTGATCTTGCGCATAGACAACCTCCTTCTGGGCATTGTCTCCTCCTCCCGTTGGTAGTCTTATTGCTTGAATTTAATGGGGAGGAGGAAAATTCCTTTGGTTCGTTGTCTTATGCGCCGCTTGCTCGTTCCGAAAGATAGCGACCACTAATTCCTGGCAATACGACCACCAATTCCAACCAGTTGGCAAAAGTGGTCGCAATCAATCGGAATGAATGGACGGTTTACTTCGGAATGGGTGGTCGATTTAGATTGGAAGCGGTGGTCGGATTAGATTGGAATGGGTGGTCGTTTTCGGTTGGAATATGCACTCATAGGTAGGCTTCACACGGCTGGAAGGGACATGGGTATCACCTCCTTATTCGTGTTTCAATTCCTCATAGGTAGGCTTCACACCCTCTGGGCCGCGCCAACCGGCCCGCCCCGGAAGGTTGTTTCAATTCCTCATAGGTAGGCTTCGCACACCGAAAATCCCCGTGAAAACCATTTTCCAAAATCGTTTCAATTCCTCATAGGTAGGCTTCACACCCGCTCTGGGCCAGGGCCTTTTCGCCCAGGCGGATTGTTTCAATTCCTCATAGGTAGGCTTCACACTTACCTGCTGTGGGTGCCCGCACGCTGGCTATACCGGTTTCAATTCCTCATAGGTAGGCTTCACACACTGCGGGCGCCTGGGCCCGGGACGAGCCAGTGGCGGTTTCAATTCCTCATAGGTAGGCTTCACACAATGAGTAACCATTCCTTCCGGAGGTGGTCTTCTTGGTTTCAATTCCTCATAGGTAGGCTTCACACCGGATATGGCCGCCGTGTCAATCACCTGACCCTCCTGTTTCAATTCCTCATAGGTAGGCTTCACACGGCAGGCAGGAAGCGGCCACCCCGGTGGTCATGTTCTGTTTCAATTCCTCATAGGTAGGCTTCACACGGCAGGCAGGAAGCGGCCACCCCGGTGGTCATGTTCTGTTTCAATTCCTCATAGGTAGGCTTCACACTCCACCATCGCAACCAGAAACGGATTGTTGCCGGTGTTTCAATTCCTCATAGGTAGGCTTCACACCGGACCTGACCACCGTGTCAATCACCTGACCCTCCTGTTTCAATTCCTCATAGGTAGGCTTCACACGGGGTAGGGAGATTGTCACCGGGCGGGAAAGGAACTGTTTCAATTCCTCATAGGTAGGCTTCACACTAAACTAGTACCGTGACCCATAAATTCACGCCATAAAAGAGGCTGAATTTGGCAGTTTAATCTGTTCTTCAACGCCCAGTAGTTTCTTGAGATCGTCAGCTGTAAATTTCCATTTAAAAGGGTGTGCCCAGTTCTCATTCCAGGTAACAATAAATTTCATTACCTCATCCATGCCTTTTGCAATACTTTTCCAATCAGCACGGTGGATGCACTTTCCATTTAGAATACTAAACCAGATTTCGATCTGGTTTAGCCAGGAGCCATGGAATGGAAGAAAAACCAACTGAATGTTGTGCTTAGCTACCAACTCCTGGACATTGCTGTGAAGGTGGGTTTTTAAGTTATCTAAAATGATATAAAGTTTCTGGTTGGCAAATGAGGCCAGCAACTTCTCTAAAAAATCCCGGAACTCTACGTTTGTATGGCGCTCGTAGCACTGGCCGAAAACTTTTCCGGTGGCGATGTTCAGCCCAGCAATCAGACAAAATGTACCATGCCGTTTGTACTCAAACTCTTGCTTCTGACAGTGGCCGGGAAGCATGGGCAGGCCCGGGTGCTTTCTTTCTAACGCCTGAATGCCAGTACGTTCATCTACGCAAATAACCACTCCATCCTCGGGAGGTGACTGGTATAGCTTTAGCACCTGCTCTGCTTTTTGAAAGAAATGCGGGTCGGTACGCGTTAAAAAGTACTTAATCCGGTGGGGCTGCAGGTGGTGCGCCTTTAAAATGCGCCGCACCGTTTCCCGGCTGATTTTTCCTATTTCGGCAAAGCGCTGGCGAATAATCTGCGCCAGGGTTCTTACCGACCAGTGGGTGACCCCAGGAAGGTATTCTTTACCGGGGTACTGGCAAGCCAAACCGACCACTTTCAGGCGGACCTCCGGAGAATACACCTGGGGGCGACCGCTCCGGGGAAGATCTAAAAGTCCTTTGGGACCCATCCGGGAAAACCGGTCTAACCATTTTTGGACGGTTTTTACGCTCCGGTGTAGGTAGGCGGCAACCATTTGCAAAGAATAACCGGCCACCACCTGGAGAACCATCTGCACCCGGCAAACCAGACGATAACTTTCTTTCTGGGAACGGGCAAGCTGGAACACTTCTTTAATTTCTACCGGTTTAACCGGGTAATAGCGCTCTTTAGTTTTTTTTAACCAATCCTTTCACCTGGGGGAATCCCAGTCGGTTTAAATGGTAGCGCACGGTCCGGGGGCTGATCTTCTTCTCTGGAAAGCGTTCGTTTAAGGCGGCCCAGATGTCTTCGCTGGAGAAGGGAATCCCTTCGGCAATCCTGGTACAGACCTGGTAGATGAGCTCGGCCTTTACTTCTGGGGTAACCTTGTAGTCGCTTTTTTGCCCCTGGCGCTGGTCAATTAAACCTGCGCTGCCCTTTTGCCGGTACCTTTCCCGAAGACGGCCGAAAGCCTGGGGGGTATAACCTAGAATTTGCGCTCCTTCGGCATTGGAGAGAAGCCCCGCTTCCGTTAAAGTGACGCTGAGCACCTTCTTCGCTAAGCGATCATGATCGGGAATCACGATGACTTTGTCCAGGAGGTGGATTTGCTTATAACTTTCCCCCTGGGTAATGGTCACCGGTTTTTCTTCCGGGATCATTTTGATCTTCCGGTGATCGACAAAACCTTCTAAGCCATTGCTGAGTACGCGATCCACCAGTGTTTTTACACCGGGAACCTGGTAGCCGAAAAGCTTGGCAATCAGCTCCCGGGGAAACCCTAATACGTAAAGGACGAAAATGATTAACCGGAGCAACACATCTTGACCCAGGGCCTGGGCGGCTCTGGCATACCTCCTTTCACCCAGGACCAGAGATTGTTCAGCAGGTAACTGCGGGCAATGCATTTAGTTCACAATCTCCTTTCAAAAACAGCCATTAATGATGAATAGATTGGCTCGCTAATGGTATTTTACCCACAGTGTACCATAATTATGGATGTTTTGCAAGAATTTTTTATGTTGCCAATAGGTTGGTAGGGATTTTTATGTCACGGTACTAGCCATGATCACACCCGAAACCTTAATTGTAGGTGTTGACGTGGCCAAGCGCACCCACTACGCCCAAATGATTAATTTCCGGGGGGAGGGACTGCACAAGCCGTTCCCATTCCAGAATACCAGA
>NZ_WHYR01000064.1 GCF_009428905.1 Desulfofundulus thermobenzoicus | reverse complement strand
TTGTTAATGTGACAATTACCATTATAAGGGGAACAGTGTGTGTACTCAACCATCTGGGGCAAGCCCGGATGGTTGATTTGTTTCCCAGTCAATTCCAATCCGTCAACCCATATCCAACTTAGCACAGATTATCCTTACGGAATTTTTACTTTACAAGCAATTAAAGGTAAGAGGAAAGGTGCCTTCTAATGGACATTCTTCCTGACGTGATTAAACCGGGTCTTAAAGTGATTTTCTGCGTGATGGCGGCTGGTAACCGTTCGGCCACAATTGGAGCCTATTATGCCGGGCGAGGTAACCAATTTTGGGCGGTGCTGTACCGTATTGGTCTGACCCCTCGCCAGTTACAGCCACGAGAATACCGTAGCCTCTTGAGCTACGGTATTGGACTTACTGATCTCGTGAAAAGTGTTTCCGGCAATGACAATACCTTAGACAAGGAGTTCTTTGATATTATCGGCTTGCGGCAGCGTCTGGAAAAAGCGTCTCCAAAGGTGGTCGCTTTTAATGGTAAGCGAGCTGCCATGGAATTCCTAGGTCGTCCTGTAAAATACGGGTTACAATCGGAAAGAGTGGGGTCATCGGCTGTTTTCGTTTTACCATCAACCTCAGGTGCTGCACGAGCTTACTGGAATGAACAATATTGGTTGGAACTTGCCGAGTATGTAGAACGGTATGATAAACAGGGGCACTACACAAGTTCTGAGCATGTCCTGAATGTCGTGGAATTTCGGTAGCGCCCTTTTTCGCGTTTTTTAAGCTGTTTTTATTGCCATGGAAGATTTTGGAGCAGTGACGACTTCAAGCAACGCTGTGGCCAATAGAGGTAGCTCTCGATACCCCTTGAGACGCTGAAACCCCTTCTCTGCAGACCGGGAAGAAAGCCTTTTCCCTTTGAATTCATGTTACAAAATAGTATAATCATGATTAGACTAATCATGCTAGGTAATGCAAATGGTTTTTGTAAACCACAAAGCTGAATTGAACTGGCTGGAGGAAGCTTATGGAAGCGGTCGTGACCGGGCTGCTGGTGTTATACGGCCGCCGGTCAGGGTTTTTGCCGGGGGAAGAGGCACGTTTTTTTGTGGCCGACCTGGCGCCCGACCGGGAGCAGTTAGCCGCTTTTTCGCAGCGGCTGTGGGAGCAGGCCTACGGACAGGCAGAAACGGTTTTTTCCTTTCCTTCCTGGGGAGGCTGCCTTCCGTTTTATGGGCGGGTTGGCCCGGCAGGAGCGGCTTATTGTGGTGCTGATGAATTTCCCTACCTTATGGAGACCAATCCGGCCATTCCTTCCATTTTGCAGAAAGTCTGGGACCCCTGGTGGGACGGGCGGAACGAATTGGACCTGCTGGCCGTCAATGAGGATGAAGCGGCCATTATGGTGGCGCCGCAAGGCTCTATCTCGCCAGTCGCTGCTGCTGCTTCACGGTCCTTTCCAGGGCGTCTTCCACCTGCAGGGCATAGTCGGCCAGCAGGTGGAGGTAATGGTGCAGGTATTCCCACGCCTGGAAGTCTACACGGTCGTGGCATAATACATTGATAGCTTCTGTGATAAAAGAAGCCGCCCGCCGGGTAATGATGCCGGCCCGGTACAGTACCAGGGGCAAGTGTTGCCGTTCTTCCGGTACGGGTAGCCCCAGCCTGACCACCGCCCGGTGGGCCAGGTTCAGGCAGGTGCGCAAAATGCCCTCATAGGAGGTAAAAACCTGGCCCCGGGCGGTGCGGACGATCCAGGTTGCCTTTAGCCGCCAGGCGGCAATGGTGGCCTCCTCCGGCGTAGGGCGGCCGTGCCGGAAAGCCAGCTTTTCCAGTTCCACTTTAAAGGAATGGTCCGGGGTGTGGACCGGCAGGGCGCCGGCCTGTATCCAGGGGAGGGAAGAAAGGGTGTGGGGTGCGTTCAGTACCACCACTTCCACCGGGGTGAAGAGCCATTCCGCCCAGGGTTCGGGGTCATAACCGGGAAAAAGCGCCTCCGTCAAGGAGTATTCCAGTGCCGCTGCCAGGTCCAGGGCGTCGTCTATGTTCGGGCACAGGGAGGGGTAAAGGCCGATGCCCACATCCACATCACTCAAAGGGGTGACCGTGCCCCCGGCATAAGACCCCATCAAATAGGCCACGGCCACCTGTGGCCGGTCCTGGACATGGCGTTTAATTTCACTGATAATTTTTTCGCTCTCGAGAAGCATTTTCATTCCTCCCTGGGTGCAGGTAAACAGTACAGGCAAATGGGAGTGCCCCTGCCGGGGTAAACGAACCTCGCGAATGGCTTCGGCGACAGCTTCATAGGAAATACCGGCTTCGGCGACTGCTTGCTGGATCTTCTCCAGGGCTTCGATTAACCGGTCTTCCTTTGCTTTTTCGGCAAGGGCTTTCAATCGCACGTGCTCATCATAATCCAGAAGAATGGCCTTTTCCTTCGAGCGCCGGGTGATGATTACCGGTTGTTTATTTTTGTTTACCCGGCTGATCAAATCTCCCAGAATTCGCCTGGCATTTTCCACGTTAATGATGTTTTCCATAAGGTTCAGCTCTATGTTCAGCTTACGTATAAAACCAATATTGTCAATCCAATAGATCAATGGCCAGTTGTTGCTAATTGCATCCGGGATTGAATCCGGTTATTTTATTTAGTATAATCTTGATTAGACTAATCATATCATAATCAAGTTATATTAGTAATGAGGTGCTGCTGTGACTTTTGTGAACCGCAAAGCTGAACTACACTGGCTGGAGGAAGCTTATGGAAGCGGTCGTGCCGGGCTGCTGGTGTTATACGGCCGCCGGCGGGTGGGTAAGACGGAGCTGCTAAGGGTTTTTTGCCGGGAGAAGAGGCACGTTTTTTTTGTGGCCGACCTGGCGCCGGACCGGGAGCAGCTGGCCGCCTTTTCCCAACGCCTGTGGGAACAGACCTGCGGACAGGCAGAAACGGGTTTTACCTTTCCTTCCTGGGAGGCGGCCTTTCGCTTCATGGGTGGATTGGCCCGGCAGGAGCGGCTTATTGTGGTGCTGGATGAATTTCCCTACCTCATGGAAACCAATCCGGCCATTCCTTCCATTCTGCAGAAAGTCTGGGACGAGGATTTGAGAAATACCGGGATATTGTGTATTTTGTGCGGTTCCTATGTAGGAGTGATGGAGAGGGAGGTTCTGGGATATAAGAGCGCCCTCTACGGCAGGCGCACCGGGCAATACCTGGTCGAGCCCCTGCACTTTCACGATATGGCGGGCTTTTTCCCGGGGAGGGATCCTATCTGGCGGGTGGAAGCCTACGCCGTGCTCGGTGGAGTGCCGGCATACCTGCTGGAATTTATGAATGAAGTTGATTTTTTTGCCGGTATTGCCCGCCGGGTGCTGCGCCGGGGCACCTTCCTCTATGAAGAACCGCGTTTTCTTCTTATGCAGGAACTGCGGGAGCCGGCCAATTATTTTGCCTTGCTCAGGGCCATTGCCCACGGCAAAACCCGCCTGAATGAAATCACCCAAGCGGCGGGTTTGCCCGACCGCAGCGCTGCTTCCCGTTACCTGGACATATTAAGGGACATGGGTTTAATCCAGCGTCTGGTGCCGGTGACGGAAAAGCAGCCGCAGAAAAGCCGTCGGGGTATTTACCGGCTACAGGATCAATTTCTGCGCTTCTGGTTTCGGTTTGTTTACCCCAACCGCAGCGACCTGGAGGAGGGCGAAGCGGAGAGGGTGCTGGAAACCAGGATCAAGCCCCATTTTCCGGAGTTTGTTGGCCCGGCCTTTGAAGAGGTTTGCCGGCAGCATTTGCGCCTTTTAGGGCGGCGGGGGAAACTTCCCTTTTATCCCCACCGCCTGGGCTCCTGGTGGGACGGGCGGAACGAACTGGACCTGCTGGCCATCAGTGAGGATGAAGCGGCCATTATGGTGGGTGAGTGCAAGTGGTGGGCGAAACCGGTAGGGGCAAATGTACTCTCCGAACTCCAGCAAAAGGCCAGAGCCGTGCTGCCCCATTTTCAGCGGCCGCCGCAGGTATATTACGCCCTGTTTGCCCGGAACGGTTTCACCGGGGAGCTGCATCAAATGGCGGCAAAACGACACGACCTGCTGCTTATTGAAGCCGGTCAATTCCATGGTGCAGGCGATTTGTGAACTTTTATTCGCTGTGATTACGTTTTCTAAAAAGTCTTTCCGCCGAGGTGAGCCAGGCATGGTTATTGAAATTGCGCCGGAGAAGCTTAAATTGATAGCCGCACAGAAAGAAGATGAAAACTGGGATTTCCGTTCCTTTTTAAAAGCCAGTATTGCGGATAAAAAAGTGGATTCCCTGGTACACAGGTTATATAAAGATATTTCTTCGCAGATTGACTGCAAACAGTGCGCCAACTGTTGCCGGGAATGCAGTCCAGTTCTACACGATAAAGACATCACGAGGTTATCTCAAGGGGCAGGTATTCCGGTTTCCGAATTTAGAGAAAAATACTTGAAAAAGGTTGAAAACGACTATGTTTTTAACCAGAAACCCTGCCCATTTTTAAAGGACAATCTGTGTACGCAATATTCATATCGTCCTGATGATTGCAGGAGTTATCCTCACTTGCACAAAAAGGGTTTTGTTTTCCGGTTAATCGGGGTAATTGATAATTATGCCGTCTGTCCGATTGTGTTTCATGTTTACGAGAAACTGAAAAAAGAGTTGGGTTGGAAGAAAAGGACCGGATTCGGAAGAATGCCGACGTATGGTTAACGTCGATCATCCCAGCACACCCCCGGCAAAAAGGACACCCAGCCAGTCTTTCAAAGCCGGGTGTTTGCTGCCCAGGACGATGTCGGTGGCACACTCCCCGGTCCTGGCGAAGCAGAGGATCTTCTCCGGCTCGGCCAGGCTTAAAATAACCGGGGAATGGGTGGCCGGGAGTATCTGTGCGTTGTATACGGAAGAAAGGGACTGGAACATGGTTTCCGCTGCCCGGGGATGAATACCTTTCTTCATCCGGACTTGTTTACAATGGTGGCAGCTTATGCCTTTCACATTTGTAAAAATCACCCTTTCATTGACGTTAATAAGCGGACGGGGTTAGACTAATTGCGCGAGCTACTTTGGATGGTTTTTGTAAACCGCGAGATGGAATTGAACTGGCTGGAGGAAGCTTATGGAAGCGGTCGTGCCGGGCTGCTGGTGTTGTACGGCCGCCGGCGGGTGGGGAAGACGGAACTGCTCAGGGTTTTTTGCCGGGGGAAGAGGCACGTTTTTTTTTGTGGCCGACCTGGCTCCCGACCGGGAGCATCTGGCCGCCTTTTCCCAACGCCTGTGGGAACAGGCCTGCGGACAGGCAGAAACGGGTTTTCCCTTTCCTTCCTGGGAGGCTGCCTTTCGTTTTATGGGCGGGCTGGCCCGGCAGGAGCGGCTTATTGTGGTGCTGGATGAATGAGAATGAAGCGGCCAAATTGATAGCCGCACAGAATTTCGTCAGATATGACCAGGTTTATTCGATATTATTTCTTCTGCGGATATCCCGGGGGTTCGACCAGACTTACGTTTAACTTTTCAAAATCACTATCAAAAGAACAGACACTTTCTTCGTGTTGGTTGGCCAGAGCGGCCAGGTAGGCATCTACAAAATCAATGTTTTTTTCTGCCATGTCTTGTAAAGCCTGGACAGCCAGATCGGAATTGTCGACTTGAATACCATCCGCGTGAATAAAGGAAACCAGCGTATTAGCAATCTCCCGTTTGGTAAATTTGTAAAAAGAGGAGAGAACCCGGACGATTTCAGCTATCACCAGGTGGTGAAGGCGCAGGCAAACTTCCCCCTTCTCGGCGCGGGCCATCAACTCTAGCGCCTGGGCGGCCATATCCGGCGGATTACCGGTAAGAAATCGTAGGACAACGTTGGCATCAATCCATAAATAAATCATTCTTTTTCTTTCCCTTTAACCAGGATCTGCCGGGCAATACTGGCGGCTACTTCCTCACGCACTTTTTCTTTGCCAGGATATTCTTTGACAGTTGGTAAAGAAGCGTATAACTCTGTTAAGCGCTTGCGTTTAAAAGACCTTACCTTAACCTCGCCTTCCGGGCTTACATCAAAGAGTAGTTCGTCTCCCGGTTGCAGGTTAAGCATGCGGCGCACAGTTACCGGTATGGTTATCTGGCCCTTACTCGTTAATCGTGCCCTTAACATATGAACATCTCCTTACCAACAGCATATGTCCTTCATCGAGCTGTGTCAAGCCTTTCCCTTAAGGCAGGATCCACTGCTACTGGCAGAGACCGGGCTGCAGGTTCTGGGTGGCGCTGCAAGGTTCCATCTTGCCGGTCGCTGCTGCTTCACGGTCCTTTCCAGGGCATCTTCCACCTGCAGGGCATAGTCGGCCAGCACGTGGAGGTGATGGTGCAGGTGTTCCCACGCCCGGAAGTTTACACGGTCGTGGCACAATATATTGATGGGGTTCCATTATTCTTGTAGGTCCTTACCCAACGGCTGATGAGGGATGGAGCAACATCATACCTGCGGCCAACAATAGAAGCGTTGCCTGTTTCCATGACCTCCTTAACCATTTGCATTTTTTGCTCTGGTGAGTATTGTTTTCTAGCCATTCAGAACTCCCCCCCTACAGCATAATGTAACAGATTTAAGTCAAACTGTCCAATAAGTGCCCTCTGGCCGTTCGCCGGGGGTGATCAATATCACACCCGTACTGTGAGCCCCTTAATAACTTTCTTTACATGAATAAATTACTATTTTATAAAGCTAAAAGTTATACAAATAATAACGAAACCGGATATTCTAAAGGGAGGTTACTTATTATGGAAGTAATTAAGATTTCCGAATTACCCGTATTCACTAACCCGCGGGGAGTAAGTGCCAGAAAGGTACTGGAACGAGACGGTCTCGTGCTCATGAACCTGCTGTTAAAACCGGGCGACGTGGTCCAGGCTCATACATCGCCGCAAAATGTCGTTTTCCAGGTGGTCCAGGGCAAAGGGGCTATCAGCGTTGGTGATGTTGAATCAACAGTGGAGAAGGACGATCTCGTTTACAGCCAGAAGGGTATTCCCCATGGTTTAAAGGCGGCACCGGATCAAGAGTTTCATGTACTGGTCTGGAAACTTCCCACCCCGTAGACGAACGGCACATTTTGCCTGGTCCATCACACTGCTCGACTCTGCCGGCAGCATTACGGGTATTGCCGGTCTTTTATTAAAATGGCCTGGCCGGCCTGTTCGGGCTGCGGATTGCCACCGGCACTGTGATCATGCTTTCTCAAAGGACGAAGTCCCGGGCACGGCTTAAGCCTTTTCTTTGCCCCAAAACCTGCCGGTTTTTATCAACCCGCGGATGCGTTCGTATAGTTCATAAAAATTTTTGGAGTATTTGGCCAGTGGGGGGGACACAAAAGCCAGGACTAAAACGTAAAGTGCCGCCATGCTTGGCAACTGCCCGCTGGTGCCGGAGGCCGCCGCCATACTGGCCAGAATCACCGAGAATTCTCCCCGGGCCATAACGGTGAAGGCCACATTAAATGCCCTTTTGGCCTTATACCCGGCCAACCAGGCGGCCAGCAGCCCGGCTATGATATTGCCCGTGACCGTCACCACCACGATAACCAGGGTAATACTATAAACTTCCGGGAAAAGCCGGTAGTTTATTTCCAGGCCGAAGGAAAAGAAAAACATGGCGGCAAAAAGGTCACGCATGGGTGTGATCATTTGGATGATCCGTTTGTTGTGTGTGGTTTCCGCCAGCACCAATCCCAGCAGCAGGGCGCCGATGGCTTCCGCCAGATTTATTCTTTCCACCCCGACGGCCACCAGTAATAGCAGGGTGAAAACCGCTGCCGTAAAGCATTCGCTGGTTTTAAATTTAAACAGGGGTTCCATCAGGCGGGCCAGTCTCTGCCCAAAAATTAAAACCAGAAAGATTATGCCCGGAATAAGCAGGACGGCGGGCAGCAAAGCCGGCCACCGGGGGTCTCCCGTTATTAAAAGAGCCGAAAGAATGGATAAATATACGGCAATAAAGACATCCTCGAAAACCAGAATGCCCAGAATCAGTTCGGTTTCCGGGTTGGCCGTGCGCTTTAAATCGATAAGCAGTTTGGTGACCATGGCGCTGCTGGAGACGCTGGTAATACCCCCGACGATCACTGCCTCAGGCCAGCGATGGAAAAGAAACCACCCCACCAGCATACCCCTGATAAAATTAAACCCTACGTATATGATGCCGCTTTGCAAAATTGGCCGCCCGGCGGCCACCAGTTTGCCGGCGGAAAACTCCAGCCCCAGGTAAAACAGCATTAACAGGACGCCCAGGCGGGAAAGGAATTCGAGGGACTCACCGGGGGATACAAGGTAAAAAGAGACGTTTCCCACTGCCGGGGCGTGGGGGCCCACCAGCATACCCATCAGGATTAAAAAAGGGATGGACGAATATTTCAGGCGGGAGGACAGGATATTGGCCAGGGTGATGAAAACAAAGGCTATTCCCACATTGACGATTACATCCTCTGTCATTGCTACCCCCTTACATTTAAAACATTTCCTCCTCAAACTGTTTCATTTTTTCGGATGTACCCGCGGCAATGATTATCTGCCCGGGGGTAAAGACAAAGCCGGGACCGGGATTGATGCACACCGCTTCCCGCTTGTTTCTGCGCTTTTCATCAATTACCGAAATAACCACAATGCCGTGATTTTTGCGCAATCCCAGCTCGCCGATGCTGCGGCCGTTGATGGGTGATTGCTCCCTCACCTTGAGCCACTCAATGCGCAAATCGGAAACGGCCGTTTCCAGCTTTTCCAGGGTTTTGGGCTGGTAAAACGCTCCGGCGATGATGGAACCTATCTGGCGGGCTTCCTGATCGTTGAGCAGGAAGGAATCCACCGGTTCATCCTCATCCCCGGCAAAATGGTAGATTTCCCTGTTTCCGTCGTCGTGGACGACGATGGCGATGCGCTCTCCGTTTTCCAGGTTGATCTGGAATTTTTTGCCCAGTCCTGGGAGCTCGGCTTCTTTAATAACGGACATACAACGCCCTCCGGGTGGTTTATAGCTCTATTATACCAGTATAAAATGTTCTTTCCAATAGTGAGTTTGGGAAGAGGGTGTGGCCGGTGGGGTTTCGTTCGGTTTAGCAAGTACCTGGTATTTATCTGGGGCATGGAATATATTTTTCCGAAAAAAGACCTGCTGGACTACAGGTCCGGGATTGAAGCCGGTTATTTAATCATGCATAAATTGTCTTGGCAATGAGGTGCTGCTGTGACACAAATGGCGGTAAAACGAAACGACCTGCTGCTTATTGAAGCCGGTCAATTCCATGGTGCAGGCGTTTTGTAAACTTTTATTCACCGTGATTGCGTTTTCTGAAAGGCATTCTTTCCGCTGAGGTGAACCAAGCATAGTTATTGAAATTGCGTTCATTCTGTGGAGAACCATTTCTTCAGGGTTGCTTTTAACTTCACAAATGCCTGGTTTACGCAGTTATCCAGGCTGACGGATTTAGCCAACTGATAGAATAGCGAAGAGGAGCGGGCCTTTCCGGCCAGTTTCAATGCCTGTTCAAAGGCCCTTTTCGGTTCCTTCGGTTTCCCCCGCCGGCCCTCGATAAGGTTTTCCTGTAGCAACCAGGACCTTAAATCCGTTTCCTTTCCGGCCCACCCCATAATCCGGTCCAGATGGGGTGAATCACTCCAGACCCAAATTTCCAGTTCCGGGGAAATAACTATGGCTGCGGCCCGGTCACCCCAGCCGGAGCGACTCAATCGTTCTTCAATCTGCTTTTCCAGCTCTTTTCTGGATAAAGTTTCCCGGCCGCAGCCTTCATGATCTAGCATTATCAGTGCATGGGTATGGCTGTTGATCATGGATCGCAGGAAATCATGCCCCCGTAACAGGCACCCGGGATCATGTTCAGGATGAACGAAACAATCAAAGGTCAATTGACGTATCCCCAGCGCCTGTGGGCGTGTCAGCAGCCCCTTAATTGTGTACTCCATGTTTTTGTCGGCCACGAGGATGGCCAGGTCCTTGATCATCCCAGCACACCCCCGGCAAAAAGGACACCCAGGTTGGTCTCACCCTGCCAGTCTTTCAAAGCCGGGTGTTCGCTGCCCAGGACGATGTCGGTGGCGCCCTCCCCGGTCCTGGCGAAGCAGAGGATCTTCTCCGGCTCGGCCAGGCTTAAAATAACCGGGGAATGGGTGGCCAGGAGTATCTGGGCGTTGTATACGGAAGAAAGGGACTGGAACATGGTTTCCACTGCCCGGGGGTGAATGCCGTTTTCCGGCTCCTCGATCAGGTAAATTCCCTTAAAATCAGGCAGGTAGGCCGGTAATGTGAGCGCCAGGAGGCGCAGCGTCCCATCGGAGGCCATCCATGACGGTACAGTTAAACCGCCGCGATAGACCAGCACCAGGTAACAATGTTTGTCGTCTTCCCGCACCACGGTTTGAATGCCTTCCAGGTCCGGGAGGGCCGTCTGCAGGTGGGCGATCCAGTCTTGAAATTTTTCCGTTGATTTCTCCCGCAAATGGGCCACCACCCAGGGCAGGTTGGAACCGTCCGGCTTGAATCCCCGTACCTGTCCCGGGGGGCTGGCTCTCCGCAAAAGTATGCTGTTTAGAATAAACTGTTGCACACCTTCGGTTAACAAGCTTTTCAACCAGGTGGTTACAGGGAATTTTGATTCGTCTTCCGGCAGGTTTCCCAGGGCAGACTTGCGTGTACCCAGTTTAAATGCTGGAGCCCATCCCTTGCCGGTTTCAGAGTAGACTTCAGAATAGTAATTATCATTACCTCCGTAAACTTTGTTTACGACTGTACGTCCATATTTTTTTCCTTTGGGGGTGAGAATTGTTCTGGGGGGCTCAATGAAATCCGGAAAGAGGGTTCTTTCCTTAACAGGAATTGGTTTTGCTTTTTTCAGCAAGACCTTTTCCGCAAGTATTTCCGTTTCCCCATGCTCATTTCCCAGCTTAACTTCATACCGCACCGTATCATATGGCTGGTCGCCCAGTTGTTCCCGGCGATCGGCAGGAATCCTGGTTTCAATGGCCAGTTCAAAACTATTCCCGGCCCGCCCCCAGACCAGATCTTGAAAATTTTTCGTTCTTTCTCCTACTGCCACGTCCAGACCTTCCGAAACCAGGCTTCCCAGAAAGGAAATTACGTCCAGGAAAGTCGTTTTCCCGCTGGCGTTGGGGCCGATTAAAACATGAAAGGGACCCAGGGGTTGCCGGACATATCTCAGGCAGCGAAAATTTAAGGCTTCAATCAACGTGATCATAATATATGCTATCCTCACTCAAGTTAATAAAAAGGCCGCTCGTCTTCCCGCATGGCCAGCAATTTCAATGTTCCTCCAAATATAACCAAACCATTTTGCTTTTTATTATTATAACCACTGACCGGGGAATAAGGAACACCCGGGGAGGTAAAAGATTTACGGAAAAATCGTAGTGTAACAGGGCTACGGATGCAAGGCTTTGAGAACGGCGCCATGCACCGGGCCATGATGCCTTCTGTTAATCCATTACCTACGACGCGGGGGCGTAGATATACTGAAGAGTTGTAACACGGGTACCCGCCGGCAAGGCAATTATTTCCGACGAAGAAATGCTCTGGTTGGCCGCGATAATAAAAACAAAGGGCCGTATAATATCATCCAGTTTATCCGGCCCAGGTTTCTGGTGCAGGGCAAAGCCGGGTTTTGCAAAGCGCTGTGGATTGTGGTACATATTTTAAGGAGGCGGCAAACAGGGAAAAAAGGAGTAAGGGCTAAATGAAACTAAAGGTGACCCCCGGGGATTTCGTGGTCAGGGAACTGGCCCGCCTGCCCCTGCGGGAAAAGGGGCCCTACCGGCTGTACCTTTTGGAGAAAAAGGGCTGGAACACCATCGATCTCCTGCTGCGGATTGCCAGGGTCCACGGCCTTCCCTACGGCCTTTTCGCTTACGGGGGGTTGAAGGACAGACACGCCCATACCTTTCAGTACGTTACGGTTAAGTATCCCGCCAATTTAACCACCGGCGATAATAACTTTTATTTCCAGAGCATAGGCTTTATGGACAGGCCCATGGGTCCCGATCTGCTGGAGGGAAACCAGTTTGCCATCACCATCCGTGCCTTGAGCCCGGAAGAGGTGTCCCGCATCGGCCGCCGGGTGGATGAGGCCAGGGGTTTTGGCTACCCCAATTATTATGATGACCAGCGTTTTGGCAGCATGGACCGCCAGATGGGCTTCATGGCCGAGAGGCTGCTGAAAAAGCATTATAACGGCAGCCTGCAGGTCTACCTTACCGGCATTTACCCGGAAGAAAAAAAAGAGGCCAGGGAGCGCAAGCTATTTTTCCGCGAACACTGGGGGGACTGGGCCACCTGCCTTACCCGGGCCAAAACCTCCATGGAAAGAAAAATCTTTTCCCTGTTCGTAGAAAAACCAAAGGCCTGCATAGAGGCCCTGCAGATGATTCCCCGGGAAGAGCTTTCCCTTCTTTTTTCGGCCTACCAGAGTTTTCTCTTTAACGAGCTTTTAAGAAGGGTCCTGCAGGAACTCGGGGTTGATCTCGTGGCCGTTCCGGGAGTGGCCGGACCCTATCTTTTCTACCGGCGCCTGGAAAGAAAAGAGCTCGGCTATTTAAAGTCCCTTGCCCTGCCCCTGGCTGCCAGCCGCATGGAGTTTCCCGATGACCGTGCGGAGCGGCTATTTGCGGCCATCCTGGAGGAAAGGGGTTTCACGCGTGGCGCATTCAACCTCCGTAAAGTACGGCAGGCCTTTTTCAAGTCCACCCCCAGGGAGGCCATAGTTTTTCCCGGCGATTTTCGTTTGGAACCGGCGGAACCAGATGATCTTTACCCCGGCAGGCAAAAGATCCGTCTTTTCTTTAAGCTGCCCCGGGGGAGCTACGGGACAATGCTTATCAAAAGGCTGACCATGCCCTGAAGGTGAGAAAAAATGGCGGAAAAAGAGCGGCAGCGCCTGGATAGAGTGCTGGCACACATGGGGCTGGGCACCCGTAAGGAGATTAAAAGGTTATTAAAAGAAAAACGGGTCAGGGTCAACGGAGAGCCGGCCGGGGACCCGGGGTTGTACGTGTTACCCGGCCGTGACCGCCTTGAGGTGGACGGCAAGCCCGTAGAGTACAGGCGGTACATATATTTGATGTTAAACAAGCCGCAGGGTGTTCTGTCTGCCACTGAAGATAAACTGGCGAAAGTGGTGGTCGATCTGCTCCCGCCGGAATACCGGGCATTTCACCCCTTTCCCGTGGGGCGGCTGGACAGGGATGCCGAAGGGTTGCTCTTGCTTACCAATGACGGTAAACTGGCCCACCGGCTCCTGTCACCCAAAAAACACGTGCCCAGAACCTATTTTGCCGTGGTGTCCGGCAGGGTTACGGAAGCAGACGCTGGGGCATTCCGTCGTGGAGTGACCTTGAATGACGGCTACCTGACCATGCCCGGCGAATTAAAGATTCTTCACTCCGGACCGGAATCGGAGGTTGAGCTTACCATTTATGAAGGAAAATATCATCAGGTCAAGCGCATGTTTGAGGCTCTGGGCAAAAAAGTGACCTATCTTAAGCGTATCGCCATAGGGCCCCTGGTGCTGGATGAAACGTTAAAGCCCGGAGAGTACCGTGAATTGAAGGAAAAGGAAATAAACGCGCTGCTTGATAACCCCCAGCCAAAGCCCGACCCCTTAATAAACTGAGCTTCCTGTAACAGCCGGTCATACCCATGACCGGTTTTTCCATTATTAAGAAAACACGAAATATAGGATTTATGCAGGAAATAAGGATGATCATGTCGAACCCTAAACCACAGTATAAAATGATATTTCATAATGTGGAATATGAAATGCCAAAGTAAAAATTTCTTTAAGATTTTTTTAAGAATGAAGAAGGAAACTATAAATTTATAGCGAATGTAATTCACAATATAAAATTATATTCCATATTATGAAATAAAGAAGGGGTAAGGAAATGCAGGGCAGTACGAAGCCTGTCCAGGGAGCACAATCAATATACCGGGCATTCCAGTTGCTGGAATGTGTGTTTGAGCTGTCAGAGGGAGCGACGCTGGCGGAGTTATGCCGGCAAAGCGGTTTGAACTCCAGCACGGCCTTCCGGATTCTTGCTGTGCTGGAAGACCTGGGTTATGTGCGCAAGGGTGACGATGATGTATATCGTCCCGGCTTTAAACCCCTTTTGCTGACCGAGAAACTTTTTGACACACTGGACGTCAGATCGGTCGCCCATCCGATTTTAAAAGAATTAAGTCATCAGACGAAAGAAGTATGTCATCTGGTCATCCGAGATGGCCTGGAAGCCGTATACATCGACAAGGTGGAGGATAACAGCCAGACCATTCGTATGCACTCCAGAGTGGGTAAACGGGCCCCTTTGCACTGTACTGCCGTGGGCAAGGTTTTGCTGGCCGGCATGGATGATGATTCGCTGGAGAAAATCCTCCCGCGGCTGGAGCTCAAGCGTTTTACGGAAAATACCATCACCACCCTGGAACACCTGAGGGCGGAAATTGACCGGGTGCGCCGGGATGGTTATGCCCTGGATAGATCTGAACATGAAGATTTTATTAAATGCGTGGCTGCGCCGGTTTATGACGCCCATCATGCTGTAAAAGCTGCCATAAGTATTTCCGTTCCAGCCATAAGATTTCCCCCGGAAAGGGAACCGCAACTGCTTGAGATGTTGCTTGACAGTTGTCAAAAGGTGTCAAAACAACTGGGGGACTTGCATCATAAATAACATTATAACTAACTTACGGGTTTTCATATGGAGGGGAGTATATGTGTTAAGGAAGTATGAGCTTTTAAATCGCATCCTGGATTGTGGTATTGTGGCCGTGGTACGTGCCGATAACCCGGAGAAAGCCTTTAAAGTGGCAGAAGCTGTACGCCAGGGCGGTATCAGTGCCATTGAGATCACCATGACGGTGCCCGGTGCCGTCGAGGTTATTAAAGAACTGGTGCACAAATTTAACGCAAATGAGATGGTGATTGGCGCCGGTACGGTACTGGATGCCGAGTCGGCCCGCCTGGCCATACTGGCGGGGGCGGAATTCATAGTTTCTCCCCATTTAAACCCCGATATGGTACGGATGTGCAGACGCTATCAGAAAATATGCATGCCCGGCGCCATGTCAGTGCGGGAAGTGGTGGAGTGCATGGAGATGGGTGCCGATGTGGTGAAAATTTTCCCGGGCAGCCTCTTTGGTCCAGGCATAATTAAAGCAATCAAAGGTCCCCTGCCCCAGGCGCCCCTGCTACCCACCGGCGGTGTTAACCTGGAAAATGTAGGTGAATGGATCCGGGCCGGTGCGGTAGCTGTAGGTGTGGGTAGCGAGTTAACCAAAAAAGGACTGGCTGAAAACAATTATGAGTTAATTACTCAGACGGCAAAGGCCTTTGTGGAAAAGATTAAACAGGCCCGCCAGCAATAAGTTTGGTAAGAAAAGCAGGAGGAGTTGAAAGTTTCATGGCACAAAAAGCAGTTTGTTTCGGCGAAATCATGTTGCGTTTATCCACTCCCGGATACCAGCGTTTTGTGCAGGCCGAATCCTTTGACGTAACATACTGTCAATCATCATTTTAATTTAGCCCAACCACGGCCCATTTTCGCAGATTGAACAATCTGCAACAGTTTCTGATACCAGAATAATCAGCAACTGCTTTGCATATTGTTTTGGTATTTCAGGTCAGTCAGTCCGTCCACCAGAATGTGGCAATCAG
>NZ_WHYR01000063.1 GCF_009428905.1 Desulfofundulus thermobenzoicus | reverse complement strand
CCCCCCCACAGCAGCCCACCTTGGGCCCCCGGGCGGTGTACATATCCGCACCGCCGGTTATCTCCAGCACCCGCCGGGCCAGGACACCCATCACCCGGCACACCGCCTCGGCCCGGGGGTCGGCCATGGTATATTCCCCTTCGTGACCGGTAAAGCCCACCGGCCGTAAAAGCCCCCGGCCCAGCAGGTAGTCGTAAGCCGGGGTCCCCCGCAAAACCACCTGCCGGTGGAAAAACAGGTGGGCGGTGGTGGAGGGACAGTCCAGCAGTTCCATACGCTGTAAAAAGTGCAGGTTTTCCCGGATTTCCTCCAGGGTGGCGCCGGGATCAAAATTGATGAACCCCAGGGAGATGTTCAGGCCCAGACGGCGTAAGGTGACAATGGCCCGTTCATTCTGGGCCACCGTGGTGCCCTTGCGGAAACGGTCCAGGGCGCTCTGGGCGCCGCTCTCCACCCCCAGGAAGACGTCCCGCAGGCCCACTTCCACCAGCCGGGAAAACACCCCTTCCTCCACGTCGTTGGCCCGGCATTCCAGTCCAAAGACCAGGGGAAAATCCAGCCGCCCCAAAAGCCCCGCCAGTTCCAGAACGCGCCGCCGCCCCCTTTCCCCGGGACCGAAGAAATTGGCATCGGCAAAGTAAAAGGAAGGGTTGCCGGTAGCCCGGTATACCTGCTCCATCTCGGCCACAATATTGGCCGGGGTGCGCCCCCGCCAGATCATCCCCGGGCCGTAAAAGTTGTTAAGATAGCAAAAGGTACAGCGGCCGTAACAGCCCCGGCTGCCCAGGATGTAGTTGTGCATGTGGCGCCGGGCTGATGCTTGCGGGTCCGGACGCAGGGGAAAGGGCAGGGAGTCCAGGTCGTCCACGGCCGGGCGCAGCTGATTCCGCACCGGCCCCCCCCGCCCGCTGTAAACCAGGCCGGTGGTTTCCCGCCAGGCGCCCCCGTCCGGGCCGGCCAGGCGGCGGGCCAGCTCCGTCAGGGTGAATTCCGGCTCGCCCAGCACCACCGAATCCACAAAGGAAAACTGCCGCAACAGCGGTTCCCAGGCAAAGGTGGGGTAATGGCCGTATAAATTCAGGTGGATGCGGGGCTTTTCCTCCTTAACAACCTGAAGCATGGCCATGATTTCCGCCGTGCGCTCCCAGAGGAATTTCAGGTGCACACCCAGAAGGGCAAAGTCTTCCCTCAATAAACGATCCCTGGTTTCTTCCACACTCCAGCCGGCCAGGTCGGCATCCACCACGGACACTTCCAGGCCGGCCTCCTGCAGGCAGGCCGCCGCGTAACCGGTGAGCAGGCAGGCCGACAGGGGGGCATTCACCACCAGGTCATCGGTAAAGGGATCGGTTAATAGAGGCGGGTTGAGCAGCAAAATCCGCATTGACAGTTCACCTCCCGGAGTTGACATAATACGAACCCGATGACTAACATCTATGATAACTTTTATCAGAATCAACAGCGGCCAATAGGGGACTGTCCCCTTTTTTAATCCACCAGCAGCAATCCCACCCGGGGGCAGGGTTCGCCCGGCTCCCGGGCCGGGGTTAAAGGCAGGCCGTTGTTGCGGACCGTCTGAAATACATCGATGCCGCAGGCCTCCATGGACGGGCGGGCCTCCCCGGGACGGCGGCAGGGACCATCCAGGTTGCATTCCGCGCACAGACCGCAGGTGCCCGCCCCCAGCCCGAAGGCCCTGTAACTGCCCGCTTTAAAGGCCAGGTGCTCCAGGTGGCCGGCCAGGTAGCGCACCAGCCAGGATGCTTCCGCCAGAAAAAGGATACCCGTGCGGTAGCAGCGCAGCATCGCCTCCGTCTCCTCCGGCCGGGGGGTGAAGGGGGGGCAGGTCAGGCTTCTGCCGTAGCCGGGACAGCCGTACCGGCACTTCCAGCGCACCCAGGGGGCCACCACCACCGTGGCCGTGTCGATTACCCTTGCCTCCAGGGCCCCGGCTTCCCGGGCCGCCCGGCAGAGGCGCTCCAGGAGCCCGGGCGGGAGCACGGCCGGGCCCAACCCGGCACCCGGGTTGGGGATGGAGCTATCTTTCTCTTTGGATAGAATGCATCTCTTCCCCGGTACAGGCGATTGGGAAAGGGACAGAGGTCCACCTTTATCTGTCAAGACGCCATTCCCTTTAACAGGATTAGTCATTGACATCACCACTCATTCATTAGCCGGAAGAAACATGGGTATGACAGGGAAAAAGTTAAACCCCGGTACCGCTTTCATTTATTCGGTTCATCCCGTGCTGCGGCGTAAATTCATCCCCTGACTTCGGCAATCATCCGGTTCTCAGGGGCACCATCTCCTTTTTCCCCACCAGCAGGCCGCTGCCCTCAGTCAGTGGCCGGTAGCTAATCTCCCGGAACCCGGCCTCCTCCAGCCAGCCGCCCATCTCCCGCACGCCGTACACCCGGCCGGTGAGGGTGCCCACCAGCATGTTCAGGTCGAACAGGGCCGCTTCCGGAGCCGGTTCATCGCCCAGCACATAGTCGTGGATCACCACCTGCCCGCCGGGGCGCAGGGCACGCCACACCCGGGCCATGATCCGCCGGTTCAGGACGGCATCGTAAATATGCACCACATTGGAGGCCAGCACCAGGTCGTAGACTTCTTCCCCCAGGTCGTCGCCGGTGAAGTCCCCGGGACGCAGTTCCACCCGGCCGGCCATGCCGGCCGCCTCCACCAGCTCCGCGGTAATCTTGAGGGTATCCGCCAGGTCCATAATGGTGGCCCGGGCGGCGGGGAATCTCTTTAACAGGGCGACGGTATATACCCCGGGGCCGCCCCCCAGGTCCAGGAAATGGGCACAGCAGCCCGGGTCCAGGGCGGCGGCCAGCTTTTCCGCCTTCAGGGAAGCCTGATCCCCCATGGCCAGGATGTAGTCCCGCAGGCGCTCTGCATAACCGGCCCGCTCCACGGCTTCAAAACCGGTGGGCCGGCCGGTGCGCACCGCCTCACCCAGCCGGGACCATCCCTCCGCCAGGTTGGCAAAATGGCGCACCGCGTGGCCCAGGTAGGTATCCTTTCCCCGGACCAGGTGCCGGTGGGCCAGGGGGGAGTTCCGGTAGCACTCCCCTTCCCTTTCCACCAGCCCCAGGCTGTGCAGGGCCGCCAGCAGGCGGGCGGTGGCATCCGGCGCAGTCCCCAGGGCGGCGGCCGCCCGGGCGGGGGTTGTGCCGTCCAGTCCGGGATGTACGGGCATGTCCCCGGCCCCTGGTGGAAAACAGCCGGGGTTCAGGCCGGCCAGCACATCGAACAGGCCCAGTTCCACCGCCGTGAACAGCACCCGGGCCGCCCAGTGGCCCCGGCAGATGTCCAGAATATATCCCCCATTCAAGGGCTTGTTTTCTCCGCCGGTTAATCCTTTACCTGCCGCCATCGGGTACCTCCTTACTGCTGAAAGTACTCCGCCACCAGCCGCAGGGCGCACAGGTCGCCGCAGCGGCGGCACAGCTCCTCCCCGGCCCCCTGGTGGTAGCAGCGCACCACTGCCGGGTCCAGGGCCAGGTCGGCCACGGCCCGGCGATCCAGGGACGCCCTGGCCCGGGCCATCTGCAGGTCCCATTCCCGGGCCCCCTGCACGCCTTTGGCAATGTCGGCGGCGTGGGCGGCGATGCGGGCGGCCATCACTCCGGTGCGCACGTCCTCTTCCGTGGGCAGGCCCAGGTGCTCCGCCGGGGTGACGTAACAGATGAAGTCGGCCCCGCTGGCCCCGGCCAGGGCGCCGCCGATGGCCGCGGTGATATGGTCGTAGCCCGGGGCCACATCGGTGGCCAGGGTGCCCAGGACGAAGTAAGGGGCCCGGTGGCAGAGCTGCTTCTGCAGCAGCATGGTGGTTTCCACATGGTGGATGGGCACATGGCCCGGCCCCTCCACCATTACCTGCACGCCCTTCTCCCGGGCCCGGGCCACCAGTTCCCCGGCCACCAGCAGGCCCTGCACCTGGGCGGCATCCAGGGAATCGGCAATGCACCCCGGGCGGATGGCGTCGCCCAGGCTCAAAACCACGTCATATTCCCGCAGGATGTCACAAACCCGGTCAAAGTCTTCGTAAAGGGGATTCTCCCTTTTGTTATGCAGCATCCAGCCGGTGAGAAAGGCCCCGCCCCGGCTGACGATGTCCGTCACCCGGCCGGTCATCTGCAGGCGCTCCACCACTTCGAAGTTCAGGGCGCAGTGGATGGCCATGAAGTCGATGCCGGCGGCGGCCTGCCTTTCAATGGCGGCGAACATGTCTTCCGGGGTCATGGCCACGATGCCCCCCCGCTTTTCAATGGCTTCAATGCCCGCCTGGTAGATGGGCACGCTGCCCACGGGCACGGCGGATCTCTCCAGGCTCAGGCGGCGCATGCCGTCGATGTCCCCCCCGGTGGACAGGTCCATAATGGCGTCGGCCCCAGCGGCCACGGCCACCTCTATCTTGCGGGCTTCCATCTCCGGGTCGTCCCGGTCGCTGGAAGTGCCGATGAGGGCGTTCACCTTGGTCCGCAGGCCCCGGCCTATGGCACAGGGTTTCAGGTCCTTGCGCAGCCGGTTCTTCGGTATGACTATGGTCCCCGCGGCCACCCCGTCCCGGATGAATGCGGGGTCTACCCCTTCCTGCCGGGCGACCCTTTCCATTTCCGGCGTAATCTCACCCGCTCTGGCAGCCAGCAATTGCGTCATGGATCAGCACACCCCCTGCTCTTTGCCCAGGTATTGGCCGACCACCTGCATGGCACAGTACTTGCCGCACATGGCACAGGCCTGATGGGAGCCGCGGCTGCGCTCCCGGCGCATCATGGCCGCCCGGGAGGAATCCAGGGCCAGCTCTATCTGCCTGTCCCAGTCCAGGGCTTTCCGGGCCCGGGACATCTCCAGATCCCACCGGGCCGCCCGGGGGTCCCTGGCCACATCGGCGGCATGGGCGGCAATGCGGGCGGCGACAACCCCTTCCCGCACCTGCTGCACATCGGGCAGCCCCAGGTGCTCGGCGGCGGTGACGTAGCAGAGAAACTCCGCCCCGGCCCGGGCCGCCAGGGCCCCGCCGATGGCCGCCGTGATATGGTCGTAACCCGGCGCGATGTCCGTGACCACCGGCCCGAAGACAAAGTAGGGCGCACCAAAGCACAGTTCCTTTTCCAGCTGCACCGTGGCCCGCAGGTGCCCCAGGGGCACGTGCCCCGGCCCCTTGACCATCACCTGCACCCCATGCTTGCGCGCCCGGGCCACCAGTTCCCCCAGCACCACCAGTTCCTGCACCTGGGCGGCGTCCAGGGAATCGGCCAGGCAGCCGGGGCGCCAGCCGTCGGCCAGGCTTAAAACCACATCGTAGCGGCGGCAGATTGCCAGCAGCCGGTCATAGTGCTCGTAAAGGGGGTTCTCCCGCCGGTTGTGGATCATCCAGCCCATCAAATGGCTGCCCCCGTGGCTCACCAGGTAATCCACCCGGCGGTGCTTTTTCGCCGCCCGCATGGTCTGCCAGGTGGTGGCGCAGTGCAGGGCCAGGAAGTCCACCCCTGCGGCGGCCTGCCGCTCAATAACCGCGAACATCTCCTCCACCTGCATCTTCACCGCCGCGCCGTACTTTTCCCGGGCCTCCACCAGGGCCTGGTAGACGGGCAGGGTGCCCACCGGCGTGGTGGCGGCCGCCAGCACCGCCCGCCGGGCGCCGTCCATATCCCCGGCGGTGGAGAGGTCCATAATGGCGTCGGTGCCCGCCTCCACCGCCGCCCGCACCTTTTCCACCTCGCCGGCGATGGTGTCCCCCTCCCCGGCCAGGCCCACACTGGCGCTCACCTTTACCCGCAGGCCGGCACCCACGCCCACGGGGTCGCAGTTCCGGCGCACCCGGTTTTTGAGTATGACCACGGTGCCCTCCGCCACCCCCCGGCGGACCAGTTCCGGATCCACCCCCTCCTTTTCGGCCACCCTGTGCATCTCCGGGGTGATCTCCCCGGCCCGGGCCCTGTCCAACTGAGTTGACATAAAACCACCTCCATGGTTGTTAAATTGATGATCAACAGCCGGTTCAGGCCGGCGGGCAAGAACCGTCCCCGCTTGTGCGGGGTGAATAAAATAAAAAGTCTCCAGCCAAAAGTTAATTTCGGCTGGAGACTTTGCCATCATCCCCTGCTCCCGGACCCCCTTTCGCGCGAGGGTGTCCTTAAACCCGAACAGGCAGGTCTCCTGGCTAACGGATCATCGTTTTCCCTTCCCCGGCCTTCCCGGGCCGAAACCCAGTGACTGCGGGGCAAACTCCCCGATTACAGTGGCGGGACCGCGCCGTTTCCGGTAGACGCCCCTTTACCGGGGTAACCGCCGGCCGTTCGTAGCGGCCGGTACCCCCTTTGAGTGCGGGCATCACCGTCCGGACTTCCCTATTCTCCCCTGAATGGGGCACCTGTTCCGGCTATGCAGTTTTACCTGTAGACAGTTTAGCGGATAATTGCCCGGCCGTCAAGGGTAAAAATGCATGGTTTCCTGATATGACAAAAACTATCATTTGTCCCTGAAACCATGGGGGTGATCATGCGGCTCCCAGGCCGGGCTCCCCACATCTTGTTCACTCTTTTTTCAACGACTCCCCCCGCAGCTGCCGCAGCCGCAGCAGGCGTTCCTTCAAGGCGGCTTCGGCGCCCCGGTCGTTGGGCTGGTAGTAAACCGTGCCCCGCAGGGCCTCCGGCAGGTATTCCTGGGCCACAAAGGCCCCCGGGTAGTCGTGGGGGTATTTATATCCCCGGCCGTGGCCGAAGGATCTGGCGCCGTAGTAATTGGCGTCCCGCAGGTGGGGCGGCACCGGGCCCGTTTCCCTTTTCTGCACGTCGGCCAGGGCCCGTTCGACGGCCAGGTAGGCGGAATTGCTCTTGGGCGCCAGGGCCAGGTACACGGCCGCCTCCGCCAGGATAATGCGGGCCTCGGGCAGGCCCACAAACTGCACCGCATCGGCGGCGGCCTGGGCCACCACCAGCGCCCGGGGGTCGGCCAGCCCCACGTCCTCGGCGGCGCTGATCACCAGGCGCCGGGCCAGGAACTTCACGTCCTCGCCGGACTCAATGGCCCGGGCCAGGTAGTGCAGGGCCGCGTCCGGGTCGCTGCCCCGGATGGACTTGATGAAAGCGGAGGCCACGTCGTAGTGGTTGTCCCCCGCCTTGTCATACTGCAGCGCCCGCTGCTGCAGGCAGTCCTCCGCCGCCGCCAGGTCGATGACAATGGCCCCCTCCGGACCGTAGGGAGTGGTCAGCACCGCCAGTTCCAGGGCCCCCAGGGCCACCCGGGCGTCCCCGGCGGCGGCACCGGCCAGGTGTTCCAGGGCGGCGGGCAGCAGGCGCACCTGGTAGCTCCCCAGGCCCCTTTCAACATCGGCCAGGGCCCGCAGCAGGATCAGTTTAATGTCCCCGGGGGACAGGGGCGCAAAGCGGAAGATGGTGGACCGGGAGCGCAGCGCCCCCACAATTTCAAAGTAGGGGTTTTCGGTGGTGGTGCCGATGAGGGTGACCACCCCCTCCTCCACAAAGGGCAGCAGGGCGTCCTGCTGCAGCTTGTTCAGGTGGTGGATCTCATCCAGGCACAAAACCACCGGCTGCCGCTCCGCGTCGGCCCGCCCGGCCACCTCCCGGATCTCCTTCACGGAGGTAATGGCCGCATTCAGCCGCACAAAGGGCCGCCCCGCCGACCGGGCGGCAATTTCGGCCAGGGCCGTCTTCCCGGTGCCCGGCGGACCGTAAAAGATGGCCGACCCGAGCCGCCCGGCCTTTATGGCCCGGTAAAGCAGCTTGCCCGGGGCCAGCAGGTGCCGCTGGCCCACGAATTCGTCCAGGGTGCGGGGCTTAAAGCGGGCGGCCAGGGGTACGCCCGGGGGCATGTTCCCCTGCCCGGGGTTATCCCTGTCCCCGGAACTGCCGGGCAAATATTCCGCCCCTTTGCGGGATGACCGGTCAACCCCCTGCCCGGGGCCGCCGCCGTCCCTGCGGTTGTCGAGCTTTTCCCTGCGCATGGCACGGCTCCTTCGAAAAATTCGTCGGTCGTCAGACGTCAGTCGTCGGGTTAAGGGGATGTCCCAATAATCCAGAAGGTGATTATTCCTTTTTCTGTGCAAAGATTAAACCTGTCCCGGCATGTCCCAATCCCCGACCAGTACAGTTTACCCTGTTTTCTGTGTAAAGCTTACACCAGAAGAGGCAAAGCTGCAAGGGACATTGGCCCCGGCCCCGTACCCGAAAAGGCCACATGAAAATGGGCAATATGCCATTCCTGTAACAAGTAAAAATTTTAAACAACCCCGCAGGATTTTAAAATCTCACGCAGAAATTTTCAATCAAGCATAATTTCACAATAAGGGGGGCGTGCGTTTTGAAAAAAATTTTTATTGTAGGCTGCAATGCCTATATGGAATCGGGCTATGGTTGTCCGGGGGAATGGCGCTGTCTAAAGGCTGCGGCACTGGGTGAAGGCAAATTCACCGAGCCCGCGCAGGTAATCGCTTTTGTCACCTGCGAATGCCCCGGCCGCACTGTCATACCCAATATTGGCATGGCCATCAAACTGTCCGAAACAAAACCCGACGCCATTTACCTGAGCAAATGCCTGGCGGAATCCAAACCCGGCTGCCCTTATACCACACCTGAAGAACTGGCCAGGATGATTGAAAGCAAAACCGGCATTCCGGTAGTCCTCGGCACCCATGAATATAAGTAGGTTTTACCTGAAAAGGAAGGGCGGTCAGCCCTTCCTTAGACGAACCGCGCATCCAGCGAGGTGTGCCAGCACATTCTATTCCGGCAGGTTCAGGCATTCAACAAGTTATGTACCCGGCACCACCTTGATAACAGTGGTATGCGTTTCTGCAAGTTTTTGACCCGAGGTGGCGGTCAAGCCGGCATCCACCCGCAGGGTATAGGTCTGGCAGGCAACTAGGGCTTCGCCGGGCTTCAACCAGAAGGTGGTGTAGCCCCCGGTTTCGCCCGCGTTCACCTCACCTACAAAGTAAAGGGTACAGGGCAGTTCGGCACCGGCGGCTGTGAGCAGGTGGAAATGGGAGGCAGTATTCCCGTCTATCTTAACCGGCTGGTTAAAAACTATCTGCAGCATCTGGGCCGGGGTCATTTCCACGACCCCGCTGCCCGGGGTACCTGCACCGGCCAGCTGCGCCGCCACCAGGTCCAGATCCAGACGGCCGTAGCCGGCGTAGTCGTCTCTGCCCGGCGGGCCGATGTCCACCACACCTTTTTTGATCATCTCCGCCACCTGGTCCGGTCCGGCACCGGGCAACTGGGATTTAATTATGGCCGCCGCGGCCGAAACAAAGGGGGTGGCCAGGGATGTTCCATCGGCATACATATAGCCGGGATACCAAACGTCGGTGGTGAGAACATTCACCCCGGGAGCCGCCACCATTACCTGCGGACCGTGGTTAGAAAAGCTTGCCACCAGGTCGCCACCGTCGCTGGCGGCCACGGCAATCACCCCTGGTAAGGCCGCCGGGTATAATACCGGTCCGCTATCATTACCGGATGCGGCCACCACTGTTACACCGTGCTCCCGGGCGTAGACGATGGCATCAGCTTCCGACCGGGTATACTGGCTGCCCCCCAGGCTGAGGTTAATTACCTGGGCGCCGTGATCAACGGCGTGGTATATGGCCTGGGACACCAGGTATGTGTCCGCCTGTCCATCTAAATTAAAAACCCGCAGGGGCAGTATCTGCACGTTCTGCCCGCCGGCCGTCCCGGCAATGCCGGTGGCGTTATCGGTGGCGGCGGCGATCACACCGGATACCGCCGTACCATGCCCGTCCAGATCCAGCGGGTAGTTGTCGTTTAACACAAAGTCCCAGGCCCCGTCAGATAAAATGCGCCCCTGCAAATCCTCATGGTAAAAATCAATGCCCGAGTCAATCACAGCCACAATCACCGGGTCCCGGTTGGGCGCCAGCCTGTCCCAGGCCCGGGGGGCGTTGATTTTCTGCAACCCCCACTGTTCGTAAAACAGAGGGTCGTTGGGAACGCGCTGCATATGCACGGGGTAATTGGGCTCCACATACTCCACCCGGCCGCTCTGCTTTAATTCTTTTATGGCCTTCTCCCTGTCCATTGCCCGGAGCAGGGACATATTCCGGTTTTCATGCACCCTTTCCACGGAGAGCTGTTTGAGTAATGCTTCCTTGCTTTCCGTCCCCGGCAATTGCTTCCACTTGACAATAATCTCCTTGCTGTAGTCCCGGGCGGGCATTTGCTTTTCCCGCTGCCGCCGTTCTTCAATCAACTGGCGGACATTTTCCTTTGAACCATAGGCATGGCCAGCTACAGAGAGTGTCTGCAGATTTCGGGGTCGGTATGCCTGCCCGTTTTCCGACGGCCGGGCCGCAGCCCATGGCGCATGAATAGTGATGATTGCCAGAAGGATCAGCAACCCCGCCAGCCACCGGTGACCAAACCTTTTCGGCAACAAAAAACATTCCTCCCCAGGTATAGTTTCTGAACCCTTTTTCGATGGCATGATTCCATATTCCTCTAAATGTGACAGGGGACTGTGACAGGGGACGGTTCTTTGACACAAAACTGACTGTGACAGGGGACGGTTCTTTGACACAAAACTAATAACGAGCGGTCTCAGCCGGTCTTACGCCGGCCGGGGCCTCTCTATTCGCAGCCGCACAGCAAGGGCCGCCCCGCAGGATGCCAGTGGCGGGCTGAAATTAATTTATTAACGTATTGGCCGTGAATCTTCCCTGGTAGCTACGTCAGCGGGGGTTTACTTTTAAGCAGGCCACTCCGGCATCCCGTCGTACCAGATCCCCGTTACGTGTGGTATAATTTCAGAATAATTTCTCAGGGGCATTGTGTGGTTAAACCCGCCGGGACGCTGGATACGGGCACGCACTTATCAATAAGTTAATAAGTTAAGTGCCTGGCTCCATCTTACGGGAGGGGACATACCCATAAAGTGCAGGGAGAATAGGAGAACTGTCCCCTTGTTTCCTGATCACAAAGCCGCCCTCTTTTCAAGCGGTTTAATAACGTCTCTAAACAACTTTGAAGCATTAAGTAATTCTATCCCAATTAGCTGACCATCTTTATCTATTTCCAAATTTATACCGGGATGTAACTCTATAACCTCTTCTTCTACACCTTCCTTGGCAAGGTAAAGAATATCGGCTTCTGAATCATAATAGGCTTTCATGTTTGACCCACCCCCTGCTTCTAACCCTGTTTTCCCTTTGACCGTCTTTTTAGCGGGTGTAAAGTTATTAACACTATTTTACCTTCAGACATACTGTAGGTTAAAGCCATATCTCTCTCTACACCCTGGAATTCCATGCGCCTCACCGCTATAAAATGATTGGTCTGAGTATCCCTATAATGCTCATTAGCCTGGGTAAAAATCGTTTCAGCCATCCCGTCTGGAATACCACGCAATTCTTTACGCGTTAAAAAATGTTTTGAAAAACTACATTCAAGATAACTCTCCTCTCATATATATCTCTAATTATATTAAATTTACTTAATTTACTTAATTTACCATTATAACAGGTCCTGATAACGTGAACTGTGTATACAACCTTGCCCCTGGCCTCGCCTTCGGCCCTGCCTTCAGCCCTGCCTTTAATTAACCCGCGCATCTCTGCCTGCTGCTGCATCTCTTCAAGGGTTATTTCCAGGTTGGTAATCATCTTTTCCACCTCCCAGGGACTGACTTCGCCTATTATCCTGTCACCTTGTCCCGCAATGGACCGGGCAGCCTGGCCTTGAGCACGTGGGTAAGCCAGGCGATAAACTGCCTCAACTGGTCGCGGCTCAGGTTCTTCAGCGCATCAGCCAGCTTCCACAGCCGACTGACCAGTTCCTCCGTGTCCACCTTCTGGTCCAACGCAAATCGCTGGAAAGGCGAAGGATTTAATGCCTGACCGCAATTGCCCCACGCAGTTCTTCTTCGGTGGTTATTTCCAGGATCTTTTCGGCCAGCGCCTCAAGCTGGGCCAGTTCCAGGGAGTTGATTCTTTCTTCAATATCCTGGGGCACCGCACCAAATCGCTTTTTGATTTGTTTTAACAAAATCAGGATGATTCCCTCCTGCCTGCCCAGCTGGATTCCCTCCTGCCGTCCCAGCTGAATTCCCTCCCGCCGGCCTTTTTCCACCAGGCCCGGGTCGTAGAATGTTTTAATCATGTTTTTCACCTCCTGATCGATCCTGCGGTAACCACCATATTTGCCGTACAGATATTCCATAATATTGAGCATTATGGCCTGCATTTCCCCGGCGTCTTCGGGTGTGATCTTTTCTTCCTCCAGGGCCAGGGTAATGGCTTTCACCACTTCTTCGGCTGTTTGAAGAAGTTTTTGGTAGGCCTCTTCGTCCATTTCCCCCCTGGTTCTTAAGTATTTCCGGATCTTGAACACCTGCAGGGGAAGCAGAAGATACATTTTCCGGGCGTAAAGCTGCCGGGCGTCGTAAAGCCAGTATTTAAAGGACGGCACCTGGTAGAGCAGGGATGATTGTTTGGGTATCTTGATTTTTAACTGGAGGACATCGGGTATTTTTTCGTTTTCCTCGATGAAGATGACCCGGGGGTCGGGAAATTCCATTTCCACCGGTCCGGTTAAATCGGACAGGTCCAGCAGTTCCTTTGCTTTGGCAAAGCCGTACCGGAACATTCTGATGACGATGTTTTTGTCGTAGGTGGTTTGAAATTCGATGTGGTACCGGTAAATAGTCCGGCCGGACAGAACTTCCACCATCATGTCCGCCGTGCTTTTGACCAGGTCGTCCCGGATGAATTCCGTGCTGCCGTAGCTTACTTCGGCCGTTTCGGCAAGATGATCATCGTACAGGGCATTTAGTACGTGGAGCAGGGGCTTTTTCGACAGGTGAAACAGCCTTTTGATCAGTTCGTCCATTTTGATGGCGGTGGGCTGAGTGTCCATTTCCACCCCTGCCAAATGTTGATTTGCCTGTATTGTATCATGAGGAGCCGGGGAATGCCAGTTCCAAATTCTTTTCAGCCGGCAGAAAGTGCCGGAGGTTGACCCCTTTTGGATGGTTCAAGGGAGGGCGGTTAGCCCTCCCTTTGGCGACCATCGCAGGACAATTGTTTAAATAGGACAAAAGCTTCAACCCGGATCGACTGCCTGGGCCTTCACCGGTGCGGGACCGGGGGCTCGATAAGTTAATAAGTTAAGTGCCCGGCACCATCTCATAGCTTTGTGTCAAAAGAACCGTCCCCTGTCACACTACGTGGCCTGGACAATGGGCGGCGTGCCTTTCCGGTCATTTAAGGTCGCCTCCCAGATGTCGCTCCGGTAGGCATCATCCTGGCGGGCAGGGCTATGTCATGGTAGCCCATCGGCTCGAAATTTACCAGGTAGCAACCGCCGGGGTCTTCTACTTCAAACACGTTGTCCAGCCTGGACTCCGCCCTGGGAATGTATTCGCTTTTGAACGGACTGATCCGGTCTTCCGCACATCCGGGGTTCAGGTATTTTACCCAGTCACCCGGCCTGCGCTGAACTAGGCGCTTGACGGGTATGTCTATTTTGGGCATTGACGGTATGTCACCTTCTTTGTTTTATATTTTACCACATGATCGGCTTTTTCGTCTCTCACGGATCAAAATCCTGCTAACCGTCAATGCAAGGGGGGTATTGGGCCGCCGCCGGGCAAAGATTACGGCCCGCTCTTCCACACCGGGCGGGAAGTTGACACGGGGCGGGGATGAGGTGGAAACTGAATCGTGCGGTTGGTGAAAAGAAAATGCCCCCGCCGTTGTGTGACCGACAGAGGCCGCTCGTTATTTTTGTGTCAAAGAACCGTCCCCTGTCACACGCCCAGCAAAAACCCCCGCAAGCCCTGACAGCCTGCGGGGGCTTCTATTCAGTTCACTGAGCTAACTTCCCCATCCCGTCCCCGATGATGGCCCGCGCCTCTTCCAGGGTGTCAGCCGCAAATAGCTCTTCCATCACGCCGTCCAGCGCCTCCAGGCTGGTCACTCCCTGCACTACCCGCTGCAGTTCCTCGGAAGCAGCCCCGAACCTGCGCTTGAGGTACTTGCAAATGGCGTCCTGCGCTTTCTCAACTTTGCCTTCAGCCCTGCCTTTGGCCTCAGCTTCCGCACGCTCTTCCTTCACCCATTCCTGATAAATCGGCGATTCCAAAATCATTTCCCTCCTTATCATCGAGTACACCAGCTCCGCCGCATATCTGCCGCCCGCCAGTATCCCCATGACGGCCAGCAAGTCTTGCTGCAGCGACTTGTCCTCAACTTCTTTCACTGCTTCAATGCTCTGCTGCAGGACCTGCTTCGGGTCCTCCCCCGCTTCGCCTTTCATCAGCGGGAGCAGGGGGTATAAACCGGCCAGCCTCTGCTCAATTACGGGCTGCCGGGGCTGCTCCCACACCCGCACCACCCGGTAGGTAAATTCCACCGTCTTCTGCTCTCCCCAACAGTCGGTGAGCCGGTGGTTTCTGTTGTCGTGCTCCGGGTAAAAGAAGAACACGGCCTGGACAATGTGCGGCGTGCCTTTCCGGTCGTTTAAGGTCGCCTCCCATATATCGCTCCGGTAGCGCATCATCCTGGCTGGCAGCGCCACGTCATGGTAGCCCATCGGCTCGAAATTCACCAGGTAATAACTCCCGTGGCTCTCTACTTCAAACACGTTGTCCAGCCTGGACTCCGCCCTGGGAATGTATTCGCTTTTGAACGGACTGATCCGGTCTTCCGCACATCCGGGGTTCAGGTATTTTACCCAGTCACCCGGCCTGCGCTGAACTAGGCGCTTGACGGGTATGTCTATTTCGGGCATTGACGGTATGTCACCTTCTTTGTTTGGTGCGCCTGGCAGGAATCGAACCTGCATCCCCTCGGCAACCTGCCCAACAAAACCCCCGCAAGCCCTGACAGCCTGCGGGGGCTTCTATTCAGTTCACTGAGCTAACTTCCCCATCCCGTCCCCGATGATGGCCCGCGCCTCTTCCAGGGTGTCAGCCGCAAATAGCTCTTCCATCACACCGTCCAGCGCCTCCAGGCTGGTCACTCCCTGCACTACCCGCTGCAGTTCCTCGGAAGCAGCCCCGAACCTGCGCTTGAGGTACTTGCAGATGGCATCCTGCGCTTTCTCAACTTTGCCTTTGGCTTTACCTATGGCTTCACCCTCGGCCCTGCCCTTCATCAAACCACGCATCTCCGCCTGCTGTTGCATCTCTTCAAGGGTTATTTCCAGGTTCGTGATCATCTTTTCCACCTCCCACGGATTGACTTCGCCTATTATCCTGTCAACCTTATCCCGCAATGAATCGGGCAGCCTGGCCTTGAGCACGTGACCAAGCCAGGCGCCAAACCGCCTGAATTCGTCCCGGCTCAGGTTCTTCAGCGATCCGGCCAGCTTCCGCAGCCGCCCGACCAGTTCCTCCGCGTCCATCTTCTGGTCCAGCGCAAATATGCTGGCTACCAGGTTGGCCGCCCGGTAGAGTTCTTCTGCGTCGTACCGGTTTACGTCAAACAGGATGTACCGGAAGTCCAACACGTGCTCCTCAAACTGCCGGTACCCGGCCAGCATCTCTTTGAAACTCAGGGCGGCGGATATCACTTCGGTTCCCCTGAGCCGCAGCCTGTACACGATGTCGGCCTCTTTCTCGCTGAAGTCCTGCAAAATGTACGATTTCTCTACCCGTACCAGGCTTTCTTCGTCTATGTCTTTTGCCCAGTCCTCCCGGACAAAGGTTCTGAGCAATTCCAAAAAGGCCCGCTTGCTGGAGAGAAGTTCTCTGTATCCCTTATCGTGGGCGTGGTGGGGCTGTCTATCGGGCACGGGATCAGTCTTCCTGTGGCTGTATTATACCACATCGGCCGGGAAATTGACATGGGGCAGAGCTGGGGCGAAACTGAACCGCGCGGCTGGTGAAAAGAAAATGCCCCCACCGGTGTGTAACACTCAAGCCCCCTAACTGTATTGGACAGTTTGACTTAAATCTGTTACATTATGCAGTAGGGGGGTAGTCCTGAATGACTAGAAAAAAGTACTCACCAGAGCAAAAAATGCAAATTGTTAAGGAGGC
>NZ_WHYR01000062.1 GCF_009428905.1 Desulfofundulus thermobenzoicus | reverse complement strand
CACCCCGCCGCTGGTGATAATCAATTCCACCCCCTCAGGACAGGTTTCCAGGTAGGTGCCCAGCAGGATTTTCAGCGGAAAACAGGCAAATTCCGGCGCATATTTCACCCCCAGGTCCAGAGTGCGTTTACTGGGACGGGGGGGCAGGATCACCTGGTTGCCCAGATCTTCCATCAACATTTTGAAACTGCGATAGGATTCGGCCACGTGGGGGAAAGTTACCCTGGGCACTGACGGTGCACCTCTTTCTTTTAACCATATCCGCGAAAGCCTCCAGGCGGGTGGCCAGGCCGGCTTCCCCGCTGTGTTCATCCACGGACAGGCTCATGAATGGAACATCCGGATGTTCCCGGGCGGCCATTTCCATGAATTTGTCCACCAGGGAATCGGGTCCGCAGCCGAAGGCCGTCAGGTGAATCACGCCGTCCACGGTTTTTTGTCGCAGGAAAAAATGGTGAGCCCGCAGGACCAGGTCGCCCAGCGTCCAGAATAAACGTTTGTCCAGATGCAAATTGATCCTGGATAAAACCTTTGGCGGCAGATTCTCGACGGTAATTACTCCGATGCCCATTTTTTTCAGCCGCGCCAGCAATCCCACACTGATGTACTGGTCGTGGACGATATAGGGGTAACCCAGGACGGCAAAAACCGGGTTGCCCTCCGGCGGTTTTTCCCCCGGGCGGATTCCCTTCTCCAGCATCTGCATGGCCTCCGCCGGTTGCCAGCCTTCCTGCAGCAGGGAGAAAAACTGTCTTTCCGCGGCCATGGCCCGCTGGAAGGCCCGGCGGATAAGCCGCACCGGCGCTCCCAGCGCCCGGCCGGCCCGATCGTATGCCCCGGCCAGGGCGTTCCACCCTTCCCGCACATCCATGCGCGTATCAATAATCTCCGGCACGTTTTTCAAACTGTGCCGGATCATGTCGGGCAGGCCCAGGAATTTGGGACAGTAGGTGGTTTCTTTGTTCAGGCAGACCACCCGCGGGATGAACAGGTAATCGACCTGCCGGGCCAGTGCCTGGACATGCCCGAAGTAAAGTTTTACCGGTACGCAGGCGTCGGCCAGGGCTTCCTTCACCCCCAGATCCAGCATTTCCCTGGTGGTTTTCCCGGAGGAGATTACCTGTGCGCCCAGTTCCCGAAAGAAAGTATTCCAGGTGGGGTAATAGAGAAAATAAAGCAATGAGCCGGGAATACCGATACGCACGGCCAACGCAATCCGCTCCTTCTCCCGGGCTGGCCATATGCCCCGCTTTTGCACGTGGTGCCCGAAGCTCTTCAGGAAAATAATTCTTCAGTTGCCCCGGGAAATCCTTTCAATGGTTGTTCTTGTCCACCGCAAATTTGTCTTGTATAACTTTCCAGCCTGCCGGATCCTCCATCCCCATGCGCCAGATGGCGATCCCTTTCAAATTATATTTATTCACCAGATCCATCTTCCCCGCCCAGCTGCTGGCGTTTTCAAACCACACCTCATGCCAGGAGCCGTTTTCATCGGTATAACCGATGTATGGGGATTGTGCCCACTGGTTCCAGTTGACGGGCAGGCCATACCAGCGGGCCGTTTCCATGGCCATCTGGTAGGACACATAGCGGGGAGATCCGCCGTCAAAATTCCAGTCAAAGCCGTATGCCGGCAGGCCCAGCAAAACCTTCTCCGGGGGAATCTTCCCGGTGGTATAGCGTACCACCTTTTCCACCCAGGGCAGGGAGGCGATGGGACCCGCATAGCTGTAAGCGCCGTGTTCGTCGTAGGCCATGATCACCACCTGGTCGGCGTAGCGGCCTACGCCTGAATAGTCAAAGGAATCGCTCCAGCTCATGTTGGGTGTGTCGCTGATCCTGGCCGGCAGGGCCACTGAAAGGTAATAACCAGCCGGTTTGAACTTTGCCGAAAGCTCGGCTATGAACTGGTTAAATAACTGGCTGTCATTAACATAAATATCTTCAATGTCAATTTCCACTCCCTGAAAACCCTTATCCCGGACCAGAGCATAGATATTATCGACCAGTGTCCGGCGTTTTTGCGGATCGGTTAAAATGCGGTGAGCCACATCTCTGCCCTGTATGCCGTTCCCGTAGAGCATATTATGTATTAAAGGCAGTACCCCCACATTTTTCTCCCGGGCTATGGTCATCAGCTGATTTAGCTCCCGGTCCGGGATGTCTGCCATGGTTTCCAGCGCACCGGTTCCGGCCGGGTGCAGGCGGTAACGGAAGGGCGCCACGTAGGTGAGAAACCGCCCGTTGGTACGCAGGCTTTCCAGTGAAGAGGGTATGGGCCACTCCTCACCGGTATAATAACCCATTACCGTTTTCCTGCTTTTATCCGTGGCCGGTGGAGGGGAGTCCTGCCGGTTACCGGCCAGCAGCAGGCCCATCACATTCCGGGTCAGCGGCCCCACAATGCCGTCGGGCTGTAATTGATGTTCCACCTGCAATCTGGTGACGGCGGCGTACGTTAAAGGTCCGAAATATCCCGTGGCGGGGGCGGCCAGGTATCCCAGTTTTTGCAACTGTTGTTGCAGGGCGGCCACTTCCGGTCCGTAGTCCCCCTGCCGTAAATACTGGCCGGCGTAAGACACCGGCACCAGGGCGAAAAGAGTAAAGATGAGCAACGCTGCCACTGTTATTTTGCCTGTTCCTTTTCTGTCCATGGTTGCCTCCTCTGGATTGACTTTCCCAGGAAATTATATCAGGTTTGTCCAGGGGAAGCATTAATAAATCTCTTCCTTAAAAGGATGAAGATGGTAAGGGAGGAGGGGCCTGCTATTGACCGTCGTATATAACAGCCTTTTGTTTGCCGACAAGCAATAAAGGGCGGTTTTCCCGCCCTTTTCAATGGATATCGACCCGGTAAATGTTACCCTTGCCCTGTTCCTTTTTGGGCATTCTGATTTCTAAAACACCGTTTTTAAAGGTGGCCCGGGCCTGGTCCGGTTTCACTTCCGCCGGCAGGGGCAATGTACGGCTGAAGGTGCCGAAATAGCGCTCACTGTGAAAGAAATTTTCTTCCCTTTGCTCCTCGTTTCTTTTGAACTCACCCTTTATGCTCAGGGTGTTGTCGGTAAGGGTTACTTCCACATCGTCTTTGGAGACCACGCCCGGCAACTCGGCTGTGGCCACCACCTCCTGGTCCGTCTGGTAGATGTCCATCCGTGGCCCGACTCCCTCCATGGCCGGACCGGGAAAACCTCTAAACCAGGGAGCGGCCAGAAAGCGGTTCATATGGTGGCGCAGCGCATGCAGTTCGCCGAAGGGATCCCAGCGCATGATGCTCATCTGTAATGCACACCTCCGCAGGAATATTGTCTCTTAAATTTTGACACAAAATAACCCCGGATATACACCTTTTAAGGGTTGAAGGCAGGAAAAGTCCTGTTGTATGACGAAGCCTGTCTTATGCTGGTTTTTCATTTAGGAGGGATTTTCTTGCCGTGGATGAATCTGGAGCCAGCCCACCGTCAGGCCCGGGCGGAATTTGCCCGCAAGGACCCCCGGAGCATGGCCGACTGTGGAGCAGTGGGCTATGATCCGGCCAAAGGGGAATTTGTCGTTCCCTTTCTGGGCAGTGATTATATAGTGGGTTATCCCGGCGGTGAAGTGAGGGAGCTTTCCGGTGTCACCGGTGTACCGCTGGAGGTGCAGATTCTCCTGCTCCATTACCTGGTTAAAGCCGGTCCGGCCCGGGCGGAAGGCCGGTTGATTTCCTTTAAGGAATTGCCCGGCGGCTCCATTTATACAGGCCCCTTTACCAACCGGGCGGTGCGGCCGCTGGTGGGCATCTTCGGGCAGAAACCGGAATTGCTGGTGCGGGCGGGGGAGATGCTGGGGGGAGAAAGGGTGCCGGTGGGGGACGTGGCCGTCCGCGTGCCGGCATTGCCAAAGATACCCATTACCTTTGTGCTGTGGCTGGGGGATGAGGAGTTCCCTCCTTCGGGCAATGTTCTCTTCGACGCTTCCGCTCCCTGCCACCTGCCCACCGAGGATTACGCCCTCTTGCCCGGCCTGGCCCTGGGCAAAATGAAGCGGCTGGTTTTTTAGGAAAAGGGGGACGAAATGGTGGATAGTCTGGTTGAAAAGAAAGTGGATTCCCAAATGGTTTACCGGGGGAAAATCTTAAATCTGCGGGTGGATACGGTAATTTTTCCCGATGGCCGGACGGGCACCAGGGAAGTGGTGGAATACGCCGGTGCCGTGGCCGTGGTGGCCCTCAACGAAGCGGGGGAAGTTTTCCTGGTCCGGCAGTACCGGTACGCCGTGGGGGAAGAACTGCTGGAGATACCGGCGGGCAAGATGGAGCACCATGAGGATCCATTCATGTGCGCCCAGCGGGAGCTGGCGGAGGAAACGGGCCTTTTTGCGGCAGATTGGCAGATGCTTTGCGGCTTTTACAGCACCCCGGGATTTACCACGGAAAAAATGCATCTTTTCCTGGCCCGTAATTTAAGGCAGGGGAAGTCCCATACCGATGCCGACGAATTTATCCAGGTGGTCAAGGTGCCCCTGGGGGAAGCGATGAATATGCTCTGGCGGGGCGAGATCCGGGACGCCAAATCCACCGCCGGTTTGCTGGCGGCCCATTATTTCTTACAGCGGGAGGGGTCCCCCCGCATACCAGGTTTCCCTGGAACCGGGTATCCGGCAGGGTAACGCTAAATATGACCGGTTTAGAGCGGTAGGGGAAAACCGGTTTTTTTCTGGTAAAATATAAAGTTAATTATACCTTTTTCCACCCTGGCCATCAGGGGTACACCCCGGGCTTGCGGGATACCGGCGGGATCTGCCATTATGCCGGCGATGCTCAACCCGGTGGGGGAGAGGTGCAATGCCGTAATGGTGGCTTTTTTCTGTGGTCCTGCTCCCGCATGGACTTCCCCCAGGCAGGAACCCATGACTACAATACTGCCCCCGGCCACCACCCGGGCACCGGGGTGCACGTCACCCAGGATGATCACGTTTTCCGGGTAGTGGAGTGTCTGCCCGGAACGCAAAAGGCCACTATATAGCCGGGCCGGTTCGCCGTGCCCGCTGACATTTTCCATGCCAGCGGGATTCGCTTTCTCCCCGGGATGGCGCAATGTGGTGGTTTGCCGGGGTGGCCAGGGAATGCCGCGATCAGGGATCAACCCGTATTGACGGCAGATGTTTTCCAGCTCCGTCCGCTGATGGCCGGGGAGGGCATTTTCCTGCCCGTAAACGGTAAACCGGGCACCCCGGAAAAAGCCCCGGGCTGATTCCATCTTTCGCTGCAGGTATTTTTTTAGATCTTCATAATCCCTGTTGGTATCCAGCAGGATAACCAGGCCCTGCCGGGTGCCTTTAATACTCACCAGCTCACCGGGCACAACATTAATCCCCTTTCTTTTTCCTGGTACAGGATAATTCGATGATTACCGCCATATTCCTGCCGGCGCTGAAAATGTTGTCGCAGGAAACCGTTCAGTTGCATAAAAAGGGTGGGTTTGCGGTACTTTTAGTGTAGAGGTCAAGTCCGTGCTGTCATAAGGGTATGGCAGTAATTGTGAGAGGGGGAAGGGAAGTGCCTGAATGGAGGAAGGACCCGCTGGTCGAGCGCTGGGTGGTTATCGCCACGGAAAGGGGTAAACGTCCCTGTGATTTTAAGGTTCCCGTAGACGAGAAAAAGGAAGGCCGGTGCCCCCTTTGTCCCGGAAATGAAAAGGAGACACCGCCGGAGATCATTGCCTTCCGGGAACAGGGCACCCGGCGTGATACTCCCGGCTGGTGGGTACGGGTGGTGCCCAATAAATTCCCGGCTGTCCGTGTGGAAGCGAAGGAAGGTGTCCGCCGTCACGGCGTCTATGAATTAATGGACGGGTTGGGCGCCCACGAAGTGGTGGTGGAGGCGCCCGACCACGATGCCTATCTGGTCACCCAGAACAATCGCCAGTTCGAAGAGGTAATCTGGGCCTGGCGCCAGCGCCACCTGGACCTGCGCCGGGATAGCCGTTTAAAATATATACATATCTTTAAAAACTTCGGTCAAACGGCGGGTGCTTCCCTGGAGCACACCCACTCCCAGATTATAGCCACCCCCATGATCCCCGTGGATGTACGGGAAGAATTGCAGGGCATGCGGCGGTATACTCAGGCCACCGGACGGTGTATCCTTTGTGATGTTCTGGATCAGGAAATGGCCGAACGGCAGCGGGTGGTTACCCAAACAGACAAATTCCTCAGTTTCGCGCCCTTTGCCTCCCGCTTTCCCTTTGAAACATGGATTGTACCCCGGGAGCACCAGCACGATTTCGGGGAGATTCGCCCGGATCAGGTGCCGGACATGGCCCGGGTGCTGCGGGATACCCTTTTGCGCTTAAGGGAAAGTCTGGGCGGTCCGCCCTACAACCTGGTGCTGCACACCGCGCCGGTTAATGAAACGGACACCATGCATTACCACTGGCATGTGGAAATATTGCCCCGTTTGACCATCATGGCCGGCTTTGAGCTGGGAACCGGTTTTTATATCAATCCCACACCGCCGGAACTGGCGGCGTCCACCCTGCGGGAACAGGAAGTTTTCTGTTTGCCGCCGGTAATGGAGCATGCACAGAGGGAGGTAACGCGTTATGTTTGATCGTCCGCTGAAAATTCTGCTGGTTTCTTCGGAAGTGGTTCCCTTTGCCAAAACCGGGGGACTGGCGGATGTGGCCGGTTCATTGCCCAAGGCCCTGGCCACCATTGGCAACGACCGCATGGGCAACGATGTACGGGTGGCCATGCCCCATTATAAGGGCATAGAAGGGGCGGCCTACCGTATGGATTTTCCTGTGATGTTTAACAACCGGGCGGAAACGGCCATCATCCGTGAATCCAGCATCGAAGCCCAGTACCAGGGGGAGCATCGTATCATTCCCGTGTACCTGGTGGATAATCACCATTTCTTCTACCGGGACGGCATGTACATGTTTCCGGATGAAGCCGAGCGTTTTGCCTTTTTCTGCCGTGCCGTGCTGGAAATGCTGCCCCGGCTGAACTGGCAGCCGGATATAATCCACTGCAACGACTGGCAGACCGGACCCATACCCTTTCACCTGAAGGAACGCTATGGTCACGACCCCTTTTATAACCGCACTGCCACCGTTTTTACCATTCACAACCTGCAGTACCAGGGCAATTTTCCCCGGGAGACGTTACGGATACTGGAAGTGGGGGACAGCTACTTCACACCCGAGTTGCTGGAATTCTATGGAACGGTCAGTTTCATGAAAATGGGTATTTTATATGCCGATGTAATCAATACGGTCAGCAAAACATACGCTGCTGAAATTCAGAGGCCGGAATTCGGGGAAAGGATGGACGGCCTGCTGCGCAAGCGCTCCCATGATCTGTATGGTATCGTGAACGGAATCAATTACCACGAGTTCAACCCCAAAACCGATCACCGCATTCACCGTAACTACGACCGGGACAGCATCGAAAACAAACGGGAGAATAAGTATGCCCTGCAGAAGGAAATGGAGTTGCCCGTGAAGGATGTTCCCCTGCTGGGGATGATCTCCCGTCTGGTGGATCAAAAGGGTCTGGATCTGATCGCCCGCATTACCGACAGGCTGCTGGCGCAGGACATCCAGTTTGTGGTTCTGGGCAGCGGCGACCGACGCTATGAAGAGATGCTCCGGAACATAAAAAGCCGTTATCCGGAAAGGGTGGGCATCTACATTGGCTTTAACTCCATTCTGGCCCAGCGCATTTATGCCGGGGCCGACATGTTCCTGATGCCCTCCCGGTTTGAGCCCTGTGGTCTGGGACAGCTTATTGCCATGCGTTACGGCACCATTCCCATTGTCCGGGCCACCGGCGGCCTGGCCGACACGGTGCATGATTACAATCCGGTCACCGGATCGGGCAACGGGTTTGTTTTTGCGGAATATACGGGCGATGCCCTTTATGACGCCGTGGAAAGGGCCGTAAGGTTGTACCGGGAGAAACCGGACCAGTGGCGGCGTCTGATCAGGACCGCCATGGAACTGGACTTCTCCTGGGCCCGGTCGGGAGTGGAGTATTTGCAGCTGTACCAGGAAGCCTTAAGCCGCCACCAGGCCAGGGCGAAAACAGCCTGAGGCAAAGGAGCGGTTCATCGGGCGCCACTTTATCAGGATACCCCCGTCGGTGCAATTGCCAATACAGGCAGAGAAAGCCTTCCTGTCCGGGAAGGCTTTTTTAATGACCGGGTGGTTTTGCAAACAGATCATTGATGAACTGTATATGTCACTAGACAATGAGAAGGCCTTGCCCGGGGGACGCGGGTGTATTATCTGTTTGCGTAAGGAATGTTAAAAGCCTCCGGTATGTAAAATGGTGTGACACCTTCAGGGTGCCCGGGCTGCCGCTTGATCTGTTCGGGTTCTATTTTTAGTATTTGGCACGCCGTTTATGACCGTTGGGGCAAAATACCGGTGCGGTTGCAGAACAATTGCATTAACACTCCAGGGTCGTGGCCCTTGTTTCAACGGACACCCTCCTTCAATCAACGAAAAGTTGCCGGGTGGCCGGATACCAACCCATTTTTTAGAGGGAAGGAGGAACGTGGCAGGAAAAAAACCGTTCAATAAGACTATAGACAAGAACAACGACTTTAAAGGCATGGTATGATTTTTCGTCATGAACCCCCGGATGGATATTGCCGGCCAGTTATTTTACAGGTTAAAAAGGTGCTGTCTCAAGCGGGGATTTCCGCCTTCCGGACGGTTTTGGGATAGCGCTTTGAAAACGGGGGCAACAGGACCACTGTCAGTTCATTGAAAATTTTAACATGGGCAATTCGGGAGGGGTGACCATGAACTTTGATTTGACCCAGGACCAGCAAATGATCCGGGATGTGGTACGGGATTTTGTCCGGAATGAAATTGCACCCCGGGCCAAGGAAATTGACCGGAGCGGACAGTTCCCCCTGGATATCATTAAAAAACTTGCCCAGATGGATTTGATGGGACTGCCCTTTCCCGAGGAATACGGTGGAGCCGGCGCCGATTATGTCAGCTATTGCCTGGCCCTGGAGGAGATTACCCGGGCCTGCGCTTCCACCGGCCTGACCTACGAAGCGCATATCTCCCTGGGCTGCATGCCCATACACCTTTTTGGAACCAGAGAACAGAAGGAAAAATTTCTTACCCCCCTGTGCCGGGGGGAATGTATGGGCGCCTTTGGATTGACCGAACCAAATGCGGGTTCCGACGCCGGCGGCACCCGGACCACGGCCGTTCTGGAAGGGGATGAATGGGTGATCAACGGCTCCAAGTGCTTTATCACCAACGCCAGCTACGCCCGTTTTGTGACCATTACGGCAGTGACCGACCGGGCAAAGGGCAAGGGGGGTATCAGTGCCATCATAGTGCCCACCGGTGCTCCCGGGTTTACCATCCGGGCCGGTTATGAAAAAATGGGCCTGCACGGGTCCAATACCGCCGAGCTTTTCTTTGACAATGTGCGTGTACCGGCGGAAAATCTCCTGGGCCAGTTGAATCAAGGATTCAAGCAGTTTTTGACTGTTCTGGACGGCGGGCGCGTTGCCATTGGCGCCATGGGGGTGGGCATCGCCCAGGCCTGCCTGGACGCTGCGCTGGCCTATGCCAAAGAAAGGGTGCAGTTTGGGCAGAGCATATCCAAATTTCAGGCCATTGCCTTCAAGCTGGCCGACATGGCCACCAGCATTGAACTGGCCCGGAATATGTACTTAAAGGCTGCCTGGTTGAAGGACCAGGGGCGTCCATATACCAGGGAGGCGGCCATGGCCAAACTTTTTGGCTCGGAAATGGCCACCCGGGCGGCCCTGGAGGCCATTCAAATTCACGGTGGTTATGGTTATATGAGGGAATTTCCTGTCGAACGTTACCTGCGGGATGCCAAGTTGCTGGAGATTGGGGAGGGTACGTCGGAGATCCAGCGCCTGGTTATTGCCCGGTCCCTGGGATGTTAACCGGCCGGCTGGTTGGGGGTGGAATCGAGTTCTTCCGGTTGTTCTCCCGGCCGCCGGAGTGCGGCGGCCGGGGAAGCCGTTATCTGGTTGCTGGGGCGCCATTCCTTTAACCTGCCTGTACTGGCCGAACACCCGGGATTGGATGAAAGTGTGGTGGGAGGGAAAGGAAACGGGCTCCCGGCGTTGAATAAAACAATATCTTCATTAGCCTGTGATGGATAATTCCGGGGAAAGGGGGTAGGGGAACAGGGTGGGGTTGCTGTTATGAAAATATGTGCAGGCCTCGTATAGTCAGAATGTTCAAAAATTTGGACTCAACTTCAAAAAGTGGGAGGATGGACAATGGCAGAAGTCAAACCGGAAGAGCAGTTGAAAATGATCCGGGCCAGCAAACTATACTACCCGGCCCGGGAAAAAGTCAAGCAATCGGTGCTTGGCAGTGTGGACGCTTTTAATTCCCTGCTCAGGAAATCCTGGGAGGACCCGGCGGCTTTTTGGGCTGAAATGGCCGGCGAGCTGTACTGGATCAAACCCTGGGAAAAGGTTATGGAAGGGCAGTTGCCATACTTTAAATTTTTTGTGGGAGGCGTGACCAACCCCTGCTATAACATGATTGATCGCCACCTGGAAAGGGGTGCGGACAACCGCATGGCCCTGATCTGGGAAGGGGAGGATTACCAGACCAAATTCTATACCTACCGTATGTTGCATGCGGAAGTCTGCAAGTTTGCCAACGTTTTGAAAGGCTTCGGTTTGCATAAGGGGGACCGGGTGGCCATTTTCCTGCCCAATCTGGCGGAAACGGTAATTGCCGTTCTGGCCTGTTACCGTTTGGGCGTGCTCTTCAATACCGTTTTCTCCGGTTTTTCCGTTCGGGCATTGAAGGACCGGCTGATCAATTACGAGCCCCAGGTGGTGGTTACGGCCGACGGCGGATACCGCCGGGGACGGGAAATTCCCCTCAAGTCCAGGGTGGACGAGGCCATCGAAGGAATTGAGAGCATCAAGTCCGTGGTGGTGGTTAAGCGTACCGGTACGGAAATCAACATGCAGCCGGAAAGGGACCACTGGTGGCACGAACTTATGGCCAAAGCGGGACTGGATTGCCCGCCGGAGCCCATGGAGGCCAATGAACCGGGTCTGGTCTTTTATACCAGCGGTACCACCGGGAAGCCCAAAGGGGTCGTGCATTCCAGTGTAGCCTTTGTGATTAATAATTATGTTTACGGCAGGTTTCATATGGATCACCATGAAAACGACATGTTCTGGTGTACGGCTGACATCGGCTGGCTGACCATGCATATCTGGGGCATTGCCGGGGCCCTGGCCAACGGGGTGACCACCATCTTTTATGAGGGAGCCCTGGACTACCCGCAGCCCGACCGTTTCTACCAGATTATTTCCAAATACCGGGTGAACAAGCTCTTTACCGCTCCCACCGCCATCCGCATGCTTATGCGTTATGGCGAGAAGTACATGGAGCCCTATGACCTCTCCTGTCTGGATGTATTATCCCTGGTGGGTGAACCATTCAACCCCGAGGCCTGGCATTGGGCCCATGAAAAACTGGGCAAGGGCCGTATTTACATCAACAACACCTGGGGACAGACGGAAACGGCCGGTTGTCCCCTGGCCGGGGCCGCCTGGGTCACGCCCATGAAACCGGGCTCCTGCGGCATCCAGTTTTTGGGGGCACAGATGGATGTGGTGGATGAGGAAGGTAATTCCCTGCCGCCGGAAACGCCGGGCAATCTGATTATGCGCCGGCCCATTCCCATGCTGGTGCGCACCCTCTGGAGGGAGCCCGAGAGGTATGTGCGCGAGTATTTCAGCCAGGTGGAGGGGTGTTACTTTTCCAATGATCAGGCCATCAAAGACAGGGACGGTCATTACTGGGTGCTCGGGCGCATTGACGACGTATTCAATGTGGCCGGCCACCGCCTGAGCACCATGGAAATGGAAAGCGCCATTATTGAATGTGAGGGGGTGGCCGAAGCGGCTGTTATCGGGGTACCCGATGAGATCAAGGGTCTGGTACCGGTGGCCTTTGTCACCCTGCGTCAGGGTTACGAGCCGGGTCCGGAAATGGAGCAGGCTGTTAAAAATAAGGTAATCGAAAATATCAGCAAAATAGCCGTACCCGGCCAGATCTACTTTACCAGTGTCATGCCCAAAACCCCCAGCGGGAAAATCATGCGCCGGTTGCTCAAAGAGATTGTGGTGGAAGGGGATATTAAAGGCGACATCACCGGCCTGGAAGATATTGGGGCCGTAGAGCAGATCAAGGCCATTGTGGCGGCTAAAAAACTAAAAAACCGGGCTTGATGTTACGTTAAACAACATGTCTATTATTGTTTACAATATCGTGGGCTGATTTTAATGCCGGCATTATCATGCCGGGCTATCAACAATCTGTTTTATGTTTTTGATTTTGACACCCCCGCTTTTCATCCCCGCCCGCCTGAACGGGAAAAATGAGCAAACATAATGGATACATTGAAAAATCTGAAATGTGGTACATTTCACGCATATTTCTTGCATGGGAAGTTATACGGCAACGGGGGGAGGGGGTGACAGCAATCTGACGGCGCGGCATAACGGGTTGTTCAACCAGGAAAAAAAGGGGGGAATTTCAGATTGAGCCTGCACAATATGATGGATTACGATAAAACCTATGCTGAATTCAAATGGGAGGTGCCGGAATACTTTAATTTTTCCCGGGATGTTATAGATAAATGGGCTGAAGATCCGGACAAGCTGGCCATGCTCTGGGTTGACGACGAGGGCAATGAGGTGCGCAAGACTTTCCTGGATTTCAGCAAGGCCTCCCGGCGGCTGGCCAATGTCCTCCGCCAGCAGGGCGTCCAAAAGGGGGATGTGGTGGTGGTCATCCTGCCCCGTTTAATCGAGTGGTGGGAAACAAACCTGGCCTGCCTGCGCATGGGAGCGGTGATCAGTCCCGGTACCACCCAGTTGACGGCCAAGGATATCAAGTACCGCTTTGAAGCGGCGGAGGCCGTATGCATCATTACCGACAATGCCAACGCTCCCAAGGTGGATGAGATCATTGCCGACTGCCCCACGGTCAAATCCCGGATTATTGTGGGTGAACCCCGGGAGGGGTGGCTGACCTACTCTGATGCGGTGGCCGCCGCCAGCGAGGAATTCCAAACGGAAAACACCAGAAGCGACGACAACGCCATTTTGTATTTCACCTCGGGTACCACCGGTTATCCCAAGATGACCGTTCATACCCATGCCAGCTATCCCATCGGGCATATTATCACCGGTAAGTTCTGGCTGGATTTGCGTCCCGAAGATCTGCACTGGAACCTGAGCGATACCGGTTGGGCCAAGGCGGCCTGGAGCAGTTTCTTCGGCCCATGGAATATGGGGGCGGCCCTTTTTGTGCACCATTCCCTGCGGTTCAGTCCCAAGAAAACCCTGGAATTGCTGGCGAAATACCCCATCACCACTATGTGTGGGGCCCCCACCAATTACCGGATGATGATTCTGGAGGATTTATCCCAGTATAAATTCCCCACTTTGCGCCACTGTGTGGGTGCCGGGGAACCCCTCAACCCGGAGGTTATTGAGGTGTGGAAAAAGGCCACCGGGATAACCATCCGGGACGGTTACGGTCAAACCGAATCGGTGTTGATTTGCGGCAGCTTTCCCTGCCTGGAGCCCCGCTTCGGCTCCATGGGCAAGCCTTCGCCCGGTTTCGACCTGCAGGTCATTGACGAAAATGGCAATATCCTGCCGCCCAATATGGAAGGAGATCTGGCGGTGCGGGTGAAACCGGAGCGTCCGGTGGGGTTGTTTAAAGAATACTGGAAAGACCCGGCGAAAACGGCCAGCGTTCACCGGGGTGACTGGTATCTCACCGGTGACCGGGCCTACAAGGATGAGGACGGCTACCTGTGGTTTGTGGGACGGGCCGATGATGTGATCCTGGCTGCCGGTTACCGCATCGGTCCCTTCGAAGTGGAAAGTGCTCTGCTGGAACATCCGGCGGTGGCCGAATCGGCCGTGGTATCCAGTCCGGACGAAATCAGGGGGGAAGTGGTCAAAGCCTTTGTGATCCTGGCCCCCGGTTACCAGCCTTCCGATGAGCTGGTAAAGGAACTGCAGGAGCATGTGAAGAAGGTGACTGCACCCTATAAATATCCGCGGAAGATAGAGTTTGTGGATTCCCTGCCCAAAACCGTCAGCGGTAAAATCCGCCGGATAGAGCTGCGGGAAAGGGAATGGGCGGGCAAACGGAAGTAAATATGTTTTCGCCCCCAGGGCCGGGTAAATTACCCGGCCTTTGATCATTATCCGTGGATAGGACGGTAAAACCGGGACGGGGCGGACACGGGCTGTCTTTTTTGTAGCAACGGGGCTTGACCCTTGTCTGGATGCCTTTTGTTTCATTATAACAGCTGGTTGTTCTATTGCCGCGGGGGAACATGTCTATGCAGGTAAACACATTCTTTTGCCGGTGGCAATCCGGCCAGCGATCAGATTTTTGGTGGTTTGGGTTATTGTGGAATCAATGACGGTTAACTATAATGGGTGTATGCGTTGCCTTTCACCTGCCGGCCGTCGCCCTCTGAAACGACGTGATTCCTGTCCCGGCCGGCAAGTCTGAGAATTCTAAAAAATCAGGTACGGTTTTTGCATTACTATCTTAATCAAGAGCAGGCTTAATATAAACCTGCGGGCCCTTTGGGCTGATCATAAATTACAGGGGGTAGGAGAGATGAACTTTCAATTGACCGAAGAACAGGAGCTGCTGCGCCAGACGGTGCGGGACTTCGCCGAAAGCGAGGTGGCGCCCAAAGCAGCCGAAATGGACGAACAGGAGGAATATGACTGGAGCCTTTGGGATAAAATGGCCGAAATCGGCCTGACCGGTATTCCTTTTCCCGAGGAATATGGCGGGGCGGGGATGGATAACATCAGCTACGCCATTGCCGTGGAAGAACTGAGCCGGGTCTGCGGTTCCACGGGCGTGCTCATTTCCGCCCATACTTCCCTTTGTTCCTGGCCCATTTACGCCTTTGGCACCGAGGAACAAAAGCAAAAGTATCTGGTTCCCCTGGCCGAAGGGAAAAAGATCGGCGCCCTGGGTTTGACCGAACCTTCCGCCGGTTCCGACGCGGGCTCGGTGAAGTTAAGTGCCGTGCGGGACGGAGATGAATTTGTTCTGAATGGTACCAAAATTTTCATCACCAACGGGGGCCGGGCGGACATCTATGTGGTCATTGCCCGTACGGACCCCGATTTAAGCAAAAAACATAGAGGAGTTACCGCCTTTATTGTCGAAAAAGATACTCCCGGGTTTACTTTCGGGAAGAAAGAGCACAAGATGGGTATCCGGGCTTCCTATACCTATGAGCTGGTCTTTGATAACTGCCGCATCCCGAAAGAAAACATGCTGGGCGAAGAGGGCAAAGGGTTCAAGGTGGCCATGGCCACTTTGGACGGCGGCCGCATCGGCATTGCCGCCCAGGCCGTGGGTATTGCCCAGGGGGCCTTTGATCAGGCCCTGGCCTACAGCAAGATCAGGGAGCAGTTCGGCAGGCCCATTGCGGCCAACCAGGGGCTGCAGTGGATGCTGGCGGATATGGCCACCCGTATTGAAGCTGCCCGCCTGCTGGTATATCAGGCCGCCTTCCTGAAAGATAATAAACTGCCCTATGGCAAGCAGTCGGCCATGGCCAAGCTTTACGCCGCTGAAACGGCCATGTGGGTGACCACCAAAGCCGTGCAGATCCACGGCGGCTATGGTTACACCCGGGAGTACCCCGTGGAACGGATGATGCGTGATGCCAAGATTACGGAAATCTATGAGGGAACCAGTGAAGTACAGCGCATTGTTATCGCCAATTATTTGCTTAAAGGATAGAAGTACCGGTTTCAAAGAATATTCTTTTTACGCTGCACTAAATTAAACGGGTTTAACCTGTCCAGTACGCAGGGGTGCTTAATATGGCAATTTAAGTCGCATTACTCTGAAATAACTGAAGTGTCTCCAAAGTATAACGTAGTGGCGTCCCTGAGCCGGAGATATCGCTGCTGGAATTTCCCCAATGAATTCCGGCCCGGGTCCGGCGATTAACGACAATTTAAGGAGGGGCAATATGAAAGTAGTGGTCTTTGCCAAACAAACCTTTGACACCGAGGCCAAGATCACCCTTGATAATCAGGGCAAAATCAATAGAGAAGGGGTCAGCCTGATCATGAACCCCTACGACGAATTTGCCGTGGAAGAAGCCCTGCGCATCAAGGAGAAAACCAAAGGGGAAGTGACCGTGGTCAGCGT
>NZ_WHYR01000061.1 GCF_009428905.1 Desulfofundulus thermobenzoicus | reverse complement strand
TTGCAGTGGCCATACCGGAGGGGAAACACCCGTTCCCATCCCGAACACGGCAGTTAAGCCCTCCAGGGCCGATGGTACCGGGGGGTGGACCCCTGGGAGAGCAGGTCGCCGCTGCAAAATATTTAAAAAAGGGGACAGGTTGCTGGTAAAGTGACCTGTCCCCTTTATCTCGTTCCGTGTGTATTCGGGTAAAATGGCGGCAGGAAATTTTACGACAATAGGGAATAATTAATAGTCAGGTAAACCCGTTATGTATTTCCCGGCCGCTAATACCGGCACCGCGAAGGAGCAGTTAAAATGAGTTTACGCAACCTTCCCGGACCAGCATTGCTGGCCCTGGTCATCCTGGCCTGGGCCGTTATACTGTGGGTGTTTACCCTGGGCTATCCTGGTTTTGTTCCTGTGGCCCGCTTTATATTCTGGGTGCTGGTAGTGCCTGCCGCCCTGGCCGAATGGTTGAGGATGAAGGGTTTTATCAGGGGCAGGATGGTAACCCTCGCCCGGCTGGGGTTTATCATTCTCGCCGCGCTGCTCTGGCTGGTGCGCATATAACCTTTATTTCATTCCCGGGGATATGATAAGATATACTGGATTAATATTTAATGGGGGGATAGGCTTGGAACCGCGGACACAGGTAGAGAAACTAACCGGATGGCTCAGGGAAGAGGTTTCCCGGCGGGGGGCCCTTGGTTATGTGGTGGGTTTGAGCGGGGGCATTGATTCGGCGGTCACTGCTGTGTTATGTAAAAGGGCCTGTCCCGACAATGTGCTGGGAATAATCATGCCCTGTTACAGCAACCCCCAGGATTCGGAAGATGCCCGGCTTCTGGCCGAAACCTTTGACATACCCTATAAACTGGTGGTGCTGGACGAGCCCTTTGCCCTGATGGTCCGCCTGCTCAGCGGGGAAGATTACGATCCACAGAAAAAGGATATGTGCATAGCTAATATCAAGCCCCGTTTACGCATGACCACTCTTTATTACCATGCGGCCCGCAATCAATACCTGGTGGCGGGGACTAGCAACCGCACCGAACTGACGGTGGGGTACTACACCAAATACGGAGACGGTGGAGCGGATTTGCTGCCCATCGGCAACCTGGTCAAACGCCAGGTTTTTGAACTGGCGGAATACCTGGCTGTTCCCCGGCGTATCATTGAAAGGGCTCCTTCCGCCGGTTTATGGGCCGGTCAGAATGATGAAACGGAAATGGGGGTCACCTATCGTGAGCTGGACGATTTTATCCTGACCGGACGGGCCGATAACCGGGTGCGGGAAATTGTGCAGTGCCTGGCGGCCAGGAATGCCCATAAAAAGCAGATGCCCGCTCTTCCTCCTTTTTGAGAAGTGGGAGGTGGGAGGTTGGATGTGGGAGATGGGAGAAGTGAGAATGTAATAAAAGGTGGCACGTGCTGCGTAGAAGCGCTTTGCGCTTTTTTTACTTTATGCTAAAATATTTTACCGGAAAGGAGGTAGTATTGATATGTCCGGTCATTCCAAATGGTCGACCATCAAAAGGAAAAAGGCCAAAGTGGACGCCCAGCGGGGGAAAATTTTTACCCGCCTGGCGCGGGAGATCATTGTGGCCGCCCGGCAGGGCGGGGGTGATCCCGATGCCAATCCCCGGCTGAAGGCGGCCATCCAGCGGGCCAAGGAAGCCAATATACCCAATGAAAACATTCAGCGGGCCATCCAGAAGGGTACCGGCGAACTGGGAGGGGCAAACTACGAGGAAATTGTATACGAGGGTTACGGTCCCGGTGGTGTGGCGGTAATGCTGGAAATAATGACCGACAACCGCAACCGTACCGCCGGTGAGATCCGTCACCTGTTTTCCCGCTACGGCGGCAACCTGGGTGAGTCCGGTTGCGTTTCCTGGATGTTTGAGAAAAAGGGTCTCATTGTGGTGGATAGGGACGGCCTGGATGAAGATGAATTAATGCTTGCGGCCCTGGAAGCGGGAGCCGAGGATATGCGGACTGAGGATGAGAGCTTTGAGATTATCACCGCTCCAGCCGAATTTGAGCAGGTGCGCAGCGCCCTGGTTGAAAAAGGCATTCCGGTTAGCGAAGCAGAAGTGACCATGGTTCCCCAGAGTACGGTCAAATTGACCGGCAAGGAAGCGGAGCAGATGATGCGCCTGATGGATGCCCTGGAAGATCACGATGATGTCCAGGAAGTTTATGCCAATTTCGAGCTGGAGGAAGATTAGACCGGATTTTTCATGAAAATGTCTTTAAGGTATGGTTCCGGCAGAAAGTGGCAACAATATAACTGATTATGGTCATTAAAGGGGTGTCCGGAATCATGCTGAAAAGACTTCTGATTATATTGGTGGGGTTGGCCATAATGATGGGCGTGGCTGCACTGGTTTATGTGGGTATGCTTTTCCTTGGCGAACCTTCCGCCAAGCCCGGGCTGACGGTTTTTAGATCCGGTCCCCCGGCGGCTCTGCCGGTGGGAAATTATACAGCGGTTCAGGAGGAAAGGGAATATTTGTGCGGAGACATACAGGTAATCTTTCTGGGAAATGCCCCCCGGGAACTGGTGGGGCTGGACCGGGCGGAGCTGGAGAAGCGTTACCCGCAGGGTCAGGGCTGGACCATACAGGAGCAGGGACGGACATTGATCCTGCACCAGCGGTTGGAGGAATTCTGCCCGGAACACCAGAACTACCGGCACCTGGGCCTGTACGAGGGCCAGCTGGCCGTTTATCAGGGTCCCCTGGGTCATAACGAAAAGCTGCTCAGGGTGGAAAAAAACCTGCCGGTAAGCAGTCTGAGCAGCGATCTACAGTTAAAGTTGCACCAGGCAACGGAATTTGACCGCCAGGATGCCCAAATACAGGCAATATTGCGCAGGGAACTGGAATTTCCCTCCGAACAGGCTGTCAATGCCCTGCTGGAGAACCTGGACGAAGCGACTGGGGAATATTAATGGTGCCCGGGGTTTTTTAAAGCCCCGGTTTTTTCTTTTTATCCGGCAGATGGAAGGAGCCTGCCTGCCCGGTGTGGAATTGTCTTCCGGGAGGCGATTCGCTTGCGAGTGATGGGTATCGACCCGGGGACGGCCATTACCGGTTATGGTATTATCGATGTGGAGGGCAACCGGCTGGCTGTGGTGGCCTATGATTGCATAAGGACTCCGGCCGGCCTGGCCATGCCCCGGCGTTTGCAACTGCTCTACCAGGAACTGCTGGCGGTGCTGGATCGTTATCGTCCCCGTCATGTGGCGGTGGAAGAGCTTTTTTTCAATAAAAACACCCGTACCGCCCTGGCCGTGGGTCAGGCCCGGGGTGTGGCCCTGCTGGCCGCCGTCAATTCCTCCCTGGAAGTGGCGGAATATACTCCCCTGGAGGTTAAACAAGGGGTAACCGGCTACGGGCGGGCGGCCAAGGAGCAGGTACAGTATATGGTGCGCGCCCTTCTGGCGTTACCGGAAATTCCCCGTCCCGATGATGTGGCCGATGCCCTGGCGGTGGCCCTCTGCCATGCCCACCGGCAGGGAGGACGGGGAACGGCCTTTAATCCCCGGGAGCACCATCATGGAGGAAGGTCTGGATGATTGCCCGCATTTGTGGTATCCTGAAAGAAGTGCAAAATGAGGGAGTTATTGTGGATGTGCACGGAGTGGGGTATCTGGTGCGGGTGCCCCGGTCCACCATGGAAAAGCTGCCCGCCCGGGGGCAGGAGGTGGAGTTGCATACCCACCTGATCTGGCGGGAAGACGGGCCCGCCCTTTATGGTTTTGACAGCCGGGAAGAGCTGAGCGCCTTTCGTTTTTTACTGCATGTATCGGGTGTGGGGCCCAGGGTGGCCCTGTCCATTCTTTCGGCGGTAACACCGGATATTTTAAACCGGGCGGTGAGCGAAGAAAACGATGCCCTGCTGACCAGGGTACCCGGCATAGGAAAAAAGACGGCCCGGCGCATTATTCTGGAGTTGAAGGACCGTTTGGGTGCCGTTCCTTTTCCCGCTGCGGCTGCACAGCGCTCCACTGAAGAGTCGGACGCGGTGGCGGCCCTGGTAGCCCTGGGCTATACGGAAGTGGATGCCCACCGGGTGGTGCAGGCGGTCTGCAAAGAGGCGCCCGGGTTGCCGGTGGAAGGTTTGATCCGGGCTGCGCTGCAACGGCTGGGGCGCAGTTAGAACCTGGCTGGGGGTGGAAAGGGTTTTGGAAGAAAGATTGCTTTCGGCAGCTCTGCACGTGGAGGATGGAGAAAGCGACTTCAGCCTGCGGCCCAGAAGGCTGGCCGATTTTATCGGCCAGGGAAAGGTCAAGGAAAGTATCGCCATTTTTATCCGGGCGGCCCTTGAGCGCAAGGAGGCGCTGGATCATGTTCTTCTTTTCGGACCTCCGGGGTTGGGCAAAACCACCCTGGCCGGGATTATAGCCAGTGAACTGGGCGTGGCCATCCGGGTGACCTCCGGTCCGGCCATTGAGCGTCCCGGTGATCTGGCGGCCATTTTAACCAACCTGGCGCCGGGAGATGTGTTGTTTATTGATGAGATCCATCGTTTGAGCCGGCCGGTGGAAGAAATACTGTATCCGGCCATGGAGGATTTCGCCCTGGATATTGTCATCGGCAAGGGGCCGGGCGCCCGTTCCATCCGTCTGGATTTACCGCGATTTACGTTGATTGGGGCCACCACCCGGGCCGGACTGCTCACTTCGCCCCTGCGGGACCGCTTCGGGGTGATCAGCCGCCTGGAATATTACCGGGTGGACGAACTGGTTCAGATTATTATGCGGGCGGCCCACATACTGGGGGTACCCATTGACGGGGACGGGGCCGAGGAGATTGCCCGGCGTTCCCGGGGAACCCCCCGGGTGGGCAACCGCCTGTTAAAGCGTGTGCGGGATTACGCCCAGGTAAAGGCAGCCGGGATTATTACCCGGGCGGTGGCCGCCGAGGCCCTGCATTTTCTGGAGGTGGACCCCCTGGGTTTGGACCAGACCGACCGCCGGCTGCTGCAGATTATCATCGAAAAATTCCGGGGCGGGCCGGTGGGGCTGGAAACCCTGGCCGCCGCCGCCGGTGAAGAGGCCGGTACCCTGGAGGATGTCTTTGAGCCCTACCTGATGCAGGTGGGTCTGCTGGTCCGCACTCCCCGGGGGAGGGTGGCCACGCCGGCGGCTTACCGGCACCTGGGCCTGCCCGCAAAGCAGGGCGGCCAGCAGGCCACCCTGTGGTAAACGGTGCCGGAACCACGGTGCTGTCAGCGTTTGATAACCGATGACTGAGTAAGAGGGGGGATATTCATGAAACTGTTGTTGCATACCTGCTGCGGGCCCTGTACCATCCACCCCCTGGACTATTTGCGCGGCGAAGGTCACCAGGTTTACGGCTACTTCTATAACCCCAATATCCATCCCTATACCGAGTGGCTAAAACGCAGGGAAACCCTGGAACAATACGCCCGGGAACAGGAACTGCCCATGATTTTTGACGAGGATTATCCCCTGGAGGAATTTTTGCAGATGATGGTCCACCGGGAAGCCCGGCGCTGCCAGTTTTGCTACGCCCTTCGTTTGCATCAGGCGGCCCGGGTGGCCAGAAGGGGCGGTTTTGACGCCTTTACCACCACGCTGCTGGTCAGCCCTTTTCAAAAGCACGATTTGATCCGGGAAATCGGCGAAGCTACCGGGGAGAAAGCGGGAATACCCTTTTATTACGTGGATTTCCGCCCCGGGTTCAAAGAGGCCACCGCCCGTTCCAAAGAGCTGGGTATGTACCGCCAGCAATACTGCGGGTGCATTTACAGCGAAAAGGAGCGCTATTACCGGCGCCCGGTCAAGGGTTCCGGAAAATAAGATTATGGCATAAACCCCGCATTATCCTGGCAGTGTCATGGAGGGGAGGCCAATATGTACGGTCTGGGCAAAATGCTTGTTTTAATGGGTGTAATGCTGCTGGTGATGGGAGGCCTGCTCATGGCCTGGGAAAGGCTGTTTCACCTGGGCCGCCTGCCCGGCGACATTTTAATCCACAAGGGTAATTTCACCTTTTATTTTCCCATTGTCACTTCCATCATCCTGAGCATTTTGCTGACTATTATTTTGAATCTGGTTTTTAGACGGTAAAAGCAGGAACTGGTGACAACTTGTCGAATTTCCCTGGGTGGACATGAAATCTCATCCAGGGGGTAATGATGGTGCGCAAAGGTTTGCTGGCCCTTTTCCTGGGCCTGCTGGTTTTCCTGGGCCAACCGGCCTGGTTCGCTGCGGGAGGTGTGATGGTGGCTCCCCGTACGGTGAGGGTGGGGCTGTTGCAGCAGGCCGGCCGGGTGGGGTTTACCGTTGATGGTAATTACCAGTTAATTGACCGGTATTCCAACCAGCCGCTGGCCGAGATAAAACCGGGACAGCGCTGGGAGGTGCATACGGACCCCTATGGAATGAAGCTATACCGGGACGGCATTTCTGCAGGCAGTTTTGCCGGGCCCCTGCTGGTGCGTCCCCAGGAAAGCCCGTTGACAATAATTTCCGGTAAGGAAAAACTATCCCGCCGGTCGTCCGGGTTGACCGTCCAGGGTGCCGGAAACAAAAAGGTGCAGCTGAATAGCCCCGGTGGGGTCAGCGTCCTGGGAGCTTCCGGGCAGAAAAAGTTCACTTCCCCGGACGGGTTGCACCTGATTACCCTGGAAGGCCCGGACCTGTCCCGCCGCTACCGGGGGGAAATGGAATTTCGTGCCGGTGAGCGGGGTCTGACGGTCATCAACCAGCTGCCCATTGAGGAATATCTTTACGGGGTGGTGCCGGCGGAGATGCCTGCCTCCTGGCCCGTTGAAGCTTTGAAGGCCCAGGCGGTAGCTTGCCGCACCTATGTTCTGGCATCGCTGGGCACCTATGAAAAGCAGGGGTTTGACGTGCTGGCCACCCAGAGCAGTCAGGTTTACCGGGGCTACGATGGGGAAAATCCGGCCACCACCAGGGCGGTGGATGAGACCAGGGGCGTGGTGGCCACCTACCGGGGCCGGCCCATCAGTGCCGTTTTTCACAGCTCCAGTGGCGGGTATACGGAGAACAGTGAAGACGTCTGGACGAACCCGGTGGACTACCTGCGTACCCGGCCGGATCCCTATGATAAAAACGAACAGCATTACAACTGGTCGGTAACCTATACAGCCGAGCAGCTGCGGCAGCAGCTGGCCGCTGCCGGTTACCAGTTCAGCGTAATTAACGACCTGGAGATCATTTCCCGCACGGCATCCGGCGCCAGGGTAAAATGTCTGGAAGTGCGGGGTCTGGATATAAGCGGCCGGCCGTTAACGGTGCCGATTGCCAATGCCGATAGAGTGCGCATGGCCCTGGGGATAGACCGGGTGTTGAAAACCAACGGCAGCGCCCTTTTTACCATGGAAAAGGTGATGTCCGGCGGGAACGGCGGGGAAGGGGGCTCAAACCGGGCTGGTGCCGGCGGCCGGGACATACCCGGGGGGCAGGGTACAGGGAGTGCGGCACAGATCGTGCCGGGACAGACCGGTGCCGGGCAGGCGGCCGCCGGTGGCGGAACCGGTACTTCACAGCCGGCCCCTGTTACCGGGCAACCGGGGAACACCGGCGGCTCCCGGTTGGTGAGCGTGACCTTCCGGGGCAGCGGCTGGGGCCACGGCCTGGGCATGTCCCAGTTCGGTGCCCGGGGTATGGCCGCCCAAGGTTATAATTACCAGGAGATCCTGAAATACTATTACACGGGGATTGCCATCGATTCCGATTACGGTGGTTAATCATGGAATGAATTAATAAACCGGGTATGTAAGTTTTCACTGAAACCGGTGGTTAATACAAAGGCACGGCGTTGTCCAGAGCGAACGACATTGCGAAGCGCCGGTAACAGCACCAGGCGAGCTGAGGTTGCCGGCTCGGCTCCCGAGGACGCCAACGGAAATCGTCTTTAGAAACGTGACAGAATCACATCTGGCAAAAACAGTAAGAGAGCATAGTAAAAGTAACGATGGCAATCCGCAGGGAGCCAGAGCCGGCCCGAAGCTCGCTGTGGTGCTGTCGGCGCGGAGCACCGGAGTGAGCGGGACAACGCCGTGCCTGCACCGGTTTTACTGAATAATTACCCGGGTATATTAGCTTTCAGACCAGATGAATATGAAAGTGCTTTTGGAGGTAGAAACCAGCGATTTTGAAGCTCAGTGACTTTGATTATGTTTTGCCGGAGGAACTGATCGCCCAGGAACCGGCCCCCCGCCGGGATGAATCCCGGCTGATGGTCCTGCACCGGCGGGAGGACCGCATTGAACACCGTCTTTTCCGGGACATTGTGGATTACCTCTCGCCCAAAGATGTGCTGGTGGTGAATGAGACCCGGGTTATCCCGGCCCGGCTGGTGGGGCAGAAGGCGGATAGCGGCGGAGAAGTGGAGGTTCTGCTGCTCCGGCAACTGGACCGGGAGCGGTGGGAGACGCTGGTGCGGCCGGGCCGCCGGCTAAAGCCGGGCACCCGCCTGGTTTTCGGAGACGGCCTGGCCGGCGGTGTGGTGGAGGAAACCACTCCGGAAGGCGGCCGGGTGATCGCCTTCACTTCCACCATACCCTTCCGGGAGGTGCTCCACCGCCTGGGGAAAATGCCCCTGCCCCCGTATATAAAACAATACTCCGGGGACCCCCGGCGTTACCAGACCGTTTATGCCCGGCAGGAAGGGTCCGCCGCGGCCCCCACTGCCGGCTTGCATTTTACTTCGGAGTTACTGGAAAATATCCAATCCAGGGGTGTTGCCCTGGTCAAAGTGCTCCTGCACGTGGGTCTGGGCACCTTTCGTCCGGTGCGGGTGGAAGATATAACGGAGCATCACATGCATGCCGAATATTATGAGATTACCCCGGAGGCCGCCCGGGACATCAATGGGGCCCGGGCCCGGGGCGGGCGGGTGGTTGCCGTGGGGACCACCACCACCCGCTGCCTGGAGACAGTGGCCGGTGACGACGGCCGGATTGCTCCCGGCTCCGGCTGGACGGATATTTTTATTTATCCCGGCTACCGTTTCAAGGCCATAGACGCCCTGGTGACCAACTTCCACCTGCCCCGCTCCACATTGATCATGATGGTCAGCGCCTTTGCCGGCCGGGAAAGGATCCTGCGGGCCTACCGTACGGCCGTGGAGATGCGCTACCGCTTCTTCAGCTTTGGCGACGCCATGTTGATCCTTTAGTCTGGATGGCGGTAAACAGTGTGACATTGAAAGGTAGATCCTGGTGACTGTAACCTTTTCGATTATCAAAGAAGATACCCAGACCAGGGCCCGGGCCGGGGTGCTGCATACCCTGCGGGGGGATGTGGAAACCCCCGTTTTCATGCCCGTGGGCACCCAGGCCACCGTTAAAACCATGACCCCCCGGGAAGTGTGGGATCTGGGGGGCAGGCTGATCTTAAGCAATACCTATCACCTGTACCTGCGCCCCGGTTCCGGCCTGGTCAGGGAAGCCGGCGGGCTGCACCGCTTCATGGGCTGGCCCGGCCCCATCCTCACCGACAGCGGGGGTTTTCAGGTGTTCAGCCTGGGGCCCCTGCGGCGGATCGAAGAAGACGGCGTATGGTTCCGTTCCCACCTGGACGGTTCCGAGCATTTTTTCAGCCCGGAAAAGGCCATGGCCGTTCAGGAGGACCTGGGTTCGGATATTGCCATGGCCTTCGACCAGTGCGCTCCCTATCCCTGCAGTTACGAGGAAGCCAGGGAGGCCGTGGAAAGAACCAGCCGCTGGGCGCTGCGCTGCCGGGAGGCGAAAAGGCGGAGTGATCAGGCCCTTTTCGGTATCATCCAGGGCGGGGTGCACCGGGACCTGCGGGAAAAAAGCGTACGGGATTTGGTGGCCATTGGTTTTCCCGGCTATGGTATCGGGGGCTTAAGTGTGGGGGAGCCTAAGGATATTATGTATCGGGTGCTGGATTTCACGGTACCCCTTTTGCCGGTGGACAGGCCCCGCTATTTAATGGGCGTGGGCTCACCCGACTGTCTTTTGGAAGGGGTGGATCGGGGGGTGGATATGTTTGACTGTGTGTTACCCACCCGCATTGCCCGCAACGGTACGGTTTTTACCCATAGGGGCAAACTGGTGGTGCGCAACGCGCAATATGCCCGGGATTTTTCGCCCCTGGATCCACAGTGCGACTGCTACGCCTGCCGCCATTTCACCCGGGCCTATATCCGCCATTTAATCAAGGCCAACGAGGTACTGGGCATCCGCCTGACCACCCTGCACAACCTGCATTTCATACTTTCTTTAATGGGCCGTATCCGCCGGGCCATCCTGGAGGGGCGTTTTGCCCGGTTCAAGGAGGAATTCCTGGCCCGCTGGGGCGGGGAATAATTTTTTCCGTAAATTTAAAGGGAATCTCCTTTAAAGCTCGAATATTAAACTCTTGGAGAAAGGGGGTTTTTTATGGGTCAGCTCAGCCCGCAACTGGGCACATTGCTTTACATCGTAGCTCTATTCGCCCTGCTTTATTTTCTGCTCATCCGGCCCCAGCAGCAGAGGCAGAAAAAACATCAGGAAATGATCAAAAACATCAAGGTGAACGACCCCATTATTACGGCCGGGGGCATCTACGGCACCGTAGTGAAAGTTAAAGAAGACACCCTGGTGGTCAGGGTGGCGGACAATGTACGCATCGAAATTATGAAGAGCGCCGTGGCCCAGGTCAGGGAACGGGGGGAAGAAGAGGAAAAATAGCCGGTACCCCGGGGGTATTGCCGCAAAACTAAAAAGAACAAAGGGTTTTCCTTCCCTGGCAGGGTTGTCGTTCTCGCTGCAGTGGGGAAGGGAATGGTGAAGGGCGATGCCGCCGGTGGTTTTGCGACAGTATCGAAAGAGTAGGCCTCCTGTCTACTCTTTTTCTCCGTAAAGGACCTTCTGGCAAAAATGCCGCCGGAAGGTTGATTATGGCAAGGAGTGGGCGATGATTGATCACCCTGGAGGACATCAAGAACAACCCGGTGGTGGACAGCTTCATACGCAAGGGTAACGAATACCTGGGTGTAATGGGTTTTACCGAGCACAGCTACCGGCATTTGAATCTGGTCAGCAGCATTGCCAGGAACATCCTGGAACGTTTGGGTTACCCTGAACGGGAGGCGGAACTGGCGGCCATCGCCGGATACCTGCACGATATGGGCAACGTGGTCAGCCGGAATGAACACGGCATTTCCGGGGCTGTCCTGGCCTGTTCCATTTTGCTGAACATGGGCATGCATCCCGATGAGGTGGCTACGGTTATATCGGCCATCGCCAACCACGAGGAACAGTACGGCCAGCCGGTGAATAACGTGGCTGCCGCCCTGATCGTGGCCGATAAATCCGATGTGCACCGTTCCCGGGTGCGCAACCAGGATTTCGCCACCTTTGACATTCACGACCGGGTGAACTATGCCGTGGAGCATGCCTTTGTCTGGGTGTACAGGGACAAGCGGACCATTACCATGGACCTGACCATTGATATTAATATCTGTCCGGTAATGGAATACTTTGAGATCTTTCTTACCCGGATGACCCTCTGCCGCCGGGCGGCCAATTTCCTGCACTGTACTTTTGAGCTGATTATCAACGGCTCCCGGCTGCTTTAGCTGGAGTTGAAAGGAGAACGCGGTGAAATGATGTGGAACAAGGTTTTGATTCTGGCATTGATTGTGGTTGTTGTGGGTCTGGCCACGGCTGCCGCCCTGGCCCCGGCCTGGCAGCAAAACCCCTACCTGGGGAAATACCTGCCCCTGGCCAAAGACATTATCCTGGGTCTGGACCTGCAGGGCGGCGTCCACGTGGTGGTGGAGGCCCAGGATACTCCCGAATCCAGGGTCACTCCCGACAAGATGCAGCAATTGAGGGCCGTGATTGAACGCCGGGTGAACCAGTTCGGGGTTGCGGAACCGGTCATCCAGCAACAGGGTGACCGCCGGCTGATTGTGGAGATCGCCGGTATCAGCAACCCGGAAGAGGCGGTGCGTTCCATGGTGAAAACCGCCTACCTGGAGTTTAAAACCGAGGATGGCAAAACGGTGGTCACCGGCGCCGATTTGAAAGATGCCATGGAATCCAAGGACCCCACCTCCGGTCAGGTGAAGGTGGACCTCACCTTTACCGCCGCCGGGGCCAGGAAGTTTGCCGAGGCCACGGCGGCCAATGTGGGTAAACATATTGCCATCCTGCTGGACGGGCAGGTGCTGCAAAACCCGGTGGTGCAGGAGGCCATTCCCAACGGCAAGGCCCAGATTACCGGCTACCAGTCCCTGGAGGAGGCCCATAACATTGCCATCCTGCTGCGTTCCGGCGCATTGCCGGTAAAGGTGGAGATTGCCGAGAAACGGGCCATCGGGCCGGCCCTGGGGGCCGACTCCCTGGACAAGTCCAAACATGCCGGCCTGGTGGGTGTGGTGGCGATCCTGGTGTTTATGCTCATGTATTACCGTCTGCCCGGCCTGGTGGCCGACTTTGCCCTGCTCATTTACACCCTGATCGTCCTGGTTATTTATGTAGGTATGCATGTGACCATGACGTTGCCGGGTATTGCCGCCTTTCTGTTGTCCCTGGGTATTGCCGTGGACGCCAACGTAATCATCTTTGAGCGGCTGAAGGAGGAACTGGCCACGGGCAAGAGCCTGCGTTCGGCCATCGACGCCGGGTTCAAGCGGGCGTTCACCGCCATTTTCGACTCCAACGCCACCACCTTCATTGCCGCCATAGTGCTCTACTTCTTTGGCACCGGCCCCATCCGGGGCTTTGCCGTGACCCTGGGTATTGGTATTGTGGCCAGCATGTTTACGGCCATCAGCGTCACCCGCTGGCTGCTGCACCTGGTGGCGGCCAGCGGCCTGGTTAAGAACGCTAAGGCTTACGGGGCATAGGGGGTGGAGGTAATGCATTTTATAAATTTACGTAAAATATGGTATGCCATTTCCATTGCAGTCATCCTGCCGGGTTTAATCTCCCTTATGCTGCATGGTTTGAACCTGGGCATTGACTTTACCGGAGGCAACATTCTGGAGGTGCGCTTCGAACAGGCAATGCCGGTGGAAAAAGTGAGGGAAGTGGTGAGCGCCCGGGGCCTGGAGGCCAGCCACGGCATCCAGAAAAGCGGTGCGTCCGACTATATCATCCGTACCAGGCACCTGACCCAGGATGAGCAGGAAAAGCTCATGGCCGCCCTGAACGACCTGGGTAAAAACACTGTGCTGCGCAACGAGTCGGTGGGGCCCACCATCGGGCGGGAGCTGACCACCAAGGCCATCCTGGCCCTGCTGGTGGCCTCGGTGTTGATGATCATCTACATCACCATTCGTTTTGAGTTCAAGCAGGGCATTGCGGCCATCATTGCGTTACTGCACGACACCCTGGTGGTCACGGGCATTTTCTCCCTTTTCCGTATAGAGGTGGACAGCACCTTTGTGGCCGCCCTGCTGACCATCATCGGTTATTCCATTAACGATACCATTGTTATTTTCGACCGTATCCGGGAAAACATGCGGGCCAGGAAGAAGGGTGAAAGCCTGGAGGACGTGGTGAACATCAGCCTGTGGCAGACCATGACCCGCTCCATCAACACGGTGCTCACCGTGATATTCGTCCTGGTGGCCCTGTACTTCCTGGGCGGCAGCACCATCCGCAACTTTGTCCTGGCCATGCTCATCGGCGTGTTCAGCGGGGCCTACTCCTCCATCTTTAACGCCAGCCCCCTGTGGGTGGACTTCAAACTTCTGGAGCGGCGGGGCAGGGTGAAGGAAGCCCGGGCATGATGGAAAGGGTAACTGTTCAGTAAAATCGCTACCATCGGCACCATATCGGGGTCACTGATCATCTACTGGAAATGTAACCGACATTTATTTTAGCGTGGCGGTATTATACCGCCACTTTTTTGTTTAGCTTTGCCCGGCCGGGGAAAATTAAGATTAAAGACTTTCGGGAGGGCGGGCGGTGGAGGAAAGGGAAAGGCACATCCTGGAAGCGCTGCGGGACAAAATAACGGAGCTGTCCCTGAACATGGAAAAGATGAAGCTGGCCGAATATGTTTCCCTTTTGGAACACCCCTGGCGCCTGCTCTACGTGAATTTCCTGGCCGGTCTGGCCCGGGGCGTGGGCATTGCCGTGGGTTTTGCCCTTCTGGGGGCCGTCCTGGTTATCATCCTGCAGCGGCTGGTGATGCTGAACCTGCCGGTTATCGGCGGCTTTATTGCCGAGATCGTCACCATCGTCCAGAGCCGCCTGGGACCATAGAAATCCAGCGACCAGCGACTAACGACCAGCGACCATTCTGGGGGGATATATATGAATAAGCACCAAAAGAAAGCCATCCGCCGCCGCCTGGAAGAGGAAAAGCGGCAGCAACTGGAGCGGATCAAATCCATCAACGCAGGTGGCCTGGCCACCACCATGGGCGATTCCATTGGTGAAATATCCCTTTACGATAACGATCCCGCCGATATCGGCACGGAAATGTTTGAACGCAGCAAGGACTTCGCCCTGCGGGAGGATGCCAGGATCAAAATCCGGGCCATTGATGAAGCCCTGTCCCGGCTGGAACGGGGGCTGTACGGCATATGCGAGATCTGCGGCGGGGCCATCGATGCGGCAAGGCTTGAGGCCGTGCCCTATACCACCCTCTGTTACCGCTGCCGGCAGGAGGATGAAAGGCGTCCGGTCAGTTCCTGCCGTCCCATTGAAGAAGAAGTCATCGACGAACTGATCAACACCAGTTTCAATGAGCACCTGGACAGTGTGCCCTATGATCTGGAAGATTCCTGGCAGGAAGTGGCCCGTTACTCCGAGCACGCCGAGGAGAGCAAGGCCGGCGCCTATTACGGGCCGGGGGAGCTGAACGAAGAAGACCGCGGCTATGGGGAAGAAGTGGAAAACATCCCCTATGAAATCGGTGACGACGGGGTAATCTATGAGAACAGGCGCGGCTATGACGACGAAAGCGCCCCGGCGGAGCGCATAGACGTGGGCATCGAGCACAGTAAAAAGGAAAAAGACAGCCCCCCCTACGGGTAAATGTTCACCAGCGACTATATGGCTCATACCGGGGTACGGTGTTGGCCAAGAGAAACAATATATTGCCGGGCATGGCTGCAGGCGGGGCATCGCCCCGCCTGCGCCAGTTTGGCCGGAATATCTGCCTCTGTGGCTGGTAAAAACTTTAAATAAAAATTAACCCCTTCTTACGGGAATCTTAATGATGCGGTGATAAAATAACTTCAGTTCCATGAAGTGCTCACCCCTCCCCATGTCTAACTCATATCCGGGCTTTCGGCCCGGAAGTTTGTTTTTATGGTTGTTAAGGACAGGCCTGTCGTGTTATACTAGCAGCATAGTCAGGCCGTACCCTTTCAAACGGCCGGGCCTTGTCAGGCAGCGGGAAAAGCCCGTGGGACTTCATTCTGGCCTTCAGAATGATGGCCCCGGGCCTGTTTTTTGGAGGTGGCGGGCGTGGACGAAAGACTAAAAATAGCCCGGCTTTCGGTGATTTCCAATACTCTGCTCACTGCCGGCAAGCTGGCGGTGGGTCTGGCCATGCATTCGGTGGGCGTTATTTCCGAGGCGGTGCATTCCGGTCTGGACCTGATGGCGGCCTGTATCGCCTTTGCTTCAGTGCGGGAATCAACCCGTCCGGCCGATGCCGAACACCGTTACGGGCACGGCAAGTTTGAGAATGTGGCTGCCATTGTGGAAGCCCTATTGATTGTGGCCGCCGGGATTATGATCATTGCCCAGTCCATCCCCAAGTTACTGGGCGCCCGGGAGGTGCATCACCTGGGCCTGGGTCTTCTGGTTATGGGGATTTCGGCGGTGGTAAACCTGATCATATCCACCATCCTGCTACGCACCGCCCGCCGTACCGGTTCACCGGCATTGGAAGCCGACGGGTGGCACCTGCGCACCGACGTTTATACCTCGGCGGGAGTATTTGGGGCCATACTGGTCATTCGTTTTACCGGCTGGTATATCCTGGACCCGCTGATTGCCATAACCGTTTCCCTGCTCATTTTCAGAGCGGCCCGGGACCTGATCCGGCAATCCTGGGGAAGCATTGTGGATGCCCGCCTTTCCGACGACGAAGAAGAAACGATCCGCCAGGTGCTGGGCCGCTATGAAGGTGATTTTGTCCAGTTCCACGATCTGCGTACCAGGCGGGCCGGTTCCGACAGGCACGTTGATTTACATCTGGTGGTACCGGGTTACCGGCCTGTTGCCCGGGTACACCAGCTGTGTGATGACATTGAAAATGATATCCGTCGGGAGTTGCCGGGAGCCAGTGTGCTCATTCATACCGAACCCTGCCGTCCGGGAAGTGCCGACTGTCATGTCTGCCGGGTGCATATTTCCCTGCCGCCCGCTGTTGAAAAAGGAAATTGTGAGCAATGCCGTGCCTGTACCCGGAATCCCGGTGGAATCCCCGACGGTGGAGCCAATGGTTAAAAATCCAACTTGAGGCAGGAACAGAGGTTGTTTATGTCGAATAGGAATATTGAAAAAAAGGGGTGAGGGGAGTCCAGCACCCCTTTATCATTACAAAAATAATGCCCTTCCATGTCCCCCAAAAACACCAGCCACTGCGTAGTAATAAGCAGCAGGAAAAATCAGGGGGGTGATCCGCGGGGGTTTAAAGGATGGTGCTGCCGGTGGAGAATTTAGAACACCTCCTGGCCCTGGCCAGGGCGGGAGACAGGGCGGCCCGGGAAACACTGCTGGCGGAGTGTCGCCCCTTTGTGGCCCGGGTTACCGCCGGTTTTTGCCGCCGGCATCTGGAATGGGGTTTGGATGACGAACTGAGTATTGCCTTCATTGCTTTTAATGAAGCCATCGACCGGTACCAGGAAAGCCGGCAGGTGCCCTTCCTGGCCTTTGCCCGTCTGATGATTAAAAGCCGGGTTACCGATTACCTGCGCAAGGAAGGAAGGATGGCCGCCCGCAGGGTCGGGTCGCTGAATGGGGATGGGGAGGACATTTATGTCAACCCTGTGGAATCGTCCCTGGCCTGGCAGGATTATCTGGCCCGGGAAGCGGCCCGGGAGAGGGAAGAAGAGATTAAAGATTATGCCGGGCTTCTGGCCGAATTCCAGATTTCCTTTGCGGATTTGGTCCGGTGTGCACCCAGGCATCAGGATGCGCGGAATATATTGTTGGAAGTGGCCCACCGGCTGGCGGCCGAGGAATCCCTGTTCCAGTGCCTGATGAAAACCAAAAAGTTACCACTAAAAGAGCTGTCCGTACTTACCGGTGTCCACCGCAAAACCCTGGAGCGGGGGCGCAAATATATCATTGCCATTGCCCTTCTCTGGCGCCATTGTCAGGATTTTTTGTACCTATGCCATTACCTCAAGCCGGCACTAAAGGAAATTGAAGCAAAATGATCACCGGGATGGTCATGGAGATCAGGGCCAAAACATGTGTTATTCTCACTCCCGACGGCCAGTTCAGGGAAGTTCCCCTGCCGCCCGGGGGGGTGCGCCTGGGGGAAGAGATCACCTGTCCTTCCGGCCGGTACATATCCTGGCGGTGGTTGGTGGCTGCAGCCTGCTTTTTAATTTTTTTGGGTTCCGGTCTATTGTATTATGGCTGGACCACCAGGGCAATGGCTTACGTCTCCATGGATATCAACCCCAGTGTGGAACTGACTCTGAACCGGCGGGAGTATGTATGTGCGGCCCGTGGGCTGAATCCCTCGGGGGAGCAGTTGCTGGCCGGGACGGGATTGCTGGGGCGGCCCCTGGAAGAAGCTATAAATACGCTGGTGGCCCGGGCCGTTCAATCCAAATACCTCCTTCCGGATAAAAATAACGTGGTTCTTACGGCGGTTACCGCTGAAAACGGGCAGGCGGTTCCGCCGGCCGAGAAGGTATACCGGTTTATTGCCAGTTCCCTGCAATCGGTTGGGGTGGGGGCCGAGGTGGTGGTGGAAACCACTACGCCGGAGATGCGCCGGCAGGCACAGAAGGCCGGCCTTTCCACCGGGCGGTATCTGCTGCATGTGGAAGCGGTGAAAAAAGGGCTGGATATCGGGCTGGAAGAATTAAAAAAAGAAAGCATGACCGTTTTGGAGGAAAAAAAGGGTTTTGCCATCTCCGAGTTGCTGGGTGGACGCGGTTATGCTGGATGGGTCGGCCCGGGTTCCCGCCTTTCCGGAAAATCTCCCCGAGTGGCGGGCAAAGATGAACAGTCCCATGTGTCGGACGATGGGATAAACAGGCGGCTTCCCGGCAAGGTAAAAACCGATGCCCCAGGGCATGCGGATGCCAGCACTTCGGCACGAAAAAAAACAATTCCGGTGGAGCCGGTTTTGCCCGCTCCCGCTCCTGGCCATGGGTTACCGGGTTTTCCGTTGTATAAAGCGTCGTCCAACGAAGGGGATGAAAATTCCGGGGGAAAAGATGGTAATGACCAAGGTCATACCGGCGGGCATGTTACAAAGCCAAGTATCAACGACGGGGACAAAGAAATCTTCCGCCTGGAGAAACAAAGGGAAGAGGATAACCAGAGGGGCAGGGTTATGGATAATGAAAGGGATGGGGATGTGCAGAAGGTATTAAATCACCATGTTAAAGCTCCCGGTGGTTATAAGGAATGCTCCAGTGGCCAGTGACCGGAAAGAATTGACCGCCTCCGCAGTTAAAAGCTCTAAAAAGACTGCCGGGGGTTTTGCTTTTTTGTCCGCCCGGTTACCCGTTGTCAGGAAAAACGTGGGGTGGTAGAATATAGCCACCAGTAACGAGGAGGGACCCCACATGCCGGCGCTATTTCAATTCGCTGGCGGTATGCTGGCCATGTCTAACAAGCGGGAAAAAATAGTGAAAGATTTAATGGTTTCGCTGAACGCCTGCCGCACCATTGCAGCCGGGAGCTCTTTGACGGAGGCCGCGGGCCTGTTGAAAAGGGTGGTTCTGCAGTCGCGGGCGGGAGCCGTTCAGCCCCTGGTGGTGCTGGACGGGTTGGTGCCCGTGGGCCTGTTGAAGGTTTCCCACCTGCTGGATTTGGCCCGTCTCCCCCAGCCCGGCAGTGATTCTTATGTCGGGTGGTCCGTTTCCACCGGTCTGGAAGAGCCCCCTTCATTTTGTGGTCTTTTTACCCACCGGATTCAGGAAATGTCTGGCAAAAAGGTGGGGGAGGTTATGCGGCCCTTTCCCGTCACCCTGCAACCCGGGGATAGCTTAAGCCGGGCGGCCTACCTGATGTCCCACTATGGGTTTGAAATCCTTCCGGTGATCAAAAACGGCCGGGTGGTGGGGCTTTTGCGGGACAAGGAGCTCTTTCTGGAAATGGGCCGGATCCTGGCGGGTGGTTAATGCAGGCGGTTATTTTTATAAAGAAAAAACCGGGTGCATGTTGCCCGGTTAAAGTTTAATTTGTTTTCTCATGGATAATCACCCTCGACTCCGGCAAATCATGCCTCCCTGTACTTGGAGAGCACTTTTCTGGCAGAGGTTTCTTCCGTACGTAACAGGAGATTGTTCAAGGGAATGGATATCAGCCAGAGCACCGCACCGGCCGCCAGGGTGCCCAGCAGGGACACCAGCCCGTGGTAATGGTGCCAGAAGAGCAGGTATACCGTGGAGACCACAATGGACATGAGCATCAGGGGAAAGGCCACTTTCATGTAGCCCAGGA
>NZ_WHYR01000060.1 GCF_009428905.1 Desulfofundulus thermobenzoicus | reverse complement strand
CTGATTGCCACATTCTGGTGGACGGACTGACTGACCTGAAATACCAAAACAATATGCAAAGCAGTTGCTGATTATTCTGGTATCAGAAACTGTTGCAGATTGTTCAATCTGCGAAAATGGGCCGTGGTTGGGCTAAATTAAAATGATGATTGACAACTGGTCAACAGGCTTGAAAATGAAGCAGGGTTAGAGCATGATCTTAGTTTAATAAACACCAGTATTCTTAAATCGTTGGAATATCAAAAAGAGGAAAAAGGTAACGTCGGGATAGCCACTTTATTTAGAAAGCCATACTTGTCACGGAGCCTGATTTCATGGGGCTTATATACCGGCACTATGATTTTTTGGTACGCTATGCTGGTATATGCTCCGACGATCTTTGCTGGCAAGGGATTTAATTTAGGAAGTGCCGTCCTGTTTACGGGAGCTATGATGGTAATTGGTGGCGTCGGTGAAGTTGGTATAGGATACCTTTCTGATACCTATGGTCGCAAACCTGTATATTTTGTTTACAGTATTTTGGCAGCGGCTGGATGTATTATGTTGGCACAAGTGACGGCGTTGCCAGGCTTAATCGCAGGCGGAATAATAGCTGCTTTCTTCGGTTTCGGAACTTTGCCCTGTGCAAAAGTGTATATTGCTGAGCAATATCCAACATTTTTGAGAGGCGCCGGAAGTGGTGTGGGAGAAGCCGTGGCCAGGTTGTTGGGGGGAGTCCTTGCAGCTTATTATATATCATTCATCCTGGCAGCTGGCGGAGTGAAAGCAGTGTTTTGGTTTGTGGCAGCAGCGTTTATTTTCTTCGTAATTCCATTTATGATCTGGGGCCAGGAAACTGCCGGATTAAGCGTGGAGGAGACTGGTTCCACTTCGACAAATGAACAAGCGCAGAAAGAACTTCAGCTAAATGAAGGACAAGTCTAAAAAAAGGAAACTTGCGAGGAGGAGAATAAGTGATGAAACTAAAAGGCAAAGTTGCTCTTGTTACCGGAGGGAGCACCGGTCTTGGTAGGGGAATCGCCCTGGCTTTTGCCCGTGAAGGTGCAAAGGTGGCTATATGTGGGAGAAATGAGGAGCGACTGCAAAAGGTGGCCTGGGAAATAGAAGCTTTAGGCGTTGAAGCATTGGCCGTTAAGGCGGATGTTTCCTCAAGCCAGGAAGTGAAGCGCATGTTTGCCGAGATCGTGGAGAAGTTTGGTACCTTGGATATCCTGGTCAATAATGCCGGTATATTCCGGTCGGACGAAAAGGGTGTCGAGGACAGAATGAAGCACCTCGATCTGGTTACCACCCCGGTTCCCCGACACTCCCTGCAGATTACAAGATATATGAGCGATGAGGAATGGCAAAAGATGTTTAATGTGAACGTGAATGGGGTGTTTTACTGCACCCGTGAAGCGCTGAACATTATGGAGGAAAAAGGTAGCGGCAAGATAATCAACATAGCTTCCATATCCGGGATTTCAGCCATGAGTTCCCATAGTCCCAATTACTCGGCAGCCAAAGGGGCGGTGGTTGCCTTTACCAGGTCGGTGGCCCACGAAGTGGCCGGGGCTGGAATTTGTGTTAACTGCATCGCACCCGGTTATATTGATACGGAACCCTTTATGAAGGGGATTGAGAAAATGGGACCGGAAAGAAAAGCCCGCCTCATGCAATTAATCCCAGTGGGTAGAATAGGCCGGATTGAAGAGTATGCTTCCCTTGCCGTCTATCTGGCTTCCGACGATGCCAACTATATGATCGGTCAGGTAATTAGCCCCAATGGCGGCATTGTAATTTAACTCCGGCTGTATCCAATACTACAAGGGGGGATCATTTATGTCCTGCTGTGCCGTTTTAACGCCGCAGGAAGAAAGGATTTACAGGGAACAAACGGGGCAATTAAGTACGGAAGAAATGTCGAAGGGGAGGGAAAGGGTTTATCGATTATTAAACAGTTTCCGGGGGACGACCCCCTGGATTAGCGTGGACAGGGCTCGTCTGTTTACCGAGTCGTTCAAAGAAAGTGAAGGCCAGCCGATAGTTTTGAGATGGGCAAAAGCTTTAAAGCATATAGCCGAAAATATACCTGTCTATATTGGGGAGGACGAACTTGTTGTGGGCCGGGCGGACGGTCGGCCGGGTAGACATGGTCTTGTTTATCCCGAGTTGGACGGCAGTTTTCTGGACGAAGCTATTGAAAGAATGACCGTGGGAAAAACGCCCTACCGCATAGCGGAAGAAGATATCAGGATAATTAAAGAAGAAATTGCGCCCTATTGGAAAGGTAGAACATTTCATGAAGTCCTGTATGCCGCTTTACCGGAGGACACCAGGAAATTGATTTTTGATCCGGAAAATATTTTTGTGCAAAAATATGTGGTAACCCAAACAGCCAGCATCCGAAACTCGCTGCAGTGGGTGCACGATTATGAAAAGGTTCTGAGAAGGGGATTCAAGGATATAAAAAGAGAGGCAGAGGAGAAATTAGCCGCCCTGGACCCCCTCAATCCCCGTGATACTGTAGAAAGGAAACCTTTCCTGGAAGCCGTCATTATGGCCTGTGATGCGGTGATTATCTTTGCCAAAAGATACGCCCGGCTGGCGGCAAACATGGCTAAAAGTGAAAGCGATAAACAGAGGAGAAAGGAACTTCTGGAGATCGCCAGTATATGCAATTGGGTGCCGGAAAATCCGGCACGGAACTTCCATGAAGCAGTGCAATCGGTCTGGCTTACCCAGGTGGTTTCCCGTTTGGAACAGTGCATCGGCGCTGTGGTCGGCAATGGACGGATGGATCAGTATTTATACCCGTTTTATCAGAAAGACATGGCAGAAGGCCGGCTAACAGAGGAATCTGCCCTGGAACTCCTGGAACATTTATGGGTAAACATGGCTCAATTTGTCAATCTAAAGGTATCCCCGGCGGGCGCTGCCTTTACCGAAGGTTACTCCCACTGGGAGGCGCTTACCATTGGCGGCAAAACCAGGGATGGACGGGATGCCACTAACGAGCTTTCCTATTTGATTTTACGTTCCAAAAGGGAATTTCCTTTGAACTACCCCGATCTGGTCGCCAGGGTACACGCCCAAAGTCCTGATAAGTTCCTCCATGCCGTTAGTGAAACAATCAAAGAAGGTTCCGGCTTCCCCAAATTATTAAATGATGAGGAAATTATCCCGCTGCTTTTGGCCAAAGGCGCTTCCATTGAGGAAGCGAACGATTACTGTGCCTCCGGCTGCAGCGAAGTGCGCATGGTGAACAGAGATACTTACACCAGTCCCTGTGCCTGGGTAAATCTGGGGGCCGTAATGGAGATGACATTACGTGATGGTAAGTTAAAAGCCTTCAACGACGAGCAAGTGGGGGTAAAAACAGGAGACCCCCGGAATTTCGCCACTTATGAGGATCTCTGGAAAGCATATGTTGCCCAGCAGGAATTCGTTCTGAAACATGTTTTTATACAACAATATGTTGTGGATACATTGAGGCCAAAATGCTTTGCTGCTCCCATGGCTTCCGCACTCCATGATCTTTGTATGCAGGAGTGTAAGGACCTGCATTCCGGCGATATTAAGGGCGGCATAAATCTGGGATTTTATGATTTAATTGGTTATGGCACGGTAATTGATTCTCTGGCCGCTATTAAAAAATTGGTCTATGACGACAAGAAAATCACCATGGATGAACTTTTGGAGGCGCTTGATTGCAACTTTGAAGGTAAAGAAGTAATCAGGCAATTATGTATCAACGCTCCCAAATACGGGAATAACGATCCCTATGCCGATTCCATCGGGCGGGCCATTGAAGAACATGCCATCGGCTTTTCACGGAGATATCCCACGGCCTTTGGCGGGGAACTGGACGTGCGTTACGTGCCGGTAACTGCCCATGTCCCCCTGGGGAAAATTGTTGGCGCTTTACCAAACGGCAGAAAAGCCGGGGAGGCCCTGGCCGATGGGGGCGGCCCGTCCCAGGGTGCTGACAACAGGGGCCCAAGCGTTACCCTGCTTTCCATAGCCAATACCAAGTGCATGGGGGCCCGGGAACGCGCTGCCAGGCTGATAAACTTAAAGCTCAGTCCCGCCTCGGTAGCGGGTGAGGAAGGAACCAGAAAATTAATGTCATTGATCCGAACCTTCTGCGATTTAAAGCTATGGCACCTGCAATTTAACGTTATCAACCGGGAAACCCTGTTGGCGGCTCAAAGGGAACCGGAAAAATATCGCAATCTGCTTGTACGGGTTGCCGGATACAGTGCCTATTTTGTGGACCTCTCCCCTGAACTGCAAAATGAGATTATTGCCAGAACTGAACATGCTTTTTAGGATTTTCAGTTCACGGCAAGTATCTCTTATTCCATATTATGGTCCTGCTCTATTCAGAGCAGGACCAAATGCCTTTTTAGAATAGGGGGCTTAAATAGATGACAGGACATAATATAACACCGGAAAAAACCGGCCTGGTTTTTAATATTCAGCATTTTTCCGTTCACGATGGGCCGGGAATTAGGACAATCGTTTTCTTTAAAGGGTGCCCTTTGCGCTGCCAGTGGTGCGCTAACCCTGAATCCCAGCTTCATGAACCTGAGATTGCTTATAATGAGAACAAGTGCATCGGTACAGGTGAATGCCATTTATGTTTTCAGGCATGTCCTGCCAGGGCCATAGAAGAGAGAATAGATAACAAAAAAGTCAGGATAGATAGATTTAGGTGTACAAATTGTGGTGAATGCACATTGGTATGCCCCTCAAACGCATTGGAGCTATTTGGGAAACGGATGACGGTAGAAGAGGTATTGCAAATTGTGGAGGAGGATAGTCTACTTTATTCCCGATCCGGTGGTGGCATAACTTTAAGCGGCGGTGAACCATTGATGCAGGCGGGTTTCGCCAGCGAACTTTTAAAAGAAGCCCGGGCCAGGGGTATTACTACAGCAATCGAAACAAGCGGGTATGCCGACTGGAATAGAATGGTAATGGTCTGCCAACATGCGGATACTGTATTTTATGATATTAAGTGTATCGATCCGGATAAACATAAAAGATTTACCGGTGTTACCAATGATATAATCATTGCCAATCTTAAAGAACTAAATCAAAATTTTCCAGGACTAAACATTATTGTCAGAACCCCGGTGATTCCAGGATTTAACGATACCGAAAAAGATATTACAGCCATTCTGAAACTGGTAAAGAGCCTGACTAATGTAAGATACGAGCTCCTGCCCTTTCACCGTTTTGGTGAGGCAAAATATGCTTATCTAGGGAAAAGGTACCTGTTTATTGGGGTTCAACCTCCTTCCAAAGAAAAAATGAAGCATTTAGAGAAATTAATTAAGCTGTACAAAAGGGAAGGAGTTTTGTAAAGGCAGACGAAATTTATAAGGGATGTTTTTAAGAAAAATAAACTGTGAGGTTGACTGATGACAAGTAAAATCGGGGGCGTTTTCATGGAGGGGTGACCATTGATTTTTTCCGTTTCCTGGTTTATTGCCGCCCTGGCTGTGACTTTGGCCACTATCTTGCAGGCGATCACAGGCTTCGGTACGGCGCTCGTCCTGGTGCCCCTGCTGGTGCTGGTATACGATGCCCATACGGCGGTAATAATGACCATGTTTATCTCTATTTGCTCTTCGGTTGCCCTTACTGGCCGGGTTTATAAATCTATTCTAAAACCGGTGTTGCGCAACCTTTTTCTGGGAAGCATAGCAGGTATACCATTGGGAGCTTTTGTTTTTCTACATTTTGATGTTATGCGGTTGAAAATAGCCATTGCTTTAGTGACTATGGTTTTTGCTCTGGCGCTCATTTTGGGCTGGATACCCCGCCGGACGGCCGGTTTCTGGGCTGAGGCAGCAACCGGAGCGTGCGGAGGCTTTTTAGCTGCCAGTGTGGGAATGCCCGGGCCTCCCGTGGTGCTTTTTTTGAACCACCAGGACGTGCCCAAGGAGCAGTTTCGAGCCACTACCACTGCCTATGGTATCCTGGTTTACCCTATCGGCTTAATCCTTTTATGGTTCTTGCAGGTTTTAGAGAAGCAAATCATTTGGATGGTCCTTTCTCTACTACCTTTTATTCTCTTGGGACAGGTTCTGGGTTGCGGTATTTTCCCCCGGGTATCCCAGGGCCTATTCCAACGAGGGGTACCCCTGCTGGTGATGGCCATAGCCCTGTACACCCTGGTTACCACAGTATTCTAAGGGCTGCAAGAAATCAGACCCGGATGGGGAAAATAAAAGATAGTGAAGGTCAGGAATGCAACCCCTTCCGGTCCGTTGCCCGACCATTAAAATCCCACCTGCCTGCGAGACGGCGGGGACGAGGGGGAGCAAATGGATCACGGCGGATGCACGGTTATGCGGCCTGACTATATTACAGAAGAAGGGCTTTGAGAATATGGCCTGGGAAAAGCTTTTCACGGCGGCCAATGAACTGGAAGCAAAACTGATTACCGGTCTTCTTTCCGAAGCCGGTATTTCATACCGTTACCGGTACTCCGACATTAACCGATACCTGAAAATTGTTATGGGTCCGGTGGTGGACGTGGAAATATGGATACCCGGGGAAAAAATGGCACAGGCCAGGGAAATTATAAGGGCCTTTCGGGAAAATGGGCTATAAGCGCAGGATTATATCAAAAACCACCATAATATCAATGTATAGCATTAAAATTTATGGCTTTACATATTTATTATAAAGGTATAAGCTTATATATTCCCTGATTATAGGGTACTTGCGTATAATTGGCCTAAAAATAAAAAGCCCTGCTATTACCGGTTATTCCAGCGGCACTCTTTTTTGCATGTATTGTTTCCCCGGGAAGCTGCTAGCGTTTTTTACTAAGTTTAATCATAAAGGTATACCTGTCCGCCCGGTAGATTCCGTTATAATATTCGACCTTGTTCCCTCTATTATCATATGTTAAACGTTCAATGAAAAGTATGCTTGAGCTGGGATTTATACCAAGTAACTTGGCATCGTTCGGAGTTGGCATGGAAACGGTAATTTTTTGTTCGGCTTCGTAAAAAATAACACCGATGGACTCAAGTACGTCATATAATATTATCTGATTGAGATCATATGTCGCCAGTTTGCGCCCGATTTCCACCGGGTAATATGTTCGCTCCAGGGCAATGGGATGATCATCGGCAAACCGGAGCCGCTCAATAAGATAATATTCCTTTAGTCCGAGTATTTCGGCTATCTCTGGTTCTGACTTGATTCCGTGGGAGATGAGTTTAATGCCTGGTTTCATGCCCATATTTTTTATGGTAGTGGTAAGGCTTTTGATACTTCCCAGCCATTCGTTAACGGGACGGAAGGTTATAAATGTCCCCTTGCCATGGATCTTTTTCAGGATTCCTTCGTTTACCAGTGCTGATACTGCTTCCCTTACTGTAGTACGGCTGACAGAAAAACGATTCATCAACTCCTTTTCACTGGGGATTTTTTCTGTATATATTCCGCTCCTTATCTCTTTTAATAATATTTCCTTTAACTGAATATGCAAAGGAATCGGGCTGTTGGTATCCAGACCCATACCGCGTCACTCCTTTTAGATATCTAGTTTACCCCCATTGCTTACCATCATCAGCGATCATTATTTCGGTACCGGTATGGCGGGAGACGATACTCTAATTAATGTAATTATACAATAAATACAAAAGAAATGGGTACGGCTTTTTTCCGGAATTCCGTGGGCCAAGAAGATTATGGCAAAAGGCAGGCCTTCCGGCATGGTAACCGGGTCAACCGGCGTTTCGCGTGCCGTTAAAAGTGCCGGGGGAAAGTCCATAAATAATGCTGACCATAGGGAAGGGGCTGTCCCCACTTTTTTCTTTTTCCGGGCATACTAAAGCAGGAAAAAAGATAACCGGGAGGATCCCGTCTGCCCCTGGGGTTTCTTCGTGTCTATAAGCCGGCGGCCGGTTATAATCACCCCGGTGCGGACCCATTCCGCCCCTTTTTGTGGTATACTAATTCTGTGAGTGAAAGGCGCACCTTTGGTGCTGTATATAGTAATTTAGATGACTACTGATTGCTATATCTGGTATCGGAGAGGAGAACTTGTAATTCCGTTATTTATTCCGGTGACACCGGCAGGATATAGATCTAAAAGACAGCCGGCGGGAATAGATTATTTTAAAAAACACTGGCGGGGAGGACGGGCTGATGTCCAAAAAAAGGGTGGCGGTAATCTTTGGCGGGCGTTCGGGGGAGCATGAGGTTTCTTTAAATTCGGCGGCGTCGGTGATCGGCGCCCTGGACGGGGACAGGTATGAGGTGATCCCGGTGGCCATCACCCGGGAAGGGAAGTGGCTGGCCGGGGTGGAGCCAGCACGGATGCTGGCCGGCGGGGACCCGGCGCAGCTGGGGCGGCCTGTGGTCCTGCCGGCGGACCCCACCGTGGGCGGCCTGGTCTCGGTGGACGGCGGCCGGGTACAGGTGGGCGATTTAACCCCCGTGGATGTGGTTATACCGGTGCTGCACGGCACCTTTGGTGAAGACGGGACGGTGCAGGGGCTTTTGGAGCTGGCCAACATTCCCTATGTGGGGGCCGGGGTGATGGCCTCGGCGGTGGGCATGGATAAGATCATCATGAAAACCCTCTTTGCCCGGCACGGGTTGCCCCAGGTGAATTTCCGCTATTGTTCTCGCCGGGACTGGGAGCGGAACAGACAGGCCGTTCTTTCGGAGGTGGAGCAGTTGGGCTACCCCCTCTTCGTCAAGCCGGCCAACCTGGGTTCCAGCGTGGGCATATCCAAGGCCCGCAGCCGGGAGGAACTGGTGCCGGCCATGGACCTGGCCGCCGGCTACGACCGCAAAATTATAGTGGAAGAGTTTGTGCCCGCCCGGGAGGTGGAGGTGAGCGTCCTGGGCAATGACGATCCCATGGCTTCTTTGCCCGGGGAGATCATTCCCTTAAATGAGTTTTACGATTACGAGGCCAAATACGTGGAAGGGAAGTCGGATCTGGTTATTCCCGCCCGGCTGCCGGCGGAAACCATGCTGGAGCTGCAGAGGCTGGCCATCAAGGTTTTCAAGGCCCTGGACTGCGCCGGCATGGCCCGGGTGGATTTCTTCCTGCGCAAGGACAACGGGGCGGTGCTGGTCAATGAGATCAACACCATTCCCGGTTTCACCCGCACCAGTATGTATCCCAAGCTGTGGGAGGCTACCGGCATCACCTACCCGGAGTTGCTGGACCGGCTCATTGAGCTGGCCCTGGAAAGGCACCGGGAGAAGAACCGCTCCCGGACCACTTTCCAGCCGCCGGTGCGGGCCCTGATTGAACAAGTAAAATAAGGCACTGGAAGAACTGGTTTAGCCTGTTGGTTTGGTTTTTTCAAGTTCCGGCTTATCCGTCATCCCCAGAGGGGCTGCCCCTTATGTTATGAAGTGGCTTTATATTGCCTGCCATGCATGAAAAGGATCTGATTTGTATGGAAAGCGGCAGAAAGAACCATCACCTGCTGCCGGCCGGTGGAAGGCAGGGGACGGCCCGCCTGATCCTGCTGGGGCGTTTTCTTTTGCAGGCCTTTCCCGGGGTGGCCGGTGAGCTGGGAAACTGGCGGCAAATGGCCCGCGCCTGCCCGGACCCGGTGCTGCGGGAAATGGCCCTGGCCAGCATCGGCACCAAGACCTTCCACTGCCAGGGGGGCAGCGTATTCGGCGTCTGGAGCGGCAGCCACCGCCGGGAACTGATCCGGGCCATCGTGGCCCTGCAGACCATCAGCGATTACCTGGACAATTTGTGTGACCGGGCGGGGGTGCAGGACGGAGAGGCCTTTCGCCAGCTGCACCGGGCCTTGGTGGATGCCCTGCGCCCCGGTGCTTCCCTGCAGGATTATTACGCCCTTTATCCCTACCGGCAGGACGGGGGGTACCTCCACGGGCTGGTGCGCTCCTGCCAGCAGGCGCTGGCCCTTTTGCCCGCCTACGGCCCGGTGCGGGACAGGGCCTGCCACCTGGCTGAACTTTACTGCCGGCTGCAGGTGTACAAGCATATCCCCTGGCCCCTGCGGGTAAAGAGCCTGACTGCCTGGTTGAACCCCCTGCTGGCGGCCCTGCCGGAAAAACTTTACTGGTGGGAACTGGCCGCCGCCACCGGTTCCACCCTGGGTATCTTCGCCCTTTTCGCCCTGGCGGCCCGGGGGAATTATACGGAAGAGCAGGTGGAGAATCTGACCGGGGCCTATTTTCCATGGATCTGCGGCCTGCATATTCTGCTGGATTATTTCATCGACCAGCAGGAGGATGCGGCCGGCGGCGATCTGAACTTTGTTTCCTATTACCGGGACGGGGAAGAAGCCGCCCGGCGCTTAAAGCTCTTTGTGGACCGTTCCCTGGCCCTGGCCGGGGAGCTGCCCGACCCGTATTTCCATATCACGGTGGTGCAGGGTCTTCTGGCCATGTACCTGTCCGATCCGAAAGTGAACGGGCAGGGCCTGCAGGCCACCCGCCGGCTGCTCCTGGATAGGGGCGGGCCGGCTGCCGTCCGCCTGTACCGCCTCTGTGCCGCCCTGCGCCGGGTAGGGGTTGTGTAGGTGTGACAGGGGACGGTTCCTTGACATGTGACAGGGGACGGTTCCTTGACACACTTTTTCTTTGGGGTGTGACAGGGGACGGTTCCTTGACACACTTTTTCTTTGGTGGTATAGTTTTCTCAATCTGCTAAAACTACCCTGTCCTGAGGAGGAAACGTATGCCCAGGCAAATGAGAAAACTGAGCAAAAGCGAAGTTATTGAAAGCGATGACTATTTATTAGCGGCTATTCGCTACGTGCATAATAACCCCGTAAAGGCAAAAATTGTAACCGATCCTTCGGCATATAAGTGGAGTAGTTACAATGATTATCTAAACAGAGATGATTTGGGGAATGAAGGAATAGAAAAAGAAATGATCCTTGGTATGTTTTCTGCTGACAGGGCCAAAGCAGTTGAGTTATTTATCGATTATACAAATCGGAGCAATGAAGACGTTTTCATTGACCACGAAGATGCTTCAGAAAAAGGAAAAACCATATTTGATGAGAAAAGTGCAAGGGTTTTTATTGAAAATTTTCTAAAAAGAAACCGGGAAGTGGATTTAACCATTCTTTTAAAAAACAAAAGTTTAAGGGATGAACTGATTAGCGAACTTAGATGCAAAACGAGTCTATCAGTAAGGCAGATCGCCGACTTGTTAGGCGTAAACAGGGGAGTAGTCCAAAGGGCACAAGGGCGCATGACAAAGGAATAAAATGTGTCAAAGAACCGTCCCCTGTCACACCGTCCCCTGTCACACCAAATGTGTCAAAGAACCGTCCCCTGTCACACCCAAGAACCGTCCCCTGTCACACCCTGTCACACCCACTGCGGCAGGGAATATATGACCGGTGACCACGGCAAAGGGTTCCCTGGGGACGGTGAACGGCAGACACTGATGATCAGCCGTTCCGCCCCCTGTCCCTCCTTTCCTTTGAACCGTTGGGACGTTGAAAATGACTGTTCCCGGACCGGCTTCCACCATAAAGGGGTTTGAAGGGGTGTTGAAAAAGCCGTTAAGTCTTTTTTCTTTAAGGCCTACCGTTGGCGTTGGGGAAGATGCCTCGGGGGTGCATTTTTGAGCCATTGGACAGATAATTCTTAACTTTCTGCAAGAAACCCCTTAAGATAATGGTACCGGGAGTTCTATGGCTTTGCCGGGGGTAAGGGGGTGAGGCAAATAACACATACCGGCGAAAAATGAACATACCTGACAGGCAGGGTTCAAGCAACAGCACTGATACTAATCCCATGTTTCATTTTTAAATTTTATTATCACACAAAGGGGGATCAGGTGCATGGCGGAAGAAAAGGTCCTGGAGGAATTGGGAACTGTGGAATCCAGCGAGGCTGCCTATGCGGTGCACTGGAAAGAAGAGGATTACTATCATCCAAGTCCTGAGTTTATCGGTCAGGCCAATATGACCGACCCGGGCATTTTTGAACGGTTCAGCCTGGAAAATTTTCCTGATTGCTTCAGGGAATATGCCGAGCTGCTTGACTGGGACCAGTACTGGCATACCACCCTGGACACCAGCGACGCTCCCTGCTGGAAGTGGTTCGTGGGCGGCCGGCTGAACGCCTGCTACAACTGTGTGGACAGACACCTGGCCAGGTATAAGAACAAAACGGCCATTCACTTTGTGCCGGAACCGGAGGACGAACCCATCCAGCACATTACTTACCAGGAGCTTTACCGCCGGGTCAATGAAGTGGCTGCCGTATTGAGGGATTTCTGCGGGCTGAAGACCGGTGACCGGGTCACCCTGTACCTGCCCATGACCCCCGAACTGCCCATTACCATGCTGGCCTGCGCCCGTCTGGGCGTAATCCACTCCGTGGTCTTTGCCGGTTTCAGCGGCCAGGCCTGCGGCGACCGGATCTGGGACTCCGAGAGCCGCGTGTTGATTACCATAGACGGTTATTATCGCAACGGCAAGCTGCTGGATCATAAGGCCAATGCCGATGTGGCAGTGGAAACCGCCAGCAATCAGAACGTCAATGTGGAAAAGGTTCTGGTATGGAAACGCTACAAGGACCGGTACGTCTCCCAGGCGCCCATGGTGGAGGGCCGGGATTATTTCATGAACGATGTTCTCAAAAACTATGCCCGGGCGACGGTTGAACCCGTATCCATGCCGGCCGAGGGGATTCTCTTCCTCATGTATACCAGCGGTTCCACCGGCAAGCCCAAAGGGGCGCAGCACAGCATAGGCGGGTACCTGTCCTATGTGGCGGCCATGTCCAAATACGTGCAGGATATTCACCCCGAAGACGTTTACTGGTGCATGGCGGATATCGGTTGGATTACCGGCCATTCCTTCATTGTTTACGGTCCCCTGGCCGTGGCCGCCAGCTCGGTGATTTACGAAGGGGTGCCCACCTACCCGGATGCCGGCCGGCTGTGGCGGATTGCCGAAGAACTGGATGTGAATATCTTCCATACGGCGCCCACCACCATCCGGATGCTGCGGAAGGCCGGTCCCGACGAGCCGCTGAAGTATAATTACAAGTTCAAGCATATGACCACCGTGGGTGAACCCATCGAGCCCGAGGTGTGGAAGTGGTACTACCATGTGGTGGGTAAAGGAAAAGCGGTCATTGTGGATACCTGGTGGCAGACGGAAACCGGCGGGTTCCTCTGCAGCACCGTGCCGGCACTGAAACCCATGAAGCCCGGCAGCGCGGGTCCGGGTGTGCCAGGCATTCATCCGGTCATCTATGATGATGAAGGGAATGAAATCCCGCCGGGCGCCGGCAAGGCGGGGAACATCTGCATCAGGAACCCCTGGCCGGGATTGATGCAGACCATCTGGAAGGACCGGGATCGCTTCGTTTCCACCTACTTCGGCAAATATAACAAGGATCCCAACAGCAAAGACTGGCGCGACTGGCCCTACATGGCCGGCGACGCCGCCGTGATGGCCGCGGACGGGTACGTGCGCATTCTGGGCCGGGTGGACGACGTGATCAACGTGGCCGGCCACCGGCTGGGCACCAAGGAGATTGAGTCGGCCGCCCTGACGGTGGAAGAAATCGCCGAAGCGGCGGTTATTGCGGCGGTGGACGAATTGAGGGGACGCATCCCGCACCTTTACGTCTCCCTGAAGCCGGGCTACGAGCCCAGCAAGGAAATTGAAGATAAGGTTTCCAACGCGGTGGCCACCATCCTGGGTAAGATTGCCAGGCCGGGCAGGGTGTTTATCGTTCCCGACATGCCCAAGACCCGTTCCGGTAAAATCATGCGCCGCATCCTGGCGGCCATCTCCAACCGGGGCGATGTGGGCGACGTGACCACCCTGGCCAACCCGGATGTGGTGGAAGCCATCCGCACGCAGGTGCAGGGCTGATAAACGAAAAGCGGATTTATAAGACGGCTGAACCGGGCGGGTCAGGTGGCTGCCGCCGGGAACCGGGCGGCCGCAGGCTCCCCCCTGGGCGGGAGCCTGCAGGCCGGCGGTGTTCCCAAATGCCTGGAGATACGCTGCCGGCCCGGTTCACCGGCTGGTTGTTCGACGGTTAAAGGCAGGCAATATGGCCTGCCTTTATTTAAGAAAAAGAAGGAGGTAAAGCCGGCATGTCCGAAAAAATGGGGACGGGGATGATCCCGCCGCAGGTCAAGGCCTTCATGGACTGGGCCGCAAAGGACCCGGAAGGATTCTGGGAAGAGGCCGCGCGCAAAGCCGCCCACGACATCTACTGGTTTAAAAAGTGGGATAAGGTTTTTACCTGGGATTATCCCACCTTCCAGTGGTATTCCGGCGGCATGACCAATATCTGCTACAACTGTGTGGACTATAAGGTAAAAAGGGGCCTGGCCGGCCGGGCCGCCTTCATTGCCGAATCGGGCGAAACGGGAGAGACCCGCACCGTGACCTACGGCCAGCTCCTGGCCCTGGTCAAACAATATGCCGCCGCCCTGCGGGGCCTGGGGGTGAAAAAGGGCGACCGGGTGGCCCTCTACATGCCCACGGGCATTGAATCGGCCGCGGCCATGCTGGCCATCGCCCGCATCGGGGCCATCCACGTGGTGATCTTTGCCGGCTTCTCCGCTGGTGCCGTGGCGGACCGCCTGCAGATTTCCGGCGCCCGGTACATGCTGATCCAGGATGAGGGTTCCCGGCGGGGCAGGCCGGTGGAATTGAAAAAAATCGTGGACGAGGCCCTGGAAAAATGCCCGCCGGGCCAGGTGGAAAAGGTAGTGGTCCTGCGGAGGAGCAGGAACGGAACCCCGGTTATGAAGGAAGGTCGTGACATCTTCTGGGAAGAGTTCCTGGCCCTGGCCGAAGGGCAGAGCGGGGAAGTGGAGCCGGTGGAGGCCAACGAGCCCCTCTTTTTGCTGCCCACCTCGGGTACCACGGCCAAGCCCAAGGTTACCGTCCAGAAACACGGCGGCTACCAGATTTATGTTTACTCCATGGCCAAATGGATTTACAACCTGCAGGAAAGCGACGTCTGGATGTGTACCTCGGACATCGGGTGGATTGTGGGGCACAGCTACAACGTCTACGGCCCGCTCTTAACCGGGGCCGCCTCCATCCTCTACGAAGGCACGCCCGATTATCCCCGCCCCGATATCTGGTGGGACGTGGTGGAGCGGAACAGGGTTACGGCCATGTGGCTTTCCCCCACCGGCGTGCGCGGCTTGATGCGGCTGGGCATTGAAAATCCCCGCAAGCACGACCTCAGCTCGGTGCAGCGCATCTTCTGCGCCGGGGAAGTATTGAACCCGCCCGCCTGGCAGTGGCTGCAGGAAGAGGTCTTTGAAAACCGCATCCCGGTGATCGACCATATGTGGCAGACGGAAACCTCCGGGCCCATCTTCGCCAACCCCTACGGCCTGGGCATGATTCCCATCAAGCCCGGTTCCGCCGGTGTTCCCGTGCCCGGCGTGATGGCCGAGGTGGTCGACGATAAGGAGGGTAAACCCGTTGCACCGGGAGAAAAGGGCATTGTGATCGTCAAGAGGCCGTTCCCCGGCCTTACCTCCACCCTCTGGAACGACCCGGAAACCTACCAGCGGGAATACTGGGAGCGCTTCCCCTTCACCAAAGGGGTGTACTACTGCGGGGACGCCGCCTCCCGGGATGAGGACGGCTACTTCTGGTTTGCCGGCCGTTCCGACGAGGTGATTAAAATTGCCGCCCACCGCATCGGGACCATTGAGGTGGAAAACGCTCTCATCTCCCACCCGGCGGTGGTGGAGGCCGGCGTTTCCGGTGTGCCCGACGAGCTGCGGGGCGAGGTGGCCTGCGCCTTCGTGGTGCTCAAGCAGGGCTACCGGCCCAGCGAAGAACTGAAAAAAGAACTGATCGCCCACATCCGCAATACCATGGGGGCCATTGTGGTGATGCGGGACATCGAATTTGTGAACACCCTGCCCAAGACCCGTTCCGGCAAGATTATGCGCCGGGTGATGCGCACCCTGTGGGCGGGCAGGGATCTGGGGGACCTGTCCACCATTGAAGAAGAGGCTTCGGTGGGTGAAATTCAGGAAGCCATCCGCCGGATGCGGGAAGGCTAGGCTTTTGGAATAACGCCGGAGGTTCTGATCGTCCAGTGCCATTGCCATTGGCCGGATGCGTGAAGGTCAGGCTTTTGAAGAGGCAAACCGGCCCGCCTTTTTAAGCGGGCCGGTTTGTTGTTGACAGGGGGGTTGTGGTAAGATATGCTGAATGTAACTATTGTGGTTACTAAAGGGGGATAACCCCTGTCACAATTTTGCAGGAGGGTAGCCTTTCAAATCATTGAATGTGGTGATATTATGCAGGAAAACTTCCTTTCGAAATTGATAACCTTTTCCCCCCGCCACCGGCGGTATATTTTAAATGTGCTTATGGAGGTTGTCAACTATTACGGTGATCTTTTGCTGGGCTGCGCCGTTTTTGGTTCTTATGCCCGGGGAGACAACCGCAAAAACTCGGACCTGGATCTGTTAATTATTCTCAAGAGTGCTCCCGGCCTCAGCCGCCGCTTGAAGGAATTTGTGGAAAACATTGAAATGAAACATGAGGATCTGGCCCAGGAAATATATGAAGAAGAGGAGATCCTTTGCGAGCTTTCCCCATACATCTTGACTGTAGAGGAAGCGTTAAAGATCCATCCAATATACTATGATCTGGTTGAAGATCACATGATTGTTTATGATCCTGGAGGTTATATTAATCGCATTATCAATTCCATAAAAAAAATTCTGGCTCAATCGGGGGCCAGAAAGGTGCGCCGCAGTAATACCTGGGAGTGGCAGATGGGGAAGGCCGGCTTTCCGGGAGGGATGGATCTGTGAAGAAAGATGAACTAACGTTCTAAAAATGGAGGTTTTGTTTTCATGCATATCGGCCGTTTTCGCTACCAGGATGAAGTCTTTTACGGTCTGGCGGAAGGGGAGCGGGTTTTCCCGGTGGAGGATCCCTTTGTTTCCCCGGAACCGGTGCCCGGCCGGCAGTTCGCCCTGGCGGAACTGACGGTGCTGGCCCCCTGCCGGCCGTCCAAGGCGGTGTGTGTGGGCCTGAACTACCGGGACCACGCGGCAGAGTTGAACCTGGCCCCGCCGGAGGAGCCGGTGCTCTTCTTAAAGCCTTCCACCGCCGTTATCGGCCCCGGCGAGCCCATCGTTTACCCGGCCATGAGCGCCCGGGTGGATTACGAAGCCGAGCTGGCGGTGGTCATGGGCAAAAGGGCCCGGCAGGTGCGGGAGGAGGAGGCAAAGGATTACATACTGGGTTACACCTGCGCCAATGATGTAACCGCCCGGGACCTGCAGCAAAAGGACGGCCAGTGGACCCGGGCCAAATCCTTTGACACCTTCTTGCCCCTGGGGCCGTTCATTGTCACCGGCGTTGACCCGGACGACCGGGAGGTGTCCCTTTATCTCAACGGTGAACGCCGGCAGCACTCTTCCACGGCGAAGCTGATCTTTCCGGTATACCGGCTGGTCAGCTTCGTCTCCCGGATCATGACCCTTCTCCCCGGGGATGTCATTCTCACCGGCACCCCGGCCGGCGTGGGCCCCGTGCGGCCGGGGGACAGGGTGGCGGTGGAAATATCCGGCATCGGCCGGCTGGAAAACCCGGTGGTGGCATAATGAACCCGGTGGGGTGTGACAGGGGACGGTTCTCTGACACATTTAAGGTGACAGTAATTCCCCGTGCGCCAATTTATATGTCGGTATGCTAATTCCGCAGCGGCTTGTTGGTGGCCAGCATGTGGCGGATGCGTTCCATGGTTTTGGGTTCGCCCAGCAGGCTTAAGAAGGCTTCCCGTTCCAGGTCCAGGAGGTCCTGCTCGGTGACCGGGGTGCCCGGGGTGACGCCGCCGCCGGTCAATACGTAGGCGATCTTGCGGCCGATTTTGGCGTCGTGGTCGCTGATCTGGTTACCCCACCTCAAGGTTTCAATGGCCAGCTCCAGGGCGGCGTAGCCGGCCGTGCCCACGGCCCCCTGGTGATGACAGGGTGGGGACCGGTCACATTTCATTAAATGAGTGATCATTCAGTCATCTTGCGTTAAGAAAATTTTGTCAAGAGGGTAATCTGTTAATTTCGATTATTTAAATTATAATATTGCTGTTATAAGCCATGGTTGGTAACAGGCCCGGCCTGTCTGAGTTTACAGGTCAAACAGACGTTTTTGTTGACGCCCGGGCCAAGAAGTGGTATCGTATATGGTGATGGTATTATATATGATGGCGTTGTTAATACTATCAAGGAGAGAAAAGAATGACCAAAATCAGGAAACGCTTTCGAAGGATACTCAACAACCCGGTTGGAATTAAATGGGATGAATTGAGAATAATACGCAAGCATTATGGATGCCAGATAATCAAAGGCTCAAAAGGTAGCCATTGGGTGGTTTACCACCATGATGACCTGGAAAGAAACGTAACCATAGCTGTACATAACAATCGGGTCAAGACAATATATGTAAAAAAATTATTAAACTTCTTGAGGATGTGCTGGACGATGATGACTAAGCCACTGGAGGTGGAGATTATGAACGAGAGCAAAATTAAATTTTATATGGAACAGAATTACCCGGTTGTTTTAAGAAAACTTTCTCCGGAGGACGGGGGAGGTTGGCTTGCCGAGATACCGGAACTTCCCGGTTGTATGTCCGACGGCGAAACTCCCCAGGAGGCTCTGGCAAACATTGAAGATGCCAAGAGAGCATGGATTGAAGTGGCAATCCAGAGGGGGCAGCAAGTTCCCCTGCCCGAAAGTGACTCGGATGATGATTACAGCGGAAAGTTCACTTTGCGGTTACCAAAATTCTTGCACAGACAGCTTGTTAAAGCCGCAAAAAAAGAAGGGGTCAGCTTAAACCAGTATGTTATAGCTTTATTGTCCTTTAATTTTGGAAAAATATCGGCCTGTCGAAATGAAGATTGCCGCAAGACAAAAAATATCACCATCCATTTTCTATCTACGAGATATGATACAGATGTTTATCAGCAAAGACGCCTGACAGAAAGGTTCTGGGAACCTTCAAATAAAAGTTGTTCTAACACCTTATGGAGAAAAGAGGATATGCTTCGCAATATCAAATTTATATTTGGGGGAAATGTCAATGAGTAACCTTGTCTTTAAACTTAAAAGAATCAGGCTTCAAAAAGTAAATGCACAGTTATTAAGTGATGATAGTAATTCTGGTAAAAATACATTTGATATTAAACAGGAAATTGCCGTAGAGATAGACGTACCAAAGGAAAAGCAGATCAAAATAAACGTTTCGGAAAAAATAACAGCGCCTGAACTGCCTTTTATATTCGATATTGACGTTGTTGGCTATTTTTCTTCTAGTGTTCCAGTTTCCAGGGAAGAAATACAGGAAATGAAAATACCTCTTTCACAGCCGCTGTTCTCCTTTATTTCTCTGATTGTGGGCTTTTTAACAGAAAAAATGTTTAGCGGTCCGCCTTTAATTTTGCCTCCCTTCTATCCGGAAGATGAAGAAGATGAATGCGAGGATGTCGAAACGGCAGATAAAACAGGTTGGAGGATTTTTCCCGGGGATAAAGAATAATGCCCGGGGGAGGGATTTTCTTGGAACTGGCGGCTATTTTTTCGACGGCCTTTGTGGTGGGGCTTTCCGGGGCCATGATGCCCGGGCCCCTTTTGACCGTGACCATCGGTGAGAGCGCCCGGCGGGGCTTTGCGGCCGGCCCCCTGATTGTGCTGGGCCATGCCATCCTGGAGGGCGCGCTGGTGGTGGCCCTGGCCCTGGGCCTGGCGGCCCTGCTCGCCGCCCCCCTGGTGGGGAAGGTCATAGCCGTGGTGGGCGGGCTCTTTCTGATCTACATGGGCTGGGGCATGGGCCGGGATGCCTGGCTGGGCCGGGT
>NZ_WHYR01000005.1 GCF_009428905.1 Desulfofundulus thermobenzoicus | reverse complement strand
GACAGGGGTAATAGTTCTATATCATACAATATATTACATAGAATCAATTACCCTCCAGTTATCCTTCTGTTATTTTCCCTGTCCCTATACCGGCTAATTGCTTTTCACCTGCGTTCCCCTCCTTATTTTCCTTTCCCTACCTTTTCCTTCCTTTAGTTGCCAGGTTGCTCCAGTCAGGACAATAACCATACTCCGATTAATCGGGTTTTGTGGTATTATGCAACATTGCCTCTATCACTTTGTTTTTATTCAGTCCAGTTTAAAGCGATCGGGGACATTTTAGCCCTCCCTCTTTTGACTGACCTTGATTGCTTTAAAATGTGGAGGCGATACAGGGCGCTCTTTTTATGGAGGGGTGAATTATGGATGCTGCGCAGAGATCAGCAGCTGGCAAAGTTGGTAATGGCGGCACTGAGCATATGGATCGGGCTGTGGGTTATCCAAATGCTGGTGGTTTTTCACAGCCAATTGCTGCTGGAAAACCAGTTGAACGAACGTAGCGAAAAGATGGCTCTGTGTGCTCAGATGTTTAAACTGACGGCGGAGCGGGGCCATGATCTGGAGCCTCAGGAACTGCAGACAATGCGTGACAGCGCAAACCGGCTGGAGACGCTTACCCATACCCCGCGCGGGCAGGCACTGGCCCGAAACCTGGTTGCCGCTGTGGAACGATTTGCTTCTTGCCAGCCCTCCCAACGGGCGGTGGCCTTTCAATCTTTGCAACAACTTGTTGTTGAAAATAACCTCTTTCAGTCCCAGCGTCTGCAGGAAGACAATCTATTGTTCCAGCAGGATATGCGCCGCGTACGGATTCTGGTCGCTGCCACCACTGGCGGCGCAACATTGCTGAGCGGTATGGTGCTGGGCGCGTTGCTCTTCTGGCTTTTCCGACAAACGAATGTTACCAGCCTGGTGGTAAAGAGCACTCGCAACGCCGTTCTGGTAGGCGATCAACGCAACAGAGTGGTGCTGGTCAACCAGGCATTTGCAAAGTTGATTGGGAGTTCCGCCAACGGGCTGACAGGTCTTCCCCTGGAGTCAATAGGGCCGACCGGGCGGCTGCTGGCGCGATGCATTGGAAACGGGGAAGAAGTGAAAGAACGGGAAGTGTTATGGCGATTGGAAGGCGGGGAATGCCGGTGCTTTTTGGTTGACGTGATCCTGACAATTGACCGCCGGGGCCGGGTGCAGAGCGGTATGGCCGTATTGAGGGATATCACCGCCCAGTGGGAAGCACGACAAAGGGCTGAACGGGAAAAAGCCGCCCTGCGGGAACTCGCCAGCCACGATGCCCTCACCGGGCTGCTCAACTACGGCGCTTTCATCGAATCTTTGTCGGCACAAACGGAAGCAGCAATAAAAGAAGGCCGGCCGCTCTCCCTGCTGATGATTGACCTGGACCATTTCAAGGTCTACAACGATACGCTGGGCCATCCCGCCGGCGATGAATTGCTGCGGGAATTTGCCGGGGTTTTGGCAAAGAGCGTGCGAGCCGGTGATCAGGTGGCCAGGTATGGAGGCGACGAATTTGTCGTGATTCTGCCCGATACCGACGGCGCGGCGGCCTACCAGATCGCCGAGCGCCTGCGCCGGCAGATAGCGGACCATCCCTTCCCGGGAAGGAATAATCTGCCTGAACACAGGCTCACAGCCTCCATCGGAGTGGCCACACTCACTGCCGGGATTGGTTCCGCCGATAAACTAATCAAGGCGGCAGATGAGGCCCTTTACGCCGCCAAGCTCGGCGCCCGTAACCGGACGGAATTCTATCACAGCGCCCTTTCCGAGTTCGCCCACGCCATACCGGACGACCAGCGCGAGCCGTTGCTGGTGGCTGTAAGGAGCAACCTGCTTCTCCTGCAGACGCGCGATTCCTATACCTACTACCATTCCGAACGGGTGGCAAAGCTTTCTCAAGCAATCGGCAGCGAAATGGATTTCAATGCGGGCGAACAGCGTTATTTGCGCATTGCATCCGTGCTTCACGACATCGGCAAAGTTTGCGTTCCACCGGAAATTCTCACCAAGATAACACCGCTGAACCCGCAGGAATGGGAGGAAATTAAAAGGCATCCCCAGTTCGGGGCCGAGTTTCTGAGCGCATTTTCCATTGCCCGCCCGGTTATTGAAGCCGTGCGGCATCATCACGAACGGTGGGACGGCACGGGATACCCGGCCGGCTTGAAAGGCAGAGAAACGCCGCTGTTTGCCCGGATTATCGGTGTCAGCGACTCCTTTGACGCCATGACGGTGGACCGCCCATACCGCCGCGGTTTTTCGCGGCAGGCGGCGCTCGACGAACTGCAACGCTGTGCGGGGAAACAGTTTGATCCGGAAATAATCCATTATTTTTTACGCACGGTAGAAAAAGGCATAGTGGATTCTATTTACGCAAAACCGGCTACAGAGTAGCGGGTTTATGCGAGAGAAGGAGTTACCCATGGGAACTTTCGTTCCCCCCATAAAGCATGAAAATCTAGCTTGTGTTGTTTTTTCCCTCCGGCGATGATATACTTTAGTTAAGCATATTAATTACCCGACCCCGGCCTGTTCCTTTTGGGAAAGGGCCGGGGCTATAACTGTTCGAGGGGGAGTTGATCCTTGATACCGGTACATAAAATCGTGGTGCCCACCCCGTACCGGGTGGGACCGGTCAATGCCTACTTCCTGGCCTCCCGGCCCTATACGCTGGTGGACCCCGGCCCCGATACCCCGCAGGCCAGGGAAGTGCTGCAGGGGGAGCTGAAAAGGCTGGGCGTTCCGCTGGATAGGATTGAGCGGGTGCTGTTAACTCACTTTCATTCCGACCATAGTGGTCTTGCTCGCTGGGTATATACTCTGACAGGGGCAAAAATCTATATCCACCCCTATGATTTACAGAAGTTAAACCCTGCTTACGACTTTGTGGGGGTAAGCCTGCCCTTTGTCCGGGAGGCCGGTATGCCCCTCGAGATTGTCGACAAGGTGCTCGGGGACAAAGACAGGCTGCCCTGGCCCTGGCTTCCGGAAGGCAGTGCCATATCCGTGGATGATGGTTATGAACTTTCCTTTGAGAGGGGTATCTTTAAAGCATTCCATTTTCCGGGACATGCCACCGGTCACCTGTGTTTTTACGATGTGCAAGATAAAAACTTTCTTTCCGGGGACTTTTTATTACCCCATATCACTCCCAACCCCTTCCTGGAGCCCGATCCCCTGTGCCCGGAACGCCGTGCGCCCAGCCTGGGCCATTACCTGCAGGGATTGGATAGGCTTGAAATGATGGACATCAAGAGGGTCTGGCCGGGGCATGGCGAAGTAATAGATGACTTCCGGCGGGTGGTGATCATGGTACGGGAACACCACCGGCTACGGTTTGAGGCACTGCTGGATCTTGTGCAGAAAAACGGCCGGCGCACCGCCTTTGAAATCTCCCGGATGATGTATCCCGATCTGGAGGGGTTCAATATTTTTATGGGCCTTTCGGAAGTTCTGGCCCATCTGGATGTATTGGTGGACCGGGGAAGGGTAAAACTGGATAAAGAGGATGGGATTGCCTATTACTGTGTTGCATGATGAATATTCCCCGGCACCTTTTTGTTGCCGGGACCTGTTTCATGTAACGGAAAGGGATGCCCGGGCGATGGCCGGGTGAGCCGGGAGAACAGCACCACCGGGTGAACCGGGTATTCTGCACCGGGCAACAGGGGTGCGGAAATGGCCGTGAGGCTGAAATGCGCCGGCTTTCCGTTGGCGAAATCCATGTGCAGGAAAAGATGCACCGTGCAGTACGGGATGTGCTGGCCGGTAACGGGAGCATCGCTTATCTTCTGACCACTTATACTGCCCTGTGGTCTGCGGAGGGGATTGGGGGGAGCCATGCCCGGAGGGACGGTCTTGAAAATCTGCCATCTGTATCCTGACCTTTTAAATTTATACGGGGACCGGGGCAATGTTCTGGCCTTTGTGCGCCGCTGCCAGTGGCGCGGCATTGCAGTGGAGGTGCACCGCATTAACCTGGGGGACGCCGTTGACTTCCGCGAAATGGATTTTCTTTTCCTGGGCGGGGGATCCGACCGGGAACAAGGTCTGATGGCCGCCGATCTGGAAAAGAGGCGGGAGCAGCTGGGGGAAGCGGTGGAGGATGGCCTGGTGGTCCTGGCCATTTGCGGTGGGTACCAGCTTCTGGGCCGTTATTACCGCACGCTGGAAGGCCGGGTGATTCCCGGCCTGGGCCTGCTGGACTTTTATACGGAGGCCGGCCGGAAAAGACTGACCGGCAATGTAGCCGTGGAGGTGGCTATAGGCGGGGAGAAGGTGCGGGTGACCGGCTTTGAAAACCACGCCGGGCAAACTTTTCTGGGGCAAATTGCCCCCCTGGGGCGGGTGCTGGCCGGTTACGGCAACAACGGTCGGGACGGTACGGAAGGCGCCCGTCATAAAAATGTTTTCTGTTCCTACCTGCACGGTCCCCTGCTGCCCAAGAACCCCCGTCTGACCGACCACCTTATTGCCCTGGCTTTAAACCGCCGGGGGCTGCCGGCGGATCTGGCGCCGCTGGATGACCGCCTGGAAACGGCGGCCGGTGAAGTGATGCTCAGGCGGCTGTTGAGGTAAAAAGCTTTTCCGGCGGGATACCAGTGTGGCGGGTAAAAAGTTGATTGATGGGTCTGATTTGCGCCGCCGGAAGCGGATGATCCAGTAAAAATACCGGTTGCCTGAAGCGACCGGTATTTTTATGGTTTTCCCGCCGGAGTATTTCAGTCAAACGGGCGTGGTGAGCACCGTTCCCTTCACCCCGGTGTCCCCCGCCGGCAAACCACGTTGAAGCAATGTGACCGGCTGGCGGCTGCCTGCCCATTGTCTGTTTTATTGCGGTTGCACCTGTTCCGGCGCGCTGCTGAAAAATTTTTTCAGTGCCGGGTAGACGCCGCTTTTGTCTTTAATGGTTACGGTGGTGAACTTGGGGTTGTTAATCCGTTTGTAAGCCGAGCGCAGCGTGCTGGTATAGTAGTAGGGACCTTCAATTTCTCCGTAGCCCACCAGGTTGCAGACTTCCAGGAGCTGGTTGACCAGCTTAACGCAATTGTCATTGTCCGAGGCCAGGTTGTCGCCGTCGGAGAAATGAAAGGCATAAATATTGTAATCCTGGGGTGAATAGCGCTTTTCAATGATCTCCAGGGCCAGTTTATAGACTGAGGAACAGCGGGTGCCGCCGCTGGCCCCCTTGGTGAAAAACTCCTCTTCTGTGGTCTCTTTGGCCTCCACATGGTGGGCCAGGAAGACGATGTGCACGTTCCGGTATTTGGTTCGCAAAAAACGCACCATCCAGAAAAAGAAGCTGCGGGCGATATATTTTTCAAAGGGCCCCATGGAACCGGAGGTGTCCATCATGGCCAGGACCACGGCATTGGATTCATACCGGTAGGTAACGTCCCAGGTGCGGTAACGCAGGTCGTCTCTGGTGATGGTGTGCAGTCCCGGTTTGCCCTGCAGGGCGTTGCGTTTCATGGCCTCGTAGATGGTGCGTTTGCGGTCGATGTTGCTGGAAATGCCCTTTTTGCGCACGTCCTTGAATTCCACCGCTTCCGAGGCCAGCTCGGGTTTTTTCTTTTGTTCCAGATTGGGCAGGCCCAGATCTTCAAAGATCAGCTCGGCCAGTTCGTCAATGGTAATGTCTGCTTCATAGTAATCCACCCCCGGCTCCTCGCCGGCTCCTTTGCCCTTACCGCCGCCCTGCTGGGGATCGCTGCCCAGTACATCGCCCACCTTGCTTTTCCCGTCGCCCTGCCCGGCGTGTTTGCGCTTGCCGTGGTCAAAACGGAAGTGATATTCATCCAGGGAGCGGATGGGTATCTTGACCACCTTGTTGCCGTCGGACATGATGATGCTTTCTTCACTGACCACATCGGCCAGGTTTTTCTTGATGGCTTCCCGAACCTTTTCCCTGTGCCGCTGCCGGTCGATCTCCCCTTTGCGGTGCAGCGACCAGTCTTCCCGGGAGACCACATATTTACCGGACATTGGCCCTCCCCCCTAGCGGTTCAAAAGGCTACCCACATATTTGAGCAGTTCGTTGGCGCAGATGGCACAGTAACCATACTCGGAAATGAGCTTGGCGCTGACCTCGTTGATGCGCTTGAGCTGTTCGGCATCGGGAGTCTTGGTGGAAGTGGTGATCTTGACCACGTCCTTCAAGTCGGCGAACAGTTTCTTTTCCACCGCTTCCCGCAGTCTTTCGTGGGAAGTGTAGTCGAACTTCTTGCCCTTGCGGGCGTAACTGGACAGGCGGATGAGAATTTCCTCCCGGAAGCTCTTCTTGGCGTTTTCAGAGACGCCAATCTGTTCCTCAATGGAGCGCATCAGCTTCTCGTCAGGATCCAGCTCCTCGTCGGTGATGGGATCCTTCAGCTTGGTGCCGTTGCAGTAGGCTTCCACATTGTCCAGATAGTTGTCGAACAATACCCGGGCCGACTCTTCATAGGAATAGACAAAGGCTTTCTGCACTTCCTTTTTGGCCATTTCATCGTATTCCTTGCGGGCGATGGAGATGAAATTCAGCAGGCGGTCCTTTTCCTCCTTGGTAATGGAGGGGTGCTGGTCCAGCCCGTCCTTTAACGCCCGCAGCACATCCAGGGCGTTGATGCATTTGGTGGAAGTGCGGATGAGGGCGGAGGACAGGCGGTTAATCACATAGCGGGGATCCACGCCGCTCATTCCCTCGTCAATCGCTTCATTTTGCAGTTCGGTGACGTCCTTTTGCTTGAAGCCCTCCACATCCTCACCGTCATAGAGTTTCATTTTCTTAACCACATCCATGCCCTGCTTCTTGCTTTCCTTCAGACGGGAGAGGACGGAAAAGATACTGGCCACCCTTAAAGCATGGGGGGCTATATGAATGTCCCGCAGGTCGCTCTGGCGGATCAACTTCTCATAGATCTTGATTTCCTCGGTTACCCGCAGGTTATAGGGTATTTTCATCACAATGATGCGGGACTGCAGGGCTTCGTTTTTTTTGTTGCTGATAAAGGCCTTGTATTCGTTTTCGTTCGTATGGGCCACTATCATTTCATCGGCGTAGATTAACGCAAAGCGGCCGGCCTTGAAGTTGCCCTCCTGGGAAAGGCTCAAAAGGTTCCACAGGAACTTTTCATCACATTTTAACATTTCCTGGAATTCCATCAGCCCCCGGTTGGCAATATTCAGTTCGCCGTCAAAGCGGTAGGCCCGGGGGTCCGATTCCGAGCCGTATTCGGCAATGGTGGAGAAGTCCACGCTGCCCGTCAGGTCGGCAATGTCCTGGGACTTGGGATCGGAAGGGGTAAAAGTACCGATTCCCACCCGGTGTTCCTCCGAGAGGAAAATCCTCTCCACAGGTACGTTTTCGATTTTTCCGCCGTATTCCGTTTCCAGCATCAGCCGGCAGGATGGGCACAGTTCTCCCTCCACATAGACGCCATATTCCTTTTCAAAATCCTCCCGCAGTTCCCTGGGGATTAAATGCAGTGGCTCCTCGTGCATGGGGCAGCCCTTGATGGCGTAGAGGGCTCCCCGGTCGGTGCGGCTGTACCGCTCCAGGCCCCTTTTCAGCATGGCCACCAGGGTGGATTTGCCGCCGCTCACCGGTCCCATTAAGAGCAGGATACGCTTGCGCACGTCCAGGCGCCGGGCCGCCGGATGGAAATATTCCTCCACCAGCTTTTCCAGGGTCTTATCCAGGCCAAAGAGTTCGCTGGAAAAAAATTTGTAACGTTTCACCCCGTCTATTTCCTCCACCCCGGCGTCCTTTATCATGTTGTAAATGCGGGCATGGGCCAGCTGGCACACCCAGGGTTTTTCCCTGACGATTTGCAGGTACTCTTGGAAAGTGCCTTCCCAGGCCAGCTGCTTTTCCAGGGACCGGTGTTCTTCCAGACGCTTCAAGAAGTCCATGATCTCACTCCTTTGCCGCGGAATATCGACTGCCTGCAGGGCGGGATGTATCGGGATTATGTTTTGAATAGTACATTATATGCGTCCCGGACTGGAAGAAGAATCCGGAAAACAGACCGGAATCGACAAATAGATTCGATTATTGCGTCACTCCCGCCTGCGGGAAGATTACAGCACCCAGCTGATGGCCATTGTCCGCAACGGGAAGACCATCATCACCCCGGACCCCGGGGAAAGATTTCTGCCCGGTGACCTGCTCATTCTTTTCGGGCCATCGGACAAACTGGCCCTGCTGGAAGAGCAGCTGTGCCGGCGGTCAGAAGGTTAAACTGGCACAACCGGGCACCGGCGGGCATAGGTTAAAGGAAACACCGGGGTTTTTCTTTTCGCCTTTGTTCATCCGGGACAACCGCAGGAGAAACGGCGCCGGGTTCCCGGGTAAGGAGGTGCCGGGGGATCATGCTTTCGCCCAGTTTGGAGGACTATCTGGAGGAAATATACCGTTTTTCCCTGTCCCATGATGTGGTGCGGGTAAGCGATATTGCGGCCTGTTTGAATGTTTCCCTTCCTTCGGTGACCAACGCCCTGCGCAGGCTGAGCAATGAGAACTACCTTACCTATAAAAAATACAAAGAAGTGGTCCTTACCCCCAGGGGGCGCAGACTGGGACGTTTTCTGGTGGAAAGAAACCGGGTGCTGCAACGTTTTTTACAGGTCCTGGGCTCCGACTGTGACATTGCCGCCGAAGCCGAGGCCATGGAACATTACCTGACCATGCCCACCATTCGGGCCATCGAATGTCTGGTCAGCTTTATGTATGATCATCCGGAGTGTTACGAGAAATTCAGGCGTTATTGTGAGGGCAGGGAACAAAGGGGCGGGGGACTGGAGTACGGCTACGAGGAGTAAGTGTGTCAGGTGTGTCAGGGTGTGTCAGGGGACGGTTCTCTAGGGTGTGTCAGGGGACGGTTCTCTGACACACCAGAGAAAACGGGTTGGTAGCGGCCGGACACGGAACTGTTATCCATAACGGCAGATAAAAACCGGGCTTTTGCTCCCGTGCAGCCCGGTTATTTTGTTCTTTGCCAGTCGGGTTGGATGATAGCGGATCCGGGACCGGGTTTCGGCCGGCGGCTGGCGGTAAATCATGCCAGGCCCATCGCCCGTAACGTTTGCGCCACGGTGAGGCAGACCAGGCAGGCCACGGCCAGGGGGATGGCGGCCGCCCAGAACATCCATTTCAGGCTTTTCGTTTCCCGCTGGATGGTAAACAGCGTGGTGCCGCAGGGAAAGTGCAGCAGGGAAAAAAGCATGGTGCACAGGGCAGTGAGCCAGGTCCAGCCGTGCCCTTCCACCAGGATGGTTTTCAGGCCGGCCGGGCTTTCCACCTCCACCATGGCTCCGGCGGACAGGTAGGCCATGAGGAGGATGGGCAAAACAATTTCATTGGCCGGCAGGCCCAGGATGAAGGCCAGCAGGATGAACCCGTCCAGACCCAGGGCCTGGCCAACCGGTCCCAGGAGGTTTGCCCCGCGGGTGATAATGCTCTCCCCGGCTATCTTTGTATTGGCCAGAACCCAGATCAGTCCTCCCGCCGGGGCGGCCATCGTTACCGCCCGGCCCAGCACAAAGATGGTGCGGTCGAGGACGGAACGGATCAGCACCCTGCCGATCTGGGGCGGGCGTATAGGTGGCAGTTCCAGGATAAAACCGGTGGGAACGCCCTTTAACAGGGTGCGGGACAGCAGCCAGGAAACGGCCAGGGTTACCGTTATGCCCGTCAGGACAAGCCCGGCCACGGTAAAGGAGGCGGCCAGGAAACCGGGACCTGCAGCCGTGGCGCTCCCCATGAAAATAGAAGCCAGGGCAATGAGGGTGGGGAAACGGCCGTTGCAGGGAACAAAGTTATTGGTCAAAATGGCAATCAGCCTCTCCCGGGGCGATTCAATGATCCGGCAGGCAGTAACCCCGGCGGCGTTGCACCCGAAGCCCATGCTCATGGTCAATGCCTGTTTGCCGTGGCCGCCGGCCAGTTTAAACAGGCGGTCCAGGTTAAAGGCCACCCGGGGCAGGTAGCCCAGGTCCTCCAGCAGGGTAAAGGCGGGGAAAAAGATGGCCATGGGAGGCAGCATTACCGACACCACCCAGGCCACGGTGCGGTAAGCGCCCGTGACCACCAGGCCGCGCAGCCAGTCCGGTGCCCCCAGCCAGATAAAGAGTTCAGACAGCCGGTTCTCACCCCGGAACAGGACCCGGGCCAAAAGCTCCGAAGGGTAATTGGCCCCCACCAGGGTCACCCAGAAGGCCAGCCCCAGGAGAAAAAACATAATGGGAAAACCCAGCCAGCGGGAGGTGAGAATATCGTCTACTTTGTGTTCCCAGTTTGTAACAGGACCCCTCCTGTGGACCACCCGGGCGGCAATGGATTCGGCTTCCCGGTAGATGGCCTGCACTATCCGCTCCCGGATTTCCGCATGGCCGTTATATTGAAAACCCGCAGGTTTGCCCTCAGACGGGACAGCATTTGTAACCTTCACGAAAAACACCCCCACTCCGGCAGGTGATAAAAGGCCCTTATTCTTTCCATAATAAACCGGTCCTGGTCGAGAACCCGCAAAGCCACCCAGCGGCCGCTAATCTGCTCCCTGATTGCTGCCGGCAGTTTCTCTTCCAGTCCGGCCACCGCCGCTTCGATTGCGGGATCATAGGTCAAGCGGCGCGGACTGGTGCTTATGCGGCCGCCCACCAGGGCATGGATCATCTCCTTTAGAGCCGTCAGGCCGGTCCCATTGCGGGCTTCCGTGGCCACCACCGGCACGCCCAGTTCCTCCCGGAGGGCGTCCAGGTCGATATAAATCTTCTTCCGGCGGGCCTCATCCATCATGTTTGCGCAGACAATTACCCGGCCGGTAATTTCCAGAACCTGCAGTACCAGGTTCAGGTTCCTTTCCAGGCAGGTGGCATCCACAACCACCACCGTGGCGTCGGGACGGGCAAAACACAAAAAGTCCCGGGCCACCCGTTCTTCGGGGGAATTGGCCAGCAGGGAGTATGTTCCCGGCAGATCCACCAGAACATACTCTTTGCCGGCGTAATGGAATGATCCCCGGGCCTGGAGTACCGTTTTCCCCGGCCAGTTGCCCGTATGCTGTTTCAAGCCGGTAAGGGCGTTGAAAAGGGTACTCTTGCCCGTATTGGGGTTGCCGGCCAGGGCTATAATGGCCGTGCCGGGATTGACCGGGACATTGAACCGGGAACGCAGATCATCCGGTAAAGACATGAAAAACACCTCACGGGAAAAGTATCAAAATATTTTTAGGGCCGGTGCCGGGTGTCCGTTCCGTCCTGAAAATGCCATGCTCTGTCGTTTATATGAATGGTTTGATGAATAGTAACTATTCAGTAAAACCGGTGCAGGCACGGCGTTGTCCCGCTCACTCCTTGGCTTTCGCGTAAGATGCGCACCACAGCGAAGCAATGTGGCTGGCTCTGGCTCGTCTTTCGGATTGCCATCGTTACTGTTATCATGCTTTCCTGCCGTTTTTTCCCGATGTGATTCTGTCTCGTTTCTAAAGACGATTTTCGTTGGCGTCCTCGGGAGCCGAGCCGGCAACCTCAGCTCGCCGGGTGCTGTTACCTGCGCTTCGCAATGTCTTATCGCTTAAGGACAACGCCGTGCCTTTGTAATAACCACCGGTTTCAGTGAAAACTTACGATGACTATTATTTTTTAAGCCAGGGGTTTTACCAGTACCCGGCCCGCTTCCTCCCGGCGCAGGGCGATGAGTGCCCCCCGGATGTGATAGGCCGTGGGGTCGCCCACCGGACTGCGGTGAACGGCCTGTACTGCCGTTCCGGGAACCAGGCCCAGATCCAGCAGGCGGTATCCGGACACATCCCCTTTTTGCAGGGAAACCACCCGTCCCCACAGCCCCACGGGCAGTTCGGATAAGGGCATTTTCTCCTTCATGGACGGACTCCCCCCCAAAAAAAGTCGTCGGTCGGATTGTTAATCCAGAGAACAGACGTTCCCGTAGACACTCCCGGAAAACAGCCTGCGAAAGATTAGCAGCCGCTAACAAAGTTAGTCAAAACTAACTGTCTGGCGGTGTTCCGGTATTCCGACGTTTATATAATACGGGCTGGCGAGAATTTTGGTGACGTTTATATGAGGATGAAAAAAAGCCAATGCGAAACCGGGATGTCGGGGTACGCCCTTCTTTTTGATGGTCGTGGAAATAAAAAGGGAACGCCTGGTGCGTTCCCCATGGGTTATCCGGTGCCGTTTATGGAATGTGATTTTAAGCAGCAGCGTCCAGTTTGGTTACAATAAAGTTCTTTTCCGTTTCCCAGATCTTTGCCAGTTCCCTTTCGTCCACGAAACGGTAAACTACCTCTTCGCCTTCAATCCAGGTAACCAGGTAGGGCATAACTATCCAACCCCCGCATCTTGTATACTTGTATACAATGTTCTCTAACTGGATTTTAACAAAAAAATAATGCCCTGGCAAGGGGCGAATATGATTTCGGGGGTACTCCGGTAGTAGAGATTTTGAATTGTGACTGGTGAAAAAGACAACACCCTCCCTCATGGTACATAAATCTATAGAAGGGCGGTCGTTCTCAAAAGGAATGGTTCTTTTCAATGGTTTACCGGCTTGCTTTAGAAAATATGGGGGTGTTTGCCTTGACCAAAGACGAACTGCGCCTGCTGGAGGAGGCTGTGGAAAAGATTACCGGAAAGGCCAGGGAATTCGGTCTGGACTTTTACGACATGTATTTTGAGATCTGCCCCGCGGACATCATTTATACTTTCGGCGCCTATGGTATGCCCACCCGTTTCTCCCACTGGACTTTCGGCAAAGCCTATCACAAGATGAAGACCCAGTATGATTACAACCTGAGCCGCATCTATGAAATGGTGATCAATTCCGATCCCTGCTATGCCTTTCTCCTGGAGGGCAACTCCCTGGTCCAGAACAAGATGGTGGTTGCCCATGTGCTGGCCCACTGCGATTTTTTTAAAAATAATGTTCACTTCAGCCATACCCCCCGCCATATGGTGGAGTCCATGGCCAGTGCCGCCGAACGTTTCCGGGGCTACGAACTGCGATACGGGCGGGACAAGGTGGAAGCCTTTCTGGATGCGGTCATTTCCATCCAGGAACATGTGGACCCCCACCACTTCATTAAGGCCGGGCGGGAAAGAAAGAAACAGGGGAAGGAGGAAATGGCCTGCACCTGTGGGCCTGAAAAGGGATGCGGGAAACATACCCGTAAAGAAACCCCCTATGACGACCTGTGGGAACTGGACCGGCCCAAATGTGGCGGGCACTGTGAAAAGCCCAAAAAATTTCCCCCGGAGCCGGAAAAGGACCTGCTGCTCTTTATCATGGAACATGCCCGGGATCTGGATGACTGGCAGCGGGACATCATTTCGGTGATCCGCCAGGAGATGCTTTACTTCTGGCCCCAGCTGGAAACCAAGATCATGAATGAGGGCTGGGCTACCTACTGGCACCTGCGCATCATACGGGAAATGGATCTCACCGAGGCGGAGGCACTGGAATTCGCCAAAATGCATGCCGGGGTAATAATGCCCTCCCGGATGCGCCTGAACCCCTATCACCTGGGTTTGAAAATCTTTGAAGACATTGAAAAGCGGTGGAATGAGCCCGCCGGGGAGGAAAGGGAAAAATACGGCCGCCACGGGGGTGAAGGCAGGCAGAAGATCTTCGAGGTGCGGGAGCTGGAAAACGATATTTCCTTCCTGCGCAATTACCTGACCAGGGAACTGATCGAGGAAATGGACCTGTACCTGTATAAAAAAACCGGTTACGACTGGAAAATAACCGATAAAGAATGGGAAAAAGTGCGGGACGGCATAGTTTCCAGCCTGACCAATGGCGGTTTTCCCTGCATTATGGTGGAGGACGGGGATTTCAGCAAGCGGGGGGAGCTGTATTTAAAACATTTTTACGAAGGTATGGAGCTGGATGTATTTTATCTGGAGAGGACACTGCCCCATGTCTACCGCCTGTGGGGAAGGCCGGTGCATCTGGAAACGGTCGTAGACAACAAAAAGGTGCTATTCTCCTACAACGGGGAAAAGGGCAGCAAGAAGTTTTTGTAAAAAGAAAAAATCGCCTGACATTTGGGTTAGCTGTTACCGTAAAAATGGAAAACTATCCCTTGACCGCCCGGCAGGTGATGTGAAAAAATATTACCGGGTATTTTTTTTGGGGTGAAGGAAACCCATGAATTTTCTCTATATCCTTTTGCTGGCCGTTCCCCTGGCCGTGTATTTCGAGTTCATCCACGGCAGCCCGGTGCTGGTGTTTCTTTTTTCCTCCCTGGCCATCATTCCCCTGGCCGGGTTGATGGGCAAGAGCACCGAAGAGCTGGCCATTCATGCCGGTCCCCGGGTGGGCGGTTTTTTAAACGCCACCTTTGGCAATGCCACGGAGCTGATCATCACCATTTTCGCCTTAAGGGAGGGGTTCTTTTCGGTGGTGAAGGCCAGCCTGGCCGGCAGCATTCTGGGCAATATCCTGCTGGTGCTGGGTTTTTCGGCCTTTCTGGGAGGTTTAAAACATAAAACTTTAAACTTTAATTCCTGTGTGGCCCAGCTGAATACTTCTCTGTTGTTTATGGTTATAACCTCCCTGGTGATCCCGGCCGTCTTTTCCCACGCCGGGGGGCTGAGTGCCGATGAGTCCCAGACCCTTTCCCTGGTGGCCGCCCTCATCCTGCTGGCGGCCTATCTGATCAGCCTCTATTTTTCCTTTCACACCCACAAACACCTGTTTCACACCTCCCACAGCCTTTTGGAAAAGGCCGAGTGGAGACTGTCCCTGTCCCTGGGAGTGCTCCTGGGGTCGGTGGTGCTGGTGGCTTTGATGAGTGACTTTCTGGTGGTTTCCCTGCGGCCGGTGGTCCAGTCCCTGGGTGTCAGCGAAGCCTTTATCGGAGTGATCCTGATCCCCATTATTGGTAATGCCGCTGAACACAGTACGGCAGTGCTCATGGCGTTAAAGCAGCGCATGGACCTGAGCCTGGAGATAGCCATTGGCAGCAGTACCCAGATTGCCCTGCTGGTTACCCCCCTTTTGGTGCTGATCAGCTATCTTTTCGGGCGGCCCATGAACCTGATCTTCGACCCCCTGGAGCTGACAGCCATCATTCTGGCGGTATTGATGGTTAATTATGTGATCAGGGACGGGGACACCAATTATCTGGAGGGACTGCTCTTACTTTTTACCTTTATCATAATGGCTGTGGCCTTTTACTTAGTTTAAGTCGGGGCGGGCGTCAAAACCAACTTAATTTCATATTTTACTTGCTTTAAGGCCATCCTAGCTGTGAGGACTTTATGGCAGCGGAGGGGTGGCTTTGTCTTTTGGGGAGAAATTTCCCCGGATCATAACCTTCCAGCCACCCCAGGGCCAGCCCTTTGAACTGATGACGGAAAACGATGGTGGCCAGGGTCCGGGGGCGGGGGGCAGCAAGCCGGTAATAAAACCGGTGCCACCGCAGGCATGATGCCGGCTGGCGGTCGGGAACAAATGGGTGGTCCGTCTGAAAATGCTTCCAGCAATGGCCGGCCGGGAAGAAGGGTGCGCAAAAAACGTTCCGTCCGGACAACCCGCCATTCCACCGCTGCCGTTAGGGGGTGACCTTGTTGCGTCCCATCTGGAAAGGGGCGGTCAGCTTCGGACTGGTTTTCGTGCCGGTGAAAATGTATGCTGCTACGGAAAGAAAGGACGTGCGGTTTAATTACCTGCATGAAAAGTGCAGGAATCCCATTCAGTACCGGCGTTACTGTCCCTACTGTGAAAAAGAGGTGCCCCTGGAGGAACTGGTGCGGGGATATGAATATGAAAAGGGGCGTTATGTGGTTTTGCGGGATGAGGACATGGCCGCCCTGTCCCCGGGTCAGGGGCACAATATTGAAATTCTGGATTTTGTCAACCTGGCGGAAATAGATCCCATTTACTACGATAAGGCTTATTACCTGGCGCCGGGTGACGGCGGGGAAAAGGTTTACGAGCTTTTAAGACGGGCCATGGAAGAAACGAATAAGGTGGCCGTGGCCAGGGTGACCATCCGCAGCAAGTCCGGCCTGGCCGTTTTGCGGGCGACCCGGGGGGTGCTGACCATGAGCACCATGTTTTACCCCGACGAGGTGCGGGATGCCGGGGCCATTGAGGAAGCCCGTTACCGGGTGGATGTGCAGGAAAAGGAACTGCAAATGGCCATAGATCTAATCAACAGTCTTTCGGCGTCATTTAATCCGGAGAAATACACCGATGAATATAGACAGGCACTGATGGAATTGATCCAGGCCCGGGTGGCCGGTGAACAGGTGACCGGGCCCGCCAGGCCGCAGGCAGCCAGGGTGGTGGACCTGATGGAGGCTTTAAGGGCCAGTATTGAAAAGGCACAGCAGGAACGGGGACGGGAAGCGGCCGGTGGTGACGGGGAAGCCGTAGAAAAAGGGGCGAACACCCCCCGCCGGCGGGGGCGGAAAAAGGCGGTGAGTTAGGAAGTATGGATGGAGGGTCTTTTTTGCAGGCGGGATCCCCGTTACCCCTTTTGAGGCCCATGCTGGCTGTTTCCAGCCGGCCGTTCGACAGCACCCGGTTTCTTTACGAGGTGAAATGGGACGGCTACCGTGCCCTGGCCTACCTGGACGGGGGTACGGTATTGCGCTCCCGCAACCTCAAAGACTTTACCGCCACCTTTCCGGAACTGGGTGGACTGCACAGCGGCGTCAATAACCGGCCGGCCATTATTGACGGGGAGATAGTGATCTTTCAGGACGGATGCCCTTCCTTTGCCGCCCTCCAGTCCCGGGGGCGGCTGGAGGATCCGGTGAAGATCCGGGGCATGGCCCGCCGTTACCCGGCCATTTTTATGGCCTTTGATGTTCTTTATGCCGGCGGCCGGTCCCTGTTACATGAACCACTGCACCGGCGGAAGGAAATCCTGGGGGAAATGTTGAAACCGGGGGGGCATGTGCTTATCTCGGACTTTATTATTCAGGAGGGCATAGCCTTTGCCGCCGCCTGTGCCGCCCGGGGTCTGGAAGGGGCCATGGCCAAACATCTGGACAGCCCTTATCTGCCCGGCCAGCGTTCCCGTTACTGGTGCAAGTTCCGCCATACAAAAGAAGCGGAGCTGGTGATCTGCGGCTATCAGCCGGGGAAGGGGCGGCGGCGCCTGGGCGCCCTGGTGCTGGGCGGCTACCGTGACGGGGAGCTGGTTTACCAGGGCAAAGTGGGCACGGGATTTAACCGGGAAGAAGAGGAGAACCTGCTCCGGTTATTACCCGGCCTGCATATCCCGCGTCCGCCCCTGGCCCTGCCGCCGGTGGAGGCCGGACGGACCATGGGGGTGGAGCCGGTGCTGGTCTGTGCCGTGGAGTATCTTACCCTGACTGCCGATGGCATCCTGCGGCATCCCAGTTACCGGGGATTGCGCCCGGACAAATCTCCCCGGGAATGCCGTTACCTGTCACCGGACTGGACCAAAAGTGGTTATTAATCGCCGGTGGTCAGTAATCATAAGCATGGATGACACAATTTTCGGAAAAGGTCCGGCCCAATAGAGGCAGCATGGGTAGATTAAAACCCGGAAGCTGGCCTGACTTTTCCCGGCACCGGGTTGTTTATCCTGGATAATGGGCACCGGAGCGGGTTTCGCATACATTACTACCGGTATGGGCTTGTCACAAGCGACCCATATTTGTGGATCGGTCATTTTCGTTCAAAGGATATCTTCATCGCTTTTTGCTTTCTCTGTGATGAGCCTTCAGAATCAGATTGTCCGCGACCTTTGCATCCGGTAGATTGCATCGGTGGCGGATTGGGAGACGATAAGGGTGCCTGCCCTTTTGCTTGTTGCCGGGACGATGGTTCCCCTTCCTGGTGCCGCCGGGATTCCGGTCCGGTGCCCGGGGGCGGTTGGGGTTTCCCTTCTTTCCGGGAAATGCCGTAGTTGGCGCCGATGTTCAGGTTGCCGCTCAATTCCCTGATCCCCAGGGCGCCCAGGTTATTGGTGAAATCCAGCCGGTCCACACACACCCGCTCCACACACAGCTTTTCCACCACCACCGGAGAGTAGGAGGCCCGGGCCAGTTCCCGGCAGCACTCCTTTAAAGACTGGATTTCCCGTTCCAGATCCGCAACCTGCCGGATCAATTCATCCAGTTTGCTTTTCCTTTGCCGCCAGGAGAAAAACCCGAACATGGCCCTTCCGCCTTTTCAATCAATATTCAGGGTTTTGGCCGGTGTCTCACCTGCCCGGGGCAGGCGTATCTCCAGCAATCCGTTGACAAATTTGGCCGAATACTGATTATGGTCCACATAATCTGGCAATTGAACGGTTCGCTGGAAAGTGCCGGTAAATCTTTCCTTAAAATGGACCTGATAGCCATGATAGGGGTTGTGTACGGTGCCCTTTATCTCCAGGCGGTCCCCTACCACCTGGAGCAGCACGTCCTCTTTACGCACTCCCGGCAGTTCCATCAGGACATAAAATTCATGGGAAGTCTGATACACGTCCACCCGGGGAAAAGACTTTTCCTCGCCCAGCAATTCGGAAAAACTGTTCATCATTTCCTTGGCCTGCGAATTATTAAAAATGCTGGACCAGAAATCCTGTCCGTGGAATTTACGGGCCATTTTGCTCCAGCGCTGGAATTTTTCCTGGTCGAACATGGGCCGCATCCTCCTCATAATCCCGGATTAATTTCGTCCCTCCGGTCATATATTGCTAAAAAGGAGAAAGGAGTGACGGAGTGTCCCTAGTTATAAATATATTTCTGCTGAAAATAAATGCCATTGAAAACGGTTCGGCCCTTAAATGTGGGACAGGATTTTTGGGCCGGGTGGAACAGCACGGCCAAACGCAATGAAGGCACCGGCTCCAGCTATGGAGAGGGAACCATGTTTTCCGGCGCGGCCAATTATGTGGATGACGAGATTTTATGGACCAGCCTTCTTTTAAAAACCCATCCCTTTCCGGGGGAAATCATATTTTGTTTTCGTCGGCCCGGTGCCAGCTTTTTACAATCAGCTCCAGGGAGAACAGCGATTGCCCGCCAGCAAAAGCCTTCCACAGGGAGGCTTTTTTATTTGGTCAAAAACGGAGAGTATCCTGAGAATTTCCGACATGCTGTAACACCTTTTCAAGCCTTTTCATACATTATTGGTAGAATAAGTAAAGGAGGTAAGGCAATGAGGACCCAGCAATGGTTTGATGGCCCCTTCATCATCTTCCTGATCCTGATTCTGCTGGTATTTGGAACCGGCTGGTGGGGTTGGAACGCGGCCGGTGCTACCAATCAGTAAATAAAAAACGCTGGAAAGGAGGTATTTCAGTGAGACCCTATGGTGGCACATTTTTTGATGGTTCCTTTATTCTCTTCCTGGTTCTGATTCTGCTTGTTTTTGGTTCCGGTTGGTGGGGTTGGAACGCGGCCGGTGCTACCAATCAGTAAATGTAGGACGCTGAAAAGGAGGTATTTCGAGTGAAAACCTACGGAGCATTTTTTGATGGTCCCTTTATCATCTTTCTGATCCTGATCCTGCTGGTATTTGGAACCGGCTGGTGGGGCTGGAATGCAGCGGGCGCCGACCAGTAACAACTATTGAGGAAGAAAGGAGGAGTCTTTGTGAGAACTCAACATTGGTTTGATGGCCCCTTCATCATCTTCCTGATTCTCATTCTGCTGGTGTTCGGATCCGGTTGGTGGGGCTGGAACGCGGCTAACTAAGTTAAATTGAACACCGTAGATTAACCAGATGGAATCACCCCCCTTCGTTTTCGGAGGGGGTGATTCTTTTGCAAGCCAAACCCAAATACTGGTTTATATGTAACTAAATTATATGTTAAGTAATATTATGGTAAGTAGAGCAAACTGCTCCTTGCTATAAATTTCATTGAAGAATGGTGTGGTGTTTATGCAGGAATTGCGTGCAATTGCGGATAATTCCCGGTGGACTTTAATGCAACTGCCCAATGTCAACGGTGTCGGTATCGGTTACAAGGAAAGGAAAGGGCGGAGAACTGATCAGCTGGCTTTGCTTGTTTTTGTAAGAAAGAAAGTGTCGGCTCCTCATCTGCTGGAAGCCCATCGTATTCCGGATAAGATCGGTCAGTATAGTACCGATGTAATCGAAGTGGGCAGCGTTCGTTTTCAGTCGGAAAGGCAGGCCAGGGTTAGGCCGGCCGTGCCAGGGGTGAGTATTGGCCATTATCAGGTAACGGCCGGCACCTTTGGTGCTCTGGTTTACGATCAGAGAAGCGGCCGGGCCATGATTTTGTCCAACAATCACATCCTGGCCAACCAGACCGATGGGATGGACGGTAGAAGTAGAATTGGCGATTCAATCCTGCAGCCGGGAGCCCGGGACAACGGGCATGCCCCAAAAGATGTAATCGCCAGGCTGGCCCGTTTTGTTCCGGTTTATACTTCCGGCAGCGCCCAGCAATGTCCTGTTGCCGCTGCATTCGAAGATTTTTTAAATAATTTTCTGACGGTGTACCGTCCCAATTATTACGTGCGCCTATATAACCGCAGGCGGACGGTCAACCTGGTGGACTGCGCCCTGGCTGAACCGGTGGATCCCCAAATGGTATCGCCGGAAATAATGGGTATCGGCCGGGTGACCGGCGTGGCGGAACCCCGCCTGGGGGCGAAGGTGAGGAAAAGCGGCCGTACTACAGGGGTAACCACGGGGACTGTAAAAGCGTTGCATACCAGTATGCGTGTGGATTTGGATGATAGTACCTGGGCTGTTTTTGAAGATCAGGTTTTGACCACAGGTATGAGTGAGCCCGGTGACAGTGGTTCTCTGGTGGTGGACGAACAGAATAGGGCGGTGGGATTACTCTTTGCTGGCTCCGACCAATCCACCCTGTTTAATGATATCAGGCATGTCCTGCAAAGTCTGGAAGTCCGTTTTGAACCACCGAAGTAAAGAATCAGTTAGCATAAATGGGTAAGGGCCACATGGGAGCATGTGGCCCTTACTTAATTTTAACATTGCCGGTGTATAATAAAACCCGAGGAGGTGCCCGGTTTGAGCAGCAGGCCCGTTTCAGTCGCCAACCGTACCATAGTTCTGACCAACCTGGAAAAGATTTTCTGGCCCGGGGGATTAACCAAGGCCCACCTGATTAAGTACTACACTGACATAGCCCCGGTATTGTTGCCCCACATTTATAACCGCCCTTTGGTGATGAAACGCTATCCCGACGGTATTAACGGTGAATCCTTTTACCAGAAAGAGTGTCCCGACTATGCCCCGGACTGGATTGAAACCTTTCCCGTGCGCCATTCCCGGAAGGTGATTAATTACGTCGTTTGCAACGATCTGGCCACCTTGCTCTGGCTGGCCAATCTGGGCTGCATAGAGGTACACTCCTGGTTGTCCACTGTGGACCATATCGATTGTCCCGATATGGCGGTGATGGATCTGGACCCGGCGGAAGGGGCCACCTTCCAGGATGTGCTGCAGGTGGCCCTGCTGGTGCGCCGGGCACTGGCCGCCTTTGATCTCCGCTCCTGGGTGAAAACATCGGGGGCCAGCGGCGTACACCTGTTTATTCCCATTCAGCCGGAATACTCCTTCCAGGAGGTTACCAGGGCCATGAAATATATTGCCCTGCTGGTGCAGCGGGCACACCCGGGCCGGACCACCCTGGAGCGGGCCATATCCAAAAGAAAAGGTAAGGTTTATCTGGATTATTTGCAGAACGGCCGTGGGAAAACCATGGTCTTTCCCTATAGCCTGCGCCCCCTGCCCGGGGCGACTCTCTCCGCCCCCCTTCTCTGGAAGGAGGTGGAGACGCTGGATGTGGATCCGGTCCGGTTTAACATAAACACCATATTCAAACGCATGGAGGAATACGGGGATCTTTTCAGTGACCTGCTGGTATTAAAGCAGAGTATGGGTGGTTTGATGGATGCCATGTTAAAAGACGAACCGGTAGTATACAGTCATGGTCGGGAAGCCGGTGCAGGATCGGATGTGGTCTTCTAGACAGGTGCCGTTGCTGGGCGCTCCGCAAGTCTTATCGCTTAAGGACAACGCTGTGCCCTGCTGTAGTAATGAGTTTCCCAACTTAATCAGCGACCGGCGTCTGGCGACCGGCAGCCACTATTTTACCGGCAGGAAAAAACAGCAGATTAAGGAAAAAAGATTTTGCTTCCGGCAGGAGTTTTTACCCCCCTTCCCGAATGCCTTTTGCAGGTTGAGGTGAACATGGTGGAGGAAAAGGTTTACTGGATGGGCTGGCAGTACCTGTTGCCCGGCAGTGCCAGCCGCATTTGGAATCTGGTGGAACGTTTCGGTTCTCCCCGGGCGGCCTGGATGGCTTCGGAACAGGCCCTTTCTTCCCGGGGCGGTTTTGAACCCCGGGCGGCGGCAAATCTGGTTCGCCGCCGGGCCGGTCTGGACCTGGCCGGGGAAATGGCGCGGCTGGCGGAATGGCAGATTAGTTATATTACTTTTGAAGAAGAGGATTACCCCCGGGCATTGCGGACCATATTCGATCCACCGCCGGGCCTTTTTGTGCGAGGTCATCTGCGGCCCGGGGACGATCACGCCGTGGCCTTGGTGGGTTCCCGCCGGCCTACGCCCTATGGTCTGGCCGTGGCCGAAAAAATGGCCCGGGGGCTGGCTAAGGCGGGGGTGACCGTGGTCAGCGGTATGGCCCGGGGGATTGACAGCGCCGCCCACCGGGGAGCACTGGAGGCCGGCGGCAGGACGTTGGCCGTACTGGGCTGCGGCGTGGATGTGGTATATCCCCGGGAAAATGCCCGCCTGATGGAAGATATTTCCATGACCGGTGCCGTGATCAGCGAGTTTCCACCCGGCTCCTTTCCCGAGCCCTGGCATTTTCCCGTGCGCAACCGGATTATCAGCGGGTTGTGCCGGGCCACCATTGTGGTGGAGGCGGCCGAAAGGAGCGGCGCTTTGATTACGGCCGACCTGGCCCTGGAGCAGGGGCGGGAGGTAATGGCCGTTCCCGGCCCGGTCACCAACCCCCTGAGCTGTGGTCCCAACCGGTTAATCAAGCAGGGAGCGCGCCTGGTGGAGGACGTGTCCGATATCCTGGAGGAACTGGGTATTACCTGCCTTTTTCCGGAGCAATCCTTTGCCGCCCCGGTCACACCCCGGTTGACGGGCGGGGAGGAGGCGGTTTACCGGGAGCTTTCCCTGGAACCCAAAGGGGTGGATGTGATCATTGAAGGCACGGGTCTTTGTGCCCAGGAGGTGCTGGCGGCCCTGATGTTTCTGGAAGTGAAGGGCCTGGTCAGACAGTTCCCGGGCCGTCTCTATGCCCGCCGGCACTGAAGGGGCAGGTTGCCGCAGGTTCTAATTGCCTTCTGTTTACATAGACTTTTTAAAAACCACCGGTGCGGTTAATATATGATTAAACCTTTGCAAAAGAAGGTGGGGCTTTTTGTCCAAAACACTGGTTATTGTGGAATCTCCGGCCAAGGCCAGGAGTATAGGCAGGTTTCTGGGGAAAAAATTCACCGTCAAGGCCTCCATGGGTCATGTGCGGGATCTGCCCAAGAGCCAGTTCGGGGTGGATGTGGAACATGGCTTTACCCCCAAATATATCACCATCAGGGGTAAAGGGGACATTATCAAAGAGCTGCGAACAGCGGTAAAAAAAGCCGACCGGGTGTTGCTGGCTTCCGACCCCGACCGGGAAGGGGAAGCCATTGCCTGGCATTTGCAGAATGTGCTGGAAATTGATGAGGATGCGCCATGTCGCATTGAATTCAATGAAATTACCAAACAGGCGGTGCAGAATGCCATAAAGTCCCCACGGCCCATTGATCACAACCGGGTGAATGCCCAGCAGGCGCGGCGCATTCTGGACCGCCTGGTGGGCTATAATTTAAGTCCCCTTTTATGGCGCAAGGTAAAAAAGGGCCTGTCCGCGGGGCGGGTGCAGTCGGTGGCCGTGCGGCTCATCTGCGACCGGGAGGAAGAGATCCTTTCCTTTGTGCCCGAGGAATACTGGACCTTGACGGGTGTGTTTGCCGCCCGGGGGAAGGATCCCTTTGAGGCCAAATTATTCAAAATCGGGGACAGAAAGGCCGATGTAAAAAGCCAGGAGCAGATGGAAGAGATCCTTAAAGAGTTGAAGGGGGTCTCGTACCATGTGCAAAAAATTACCCGCCGGGAAAAATCCCGCCTGCCGGCGCCGCCCTTCACCACCAGCAGCTTGCAGCAGGAAGCCTACCGCAAGTTAAATTTTACCGCCCGCAAGACCATGATGGTGGCCCAGCAGCTGTATGAAGGACTGGAACTGGGCAAGGAGGGGCCGGTGGGGCTGGTTACCTATATCCGCACCGACTCCACCCGGGTGGCGGCCAGTGCCCAGGACGAGGCCCGGGCCTATGTCCGGCAAAAGTTTGGCGCCGAGTACGTGCCGGAAAAGGCCAGGCAGGTGGCGGCCAGGGGGCGGGCCCAGGATGCCCACGAAGCCATCCGCCCCACGTCGGTGGGCCGGGAGCCGGAAGCGGTCAGGCCTTATTTAACAGGTGATCAATACAAGCTCTACAAACTAATCTGGTCCCGTTTTGTGGCCAGCCAGATGAGCCCGGCTGTTATTGATACCACCAGCGTCGATATCCTGGGCGGACGTTATATTTTCCGGGCCACCGGATCGGTGATCCGGTTTCCCGGTTTTCTCCAGGTGTACGAGGAATCCCGGGATGAGGAAACCAGGGAAGAAGAGGGATTGCTCCCCGAACTGGCCGAGGGCGAAGGGCTGGCGGTAAAATCCCTTACTCCCAAGCAGCATTTTACCCAGCCGCCGCCCCGTTATACCGACGCCACCCTGGTGCGGGCGCTGGAGGAGAAGGGAATCGGGCGGCCCAGCACCTATGCGCCCATTCTGGAAACCATTATCAAGCGCGGTTATGTGGTGCGGGAAAAAAAGCACCTCCACCCCACGGAGCTGGGCATGGTGGTGGTGGACTTATTGAAGAAACATTTTCCCGATATCATAGATGTGGAGTTTACCGCCCAGATGGAAGGAAGCCTGGACCGGGTGGAGGAGGGCGAAATGGACTGGGTACAGGTGGTACGGGACTTTTACGGTCCTTTCCAGGATACCCTGTCCCGGGCCGAGGAGGAAATCGGCAAGGTTAGTGTGGCCGATGAAGTGACCGGTGAGGTTTGCGAACAGTGCGGCCGCCATATGGTCATCAAAATGGGCCGGTATGGAAAGTTCCTGGCCTGTCCGGGTTTTCCCGAATGCCGCAATACCAGGCCCCTGCTGGAGCCCACGGGGGTGCCCTGTCCCCGTTGCGGGGGCGATCTGGTGGTCCGGCGCAGCAAGAAGGGGCGCAAATTTTACGGTTGCAGCCACTACCCCGACTGCGACTTTGTGCTATGGGACGAGCCTGCACGGGAAAAATGTCCCCGGTGCGGGCAGATGATGGTAATCAAGAAAGGGCGGGGCAATAAGGCGGAACTGCAGTGTATTAACGAAGAATGCCGTTATCGCTTAAAACAGGCCGATAACGGCGGTGCCGGCGATGAAGCCTCCCGGGAGGGAGTGGCTTCCGGAGCGGACCTGCCGGCGAAAACCCTGCCCCTGGTGGCCCGGGAGGGACGGAGGCGCAGCCGCCGGGTGGCGGAAACGGAACAAACGGGATTGTAAAGGGGCGGCAGTAGTCCCTTAAGGGACGACTGCCCCCGGATGGTTTTGCGACAGCATTTTCTTAGCGTTAAGGCAGGTAGTGTATCCATGGACCAAAAGGTAACGGTGGTGGGCGCCGGGCTGGCCGGGGCGGAAGCGGCCTGGCAACTGGTGCGGCAGGGGGTGCCCGTGGATCTCTTTGAAATGAGGCCCCGTAAAATGACCCCGGCCCACCACACCGGCTATTTTGCCGAATTGGTTTGTAGCAATTCCCTGCGGGCGGCCGCCCTGGAAAATGCGGTTGGTCTTTTAAAGGAAGAAATGCGCCGTCTGGGCTCTTTGATCATGCAATGTGCCGGTGAGCACCGGGTACCGGCCGGCGGTGCCCTGGCCGTGGACCGGGAGGGTTTTGCCCGGGCGGTGACCGGTGTCCTGGAAGGTCATCCCCTGGTGCAGGTGCACCGGGAAGAAGTAACGGACGTCCCTGCGGAAGAAATAGTGGTGCTGGCCACCGGCCCCCTTACTTCTTCAGCCATGGCCCGGTCTTTAAGGCAGCTAACCGGAGTGGAGTACCTGTATTTTTATGATGCCGTGGCCCCCATAGTCACCCTGGAGTCCATCGATATGAATAAGGTTTTCCGTTCCTCCCGTTACCACAAAGGGGAAGGGGAATATCTCAATTGTCCCATGAACCGGGAGGAATACGAACGGTTTCAGGAAGCCCTGGCCAGGGCCGAACGGGCCCCCCGCAAGGAATTTGAAGAAGAGGTAAACTTCGAAGGTTGTATGCCCATTGAAGTGCTGGCCCGGCGGGGCAGGGATACCATGCGTTATGGGCCGCTAAAACCGGTGGGTCTTATTGATCCCCGTACCGGACGCCGGCCCTATGCGGTGGTTCAGCTGCGCCAGGACAACGCCGCCGGCACCCTTTACAATCTGGTGGGGTTCCAGACCCACCTGAAGTGGGATGAGCAGAAAAGGGTCTTCCGCATGATCCCGGGGTTGGAGAAGGCGGAATTCGTTCGATTCGGGGTTATGCACCGTAATACATATATCAATGCGCCGGTTTTGCTCCACCCCACCCTTGAATGCAGGAAACGTCCGGGCCTGTTTCTGGCCGGGCAGATGACCGGGGTGGAGGGGTATGTGGAATCTGCCGCGGCCGGGCTCATGGCCGGGGTCAACGCCGCCAGACTTTTCCGGGGCCTGCCGCCCGTGGTTTTTCCCCGGGAAACGGCCCACGGGGCCCTGGCTCACTACATCACCCACGCCGACCCGGCACATTTCCAGCCCATGAACGTCACTTTTGGCCTCTTTCCGCCCCTGGAAAAAGAAATTAAGGACCGGAAGGCGCGCAATCTGGCCCTGTCCCAAAGGGCACTGCGGCTTCTGGAAGAATGGCGGCGGGAAGCGGGGATTTGAAACGTCCTCTGGCTGCTGGGATGGGTTAGCCGGCCATTTAAACATTTGCCGGTGGATGGCTTCCCTTTTCGGCCATAATAATTTTGCGGGAAACAATGATAGGTTTTTCCAGGGGTTAAAATATCTTTGAAAGTACGATTCTGGAACCATGTATTTCAGGATCAAATCTCTAAAGGTACGAGGTGCTTTTTATGTACTCCCATGTGGACAGCTTCATTTATTACCTCCAGCTGGAAAAAAACGCCTCGCCCCATACCCTGGACAACTACCAGCGGGATCTTTTCGACGGGCTGGACTTCTTTGCCCGGAAGCTGGGCAGGCCCGACAACCAGATCCGGCCCGGCGACATCGACCGTTCTTTGTTCCGGGCCTACCTGGCGGATTTACAGGGCCGGGGGCTTTCCCGGGCCACCCGGGCCCGCCGCCTGGCCGTCTGGCGTTCCTTTTTCCGCTATCTGTCCCGGGAGGAAGTGGTGCCGGTGAACCCCCTGCAAGGCATTTCCTCCCCCAGGGCGGAAAAAAGGCTGCCCCGTTTTCTTTTTACAGACCAGTGCCGGGCGCTGGTGGAGGCTCCCCGGGGTAATACGCCCCTGGCCCTGCGGGACCGGGCGTTGCTGGAAACCCTGTACGCCAGCGGCATACGGGTGGGTGAACTGGTGGGCCTGAACCTGGACGACCTGGACCTGTCCGGCGGATCCCTGCGGGTGGCCGGCAAGGGAGCCAGGGAACGGGTGGCTCCCCTGGGAACCTTTGCCGTAAGGGCGCTGGAAAAGTATCTTTCAGCCGGACGGCCGGCCCTGGCCGGCGGTAAACCGGGCGGGGCGGTTTTTCTCAATTACCGGGGGGGGCGACTTTCGGCCCGGGGCGTTCGCAAGATAATTGACAAATACGTCAGCCAGCTTTCCCTCCACTGCCGGGTGAGCCCCCACATGCTGCGCCATTCCTTCGCCACCCACCTGCTGGACAACGGTGCCGATTTGCGGGCGGTGCAGGAATTGCTGGGACACGTGCGGCTGTCCACCACCCAGATTTACACCCACGTGACCAGGGAAAAATTGAAGGAGGTATACCGCCGGGCCCATCCCCGGGCTTAAAGGGTGCGGGTTGCACTTTAGAGTGGAATAGTATACAATAACCTGTTGAATGTTTCATAATGAATGAAGGGAGATTTTTATGTTTCATTCCACCACCATAGTGGCCGTGCGCAAGGACGGCCGGGTAGCCCTGGCCGGCGACGGTCAGGTGACCTTCGGCCAGAATACTATATTAAAGCATGAGGCCAAAAAAATACGCCGCCTCCACAACGACCGGGTGCTGGCCGGTTTCGCCGGTTCCGTGGCCGACGCCTTTACCCTTTTTGAAAAGTTTGAAGGAAAGCTGGAAGCCTACAATGGCCAGCTGCAGCGGGCGGCAGTGGAACTGGCCAAAGAATGGCGCATGGATAAATTTTTACGCCGGCTGGAAGCCCTGCTCATAGTGGCCGACCGGCACAGCCTGCTGGTCCTTTCCGGGGGCGGGGAAGTGATTGAACCGGACGACGGCATCGCCGCCATTGGTTCCGGCGGGCCTTATGCCCTGGCTGCGGCCCGGGCCCTGGCCAGGCACACGCAGCTTGCGGCGGGGGAAATTGCCCGGGAAGCCCTTTTGATTGCCGCCGGGATCTGCGTATATACCAATGACCGGGTTACGGTGGCCGAATTATAATCCTGGAGGGAAAGGCAATGGAAAATCTTACTCCGCAACAGATAGTGGCGGAACTGGATAAATACGTTATCGGACAGGAAAAGGCCAAACGGGCCGTGGCCATCGCCCTGCGCAACCGTTACCGCCGCAGCCTCCTGCCCAAAGAGCTGCAGGACGAGATTATGCCCAAAAACATATTAATGATTGGCCCCACCGGGGTGGGCAAGACGGAAATCGCCCGTCGCCTGGCCCGGCTGGTACAGGCGCCTTTTATCAAGGTGGAAGCCACCAAGTTCACCGAGGTGGGTTATGTGGGCCGGGACGTGGAGAGCATGGTCCGGGATCTGGTGGAGACCTCCATTCGCATGGTGCGCCAGGAAAAAATGGCAGGGGTAATGGACAAAGCGCAAAAAATGGCCGAGGAGCGCATCATTGAGTTGCTGGCCCCCATGCCCCGGCAGGAGGCGCCTGCACGCAACCCCCTGGAATTGCTCTTTGGCGGGGCGACCAGACAGACCGAACAGCCGGAGCAGGTGGAAAGCCGGATCAGCCGGGTGCGGTTTGAACGGGATAGCCTGCGGGAAAAGCTGGCCCGGGGTGAACTGGAGAATGAATACCTGGAAATAGAAGTGGAAGATAACACCCCGCCCATGCTGGAGGTTTTTACGGGCTCGGGGGTGGAGGAACTGGGGATAAACATCCAGGATATGCTGGGGGGCATTTTCCCCAAGAAGAAGCGCAGGCGCAAGGTAACCGTGTCCGAGGCCCGCAAAATCCTTACCCAGCAGGAAGCCCAAAAACTGATCGATATGGATGAAGTAACCTCCGAAGCCGTACGGCGGGCGGAAGAGCACGGCATTATCTTCCTGGATGAAATCGATAAAATTGCCGGCCGGGAGGGCGGATCGGGGCCGGATGTATCCCGGGGCGGAGTGCAGCGGGATATTCTGCCTATTGTGGAGGGTTCCACGGTGATGACCAAATACGGTCCCGTTAAAACGGATCATATTTTGTTTATTGCCGCCGGCGCCTTTCACATGTCCAAACCTTCGGATCTGATTCCCGAATTGCAGGGGCGTTTTCCCATCCGGGTGGAACTGTCCAGTCTCAGTGAGGCCGATTTTTTGCAGATCCTCACCGAACCGGAAAACGCTTTAACCAAACAGTATATTGCTTTGCTATCAACAGAAGGGCTTGAAATAAAATTTTCACAAGATTCTCTTGTCGAAATCGCTAAAATAGCTTATACTGTAAATGAGCAGACTGAAAACATAGGTGCCCGTCGGCTCCACACCATTATGGAGAAGGTGCTGGAGGATCTCTCCTTTAATGGACCGGAGTTAAAGGGTCAGCAGTTCTATATCGACCGGGATTATGTCCAGCAGAAGCTAAGCGACATTGTAAAGAACGAAGACTTGAGCCGCTACATCTTATAAGAAAGGAGCGTTGGCATGCGCACTCTACTGGAAAAGACTCGTTCCATAAACAAGCTGTTGCAGAAATCGGCCGGTTACCCGGTGGATTATAAAGAGATGGCCGCCATCTTAAGTGACAACATCGGCAGCAGCGTCTACATCATCGATCGGCGGGGCAAAGCCCTGGGCTACGCCTATTTGAAGGGATTCAGCTGTGATATCATGCGCGACTATGTGGAATCCCCCGAGGGCTTTCCCCAAAAGTATAATGAATATCTTATGCACATTAACGAAACCCACGCCAACTTCTGTCAGACGGTTAATGCCTGTGTATTCAACCACGAGCAGCGTTGCCGGTTTAATAACAAGGTTACCACGGTAGTGCCCATTGTGGGGGCCGGTTCCCGCCTGGGTACGCTGATTCTGGCTAAATTCGGAGAGAATTTTAACGATGAGGATTTAATCCTGGCCGAGTACGGAGCTACCGTGGTGGGTATGGAAATATTAAGGGCCCGGGCCGGACGGATGGAGGAAGAAGCCCGCAAGCGGGCGGCCGTGCAAATTGCCCTGGGTACCCTCTCCTATTCCGAACTGGATGCGGTGCAGCACATCTTTGAAGAGCTGGACGGGGAGGAAGGCCTGCTGGTGGCCAGTAAAATCGCCGACCGGGTGGGCATCACCAGGTCCGTCATTGTCAATGCCCTGCGCAAGTTTGAAAGCGCCGGGGTCATTGAGTCCAAATCCCTGGGCATGAAGGGCACCTATATCCGGGTGTTGAACGACCGGCTGCTGGAAGAGCTGGAAAGGCTCAAGCAGCACTAAGGGTGCAGTGGAAACCACAACCGTGGAGGTTGTGGTTTAATTTTTTAGGGGAACTGGTTAAAGCCAGGTCTTCAGCCGGTCTTTGAATATAACAATTCCCTGGCGGGTGACGGCTATGGCTTTGTCCCGGCGGAATTCACTTAAAATACGGTTGGCGGTCTCCCGGGAGGTGCCAATCATGCTGGCCAGTTCCTGGTTGGTCAGATTCATTTCAATGCGCAGGCCACCTTCCGCCGGTGAACCGTGTTCCCGGGCCAGTTCCAGAAGCACACTGGCCAGGCGGCGGGTGGTGTCCTTTAGCGCCAGCTCCATAATCTGCCGCTGTGATACCCGTAAACGCCGGGCCATTATTTTGAGCAGGGCCAGGGCAATGGAAGGATTTTTCAAGAGTAAATCGTCCATGTCCCGGTTGCGGATCATCCCCACCTGGGCGTCTTCCACCACCTCCGCGCAGGCGGGGTAATCCCCGCCGTCAAACAGGACCACTTCGGCAAAGACTTCACCGGGGTTGATATAGTGCAGGATTTGCTCCCGCCCCTCTTCATCCTGCTTGAATATTTTTACCCGCCCCGTCTTAAGCAGGTAAACGGCCTCCCCGGGTTCACCCTCCATAAAGATAATATGCCCCTTGCGATATTTCCGGTCCAGCATCACCCGGGCAATTTCCTGCAGCTGGCTGTCGGATAGGCCGGCGAAAAGATATATGTGTCTTAATTGTTCGGTTTCACCGGGCAAAGGAGTCCCTCCTAATATAATGATGTGAGAGGTGAGAGGTTAGATGTGGGATAAAGTAGAACTGGCTTAGGCCGGTTTCCTGGAGATTAGCCGGTCAAATTGGTAAGCCCGTGAGGTTTCCCTCCAGGGTCAGATGAAGGAGGATATACATGGCATGGGACCAGCCCAGGGGTAAAACCCAGGCGGGTCCGCCTCGCTCTTTGTTCACCTGCTCGGGGAGCAGGCCGGTGGGGCTGGCGTTGTCCAGCGCCCAGCGGTAAAGGGCACGGGCCGCCTCCCGTTCCCCCCGCAGGGCGCGGACAATGCCCAGCCAGAGGGTGGTAAGCACCCAGGGATTTCCCCCGGCATAGTTATCTCCCTCGTAACGGTGTAATCCGCCGACCTGTTTATTGCCCAGAACCTGTTCAAGTGTCCCGATGGCGGCGTTCATCCGGGGATCGTCCGGTTTTAAAACTGTAAAGGGAAACACCAGTCCCAGAACGGCAGCATCAATGCGGGTGTCCTTTTCCACCCAGAAGGTTTCGTAAAGTCCGGAAGGCTCCTTTCCCGTCCAGGCATAGTCTCCCCTGTCCAGGGCGCACTGATAGTCATAGCACCCCACCTGGCGGTTGATGGCCCGGTAAAAGCACTGCCGGTCCGGGTTCCAGAGGTGGGCGATTATGGATTCTTTAATCCCTGAGGCCGCCCGGCGCCAGCGGTCCGCCTTTTCTGCTTCACCCTTTATTTCAGCCAGGAGGGAGGCGCCCACAAGACCCCCGTAAACGGCTGCGGCGGCATAGGTGCTCTGGGCAAAATTGTCCTCCCACAGGTCCAGACCCGGCTGGGGCAGACCGTTTTTTTCGGAGAGGTGGTCCACGAGGTAGCCGGCGCCCAGGTCGGCCGAAGGCCAGATTTCCGCTAAAAAGTCCCGATCACCGGTTAAAGCAAAATGATGGTGATAGCCCCACAGCACCGCTCCCACCTGGTCAATTTGCTGTCCCCAGGTGGGTGCCCAGGAACCATTGGTAAAATAGCGTTGCTGCCAGCTGCCGTCGGCATTCTGTACCCGGGCGGCAAAAAGGTAGAAGTCCCGGGCCTCTTGATGATAGCCTGCCTGATCCAGGGCCAGGGCGGTGTACATGCCGTCCCGGGGCCAGCAGTAGCCGTAACCGCCGCAGGCCATGTAGAAGGGGTCGAACTCCGGGGCGGCGATATTGCCTCCCGTGTCCCGGTTGGACAGCAGCTTCAAAACCATCAGGGAGCGCCGGCAGGCCCGTTCTTCGTCATCTTTATCTGACGGTACTATCTCGATGTTGGCCTGCGGGCGGGGGATGTGGTCCGGTTCCTCGCCATCATTTCCCGCCGGCACCTCCGCCCGGTGTTCTCCTTTTTCGCTGCGGTTATCCGGGTTTTCGTTCTGGATACCTGCCGTTACAGACGGCCGGCCCAACCATTGCTCCCAGAACTCCACCGTTATTTTCTGCCAGTGGTTGGCCGTTTCCCCCGCCATCCGGGAGAGTATCTGCAGCACGTCTCTTTCACCGGACGCGGCGGCCAGATACAGGGTGAACTGGCGGCTTTCCCCCGGGGCAATCTCCCCCAGATTCCAGGCCACGGCTCCCGCCCCGGCCCGCAGGGTGGAAGAGTTGCCGAAGAATTCTCCCCGGCTGGCTGCCGCCAGGGGGTCACCGGGGGTGTCCCGGCGGCCGGTATGATAGCCGGCCAGGGGATAGCCGGGGGCGTTCAAGGCCAGGAAAATATTGCGGCGGAACTGGATCAGCGCCTGTTGCGGAAAATGGATATACATAGTATCGTACAGAGCCGATTCGTCGATGAGAAAGGTGCAGTATACCACCATTTGCATGTTGCGGGCATGGCCGGCCAGGTTTTGCACCTGATAATGGCGCACCAGCACGTCGTCTTCCGGTAAAATAAAATCGGCCTGCTCCACCGCAAGGGCCAGGTCGTCCCGCCGCCTGGTGGTAAACACCAGGGCATTTTCGTCCAGATAACGCTGCTCACCATTCCAGGCGGCGTCATGCAGCCACTGCACCATACCGGGAGAAGGCCCGGTTTCCCTGATGCCGGCTATTAGCTGGCCCAGATGCTGGACCTGGTCGATGTGGGGCCAGAACAGGCGGTAAAGTTCTCCGTTACCCTTGATGGTGGCCAGCATACGACCGTTGCCGATTACTGCTCCGGGCATGAGGGGTAATAATTTGCGGCGCATGGAAAACCTCCGGGGGAAAATGCATTTCTCTATAAACTGTCATTATAATATGTTACCTTATAAGTTTAGTGCAAAAACGGTCCGGGGGCAAGAAAAATTCTAAAATTAGGGGGACACCACACCGAATTTTTCGGAAGCATAATTTGGTATGGTGTCCCCCGAATTATTTTTTCTGTGTTTTTTTGAAACTTTCCGGTGCTTTTCATGATATAATTTGTTATATCAGAGAAGGTGAGTGCCATGGGAGATGTATTGCTGGCGGCTATTGATCGTAATTTACTGCTGGAAGCCCTGCGCCGGGCGGCGGAGCATCCCTTTGTGGTTTTCGGGACCATGGACGGCCAAACGCTGGCTGCCCTGCAGGCCGGAGCAAAAGTTTATTTTTATGAGTGCGACTGAGAGGTGGGTCGCAAAGTGGTTGCCGTGGGCAACCTGAAAGAAGTTTGGCTGATGGAGCCGGAGGAAATAGGGGATATGGCTGTCCTGGAAGGCCGGTTTAAGAGGCACTTCAGTCACCCCTGGGCCGGGGTAATGGTGGGCGGGGACAGGCCCTTTGCCTATCAGCGGGATTGGGACGCCTATGTGGCCGTGGAAGGTTTGCAGAATCCTGCCGGATTATTGACGTTGCCGGATTTGCTGAACCGGCTGGCCGCCCGGCAGGCAAAAATATACCGGACCATTATCGGTTGATCCGGTGAAGCTAACTTATAGAAAGGAAAAAAGACCATGCGCCGGATTAAAAAAGAAATCAAAGACAAAGCCATCATCATTGAATTGCTCAATACCTGCCCGGTGGGCAGATTGGGCACTACCGGTAGAGACGGTTACCCGCGGATCAAGCCTTTAAATTTTGTCTATTATGATGGAAAAATATATTTCCATACGGCCAAGGAAGGGGAAAAGATCGAGGATATTCAAAGGGATGACCGGGTATGCTTCGAAGTGGACCTGCCCATCGCCTTCTTGCGGGCCAGGGAGCATCCGTGCCAGGCTGAATATCTCTACCGGAGCGTCATCATCAGGGGCAGGGCCAGAATTATAGAGGAGCAGAACGAAAAGCTTTTCGCCCTGAAGCGTCTCCTGGAAAAGTACCAGCCGGATGGCGGATATGGAGATTTTCCCGCAGCCAACCTGGCCAAAACCGGGGTCGTGCGGATCGATATTGAAGAAATGACCGGCAAGGAGGATCTGGGGGACGGTCAGATCAGGGAGGCTGCGTTGCAAGCCCTTGCCTCTCAGGCTGCGCTGCCAATCACCATTGACAGACAGTGATTACAGCGGCAAAAAGCGGAGCCAGCGTTTTCGGAGTTGTGGAGCTTGATAGTAGTTGACTGGTGTCAGTTAGATATAAGATACAACTTTACGCGAGAATAAACAATACCTGTGCTAAGAATATGGCGTAATAAAGCCTACCAGCTGGTTCGCGAAAAAAAGATACCTGCCATCTGGTTGGGTAGATCACCAAGGGTTCCGCATTATGCCATCATGAAGTTTGTAGAGCTTAACACCAGGTCTTCGTCTATCTCGTGCGTTAGGCAAACGCTCCTTATGAAGTATGAAGTATCCTTAAGTTTACCTGTAATCAGTGTAACCACCGGTTCGCAGTGCGTCCCCGGGGTGTATAGTGGGTGTGCAGGATCTCCTTTGCCTTTTCACTTAAGGGATGGCCCAGGAATTCCCGGTAGATTTGCTTTACGGCCGGGTTTTCGTGGGCCCGGCGCAGGTTTTTGTTCAGGTCGATTTTGTACAGCGCCCGGGCCCTTTCCAGGCGCCTTTCCACTTCCTCCGCTTCCCGGCGGTTGAGGCGTCCCAGGATGGGTTGTCCCCCGCCGCCCACGCATCCCCCGGGGCAGGCCATGATTTCAATGAAATGAAATTTCTCTCCCCGCTTGATCCGTTCCAGCAGGCGGCGGGCGTTCCTGGTGCCGCTGGCCACGGCCAGGCGCAAAGTACGGTCCTTTAGTTTCAGGCGGGCTTCCTTGATGCCTTTTAAACCCCGGAACTCCCGGAATTCCAGCCTGGTGGGCAGTTCCTCACCCTCCACCAGGGCGTAGGCCGTGCGGATGGCCGCCTCCATAACCCCCCCGGTGGCGGCAAAGATGGTTCCGGCTCCCGTGGACAGGCCCAGGGGCTGGTCGAATTCCTCGTCGGGCAGCTGATCAAAGCGGATGCCGGCCTGGCGGATCATCCGGGCCAGTTCCCTGGTGGTTAAGACGTAATCCACGTCCCTGAAGCCCCGGGTAACCAGTTCGGGGCGGGCCGCTTCAAATTTTTTGGCCGTGCAGGGCATTATGCCCACCACCACCATTTTAGCGGGGTCCAGCCCCTCTTTTTCCGCGTAATAGGTCTTGGCCAGGGCGCCGAACATTTCCATGGGCGATTTGCAGGTGCTCAGGTTGTCCAGAAATTCGGGGTAGAAATGCTCGCAGAATTTAACCCACCCCGGGCTGCAGGAAGAGATCAGGGGCAGCTTCCCGTGACCCTTGAGCCGTTCCAGCAGTTCGTGGGCCTCTTCCACCACGGTCAGGTCGGCGGCCAGTTCCGTGGTGAAGACCCGGTCGAAGCCCAGGCGCCGCAGGGCGGCGGCCAGCTTACCCCGCACAATCGTTCCCGTACCCAGGCCGAAGGCCTCGCCCAGGGTGGCCTGGATGGCCGGGGCGGTCTGCACCACCACAAACCGGTCGGGATCTTCGATGGCCCGCCAGACTTCATCAATGTATTCCCTTTCCGTCAGGGCGCCCGTGGGACAGGCCAGAATACACTGGCCGCAGGCTATGCAGTCCACTTCCCCCGGATCCTTCATGAAAGGGGGGGCAATGACCGTTTCAAATCCCCGGTTGCGCGGGCCCAGAACGTTCACTCCCTGCACTTCCCGGCAGACGGCCTCGCAGCGGCGGCATTTGACGCATTTGTTATAGTTCCGGATAATAAAGGGGTTTTTGTTGGCCACGGTGTATCTGGGCCGTTCCCCGGTGACCCTGATCCGGCGGATGCCCATTTCGTCGGCCAGCCGCTGCAGTTCGCAGTTTAAATTGCGTACGCAGGTGGGGCATTCCATTTCGTGCTCGGAAAGGAGCAGTTCCACCACCCTTTTCCGTGCCCGCCTGGCCCGGGGGCTGTGGGTATATACCTTGATGCCCTCCGCAGCCGGGTACACGCAGGAGGCCTGCAGTGTCCTCCTGCCCCCCGCTTCCACTTCCACCAGGCAGACCCGGCAGATGCCGGCCTCATGTATGCCCGGCAGGTAACACAGGCTGGGAATGTCAATTCCACGGGCACGGCATATTTCCAGCAAATTTGTCCCTTTCTTCGCTTCTACCGGCCGGTCGTTGATCCAGAAGCTGACCTTTTCTTCCTCCGGCCGGGGGACCGGCCGGCATTCACCGGCAGGCAGCGGGGTGGCCATTTCCACTTTTAAATTCCCCCTTCTCAAAACCCGCTGTAAACAATTAAAAGCCTTGATTAAGAAGAGAATATGTGGCGTACGGACGGCAGCCAAATTACGATGAAAAAACCTGTTTATAAACCTCCGTGTTTTTCCGGCAGGAGGCCGTTGCAAATACCCGGGAGCAGGAATTTGGATCATTCCGGGTTGATTCCCGGGTTGCGCCGGTAAAATGCCCGTTTCAAATGACCCGGCGGGCTGTGACGGGACCGCTTACCTGGCCGGTTTGCGGTAGTATTCCCGGGTTTTCTCCTTTAGTGTATATCCGGGGCTGTTTTTTAATGCGTGCCGCATAGTTTGTTTTCCGCAGGCACACCCTAAGGATGAGGTGAATGGACATGCGTTTGAAGCAAAATGTCGGTCCGGTGGACAGGCTGGCCCGTATTATCGGGGGGGTGACCCTGGTCGCCCTGGCCCGGCCGCCCCTGGTCAAGGCCATGGGTGCTTACTGGGCGCTGGAAGGGATGCTGGGTTACTGTTTGTGGTATGATCTCATGAATATAAGTTCGCTGCCCGGGGAGAGGGAAAGACAGCGGGAGGAAAATTTCCCCATACCGGGGGAAGCCATGGATGAAGGTGGGGAAGCTGCCCCTTTTTCGCGGACACTGGGGCAAACGGCCTGATATTGTCAGGTTGCCGGCCAATCCGGACAACCAATCTCCCGGCCTGAAAACCGAACCGGTCCCCATACCGGGGACCGGTTCGGTTTTTTCATCTGGTTTACATACCGGTGATGTAGCTGCATTGCTGGCAGCGGGGGCAGCGGTAGGAACCGAAACCTTTGATGGTCCGGGTGGTGTATCCGCAATGGGGGCAGCGGTAATTCACCACTTCAAAGATGCCGCTAACCAGCAGGGTAAAGGCGGTGATGCCGGCCACCACTCCGGTGACAACGGCCGGAGAATGGACTATAATGCCAATACCGGCCACCAGGAACAATGTGCCGGCAAAAATGAAAAGACGCAGCAGAACCAAAAGCAGTTCCAGTCCGGGTGTTTTAATCTCTCCCGGGTGGTACAAGGTCACCCCCCCCTCTTGAAAAGCCAGACTACTGGTTAATGTTTTATTTCGAGCGGAAAGGGAAAATTCCTCCCCGTAGGGAAAAATTCGTCCCATGGCTGCCGAATGGTCGTGAACGGTGGAGCGCCGGGGTACGGCAGATTTACCTGAACAGGTAATTTCGGTTATGTTTCCGGCAGGAAATCAGGCTGCCGAAAACGAAGAAATATGAGAATAAAAACCAGCTCTTTTACTTATTTTGAGCAAAAAAATTCCGAAATTAATAATAGAGATTGCCTGCAGCGCGGTGGGGGGTGGGAACAATGGATCAAAATCAAGAGGTCCTCAAAGTAACGATCAGCGACAATAAACTAAAAGCGTACCTCTCTGCGCATGAGGAGGTTACCGTTCTGGATCCGGATTCAATCCAGGATGCGCTGCAGGCGGCAGGAGTAATTCATGGCATTAAAGAAGAGGTGGTGGTTTCCTTTGCCGCATCCCCGCAGGTGCAACCGGTGCTGGTGGCCGAAGGTGATCCTCCACAACCGGGTGAGGACGAGCGGGTGGAGGTAATGTTTGACAACGGACAGGGCAGGACGGGGGAGGTGGATGAAGGGAAACGCATTGATTTCCGGGAAACCAGCAGTATTGTTTCGGTGGAGAAGGGGACACTGCTGGCGGTTAAACATCCTCCCCAGCCCGGTTTGCCGGGAAGGACGGTAACCGGTGAAGAAATTCCACCTCCTGCACCCCGGGTTTACGAGTTAAGGGCTGGGAAAGGGGTGGAGTTGCAGGAAAATAATACCCGGGTGGTGTCCCTGGTCAACGGTCGTCCCTGGTACAAGCGAACGGGCAATACCTTTACCTTTCATGTGGATCCCCTGCTCGTTCATCACGGTGATGTTTGTATTAAAAGCGGTAATATCCGATTTAAAGGGGACGTGAAAATTGCGGGCAATGTCTGTGAAGCCATGGAGGTCCAGGCCACCGGCTCCATCGAAATTACCGGGCTGGTTACCCGGGCCACTGTGATCAGCGGTGGCCGGCTGCAGGTGCACCGGGGGGTGATCGGCAGCAAGTTACGGGCCGGTACCAGTTTCCCCGGGGCCAAAAAGCTCTCCTTTCAGCTGCGGGATATCCAGTCCAACCTGGAACTGTTAAAACAGGCCCTGGAACAGTTGAAACAGTATCAGGGCAACAACCTTTCCCGGGTGGATTTCGGGCGGGTGTTATTGACCCTGATGGATACCAAGTTTAAAAACCTGCGCCCTCTGGTCAAAAATACCCTGCGGCAGATTGCCACCGCCAGGGGGGAAGTTCCCGAAGAGATTGCCCGTTGCGGCCGCTCGTTAAACCGCCTGGTGGGGTTAAACCCGCTGACGGTTAAAAGCTTCGGCGAGGTGATCAGGGATGTGGAGGCGGCTGCCGTTCTGCTTCAGCAAAATGTGGACAACCCGGCCGATGTGCTTATTCATTCGGCCATGACTTCTTCCATTCAAAGCTCCGGCAGTGTGCATGTTACCAGGCAGGGGTGTGTAAATACCACCATTAATGCCGGACGGGATGTGATTATCAAAGGCTCCTTCAAAGGGGGCGAGATTTTCTGTGAAGGAAATGCCGATATTCAGGAACTGGGCAGCACCCTGGGCGTGCCGCCGGTGGTGCGGGTGGGGGCCACGGGTGTTATCCGGGTGCAGCGGGCCTTTCCCGGTGCCGTGGTGCAGGTGGGACAACGCCGGCAGGTCCTCTCCCAGGAGATGGGTTCATTTAGGGCCCGTTTAAACAAAGAGGGGGAGCTGGACATCATACCGGGGGGTTAAAAAGTAGATGTTCATTAGAGCCGTCCTTTAATGACAAAGGCATGGCATTGGCCTGAGTGAATGAGGTGGGGGCAAGGGGCATGGGGGACAAATTTGTTAATGGCGGGTAGAATATATGTTGAAATCCAGTGGGAAGGTGATTGGTTTTGCAGGAAGTCATGTTGATGGTGGCCCAGTTGATGGCTTTGTCGGCCCGCACGGCACCCAAGGGGCTGGGGCAGGATTACGTGGGCACCCGGGTACTGGCCGGGGAAGAACTGACCAGGCTGGCCGATGAAATGGAACGGTTTGGCCGGGAGCGGGGTAAGGGGAATTTTGACCGGGATGCCGACAATGTTCGCCGTTCCGATGCGGTATTGCTCATTTCCCTGACGGAAAACAAACCGCTGGGTTTAAATTGCGGCGCCTGCGGCTGCAGCCGCTGCGAGGATTTAAAAAGCCACGAGGGCCCGGAGTTCCCCGGTCCCCTGTGTGCCTGGCGCCTGCTGGACGTGGGTATTGCCCTGGGGTCCGCCGTCAAGACGGCCAGCCTTTTTAACGCCGACAACCGGATTATGTACCGGGTGGGTACGGTAGCCCGTCAGATGGGTTTAATCCAGGGAGCCATAGTGATAGGCGTGCCCATTTCCGCCACGGGTAAGAATATCTATTTTGACCGTCCGGTGAAACCAGCCAAAGAATAATTCCATTGAACCAATTTTACGGTTTTCCTGTGCCGGTGCGCCTGGTGCCCGGCCTGTTGGCGGGGGTAAACCCGGGGTGGTATTAGTGGAAACGTACGCAGATACCAGCGGGCAGGGAAAATGACAGACGGGTACGTATTGTGCCAAATGAGGAGGCTAAAGTTTTTTATGTTGCTGGAAAACACAATTGGTGCCATTGGGGAGCTCTTTCCCGAACCCATGGCTGCGGCTCAGAGCCGTCTGGATAGTCTGATCAAGCCTCCCGGCAGTTTGGGCCGCCTGGAGGAATTGGCGGTGCGCCTGGCCGGTATGACGGGCAATCCCCGGCCGGTGATCAATGACCGGGTGATCATCATCATGGCCGGGGATCACGGGGTGGTAGCCGAAGGGGTCAGCGCCGCGCCCCAGGAAATAACCCACCAGCAGATCCCGGCCTTTCTGCAGGGGGTGGCCGGCATCGGCGTGCTGGGCAAGCTGGCCGGCACCCGCCTGGTGGTGGTGGACGTGGGTGTGGCGGTGCCGGTGGATTATCCCGGTGTACTGCAGCGGAAGGTGCGGGCCGGGACGGGGAACATCGCCCGGGGTCCGGCCATGACCCGGGAGGAAGCGTTGCAGGCGGTGGAGGTGGGCATCCAGGTGGTCCGGGGGGAGATCGATCGGGGGGCCACCCTGGTCGGCCTGGGCGACATGGGCATCGGGAATACCACGCCCAGCAGCGCCATTGCCGCCGCCCTGGGTGGTTTTGCTCCGGAAGAGGTGACGGGGCGGGGGACGCTGGTCAATGATGAGGTGCTGCGCCGTAAGGTGGCGGTGGTGACCCGGGCGCTGGAGGTCAACCGGCCCGACCCGGCCGATGGGCTGGATGTCCTGGCAAAGGTGGGGGGGTTGGAAATTGCCGGATTGACCGGAGTTATCCTGGGAGCGGCCGCCCGGCGGGTACCGGTGGTGATTGACGGCTTTATCACCACGGCCGCGGCCATGGTGGCGGCGGCGCTGCAGCCACGCTCCAGGAACTTTATGATTGCTTCCCACCTGTCCGGTGAACAGGGACACCGCCTGATGCTGGAGCACCTGGGGCTGGTGCCCATGTTGCATTTAAATATGCGTCTGGGGGAAGGTACAGGCGCCGCCCTGGCCATGCCCCTGGTGGAGGCCGCCTGCCGGGTGATCAACGAGATGGCCAGTTTCAGCGAAGCGGGCATAGCGGATCTGGAGACGGATAAACTGTTGCGTTAAAGTACATTAAACCGCACTTTTAGAAATACCCCCGGATATGGTGATTATCCAGAGCAAACCACGCGCTTGCGATACCCGGCTTCAGGGCATGACGGGGACGGGGTAAAAAATTAAGAGGGGGCCGAATTACCCCCTCTTTTCTCTGCCGGTTGCCGTCTGGTTACGAGAACCCTTCGCCTCTGATGGTTTGCGCATTTCCTTGGCCGGTTAACTAACGAAGCTTTTCAAAGCGGTCTTTCAATTTTTTCAGCACCAGGGGCATGGTGGTATATTCCATTTCATCCAGGTGCAGGCGGTGCGGCTCAAAGGGTCCCAGGCTGCGCATGTAGCCGGCAATTTCGTTGGCCATCTGCCTGGCCTGGTCGAAGGCCGGATCGGCAAAGAAGTCCTGCGGTCCCACCAGTTTGCCTTCGGACAATTGGAAGCCCAGGGCTACCACCCGGGGCGGACCGTCGAAACGAGTGGGGGTGGCCTGGTTCACGCCCACGGGCATGAGGGGACCGCTATGGGAACCCCGCATCCAGCCGCTGACCAGGTGGGGCCGGGCGAAGGGTTCCAGCACTTCTCCCACGGCCGGCATCCCACTCTGGCAGCGGACAATACACACGGGGTCGTCCTTGCCCACATAACGGCCGGCCATCAGGTTCAACCGCTGGGTGCTGGAAACAGCGGCAATTTCTCCCGATTGCTTGTGGAAAACCCGTTTGATGCAATAACGGCCGGGGGCACCAATGAATACCAGCATGTCGTACAGTTCCTCGGGGGCGGAAAAGGTGACCCGGGTGTTTTCAATCAGGTCCCGCACTTCGAATAAAAACCCGTCGTGCATGCTGGGGTCGATGACCAGTCCGGCGGTGTTAAAGGGATCGGCGAATATTTTGTACAGGGGCAGGTTCCAGGCTCCCGGCTCGGTCTTATCGGCCATGAAAACCACCACCGGCTCGCTCTTGCGCTCTTCAAACTCCATCTCCGCCACTCCAGGGCCCATGCCCTTGATGTTTCCGGAGAAGGCGTCAGCCAGCAAGTCCTGTCCGGCGCCGTATAATTTCAGTTTTTTGGCCACTTCCGTGCAGGCACAAAAGGTGTCCCAGGCCAGCTGGTGGATTTCGCCGTTGTTCCGGCCCAGTTCGTGGGTCATGATCAGGTTGATATCGTCACCCACATGGGCCACATAGGAGTCTATCAGAAGGGGGCTGCCCTGGAGCATTCCCTGGGCCTTTTCCAACAAAGCGGGGTGAACGCTGGAGTGGCCCACGAAACCACCCACATCCGCTTTGATGACTGATAAGGTGATCTTCTTACCCATGCAAATCCTCCCCATAATAAAAATAATCATAGTAACGTATTCGATAATGAACTTTCTAATTCCTTCTTAACGGTGAAATTTTTAAACCCATTTTTTGAAATAGAATGACATATTTGACCTTATAATGACGAATATGTTTTCTCTTTGTCTTCCGGTCTTTACCCAAAAAAGGGGAGCGGCTTCCGGGCCGTTCCCTTTAAAATTCCCTGGGCTTGCAGATAATCTCCTTAACCTTCGTATCAAAGAAGTGGTTGGCGTGGGCGGGTAAGATTACCGCTGCGGTGTCGGCCCCGGTGCCTGAACCGGCCACGGCCACCACCTCTTTGCCAGCAGGGATCAGGCCGGCATCCAGGGCCATAACACTGATCTCCACGCATACTTTTACCCCCTGGCCCAGAATGCGCAATGTCTGGGCGATTATTTCAGCGGGGTAAACGCCCCCGAACTTGTTGCGCACGGCCCGGTCCAACCCGCCCATGAGATGGGTGGTGGTCAAAAGGCGCACCCCCCGGGATGCCAGTTCCTCCCGTACCGTGGCGGGCATCTCGTCTTCCCCCGGGGCGGTGAAGCCCACGTGGTGGGTAACACAAACCAGATTTTTGACTTTGCCGGCCAACTTCTTAGCCGTCTCCCCGCTGCAGGAAGCCACCACCACATGGTCGATGCCCAGTTCCCCGGCCCTTTTTACCGCCAGGGCAATGGTTTTGTCGGTGTTTGACGGACCTTTCTGCGGCCAGTACATGCTTTCATCCCCCTCACCTGTTAAATTGGCTATAATATTCCCTGCATGGATGGTCTTTTTATCCGGAAAAGACGTTTCCTGCCGGTTTGGATTTTTTCCCGGCTACTTTACCTATTTTAGCTCAAAGGACCTGCATCTGGCAAGGCCCTACAGGGGGAACAATCAGTCCCTTTACTTTCCGGGGGCTGAAAACAGGTTACTTTAAAGTACGTCATTGGGGCCACCCGGGGCGTTTTTTCAACGCCTGCGGTTTACATAGGGGATGACCAGGGGCATGGTAATGATCATGCTCAAAATGAACACCCATAGGGCACCACCGGTACGGGCCACCGGGGGGTAGGTCCTGCCGGTGGCGTAGGTGGCCAGCAGAAACAACAGCGCGGCGGCCAGAGAAATGCCGGTGTACATCAGGGCGCTCAGGCGGGCTGGATTGATCATGGGTTCTGAACTCCTTTCACGGGTTGATAGGCAATACGGCTCCAGACAAATAGCATTCATTCCAACATTAGACCGGTCTGGGGACGGGCTGTGCCGCGTCGCCCTCCGGTTCCTTCCGTCCCCTCTTCATGGAGGGGACGAAACGTTTTAACAGCAGGGTGTTCAGGGTGACCGAAACCGAACTCATGGCCATAAAGAAGGCGGCCAGTTCCGGGCTAACAATCAGGCCCGTAAAGGGATAGAATATCCCGGCAGCAATGGGAATGCCCAGGCTGTTGTAAATAAAGGCCCAGACCAGGTTTTGCCGCACCTTGCCCATGGTGGCCCGGGCTATCTCCACGGCGGAGACCACGTCCCGCAAATCGGCCCGGATCAGGATTACCTCCCCCGTTTCCTTGGCGATATCGGTGCCCGTGCCTATGGCCATGCCCACGTCGGCGGCCGCCAGGGCCGGGGCGTCGTTTATGCCGTCCCCCACCATGGCCACCTTCAGGCCCCGGGACTGCAGTTTCCGTACTTCGGCGGCCTTGTCCGCGGGCAGCACCTCCGCCAGCACCCGGTCAATACCGGCCTGGCGGGCTATAAAACCGGCGGTGCGGCGGTTGTCCCCGGTGATCATGATTACTTCCAATCCCATTTTTTTCAACCGGTGGACGGCCTGGGTAACGTTTTCCTTTATTGTGTCCGCCACAGCCAGCACTCCCGCCGGACATCCATTCACTGCCATCAGCACAGCCGTCTTGCCGTCGTTTTCCAGGGACTCGATCTGCTGCCGTAGGTTTTCAAAGGAGATCCCTTCCCTTTCCATCAGCCGGCGGTTGCCCAGCAGCACCGTGCTTCCCCGGATGCGGGTCTTGATACCGTGGCCGGGAATGGCTGCGAATTCTTCGATTTCCTCCGGGGTGAGGCCTGTTGCCGCCGCCCCGCGGATAATGGCTTCACCCAGGGGGTGTTCGGAGTTTTTTTCGGCCGTGGCGGCCAGGCGGAGCAGTTCTTCCCGGCCAAACCCGGGGGCGGGGAGGACATCGGTGAGGGATGGTTCACCCCTGGTAATGGTGCCGGTTTTATCGAAAAGGATTACCTGCAGGGCCGCGGTGGCTTCCACGGCATCAGCCCCTTTGAATAAAATGCCGTTTTCGGCCCCCTTGCCCGTGCCGGCCATCATGGCGCTGGGGGTGGCCAGGCCCAGGGCGCAGGGGCAGGAAATGACCAGGGTGGTTACGCTTAAAAGCAGGGCGAAGCCGAACACCCCCACCTGGGCCAGGCTGTAGGGCGAAAGGATAAAGTGGCTGTCCGGCCGGAAAAAGGCGTTATAGCCATAAAAAAACCAGAAAAGAAAGACCAGCAGGGCCAGCACGTGTACCCCGGCGATGAAGTGCCCGGCCACAAAATCGGCCAGCTTTTGCACCGGGGCTTTGGTGGCCTGGGCGTCCTCCACCAGGCGGATGATCTGGGCCAGGGCGGTATCCCGGCCCACCCGGGTGGCTTCAAACTTAAAGGATCCGGTTTTATTGATGGTGGCCCCGATCACTTCATTGCCGGGTTTTTTCTCCACCGGTATGCTTTCCCCGGTGATCATGGACTCGTCCACCGCCGAGTGCCCTTCGATAATCCGCCCGTCCACCGGAATGCTCTCTCCGGGACGGACCAGAACCACATCCCCGGGCACCACTTCATCGGCGGCTATTTCCATCTCCCGGCCTTCCCGGATCACCCGTGCTTTTTGGGGCTGCAGGTTGATCAGTTTACGAATGGCCTCGGAGGTGCGTCCCCGGGTCAGGGCCTCCAGGTAGCGGCCCAGGACGATGAAGGCGGTGAGCAGGGCCGCCGATTCGAAGAAAGTGGCCCCCTTGCCGCCAAAGCCCGCCTCCGGCCAGAGGGTATTGATGGTGGCGATAATGTAGGCGGCGCCGATACCCGTGGCGTAGAGCAGGTTCATATCGGTGGAACCCTTGCGCAAGCCGTTGAAGCTGTGCACAAAAAACTGCCAGCCGGCAATGAATACCACCGGGGTGGTCAATGCCCACAGGAAAAGGGTGTTGCCCATAAATTCCGGCACAAAGTGGGGGAAGATCCACATATCCCGGAACATGCCCAGCATTACCAGCAGGGCCAGGGGCCAGGCAATCCACATGTTCCGGGCCTGGCGGCGGATTTCCGCCTGGCGGGCCTGTTTTTCCCGGTCCAGGGCTTCCTGGCCGGTGACCTTTTCGCTCACCTCATAGCCCAGGCTGCGGATCTCTTCTTTAATTTCGGCCGCCGTAACGGCCCCGGGATAAAAGGTGACCCGGGCCGCCTCCGCCGGCAGGCTGACGGCCACCTTCAACACTCCGGGCAGGGACGATACCGCCCGCTCCACCCGGGCCACACAGGCGGCGCAGCTCATGCCCCGCACCGTCAGATGTATTTCCCCGGTGGGCACCTGGTAGCCCAGTTCCCGGATGGTTTGCACCAGCTGTTCCACGGATACCTTTGCCGGGTCATATGCCACACTGGCCTTTCCGGTAACCAGGTTGACCAGTGCACCGTTAACGCCGGGGGTGTTTTTTAAAGCCCGTTCCACCCGGGCCACACAGGCGGCGCAGCTCATGCCTTCCACGGGAATACTGACCTGTTGCATTGACAAACCCCTCCTTGTAGGTGGCAGCCCTTTCTACCATACCCCAGTAGGGTAGATTGTAATGATCATAACCCCCTGCCGGGGATAAGTCAATCCCTTTTTAGCTTTCCCCGGAGGCGGTTTTTTAATAAGAAGAAGGGTTTATACTGACACCGGGGCCATGGATACGATTGAATAAGTTGAGCTATGGTGCAACAAACCTGCAGGCCGAAAAACCTGCAGGTTGTTGCGGGCAGTTTAGCGTCTTGCCCGGGACTTTATTCAGCAACCTTCTTTACAATGGGCTACCGGACGGAGCATGTAATGCTTTCTGAGCATGAAAATCCCTCCTTTCCCGCGGGCGTACAGAGCCGCATATTCTATTTTATGAGGTAAATTTGTCCAGTACCTGCATTAGCTCTTCAATGGCCTCGTCCCCCCGGTCCTGGCGTATGGCCTGGGCTACGCAGCCCCGGGTGTGGCTGCGCAAAAGGGAAAGGGCTACCTTTTGCAGGGCGCCGCGGGTGGCGCTAATTTGCAGCAGTATATCCACGCAGTAACGATCTTCTTCGATCATTTTCTGTATGCCGCGGATTTGCCCTTCGATTTTTTTCAGGCGCGTCAGGAGATCTTCTTTGTTTCGTTCCACATAGGTCAAGGGCTTCAACACTCCCATACCCTACAAGGGTATTGTATGAAGAAAGTATAGCAGGCCCGGGGGAAAATTGTCAAGACGATAAGCCTTTAAGGAACGGTGATCACCTTTCCTGGGCCGGACAGGATCTGGTTGATTTCATACATGTTGCTTACCCGGCCCACCTGGAGTTTTTCTTTTAATTTGTAATATTCCAGACAGGTGCCGCAGGAAATGATTCGGGTGCCCGCGGCTTCCATTTTTTTTAGCTGCTCCAATACAGGGGAGCTGTCACAGGTTAAGAATACGCCGGAATTTAAAAAAATCAAATTATCCGGTGCAGGATTGGTCTCAGCCAGCGTGTTAAACAGGCTTTTGATCAGGGTCAGGCCCAGATCGGGGGACCCCTGTCCCAGGATGTTGGAAGTAAAAAAGTAGGTGAGGGTACGGGTTTGCTCCCGGTCCGCTGAGGCCTCTTTTGAGGATTCCGGTTTTGCTGCTGTTTGGTCCCCCGTTTCACTTTTGGTGATGGTAAGAACGAAAAGGCCGTCCCTTTCCTCAGCGATCACCGGGAACCCGGCGTTCCGGGCAAACATGGTCACATTTTCCCGGGCCACCGGGTTGTCCACTGTGACCACCAACTGCCCTCCGGTCATTTGTTCCAGGGCCTTTTTGGTTTCCAGTACCGGCCGGGGGCAGGCCATGCCCCGGCAGTCCACTTCCTTGCGCATCATACGGCTTCATCCTTTCGACAATATTTCACAGAATTTTATTCCACCCGGATGAGCCATTTTTCCCCGGATACCACCTGGCCCACCAGCCTGGCTGCATTAACACCCCGGGAGTGGAGTTTTTCCACGAGGGCGGCGGCCTTTTCCGCCGGAACGGCCATCAAAAGGCCCCCGGAGGTTTGGGGGTCAAATAGTATGGCCCGGCGGGCCGGGGAGATGGAAGAGGCAAATTCCACCCTCTCTCCCAGGTGGTCCCGGTTGTTATATGCCCCGCCGGGAATCAACCCCATGGCGGCCAGTTCTTCCGCCCGGGGCAACAGGGGCATGGTTTCGTGGTGAAAAATAATGCTTACCCCGCTGGCTTCGGCCATTTCCGCGGCATGGCCCAGAAGGCCGAAACCGGTGATGTCGGTACAGGCATGTACGTCCAGGGTGAGCATTTCTTCGGCCGCCGTCCTGTTCAAGGCGACCATGGAGTCTATGGCCGCTTTCGCACTGCCGGGCGGGGCCAGTTCCGCCTTGACGGCCGTAGCAATGATGCCCGTGCCCAGGGGTTTGGTCAGCACCAGGGCGTCCCCCGGCCTGGCTCCGGCATTGGTGATAATTCTCTGGGGATGAACCAGTCCGGTTACCGCCAGGCCGTATTTGGGCTCTTCGTCCTCCACCGTGTGTCCTCCGGCTATGACGGCCCCGGCTTCCATTACCTTGTCCGCCCCGCCTTTTAAGATCAGGGCGAGAATACCCGGGGACAGGCAGTTGGGGAAGCAGGCAATGTTCAGGGCCAAAAGGGGCCTGCCGCCCATGGCGTAGATATCGCTCAGGGCGTTGGCGGCGGCCACCTGCCCGAACAGATAGGGATCATCCACCACGGGAGTGAAAAAATCCACCGTTTCTATTACAGCCATGTCTTCCGTCAAACGGTAAACCGCCGCATCATCGGCCGTTTCCAGCCCCACCAGCAAATGAGGGTCTTCTTTACGTGGTAACTGCCGCAGTACCTGCGACAGGGTGGCCGGTCCCACCTTGGCCGCTCATCCCGCCGCCCGGGCCATGGCGGTCAGCCGTATTCTTTCGTCCATGGGGTTAAAACCTCCTCGCTTAATCCCGTGCTGCAAAGGATTGCTTCCGGTGCGTATTGTAAGCGGAGGGTGCCACCTTTGAGCAGCCGGGGCCCTCCCTCTAGCATATCATCCTTTTCGATTTTTCAAATATGGTCTCCTTTATTTTGCTTATAAGAAGATTTGATAATTCCAGTGCGGGACAGAAGATCTTTTTATGCCCATCCTTCCCTCCCGTTTCCGGCCGGTCCAGGTAATCTTGTCCTCCCCCCTTGCATATATTTTGACAGGAGCATCTCATGGTTTGGGGGGATTGGTCGGTGGCCTGGCGGGAATTCAAAAAAAGGGTTAAACAACAAATGTCGGATCTACTGGAAATTCCCAGTGATGTGGTATTGGATTTGCCCCGCATCGTCCTTATGGGCAACCTGCAGGCCTTTATCGAAAACCATCGCGGCATTTTGGAATATACTCCGGAGATGGTGCGCATCGGTATCGCGGACGGTGAGCTGGAAATTGCCGGTGATCACCTGATCCTGCGCAACATACTTCCCGATGAAATTTGTGTGGAAGGAATAATCAGGACCGTAACCTTCAGGCCATGAAAGGGGTAAGGCGAGGAGTCCCGCCGCCACTCCATTTTCCGGTTTTTCCAGGCAAGGAGGCCAGGGGAATGTTTCTCTTTAAATTGATGAACTTTCTTACCGGCTATGTAACCATAATCGTAATGGGGGAATCTCCGGAGAAATTAATCAATATGGCCGCCACCCGGGGCATTTTTCTCTGGGATATTACCCGTTTGGGGGAAAGGGCCTTAAGGGCCAGGGTGCGTCCCGGGGCGGTGTGGCCGTTAAGGCATATGGCCAGACGTACCGGCTGCCGGTTTCGTATTCAGCAACGAAGCGGGTTGCCTTTTCTCTGGATGCGTCTTACAAGACGCCGGGTGCTGGCCGCCGGAGCCCTGTTCTTTGTGGCCGGACTTTATTTTCTCAGCTCTTTTATCTGGTCCATCGAAGTAACCGGAAACCGCCGGCTTTCCACCGGAGAGATATTACAGGTGGCCTCCCGGGCGGGGTTGAACCGGGGTGTGCTCCGCTGGCGGCTGGATCCGCCGGCGGTGGAGGAGGCCATCAGGACCTCATTGCCCGGAGTTTCCTGGACCGGCGTATATATCAGGGGGACAAGGGTAACGGTTGAGGTGGTGGAAAAAACCCTGCCGGAAGGTAAGAACCTTTCCCCGGTGCATATTGTGGCCGGCAAGGCCGGGTTAATTAAAGAGGTGCTGGTTCTCAACGGTCATGCGGCGGTAAAGGCGGGGGACACGGTGGTTCCCGGACAGGTTTTGATCTCCGGCGTCATTCCGCCACCGGAGGAACCACCGTCTGGAGAAAAGCCGTCGCCAGGTGCGCCCCCGGAAACGGTGAAGCGTGAGCCCGCCTTCGTACATGCAGCCGGCATTGTGCGGGCAAGGGTGTGGTATGAAGGGTACGGTGAGGCGCCGCTGGCGGAAACCCTGCAGCGCCCCACCGGCCGGGAATTTACCAGAGTTTGTATGAAAATTGGGGCCAGGGAAATAATGTTAGCAGGTTCTTCCCCAATTCCCTTTCCGCAGTATCAATCGGAAACCCGGGTGAAAAAACTGCCCGCCTGGAGGAATCTTCAGCTGCCCGTCGAAGTAATCATTAATAAATATCGCGAAATGGAGAGTTATCGTCTGATCAGGGACAGGGCTGAAGCCCGGCGCCTGGCCGGGGAAAGGGCCATGGCAGTTGTGCAAAGTCGCCTGCCCCGGGGGGCAACGGTGGTACACGAACAACTGGATGAGCTGGTGGTCCGGGGTACGGAAAACCTGGTTCGTATGAAAGCAATGGTGGAGAGCGTTGAAGAAATAGGTGTTGAACGGCCATTTACCCCCGGTGAGCTGCAGCCTTCACCTTCCGGCCGGGCGGAGTCGGTACCCGGCGGTCCATCCCGCACCAGGCCGTCGGGTGACCGGCAATAAGGGAGTTGGAGGGATAATTTGGGCGAATACACCGAAGCCAGGGTAGTGCTGGATAACGTTTCCACGGCCGCGGAGATCTTCGGCCGCCATGACGAACACCTGGTACTTATGGAAAAGATGCTGGGAATACGGGTGATTACCCGGGGCGAAGAAGTGATCATTGCCGGTCCCCCGGAACAGGTGGCCCGGGCAAAGGATGTCTTCAATCAGTTGCAGGAGTTTTACCGGGCCGGTAACCGGTTGACCCTGCATGAAATTAATTACGCCATTAAAGCTGCGCTGGCGGGCATGTCGGATGTGCTGGGCAACCTGGCCCGGGAGGTGACCCTGGTAAGCGCCCGGGGGCGGCAGATTAAACCCAAGACCCTCGGACAAAAGCAGTATATAGAAGCCATGCGCAAACACGATATAGTTTTTGCCATTGGTCCGGCCGGTACGGGAAAAACATACCTGGCTGTGGTGATGGCCATTCGTGCCCTGCGCAACAAAGAAGTCAACCGGCTGGTGCTGACCCGTCCTGCTGTGGAAGCCGGCGAGAAACTGGGCTTTTTGCCCGGTGATCTGCAGGAAAAGGTGGATCCCTACCTGCGCCCGCTTTATGATAGTCTTTATGACGTGCTGGGCGTGGAGAACACGCAGAAATATTTGGAAAGGCATATCATTGAGATTGCCCCCCTGGCCTATATGCGGGGGAGGACCCTGGACGACGCCTTTATTATTCTGGACGAAGCCCAGAATACCACCGACCAGCAGATGAAGATGTTTTTAACCCGGCTGGGTTTTGGATCGAAGGCGGTAATTACCGGAGATATCACCCAGATCGATTTGCCCAGGGGACAGGTTTCCGGTTTGGTGCATGCCCAGAGGATCCTGGCCGGGGTGGAAGGAATCGCTTTTTGTTATCTCACCGGTGAGGATATTGTCCGGCACCCCCTGGTGCAGGAGATCATCCGTGCTTATGAAAACGGGGACGGGGTTGGCGGGTAAAAGGGGTGAGGGATTATGCTCAATCTGGCCGCACTGCGCAGCAGGGTTTTGCAGCGGCTGGCCCCTTTGCTGGGGCAGCGCAAGGTGCGGCGGGGGGGCGCTGCGATGCTCTTCTTCCTGCTTATTACCCTGCTCATTACCATAGAATTTGTGCCCCAACGTCTCAATTTAAAGGAGGGCCAGGTGGCCACCGAGGATATTCAGGCCCCCCACAGCATTACCTTTGAAGATAAAACCAAAACGGAGGAACTCCGGCGGCAGGCCGCCTCGGCAGTGCGGGATCAATACGACAGGGACCCCCTGGTGAGCGGAAAGGTACAGCAGGATATTTCCGCAACCATCCAGGGAGTCCGTGAGGTGCAATCGGACGACAAAGTTGATGAGGGAACCCGTGCCGGTCGTTTGGGGGAAATGCTCCCCTTCGCCCTGTCCCGGGAAACCCTGGTGGCCCTTTCCCGTCCCGCCCCCCGTTCCCTGGAGCAACTGGAACGGGTGGTCAATGGACTGGTGGCCCAGGCCATGGACAGCGAACAGGGAATTACCCCCGATAAACTGGAAAGTACAAAGGCCGGTCTGGTTGAACAGGTTACCCGTTTAGGACTGACCAGACCTTACCAGGAACTGGGCCAGGGATTGATCCGCTATTACCTGCGCCCGAACAGTTTTTTTAATGCGGAGAAAACCCGTCTGTTGAAAGAAGCGGCCATGGATACGGTGCCGCCCCAGATGGTAACCATCAGGCAGAACGAAATTATTCTGCGGCCGGGCGATGTGGTGACCAAGGAGCACCTGGCCAAACTGGAAGCCCTGGGCCTTACCCAAAGGGCGTTGCCCTGGAAGGTGGTGCTGGGAAGCGCCCTGCTGGTGGCCCTTTTAATGGTGGTGGTTTTGCTTTATCTTTACCAGCAGAACCGGGAAATCTACCAGCATGCGGGTCACCTCTACCTGCTGGGTATTATCGTGGTGGTGGTTCTGGCCGTGAGCAAGGCCATGACGGCCATCAATATTCCCCAGTGGCCCGAACTGGGCAATCTGGTGGGTTATATGATGCCCGTGGCGGCGGCCGGCATGCTGGTGGCCATTCTGCTGGACCCCCGCCTGGCCATGCTGGTGGTGGCGGTGATCAGCTTCCTGGTCACCCTGATGACCAACGGGCAGGTGCGTTTCGGGCTGGTGGCCCTGGTGGGCGGGTTTGTGGGTGTTTACAGCGTGAGCAGACTGAGCCAGCGGGGAGATCTGGTCCGGGCCGGATTTTATACCAGCGCGGCCAGCGCGGTGGCCATTTTAATCATGGGGTTGCTGGGGGACATTCCCTATGGCCTGATGATTGCTTCGGGGCTGGGTTTCGGCATGATCAACGGTCTTCTTTCCTCCATTTTGACCATTGGGAGCCTGCCCTACCTGGAAAGTACCTTCGGCATTACCTCTGCGGTACATTTGCTGGAGCTTTCCCATCCCAGCAACCCCCTGCTCCGCCGGTTGCTTACCGAGGCACCGGGCACCTATCACCACAGCATTATGGTGGCCAACCTGGCCGAGGCGGCGGCCGAGGCTGTGGGCGCCGAGAGCCTTCTGGTGCGGGTGGGGGCCTTTTATCATGATATTGGGAAGATCAAACGGCCCTATTTTTTTATTGAAAACCAGATGTCGGCGGAAAACCCCCATGATAAAATAGCCCCTTCCCTGAGTACTTTGATTTTAACCTCCCATGTAAAGGACGGGGTGGAATTGGCCAGGGAATACAAACTGCCCCGGTCCATTATGGATATTATTGAGCAGCACCACGGTACGGGCCTGTGTTCCTTTTTCTATCATAAAGCCCTGGAAAACGGTCATCCGGAAAATATCAGTGAAGATGAGTTCCGCTACGAAGGACCCAAGCCCCAGACCCGGGAAGCCGCCATTGTCATGCTGGCCGATTCTGTGGAAGCGGCCGTCCGCTCCCTGCAGAACCGTGTACCCGGCCGGGTGGAGGCCATGGTGCGCAAGATAATCAGGGACAAGCTCATGGACGGACAGCTGGATGAATGTGAACTCACCTTTAAGGATCTGGATACCATTGCCAGTGCCTTTATGCAGTTTTTGAGCGGCATTTTCCACACCCGCATTGAATATCCCGATCTGAGCCGGGAAATGGAAAGGAGAAGGACAAAGGGTGCCGGTACTCGTAAACAACTTGCAAGAAGAAGTGCCGGTGGTTGAACATCTCACCGGGTTGTTGACCAGAGTGGTGGAAGAGACACTGATGCTGGCCGGGAGGATGGTGGACGCCGAGGTAAGCCTGGTATTTGTGAATGACGAGTATATCCGGCGGTTGAACCGGGAATATCGCGGTGTGGATTGCCCTACCGATGTGCTGTCCTTTGCCATGGAAGAGGGGGAACCCATGCCCGAAGCCGGTGAAGAGAAGGTGCTGGGGGATGTGGTGATTTCCCTGGAAACGGCCCGGCGGCAAGGTGAAGAGTACGGGCATGGTTTTCAACGGGAAGTGGCCTATCTGACCGTCCACGGTGTTCTGCACCTGCTGGGTTACGACCACCAGGAAGAAACGGCCGCCCGGCGCATGCGGGAAATGGAGGAAGCGGTGCTGGCCAGGGTGGGCTTGACCAGGGAATTCCCTCCCGGCAGGTGAAGAAGTATGCCCCGGGGTGGTTTTGGAAGGAGCCTGGGTTACGCCCTGGCCGGCCTGGCCCATGCCTGGCGCACCCAGGCCAATTTGCGCTTTCATTTTGGAGCGGCCCTGCTGGTGCTGTTGGCGGCCTTTATGCTGGGAGTGCCCGCCGGGGAGCTGTCTTTGCTTTGCCTGACCATTGCCCTGGTGCTGGTGGCGGAAATGTTCAATACCGCCCTGGAAGCGGTGGTGGATCTTTATACCCGGCGCTATCATCCCCTGGCCAGGGTGGCCAAGGATGTGGCCGCCGGGGCCGTCCTGCTGGCGGCCATTAATGCGGTGGTGGTGGGTGTTCTGGTTTTTTACCCCTATCTTATGGCTTTATTGCACCGTATTTCGTCTGCGGGAGGAGGTATAAAATAATGATTGATCTGCCGATGATGCAATTTCCAGTGGAAAAATTGATCAATACCGCCCGGGCCGCCCGGGAAAAGGCCTATGCCCCCTATTCTGGTTTTTCGGTGGGAGCGGCCCTGTTGACGCAGGCAGGGCGGTTATATTCCGGTTGTAATATTGAGAATGCTTCTTACGGCCTGTCCATCTGCGCTGAAAGGGTGGCCCTGTTTAAAGCGGTGAGCAACGGTGAAAGGGAATTCGCCGCCCTGGCCGTCATCTGGGATGACCGGGAATACTGCGCGCCCTGTGGCGCCTGCCGCCAGGTGCTGGCCGAGTTTGCACCGGATCTGGCGGTTTATATGTGCAACGACCGGGGGGACTACCGGGTGCAAACGGTGGCCGGCCTGCTCCCGGAGGCTTTTCAACTGAAAGGGGAGGAAACGGTTGACCGGGAGGCCTCCCGGTCCGGGCCGGTGCGCGTCACCGAACCGGTGGAAAGGTAAAAGGATATGGCCAGATAACAATGGCACGGCGTTGAGGGGGAGTACGACGGTGGTACAGGAACAGTTTCGTTCCGGGTTTGTAGCCCTGGTGGGCAGGCCCAATGTGGGCAAGTCCACCCTGTTAAACCGGCTGGTGGGCCAGAAGGTGGCCATCATGTCCGACAAGCCCCAGACCACCCGCCACAAGATCCATTCCGTGGTTACCCGTGCCGACGCCCAGGTGGTTTTCCTGGATACGCCGGGGATTCATAAACCAAAACACAAACTGGGTGAATACATGGTGGATGTGGCTTTAAGCGCCCTGCGGGAAGTGGATGTGGTTCTTTTCCTGGTGGAGGCAACGGCCCCCGGGCCGGGAGACGAATATATCATCAATCAGCTGCGGGAGATAAAAACCCCTGTTTTCCTGGTGATCAATAAAATCGATCTGCTTGGGAATAAAAATGAGCTTTTGCCCCTGATTGATCAATTCCGGCAAAAATTTTCCTTTGCGGAAATTGTTCCGGTATCCGCCCTGGAGGGGGAAAACCTGGAACGGCTGTTCAACCTGGTGGTTTCCTACCTGCCCTTTGGCCCGCAGTATTATCCCGACGAGATGATCACCGACCGGCCGGAACGTTTTATCATGGCCGAATTGATCCGGGAAAAGGTGCTCCACCTGACCAATCAGGAGGTGCCCCACGCCGTGGCCGTGGTGGTGGAGGAAGTGGAAAAAAGATCTGCGCAACTGGTTTACGTCCGGGCGGTTATTTATGCCGAGCGGGAATCCCAGAAGGCCATTTTAATCGGGAAAGGGGGGCGTATGCTCAGGGAAGTGGGCCGCCTGGCCAGGGAAGAAATGGAAGCCCTCCTGGGGTCGAAAATATATCTGGATTTGTGGGTCAAAGTGAAACCCGACTGGCGTAACCGCGACCCGTACTTAAAAGATTTCGGCTACACCAGGGAACATTAATTTACCTTGACAGTGTTGGAACAAATCTGTTACTGTAGTGGTGGCTGGAAAGCCAACCAGGGTTTTCGGCTTTTTTAGATGGTAAAGGCTTTTTTATTTGGAGGTGATACCGTGGACACAGACCCAAGTAGTCATTTGAATTTATCCAAATCCGGGGCCGGTCCCGGTACACCATGGGAAGGCGGGACCGCCCCTGAAAAGTTCAGAAACGGGGGTGTGTAATTATTGCTGAAGGTATATAAAAGTGTGGATGAAACGCTGACGGAAATTGATGTACTGGGTGAAAAGGGCAGCTGGATCAACCTGGTCAATCCTACCAGGGACGAAATACAGCAAGTGATTGGACAACTGGGCTTGCCGGCGGATTTTTTGGAATACCCGCTGGATGAGGAAGAGACATCCCGCATAGAAGTGGAAGAAGGTTGTGTGCTCATTATTATCCGGGTGCCGGTGATCCGGGATAATGTTTACGACACCATCCCCCTGGGGATCATTTTCACGGAAAATATAATGATCACCGTCTGTCTTGAGGATATAGCCGTTTTAAATGAGTTTGTTTCCTGCCGGACCAAGGGTTTTTATACCTTTAAAAAAACCCGTTTTTTATTACAGATTTTTTTTAAGACCGCCCTTTATTATCTGCGTTATCTCAGGCAGATTGATAAAAAAAGCGAAGAGACACAGCAGAGGCTGCATCGCTCCACAAAAAATGAAGAGTTAATTAAATTGTTGGGTCTGGAGAAAAGCCTGGTATATTTTACCACCTCTTTAAAAGCCAATGAGATCGTTATGGAGAAGCTGCTCAAATCCCACCTGGCCAAGGATCCGGAACCGCTGGAGGTAAATGATCGCCTGATTAAAATGTATGAGGAAGATGAGGACCTGCTGGAAGATGTAATTACCGAAAACAAGCAGGCCATTGAAATGAGTGATATTTACGCTCAGATTTTGAGCAGCACCATGGACGCGTACGCTTCGGTTATCTCCAATAATTTAAACATGGTAATGAAGTTTCTTACTTCTGTAACCATTCTTTTAATGATTCCCACCATGGTGTTCAGCTTATATGGAATGAATGTTGATTTGCCTTTCCAGCGCTCGGCAGCTGCCTTTCCAGGGATAGTTACCCTTTCCTTTGTTTTGTCCATGGTTATTCTGCTGGTTTTTAGAAAGAGAAACATGTTATAGGATTTTTTTGAGGTGAAATCAGGTTGTCCTGGAGGGGGTGGCCAAGATGACTGATTGTCACGCAAAAGATAAAATGATTCCCGTGAGAAGGCTGGTAAAGGTGCACGCCGAGGCCAGCTTCAAGGAGGCCATGGGGGCACTGAAGGAAGCTGTTAAACTCGGGCAGGAATCCCTGGCCATAATGGATGATGATGGCCGTCTGATTGGCTTTTTAACCATCCGTTTGGTTTTGCGGGCGCTGGATACCCATGTGGTCAAGCTTCCCGGTTATGCCTGGACAGCGCCCTGCTTGAGCTGTTCCGCCGCCGGACGAATGAGGCAAATCGGCCGGATGAGGGTGTGGGAAATAATGCGTCCGTTACGGGAAATTTATGTTCTCGAGGAAACTCCCGTCCAGGAAGTGGCCCTGTTGATGATTAAAAATGAAATACACAACGTGCCGGTGGTGGACCGGGAGCTAAAAGCGGTGGGTATAATCAGATCCGCCAGTCTGGTGGACATCTTTGACAGCTTTTTGGAAGACTAGTGGTTCTTTTCTCCCCATCTTACCCCCAGGTTATGGGTGATGCCCAGTAAATCCAGCGCCCGGCCTACCGTTTGATCCACCAGGTGCTGGATGGTTTGTGGGCGATGGTAAAAGGCCGGTACCGGCGGCAGGATGGTCACGCCCAGGCGGGCCAGTTTGAGCATGTTTTCCAGGTGAATGGCGCTCAAAGGCGTTTCCCTGACCATCAGGATCAGGGGGCGCCTTTCCTTTATAGTCACATCGGCGGCCCGGGTAATCAGGTTGTCGGCCAAACCACAGGCAATGGCCGCCAGGGTTTTCATGCTGCAGGGGGCGACAACCATACCCTGGTGCAAAAAGGACCCGCTGGCCACCGGCGCGGTAAGATCGCTGGCCGGATAACAGTAACTGCTCAGGGTTGTGGCCTGGTCCAGGGTCAGGCCGGTTTCCAGGGCGATGGTTTTTACCCCCCACGGGCTGTAAATAAAGTGGGTTTCAATGTGCAAAAGGCGCAGTTGTTCCAGCAGGGTTATGCCGTAAATGGCTCCGGATGCGCCGGTTATGGCCACAATGATGCGCATGGTCTTCAACCGCCTTTGGATGGTACCGGATAATCCACTTTATTTTATCCCGAATTGGCGGGCAGGAAAAGGGGGGAGGGGGGTTAATGCAACAATAAAAAAGACCGGGCAGGTTGCCCGGTTCCTGGCTCAATACCACATCAAAAGGCCGGCGAAGGCGGCGCCGGCTTTTTGTACCCGGTGTTCCACCGCTTTCACCATATATGTTTTTATTTCCATTCCCCGCATGGCAAAGGCTTCCTCCACCATCTGGCGGATAATCCGTTCCGCCTCTTCCCGGTAATTGTATCCGGAGTATTCCATAATCACTCCAAAGCCCTGTTCGGGGATGCCCACGGCCACGGCGGCGGCAATGCGGTCGCCGGGGGTGCTGGATTTTATGGCCCCGTAGGCTACGGGCACCAGGGCTCCCGGAGGCAGGGGGAGGGTTTCCACGTACCGGGCACCGGGCGGCAGGATGCTGCTTACCCGGATTAGATTGACGTTACCGGCTCCTGACTCTAAAAGTGCCCGGTCAAAGGCGTTTAAGGGTGTCTGTCCTTCCCCGGCTCCGGCCACCAGGGTATATTTGGTTGGCGTTGGTAACAAGGTGCCCCCTCCATTTCCATTGTGTTTCTTATCTGGCGCCAAACCCGGGGTTGCTTGCGGGATTCCGGCGGCGGATAATGGTTGCCGCCCGGCCGGTGGCGCCGCCGTATTTACCAAAGGTTTCACGCCGCTGTTCATGCGGCCTGGTCTGACGCCTCCTTCACCGTTTTGATAACCACGATGGGTGTTTGCTGGTCGTCGTTGCCAAAGGGATTGTCAACCAGTGCTTCCCGGGCTATTTTCCTGCTTGCCGGGGTGGTGGCCGCCAGGATGTCCACACAGCGGATATCGTTGACATCGGCAATCACTGCATCGACACCGGTGGCTTCTTTAATGGCCGCTACGATTTTGCCCGGTTTTTGAGGACCGAGGATAATATGTCTTTCATAGGGCCACATGGTACCGGCAATGTCGTCGATAAAGGCCAGTTCCCGTCCGGCCACCAGGTAAAACAGGCCCCGCCTGCCCAATAGCCGGCCCAGGGCTGCGGCTGCACAGCCCAAAAGGATCCTTGCCGGTCCGGCCTCCCTGATGGCCAGTTCCATGGCCGGCGGAGTGGCCAGGCTGCCGTGTTTGGCGGGAAAGCGGCACAGGAAGCGGGCCAGCAGTCCCGGATGAACGTCTTCCGGTAATATGGCTCTTTTCTGCGTAATGGCCACCACGCTTTCGGCAATGGCAATCACATCTCCGGGACCGGCTATGCCGGTGGTATAGCGTTGGACCAGGGACACAATATCGTCCTGTTCGTTGATTACATGGGTACGGATGGGTATGGTGCAGCAGCGCACAGGGCATCATCACCTTTCGCCGTGCTCTGATAACCGGGCCCGGGCGGGTGAGCACAGCTAATATCAGGTTATCCGCCGGCGACAATTGTGTGCCTGTCCGGTGGCCCATTTTTAGTGATTGGAAACGGCAATGACCAGGGCCACTTCTTTAATCAATACGGCGGCCGGCAGGAAAAGGGCCTGGGCCAGGATGGTACCTAAAACCCTGGTCAAACACAGGTAATAAACCATCTGGCGCACATCCCGCTGATCCCTGGTTCCCCGCAGTGCCTGGTCGGTAATGGTGGCTGCTGTGGGATCCACAATCATGGCCGAAAGAATGGTGGCTGCGCCGTTAACCACCCCGGAAAGAAGGCTGGCCGTGGAGCGGTAGTCCGGCAGCAGGGCGCCGGCGTATAACGCCGATAAAACCCCCGTGGTCCAGATGCCGATGACCAGGGTATTGGCCGCCAGAAAGGCCATGGGGATATTCCGGGGCCGGGCGGGCAGGGAAGGCCTGAAGGTAACCCCATACCGGGGCCTTTTGTGCAATGTACGGGCCAGGCGGTATGGCGAGAGCAACATCAGGATCAGCCGGGGAATGGAACCGGCCTCTTCAAAAAGGAAAATCACCCTGGTGAAAATATAGTTGAAGGCCGGGGTTGAGAGCACGCCAGCCACAGTGCCCAGGGTGGCCGCGAAAATAATCATGCGAATATCCAGGCAAAGATGGGCCAGTTGCTGGTAGTACAGGGGTGACTCCAGCAGGTTTTGCCCGGCGGTACCGGTGTGCTGCAGGCCGGTGTTAATGGTTCGTTCCACCACCGATGATAACAGGGGCGCCTGAATCAGGTTGGCGGTGCTGGCCAGCAGGGATATTAATTGAAACAGGGAAAAGGCTGTGGCCAGGCGCCTGGTAATCACCCCGGACAGTCTCACGGCATAAACCAGCGTATCAGTCAGATGAATGACTGCCGTAAGTGCAGCAATAAGTAATATACGGTCTATGGAAACATCACCTGCCCGTGGACAACTTTGCCTATGGACAAATATATGCACCGGGCAGGGGAGGGATAACCGGGGCGGGAAAAGACTTTTCAACCATAAATATTCCGCCAGCGTAAGTGTTTATTGAAACCGGTGGTTAATACAAAGGTACGGCGTTGCCCGGAGCGAACGACATTGCGAAGCACCGGAGTAAGCGGGATAACGCCGTGCCTACGCCGGCTTATCTGAATAGCTACCTGCCAGCTTCCATAAGGCGGGGCTCTTTCATCCACTCACCCTTTGACTTCGGCGTAGGATACACACCACGGGGTTACAGTCCCAGCAACCGGTAAACCGGCTCGTCCACCACGGCCGCGGGGGACAGGCCGTGTTTTTCCCGGAACCTGGACACCGCCCTGGCCGTACCCGTTCCGAAAACACCGTCGGGTTTGTCTTCGTAATACCCCAGTCTGTGCAATGTCCGCTGCACTTCCTGCACCACGCTTCCGCAGCTGCCGGAATACAAAACCGGATAGCCGTTCTTTAAGGGGTTGCCCAGGATTAATACCGGTGTGCCCTCGGAAACCCAATCGTATAACTCCAGTACGTGGGCGTTGTGCAGGCGTACGCAACCGGCGCTGGCGAAGGTGCCGATGGACCAGGGACTGTCCGTGCCGTGGATGCCGAAGGTTCCCGTGGGAATGTTCAGGCCCAACCAGCGGGGGCCCATGCCGGGTACGTATTCGGCCGACTTATCGATTACCTTCCACTGACCCGTTGGAGTTTCCGATCCGGGCCGTCCCAGGGCCACGGGATACTGGCGCACCGGTTGCCCCCGGGAAAAAACAGTCAGGGTGAGGTTTTCCGTGTTTACCAGGATAAAGAGATCATAATGGGGAGAGGGAGCGGCTTCCGGTACCGCCCGGGCAATCATGGCCAGGCTCAGGGCCTGCCAGGTGGCCTGATCCACCACCCCGGTGGGGGTGAGGCCGTGATCCCTTTGAAAACGGCACACAGCCCGCATGGTGGGTTGGTCATAATAACCGCTGTTCTTTCCCTGGAAGTAACCAATCACCGTAAGGCATTGTTGCAGGTTGGCAATATCCCTGCCCCGGTGAAAGGGGGCGGTGAGTTGCACCGGTTCGTTTTCCCCGCACCGGTGTTCCCCGGCCGGGGCCGGAAGGGGGTGTCCCAGACCGTACAGAAACAGGAACAGAATGACCAGAGTGTAACGCAACATGAATATCACCGGCTGCCGCGGTCGTTTGAAGTTAAAATGTCTATTTGTTCCTTATATTCTTATACGGAGCAGGGAAAAGTATACCTGGAGGGCTGTTGAGAGGTGAGAGGTGAGATTTAGGTAGGTTTTGGCCGGGCCAAAGCCGGCAATAATCTTACACCCCGCTTCTTAGCTCTCACACCCTGCTTCTCATGTTTCATTCCGGCACAACACCATGCCTTTTACGTGATATTGTTCTGATGGACTATTTTGGCAGAATCATTTCCGAGACGACCAGAAATTGCTCAATCCATTGATTATTCCCTGGGCGGTTTTAACATAAAAAGTGGGATTACGCAAAAGCCCTTCTTCCACCCAGTTGGAAATGGCCACGGGTTCGACGATGATCGCCGGTAGTTTCCCCAGCGCCCTTAAACCCGGATCGGGGTGGGTTCCCCGGGAGTGACGTTTAATTTTACGGATCAGTTCCGTCAGCACCAGTTCGGCCAGCCGGGCCGAACCGTCAGAACCGGGGTTATATTTGACCGCCGAACCGGCAACGGCGGCATCGGGATCGTGATGGGTATGGATGCCGATCCACAGATCCGCCCCAATTTTTGCCGCCAGGTTAAAACGTGACCGCTGGGATATGGTCTCATCCTTCTGCCGGGTAAGGTGTACCCGGACTTCCAGGGGGATTAAAAGTTTTTTTAATTCCAGGGACATCTGCATGGTCACATGTTTTTCCAGCAGATCCACCGGTCCCCTGCCTCCCGGATCATTGCCACCGTGGCCGGGGTCTATGATGAGCACTTTATTTTTACATATTTGTCTTAAAATGTCCCGGTCAAAGGTTAAAATGGTGCGGGCGGGTATTCCCGGTTCCATGTCGACCTTACAGGGGGCCGGATGGTTCAGCTGAATATGAAAGACCACGCCCCGGGAAGATTCTTCCACCCTGACCCGGTCAATGAGACCGTCATAAATATCAATGGTGTTGCAGTACATGTTGGCCCTGGCTTTCACAGCGGTCAGCACCAGTTCACCGGGAGTATATTCCACGATTTCGTAGGGGAAGGGAGAGGTGGATTCAATAACCACCCGGGAAACGGGCCGACCGGGATTGGTGGATATCTTGCTCCAGAGGTTGGTTATGCGGCTGGGTTCCAAATACCTCACCTCCTTCAATGTTGCCTGCCACCTTTTTCCTGCTGTTCGTTATTCTGTTCAGCAAAGTATTTCACGATCCCGGCGTACAGGCACCAGGCCAGTTTGCTTTGATACAGGGGATCCTGCAACAGTTTGTATTCCCTGGGGTTGGTGATAAAGCCAATCTCCACAATCACCGCGGGTACCCGGGATTCCCGCAACAGGTAAAAATCCCCCCGCAGGGGTACCCGCCCGTTGACTTTCAGCAATGTATTCATCTCCGACTGGATACAGCGGGCCAGCTTGTAGCTTTCCGGGGAATCGGCCCGGGCAAAGGTCTGTATCCCGCTTTCCGATGGATTGGGAAAACTGTTGATGTGGATACTGATCAGGGCATCCGCTTTCAGCCTGTGGGCCAGATCCACCCGCCGGGCCAGGTCCTGCCGTTTGCGTTTATACAGCCCCTGCAATTCGGGGTCGGCCAGATCCCGGTCCTCTTCCCTGGTCATGGTTACGCTGGCCCCGGCCTGGCGCAGGTACAGGGCCAGCCGGTGTCCCACGGCCAGCACCAGATCCTTTTCCAGCACGTTATTTTTACCCACGGCCCCGGGATCGACCCCGCCGTGGCCGGGATCCACCACCACTACCCGCCGGGCCAGGGCCCAGGAAAGGGCCTGAATGGAATCCTTATGCCGGGCGCTGGCCACCCGGTGCAAACTGGATGAAAAAATGGCCAGAAGCAGGAAAGCGATAACCAGATTCCTGATTTTACGCGGGGAGAAAACCAGGACTTTAATTTGCTCCACCTCCTGGTCAGGCTCCGGCCCGGTACAGTAAAATATATGGTGGGCAGGCCGGAGATTTTCATTGTTAATCCCAGGGGAAATGAATTTTTTACCTGCTAAGAATTGACATAATATTACCGGACCGGAGTGGACAATGATGAAATTGTATAAAGTCCAGGCAGTGGTTTTAAAGTCCGTCAATATACGGGATGCCGACATGCTGTTGACCCTTTTTACCATGGAAAAGGGAAAGATAAAGGTAATGGCCTACGGGGCGTGTAAACCCACCAGTCGCAAACGGGGGGCCGTGCAGCCCTTTTCCCATTCCCGGTTTCTCCTGCGCCGGGGCAACGGTCCGGACACGGTCAGCCAGTGCGAGTTAATCGAAATGTTTCCGGAATTGCGTTGCCGGCTGGACAAGATAGGTTATGCCACTTACCTGAGCGAACTGGTGGACGGCATGACCGCCCAGGGGGAACCGGCGGAGGCGGTATTTGCCCTTTTGCTGGAGGGCCTGCGCCGGCTGGGGGACGCCGATCACCGTTTGCTGGCCCGGGCCTTTGAAATAAAATTGCTTTCCATGCTGGGCTACCGGCCCTGTCTGGAACACTGCGTGCAATGCGGGGCACCCCTGGGTGCGGGCCCTTTGACCTTTCATCCCGGGGCCGGGGGTGTGCTCTGCGCCGGTTGCGCCCGGGAGGGGAGTGGGGGGCTTTCCTGCAACCGGGGAACCATTGAACTGCTAAAGCTTTTATTGCGCTGGCCCCTGGCCAGGCTCGGGCAGTTGCGGCCGGGGCTTCGGGAGAGGCAGGAGATGAGGGAAATATTACGCCGCCACATGGAATATCATCTGGAGCGGCAGATGAAATCCACCCGTTTTCTAGCCCTGCTGGAAGATGTATAAAGAACCGAACTCCCGGGTTAAATATGGTTAGCGTGTAAAAATCCCGGAGGAGGATGAGTAATGAATAGTGAGCTGGAAAAAATTGATCTGATCAGGGCACGCCTGGGGGTGGGTTATAAAGAGGCCAAGGAGGCTCTGGACGCGGCCGGGGGGGATGTGGTGCAAGCCCTCATCCGCCTGGAAGATGAAAAGAAGAACTTTACGGAAAAGCTGCAGGATCGGGGCCAGGAGTTGCTGGAACAATTGAAGGAAATTTTCCAGCGGGGTCAGGAAACCCGCATCAAAATCAAGCAGGGTGAGCGAACGGTGGTGGAATTGCCGGCTTCGGTGGGAGCACTGGGGTTGCTGGGTACCCTGGCCAGCAGTCAGCTGGCCGTGCTGGGGGCACTGGGGGCGGTGACGGCCATGGCCAGGAATTATACCCTGGAAATTGAGCGACCGGGCAGGGAGGAAGACAGGGTGGAACCGGCGGACCCTACGCCAGGGGAGGTGCGGTAAAATACCGCCCTTCCCGTAAATCGGGCAGGCGCTACCGGAATTGCAGTCCCTTCGTCTATGGACGTGTGCTGACCGCAGGGCAGCCTTGCATTCCGGCATTGACTTTGCCACGTAAATCTGGTAAATTAACATTATTCAACAGCATATCCGGCGATGAGGGAAAGAGTAGCGGGGGGAGTTTTGTCAGAGAGCCGGGGAGAGGTGGAAGCCCGGTAAAACGATCCCATGTGAAAGGGGTTCCCGAGCGGCAGGAGGAAAGCCGCCGGATCTGGTGGTGGTGAGTAAAGCCTGCGCTGGAAAGAGGGGGTCGTCATCAGGGCGGCCAAGCAGGGTGGAACCGCGGGAATGGCCTCCCGTCCCTGACATGATCATGTCCGGGCGGGGGGCTTGATTTTTGTTTTTGACTATCAGCAACTATTTTAAGGAGGTATGCCGGGAATGAATTTTCAGGACCTGATCCTGGCCTTGAATCGTTTCTGGGCCGACCAGAACTGTATTATCCAGCAGCCCTACGATGTGGAAAAGGGGGCCGGCACCATGAACCCGGCCACTTTTCTGCGGGCGCTGGGACCGGAACCCTGGCGGGTGGCCTATGTGGAGCCCTCCCGCCGGCCCACCGACGGTCGTTACGGGGAAAATCCCAACCGCCTGCAGCACTATTACCAGTACCAGGTGATCCTTAAGCCCTCTCCCGATGATGTGCTGGAGGTTTATCTGGACAGTCTGAAAGCCATTGGTATCGCACCGGAAAAGCACGATATCCGCTTTGTGGAAGATAACTGGGAATCACCCACCCTGGGAGCCTGGGGGCTGGGGTGGGAAGTATGGCTGGACGGCATGGAGGTAACCCAGTTCACCTATTTCCAGCAGTGCGGCGGCCTGGACTGCCGTCCCGTTTGCGCGGAGATCACCTATGGCCTGGAACGCCTGGCCATGTTTATTCAACAGAAGGATAACGTTTTCGACATCGAGTGGGTGAACGGCGTTACTTATGGAGACGTGCACCACCGTGGTGAGGTGGAGCATTCCCATTACAACTTCCAGGAAGCAGATACGGCCATGCTCTTTCAACTGTTTGATATGTATGAAAGGGAAGCCCGCCGGGTGGTGGCGAAAGGGCTGGTCCTGCCGGCCTATGATTATGTGCTTAAATGCTCCCATACCTTTAACCTGCTGGATGCCCGGGGGGCCATCAGCGTAACCGAGCGGACCGCTTTTATCCACCGGGTGCGCGCTCTGGCCCGGGCCTGCGCCGAGGCCTATGTGGCCCAGCGGGAAGAGATGGGTTACCCCCTTCTGAAGGAAGGCAAGGGGAGGCGGGTGGAGGACCGCAGGGTCCCCGGCGCCTTGAAGTAACTATCCGGCAATAGCAAAAAGTTAATGAAATGAAATGTATATGGTACAGATTTTAACTTACTTTTCGAGGGGGATAATTCTTTGAGTACAAAGGACTTTTTACTGGAAATAGGTACGGAGGAAATACCGGCCCGCTTTCTGGATCCGGCGCTGGAACAGCTGCAGGAACTGGCCCGGGATCTGTTGCGGGAGAACCGGCTGGCCCACGGTGAGATCCGTGCCCTGGGCACACCCCGCCGGCTGGTTTTGTTTGTCCGCGACCTGGCGTCCCGGCAGGAATCCCTGGTGCAGGAGGTGAAGGGTCCGGCGCTGAAGGTGGCCTTCAACCAGTCCGGCGAGCCCACCAGGGCGGCCCTGGGTTTTGCCAGAAGCCAGGGGGTGGACGTTTCTCAGCTGGTGGTCAAAAATGTGGGTCCGGTGGAATATGTGTTTGCGGTGAAGCGTCAGGAAGGTCGCCCGGCGCAGGAGGTGCTGGCCGGGATGGGCCCTTCTTTGATTAACGGGCTGCATTTCCCCAAGCCCATGCGCTGGGGGGTTCAGGAAGTTCGCTTTGCCCGTCCCATTCGCTGGCTGGTGGCCCTTTACGGGGAAGAGGTGGTTGACTTCTCCTTTGCCGGGCTGTCCGCCGGACGGATAAGCTACGGGCACCGGGTGCTCAGTCCCCGTCCCCTGACCATTCCGGCGGCCGGGGAATACTTCCGGATCATGGAGGAAGCCCGGGTGGTGGTGGATCCCCGGGAACGCCGGCAAATGATCTGGAAACAGGTGCGGGAGCTGGCGGCAGGTCGGAACGGGCAGGTGTTGCCCGATGAAGAGTTGCTTACCGAAGTGACCAACCTGGTGGAATATCCCACCGCCCTTCTGGGCACCTTTGATGCCGCCTACCTGGAACTGCCCGCTGAAGTGCTGATTACTTCCATGCGGGAACACCAGCGCTACTTTCCCGTGCGGGGAGCCGGCGGAAAACTGTTACCCTGCTTTATTGCCGTGCGCAATGGTGGTAAAGAATATCTGGACACGGTGCGAGCCGGCAATGAAAAGGTCTTGAAGGCCCGCCTGTCCGACGCCGTGTTTTTCTGGAAGGAGGATTTGAAACGCCCCCTGGCCAGCCGGGTGGAGGCATTGAAAAAGATTGTCTGGCAGGAAAGCCTGGGCACCGTTTACGACAAGGTGGGTCGCCTGACCGGACTGGTCCGTTACCTGATCCCGGCACTGGGAGCGGATGAAAGGGAGGCGGAGCAGGCCTTGCGGGCGGCCCACCTGTGCAAGGCGGATCTGGTAACCAGCATGGTCTACGAGTTCCCGGAATTGCAGGGGATCATGGGACGGGAATATGCCCTGGCTGCGGGAGAAGATCCCACGGTGGCCCGGGCCATTTATGAACATTACCTTCCCCGTTTCTCGGGTGATGAACTGCCACACACCTTTCCCGGACGCATTTTAAGCCTGGCCGACAAAGTGGATACCCTGGTGGGTTGTTTTGCCATGGGCATACAACCTTCCGGTTCCCAGGACCCCTATGCCTTGCGGCGGCAGGCCCTGGGCATATGTCATGTTATCCTGGATGCCGGACTGGTTTTATCTTTGCGGGAGCTGGTCGACCGGGCCTATGGACAGTATCAGGGGCGGGTGGAATTAAAAATCGGCCTTGAGCAGGTCTGGACGGATCTGGCCGAATTTTTCGCCCAGCGCATGAAAGGAATCCTGGCCGACGCGGGTATTTCCTACGATACGGTGGAGGCGGTTCTGTCCACCGGTATGGACGATATTACCGGCCTGTGGCAGCGTGCCCGGGCGCTGGCTGCCTTTCGGGAGGAACCGGGTTTTGCAGCCGTTTGGACAGCCTTTAACCGCGCCTATAACCTGTCCAAAAAACATGGTTTCACCACCGTTGATCCTGGCGCCCTGGCCCACCCGGCGGAAGTGTCCCTGTACGAAAGTTTAAAGCAGGTGCAGGAGCGGGTGCAGCGCTTCATGGATGCCCGGGACTACCGGGGGGCGCTGGAGGCTCTGGCTTCCCTGAGGGCGCCGGTGGACCAGTTTTTTGACGGTGTAATGGTGATGGTGGAAGATGAGACAATTCGCAATAACCGTCTGGGTCTGCTGAAAGGTGTAGTGGCCCTGGCCTCAGGTATAGCCGATCTGAGCAAGCTGGTTGTGTATACATGATTTTTTCTCCCGGAGCAAGAAGGGAATTTCAAATGAATATATAATATATTATATTGGGAGGATTGCGATAAATAGTATGGCACATTTGGCTCTTTAAGGGGCGATGGAATTGGAACTTTCCAAGCGGCAGGAAGCCATTCTGGAAATAGTGAAAAAGGAAGGCCCCATCACCGGCGAGCAAATTGCCGAGCGGCTCTCCCTGACCCGGGCCACCCTGCGTCCGGATATGGCCATTTTGACCATGTCCGGTCTTTTGGAGGCGCGCCCCCGGGTGGGTTATTATTACAGCGGGAAAACACCGGGCAAGGTCATTGCCGAAAAATTACACCGGATCAAGGTGGGAGAAATCAAATCCGTCCCCGTGGTGGTGCCGGAACACTGTTCGGTCTACGATGCGGTGGTGACCATGTTTATTGAGGATGTGGGCACGCTGTTCGTGGTTCGGGAAGGGGGTCTTCTGGAGGGGGTTGTTTCCCGCAAGGACCTGCTGAAAACCACCCTGGGGGGACAGGATATTCATAAACTGCCGGTAGGGGTGGTTATGACCCGTATGCCCAATGTGATTACTGTGGGGCCGGAGGATTCCGTGTGGATAGCGGCCAAAAAATTGATCTCCCACGAGGTGGATGCCCTGCCTGTGGTCCGCCCGGCCGGGGAAGGGGCCAAGTCCACGGAACTGGAAGTTATCGGCCGCCTGACCAAAACCAATATAACCCGCCTCTTTGTTGAACTGGGAGAGGGAAATTAAGGGGGAGGTAGCCATTACCGCGAAAGATCTGGTACACCCGGTGATTTATGTGGTTTCCGATTCCATCGGAGAAACAGCCGAACTGGTGGCCCGGGCCGCCGCCAGCCAGTTTAATTCCGGTGGCGTGGATATTCACCGGGTGCCTTATGTTCAGGATGTGGCCGAGATCACGGAAATAGTGGCGGAAGCCAGCACCATACCCTGCATTATCGCCTATACCCTGGTGGTGCCGGAATTAAGGCAGGCCCTGGAGAGGGAAGCGGCCAGGTATAATATACCCACGGTGGATATACTCACGCCCATGATTGACGCCCTGGCCATGGTGGAAGGCCGGCAACCCAAAATGGAACCCGGCCTGGTGCGCCGTACCGACGAAGAATATTTCCGCAAGGTAGAAGCCGTGGAGTTTGCCGTGAAATACGATGATGGCAAGGATCCCCGGGGGATCTTGCGTGCCGACCTGGTGGTCATCGGTGTCAGCCGCACCTCCAAGACTCCCCTGTGCATGTATCTGGCCCACAAGGCCATCAAGGCCGCCAACGTTCCCCTGGTTCCCGAGGTGGCGCCGCCGGAAGAAATATTTAAGCTGCCGTCCCACCGGGTGATTGGTTTGACCATCCAACCCAGGCAGTTGAACGAAATCCGGCGGGAGCGGCTGAAAACCCTGGGCCTTACTTCCCGGGCCGATTACGCCAGCATGGAACGCATTTTAAAAGAACTGGAATACGCCGAGGGAATTATGCGCAAAGCAGGGTGTTCGGTCATAGATGTCACCAATAAAGCCGTTGAAGAAACTGCCAGCCGGGTGCTGGAAATATACTACAGGGGGGAAAGGCATGTCAGGTAAAAAGTACGTCTATCTGTTTGAAGAAGGCAGCGCCGGAATGAAGGATTTGCTGGGGGGCAAGGGGGCGAATCTGGCGGAGATGACCAATATCGGCCTGCCCGTTCCGCCCGGGATGATCATTACCACCGAAGCCTGCCGGGAATTTTACGTCCACGACCGCCGGTTTCCCCCGGGTATGGAAGATCAGGTGCGGGAAATGATGACCGTACTGGAAAATAAGACGGGCAAACGCTTTGGGGATCCGGAAAATCCCCTGCTGGTGAGTGTGCGTTCCGGCGCGCCCGTCTCCATGCCCGGGATGATGGATACTGTATTGAACCTGGGGTTGAACGACCGGACGGTGGAGGGACTGGCCCGGGCCGCCGACAGGCGTTTTGCCCTGGACTGTTACCGCCGTTTCCTGCACATGTTTGGCGATGTGGTGCTGGGTATTGAACACGCACGGTTTGAGCATATCCTGGATAATTGCAAGCAGCGCCGGAAGGTGACCTACGACCACGAGCTGCAAGCCGAAGATTGGCAGCAAGTGGTGGCAGAATACAAAGCCCTCATTGAGCGGGAAACCGGGCAGCCCTTCCCCCAGGATCCCTTTGAACAGCTCTTTAAAGCCATTTATGCCGTCTTTAATTCCTGGAACAATGACCGGGCCATTGTCTACCGCCGCATCAACCGTATACCCGATGACCTGGGTACGGCGGTGAACGTTCAGGTGATGGTTTTCGGCAACCTGGGCAACGATTGCGGTACCGGGGTGGCCTTTACCCGCAACCCTTCCACCGGTGACAGGGAGCTGTACGGCGAATATTTGCTCAACGCCCAGGGTGAGGATGTGGTGGCCGGTATCCGTACCCCCCGGTCCATCGCCGACTTGAAGGAAGAAATGCCGTCGGTATATGATCAGTTTGCGGCCACCTGTGAGTTGCTGGAAAAACACTACCGCAACATGCAGGACATTGAGTTTACCATTGAACGGGGCAAACTTTACATGCTGCAGACCCGGACGGGTAAGCGCACCGCCCAGGCGGCGGTGAAGATTGCCGTGGATATGGTGCACGAGGGACTGATTACCAGGGAAGAGGCTATTTTGCGGGTGGAACCGGCCCAGTTGAACCAGTTGCTGCACCGCCGCATCGACCCCAATGCCCAGCTGGAGGTTATTGCCAGAGGGCTGCCGGCTTCACCGGGGGCGGCCGGCGGCAAGGTGGTTTTTGACGCCGATGAGGCTGAAACCCTGGGCAACCAGGGAGAAAAGGTCATCCTGGTGCGGACCGAAACCACCCCCGACGATATTCACGGCATTGTGGCCGCCCAGGGTGTGCTCACTTCCCGGGGCGGGATGACCAGCCACGCCGCCGTGGTGGCCCGGGGAATGGGCAAACCATGCGTTTGCGGCTGTGAAGCCATCCGTATTGATTACGACCGGGAGCTGTTTCAGGTGAACGATCTGGTGGTGAAGAAAGGGGACTTCATTTCCATTGACGGGGCCACCGGGCAGGTAATCCTGGGACATGTGCCCATGATTGATCCGGAGCTTTCGCCGGAGTTCCAGGAACTGCTGCAATGGGCCGACGGGGTGCGCAGCCTGGGGGTGCGGGCCAATGCCGATACCCCGGAGGATGCGGCCAGGGCCAGGGAGTTTGGCGCCGAAGGGATTGGCCTGACCCGTACGGAGCACATGTTTATGGCTGTGGACCGGCTGCCCATTGTGCAGCAGATGATCCTGGCCTCCACCGGTGACGAGCGGCAGGAAGCCCTGGACCGGTTGCTGCCCATGCAGGAGGGCGACTTTTACGGTATTTTGAAAGCCATGGAAGGGCTGCCCGTGACCATTCGCCTGCTGGATCCCCCTTTGCATGAATTTTTGCCCAATGCGGAGGAATTGCTGGTGGAAATCACCCGCCTGCGCCTGACCGGCGCCAGTGAGGAGGAGATAGGGCCGAAGGAAAACCTGCTGAAAAAGGTGCGGGCGCTCTCGGAGTTCAACCCCATGCTGGGTCACCGGGGTTGCCGGTTGGGGATTACTTTCCCCGAGGTTTATGCCATGCAGGCCCGGGCCATCTTCCAGGCCACCGCCCGGCTGGTTTCCGAGGGCGTAAAGGTGTTCCCGGAAGTGGAGATACCCCTGGTGGGCGAGGTAAAGGAGCTGGCCATCCTGCGCCAGCTGGTTGACGAAGTGGCTGAACAGGTGATGAAAGAAAGGGGAGTCACCTTTGAATACAGCGTGGGCACCATGATTGAAATACCCCGGGCGGCCCTACTGGCTGATGAAATTGCCCGGGAGGCGGATTTCTTCTCCTTTGGCACCAACGACCTGACCCAGACCACCTTTGGTTTTTCCCGGGACGATGCGGAAGGCAAGTTCCTCCATGAATACGTGGAGAAAAAGATCCTGCCCGAAAACCCCTTCATGGTCCTGGACCGGGCCGGCGTGGGGAAACTGATGCGCATGGGCGTGGAACTGGGCCGCAGCACCAAACCGGATTTGCTCATCGGCATCTGCGGGGAACACGGCGGGGATCCCGATTCCATCGAGTTCTGCCACCAGATTGGCCTGAACTACGTCAGTTGCTCCCCCTACCGGGTGCCCGTCGCCCGTCTGGCGGCAGCCCGGGCAAAGGTGAAAAATGGCCAATAGATAAGATGTTCAGTCCTTCCCGCCGCAGGGAAGGACTTTTTGTTTTTCCCCCATTTTCCCGGCCATGTTACAGGAAAAGTGATGCCCAAAAGCGAATATTGTTGCAGTATATTACAGGCGGTAGCGGCTACCTGTACCGGCAAAAAGGGGATCTGCCATGGAGAGCATGGAGCACGGGATGGCACAGTTAATCCTGGACAGCCTGCCCAGTCCCGTTTTAATGTCCGATCTCCATGGCCGGTTGATATTTGTCAACCGGGCCGTGGAAGATGATCTGGGGGTTGAAAGGGGAGAGCTTCTCGGTCGCCCCCTGATAGAAGCCCTTTACCAGGGCCGTAAATTCGACCGGCGGGGTAAATACCGCAGCGCTTTAATGGAAACCCTGGAAACGGGCCGGTCCTTCAATGCCCGCTTTGTGGAGGTAAAAACCGTATTTCACCAGTTGCCCCGCTTTTTTCTGGTGGATACCTTTTTTGTACATTCTTCCGGCGGGCAGTTGTTGGGTGCCTGCGCCGTCTATCACGACATCTTCCGCCACCGGGAACTTTTAAAGCGGGCGGTGATGAGCCGCCTGACCACTATTTCCGAACAGTTTGAAACCATATATGCCTTTGCCGAAGCCATTGGTGCCCGGGATCTCTATACCATGGGACACAGCGAAAAGGTGGCCGAATATGCCCGTCTCATTGCCGAGGCCCTGGGACTGCAGGAGAAAGAAGTGGATCTGGCCTATATTTGCGGTATAGTACATGATGTGGGCAAAATAGGGGTGCCGGAAAATATACTGAATAAACCCGGTCCCCTGTTGCCGGAAGAGTTTGTCCAGATAACCTGCCACCCGGACAAGGGGGCGGCCATTTTATCCCACATCAGCTGGCTGGAGCAGGTGGTCCCGGTGGTGCTGGCCCATCACGAGCGGTACGACGGTCGGGGTTACCCCAGGGGCCTGAAAGGAGAAGAAATACCCCTTTTAAGCCGTATTCTTTCGGTGGCCGACGCCTTTGACGCCATGACATCCGACCGCAGTTACCGCAGGGCACTGCCGGTGCCGGTGGCCATAAACGAGTTAAAACGCAATGCCGGCACCCAATTCGATCCCCGCATTGTGGAAGTTTTCGTCCAGGTCCTGCTGGAATACCAGTTTTGAAAGGAAACGGGGGCGATGAAATGCGGAAACTGCGCCTGTTCTGGGCCATAAACCTGCCGGAAAACTTAAAAGAGCATTTCTTTCAGATTCAATTGCAGCTGAAAACCTCCAGGGCCGATGCCAAATGGGTGGAAAAAGAAAATCTGCACCTGACCATGCAGTTCCTGGGTGACGTGGAAACATGGCGGGTTAATGGTCTAATATCGGCCGCCACCGGAGTTTTATGCGGAAGAGGTGCTTTTTCGGTGCAGATGGGCGGCCTGGGCTTCTTCCCCCATATCCGGCGACCCAGGGTGCTCTGGATGGGTGTCCGGGAGGGCGCCGACCGGCTGCAGTTCCTGTATGCCGCCCTGGGCAGTGCCATGGCCACCCAGGGCTTTCCCCCCGGCGGACAGGCCTTTTCGCCCCATTTGACCCTGGCCCGCTTGCGGTCGGACAGGGGAGTGGCGGAACTGATAGATAAAGTGCGTTCCCTGGCCGGCCTGCCTGCCATTACCTGTCCGGTTACTTCCGTGGATTTAATGAGCAGCCAGCTGTACCGTACAGGACCTGTTTATACACCACTGGCCCATATCAGCCTTGGTAGGTCGTCAAAGGTCTAAATGGACCTTAAAAGGCATACTTTTTACAAATGTCATGGGGAAGGAATTTCACCATTTCCGGCGTATAACATACCAGGGTGAAAAGAGGGTATGTCGATGCTGATTTTAGCCTTAAATGGCAGTCCCCGTCCGGACGGGAATACTGCCCAAATGTTGATGGCCACCCGGGAGGTAGTGGAGAAGGCCGGGGCCAGTTTTGTTTTTTTACAGGTTTCCCAGGCCCTGGCTGACTTGAAGGTGCCCTATTGCGTGCTGTGTTCCAATCCCTGCCGGGGCAAATGCTTTGCCGGCACCAGAATGGCGGAGATGTTTAATCTGCTGCGCCGGGCCGACGGGATTATCATGGGCAGCCCGGTGTATTTCAGTACCATTTCGGCCCAGTTGAAATCCTTCTGGGATCACACCCGTCAGCTACGGGCGGAAAAGGCCCTGTTGAATGTGGTGGGTGGGGCGCTGGCGGTGGGCGGCGCCCGCTTTGGCGGTCAGGAGACGACCTTGAGAGCCATGCATGACCTGATGCTTTGCCAGGGCATGACGGTGGTGGGGGATGGTTACCGGGAAAATGACCCGGGACACCAGGGGGCCTGCGCTCAGGATCCCGTTGCCGGTGATCCCCAGGGTATACAGAGGGCCGTGGCGCTGGCCCGCCGGGTGGTGGAGGTGGCCCGGGCCACCCGGGGTCTACGGAACAGGCCGCAAACCTTTGTTTAATCCACTGACGCCTCCGGATGCCGCCCTGTGGTCCGGGGGTTTTCTGGCTCGAGGGGTGGGGAAATGTATATTCGGGAGCGCACAGAAAAAATGGAAAGGGATTTGTTATCCCCCTATGCCTGTTGCAGTGCGGCCAGCGCCGGGCGTTTATACCCCGAAGAGCCATGCCAGGTGCGCACGGCTTTCCAGCGGGACCGGGACCGGATCATCCATTCCAAAAGTTTTCGCCGGTTAAAGGGTAAAACCCAGGTGTTTATCATCCCGGAAGGAGATCACTACCGTACCCGTTTGACCCATACCCTGGAAGTTGCCCAGATTTCCCGTACCGTGGCCAAGGCCCTGCTTTTGAATGAAGATCTTACCGAAGCCATTGCTCTGGGTCATGATTTGGGCCACACCCCCTTCGGTCATATAGGGGAAGAGGCATTGAACGAAGTTTTTGCCCCCGGCTTTCGCCACAACGAGCAGAGCTTACGGGTGGTGGATGAGCTGGAGGGTGGAAAGGGGCTTAATCTCACCCGGGAGGTCAGGGATGGCATCCTGAACCATACCGGGCCGGTACAGCCGCAGACCCTGGAAGGTCAGGTGGTAAAAATTTGCGACCGGGTGGCCTATATCAATCACGATATTGATGATGCCATCCGGGGGGGTATTCTCACCCTTGAGGATCTCCCCCGGGATTGTCTGTCGGTTTTGGGTTACACCCACCGGGAACGCATTAACACCATGGTCCTGGATTTAATTACCACCAGCTGGGAAAAGCCGGTGATTGCCATGAGTCCGGTAATACGGGAAGCCACCGACCGGTTGCGTGCTTTTTTGTTTGAACATGTTTATATCGGATCCGAGGCTAAACGGGAAGAGGCAAAAGCCCGTCATGTGGTACAGTATCTTTATAGCTATTTCATCAAAAATCCCGGCGCTTTGCCGGCGGAACAACTGAAAAGGGCCGAAGATGTGGGTGTGGAAAGGGTGGTCTGTGATTATATTGCCGGAATGACCGATTATTATGCCATAGCCCAGTTTCGCCGTTTATTTATCCCCCGGGCCTTTTCCGCACCGGAATAAACCCATCGCAGGCATTTATCCCCTGAGGAGCCACGGGGGATGGTCCATATGGCGAAGAAGAACCATGGGCAAATGCGGACAGGACGGGTAAAAAATTGTCGAGGGTCAGGGAAGGAAAATCTATAGTAATAGCGAATAACTATTAAGAGGGGATATTATTTTATGATTTGTTCCAGGGGGCATAACCCCCATACCCCCTTCTATTGCAGGTGATCCTCCATGAGTGGCCTGATCCCTGCCGATATTGTTGAATCTGTCCGTCAGGCTACCGATATCGTGCAGCTAATTGGTGAATATGTACGCCTGGAGAAGAAGGGGAAAAACTATGTCGGTTCCTGCCCCTTTCATCAGGAAAGGGATCCTTCCTTTACAGTCAGCCCGGAAAAACAGATTTTTTATTGTTTCGGGTGCGGGGCGGGGGGAAATGTCTTCCGTTTTCTCATGCTCAGTGAAAACCTCTCTTTTCCGGAAGCGGTGCACAGACTGGCGGCCCGGGCGGGTATAACCATTCCCCGGACCGGTGGTGCGGTGGAAAACTCCGCCGCCCGGGTACAGGAACGGGCCTGGGAAGTTAACAGTTTGGCACGGGATTTTTACCGCCAATACTTGAACCGGCGGCCGGAGGCTGTGCACGCCCGCAGTTACCTGCAAAAACGGGGGGTTTCTTCCCAAACGGCAGAGATTTTTCAACTGGGTTACGCTCCTCCGCAATGGGACGCCCTTTTGCATTTTTTGGCTTCCCGGGGTTGTTCCTCCCGGGAAGCGGTTAGTTTGGGGTTGCTGGTGGCCGGCGAACGGGGAAAGCCCTACGATCGTTTTCGTAACCGCCTGATTTTTCCCATATGTGATGCGCAGGGACGGGTGGCCGGTTTTGGCGGTCGAGTGCTGGATAATGGCCAGCCCAAATACTTAAACACGCCGGAAACCGTCGTTTTTAATAAAAGACATTTGCTTTACGGGCTGCATCTGGCCCGGGCAGCTATTCGCGAACTGGGTTTTGCCATAATTATGGAAGGTTATATGGATGTGGTCACCGCTCACCAGCACGGTATTAATAACGCCGTAGCCTCCATGGGAACCAGTCTCACCCCTGAACAGGGGAAACTTTTGTTGCGCTATACCAACCAGGTGGTTATAGCGTATGACGCCGATGCCGCCGGAGAGGCAGCCACCGGCCGGGGCCTGGATTTATTACAGGAACTGGGTTTTCGCATCCGGGTGGTTAATGTTCCCGAGGGCAAGGATCCCGATGAGTTTATTCGCCTGCATGGCCGGGAGGGATGGCTGGAATTGCTGACCGGGGCCGAATCGCTGCTGGATTACAAGCTGAACCGGTCTTTCCGGGAGGGTGGGGATTCAGCCACCATGCTGGCCAGGGTACTTCCCAATCTGGCAGCCATGCCGGGTGAACTGGAACGGGAGGAAGGTATACGGAGGGTGGCCGCCCGCCTGAGTTTAAGCTGGGAAGCGGTAAAGGATGCTTTAAAGCGTTTTCAATCAACCGGGGGAAAAAAATGGTCAAATCCGGATAAAAATGTTAAAAGTAAGCATAATATAATAAAAAGCTCCGATAATGCCCGTTTTAAGGCCGAGTTTATTCTTTTACAGATTTTGTTGCATCAACCGGTTCTGCTACCCGATTTACAGCGGGAAGTGGGGCCTTCCTTTCCTAAAGATGCGGGATTGAGAGAGATTTATCAGTTATTATGCCGTTTTGGGGTGAAGGGGGATAATCCAGTCCGGTGGATGGATGAACTTACGGAACGGGGACAACGGATGCTCAGCCAGTTGCTGTTAGAGAAAACTCCCGGGTCAGACCCGGTTAAAATAATGCCTGCACTGGTGAAAGTTATTCAAAGTGACGATCAGCAGGAACAAAAGACCCAACTCCTGCATGATCTGGCCGAAGCTGAGCGAAAGGGCGATAAGGAACAGGTAGCCCTGGTGTTGAGCCAGTTGCAGGAACTTGTACAATGCCGGAACAAGGGGGCCCTGCAGAAAGGGGGAATGACAAATTGAGGGATGAGCCTAAAATGGATGTGGTTAAAGAATTAATAGAAAAGGGCAAAAAAAGAGGCGTGCTCACCTACAGTGAGATTATGGATAGCCTGCAAGGGGCCGATTTAACTCCCGAACAGATTGATGACATCTACGAAAAACTGGCCGGAATGGGTATTGAAGTGGTGCCGGAAGTTCCCGACCTGGAGACAATGGACGGTGCCGCCCTGGAACCTCCGGTTGAGGAAGTGGATGTGGATCTTTCCGTTCCCGAAGGGGTAGCCATCGATGATCCCGTGCGCATGTACCTGAAAGAAATTGGTCGCGTTCCCCTGTTGACTCCCGAGGAAGAAATCGAACTGGCCAGGCGCATGGAGCAGGGGGACGAAGAAGCCAAACGCCGCCTGGCGGAAGCCAACCTGCGTCTGGTGGTGAGCATAGCCAAACGATATGTGGGGCGGGGAATGCTTTTCCTGGATCTGATTCAAGAAGGGAACCTGGGTTTGATCAAGGCGGTGGAAAAGTTTGATTACCGCAAGGGATACAAGTTCAGTACCTATGCCACCTGGTGGATCCGCCAGGCCATCACCCGGGCCATTGCCGATCAGGCCAGGACCATTCGCATTCCGGTGCATATGGTGGAAACCATTAACAAGCTGATCCGGGTGCACCGTCAGCTTTTACAGGAACTGGGACGGGATCCCACTCCTGAAGAAATTGCTAAGGAAATGAATATTTCTGAAGAAAAGGTGCGGGAGATTATGAAAATCGCCCAGGAGCCCGTTTCTCTGGAGACACCCATCGGAGAAGAGGAAGATTCCCACCTGGGAGATTTTATTGAGGACCAGGAAGCCCGGGCTCCGGCCGAGGAAGCCTCCTTTACCCTGCTGCGGGAACAGCTGGAGGAGGTGCTGAAGACCCTTACCGACCGGGAGCAGAAGGTGTTACGCCTGCGGTTCGGTCTGGATGACGGACGGGCGCGTACACTGGAGGAAGTGGGTCAGAAATTTGGCGTGACCAGGGAACGGATCCGTCAGATTGAGGCCAAAACCCTGCGCAAACTGCGGCATCCCAGCAGGAGCAAAAAACTGAAAGACTTTTTAGATTAAATACATAGCCCCGGCAAATTTTTCGTTGCTTGCTCAAAGCCATTGACCGGGGCTGTATTTTTGTGTATAATAATTATTGTACCGTTCCTCGATAGCTCAACGGTAGAGCATCCGGCTGTTAACCGGAGGGTTGCAGGTTCGAATCCTGCTCGAGGAGCCAGTTTCACGGGCCTATAGCTCAACGGTAGAGCATCCGGCTCATAACCGGCTGGTTCCAGGTTCGAATCCTGGTGGGCCCACCAGAGCAGAGGTCGGATGTCGGAGGTCGGAGAGCGGAGGACTCCCGCCTCTCAGGTAAGTGTTGAATGGGCGTTCGGACGAAAGCGCTGATTCCAGGTTTTTTCAGTAGGGCTGGAAGCACCTGAACTCATGCCTGTTGATATTGTTAATAAGAACCTCGCGGCTGCGGTCGATGAATGAGGAAACTCCCGTCTCTTTAGGCGGAGAGGCTTCACCGGCATAGCTGTGACCGGTAGTCGTCTCTGACATCTGACATCCGACGGCTGACGACTGTTATCCGGCCCCATGGTCAAGTGGCTTAAGACACCGCCCTTTCACGGCGGTAACGCGGGTTCGAATCCCGCTGGGGTCACCATAGTGGGAGCATAGCTCAGCGGGGAGAGCGCCTGCCTTACAAGCAGGAGGTCACAGGTTCGAACCCTGTTGCTCCCACCAGCGATTCCAGTGCAAGCCTTGAAAATCAAGGCTTTCTTAATTTTTAAAAGAAGAAAAGACCAGGCACGGGGTTCCGGAAGGAACCCTTATTTCATACAGCAGGAAGCGGTGGCCGCCATGGAAAAACTTGATTTGCTTAATCTTTGAGACGCCAGGTGATCAAAACGCGATCAAAACAGGGCAGACACACACAAAAAATCTTGATTTTCTTGAAACCAGACAAAATAAAGGCTATAATAAACGAATACAACGGGGATACGATGCCAGGGAGGGATGAATTCTGTTTCCGGAAAGATTTTCCAGAGTGGGACTTACTTTCGATGATGTTTTGCTGATCCCGGCCCGGTCCGATGTGCTGCCCAGGGATGTTGACATTACCACCAATCTTACCCGGGATATAAAGCTGAATATTCCCCTGATGAGTGCCGGCATGGATACGGTTACCGAGTCCCGCATGGCCATTGCCATTGCCCGGGAGGGGGGAATTGGTGTCATCCACAAGAATATGTCCATCGAGCGCCAGGCCATGGAGGTGGACAAGGTCAAGCGTTCCGAGCATGGCGTCATTTCCGATCCCATTTTCCTTTCACCGGAAAGCCCCATCAGCGAGGCCCTCTTATTGATGGAGCGCTACCGCATTTCCGGGGTTCCCATCACGGAAAACGGTAAGCTGGTGGGTATTTTGACCAACCGGGATTTACGCTTTGAAAGGGATTTCAGCCGCCCGGTGAATGAAGTGATGACCAGGGATAATCTGGTCACGGCGCCGGTGGGCACCACCCTGGAGCAGGCCAAGGAAATTCTGCAGCGGCATAAGGTGGAAAAATTGCCCATAGTGGATGAGGAATTCAACCTGCGGGGTTTGATTACCATTAAGGATATCGAAAAGGCCCGCCAGTACCCCCTGTCGGCCAAAGATAAACGGGGCCGACTGCTGGTGGCGGCTGCCGTGGGTGTCAGCGCCGATACCGCCGAACGTACCGATGCTCTGGTCAGGGCCGGTGTGGATGCCATTGTGGTGGATACCGCCCATGGTCATACCAGGGGTGTGCTGGAAACGGTAGCCCGCATAAAACGCAAGTATCCGGAAGTGGCCTTAATTGCCGGTAATGTGGCCACTGCCGAAGGAACCAGGGATCTGATCCGCGCCGGGGCCGATGCGGTGAAGGTGGGCATAGGTCCCGGGTCCATTTGCACCACCCGGGTGGTGGCCGGCGCCGGGGTGCCCCAGATTACGGCCATATATGACTGTGCCCGGGAAGCCATGAAGCACAATATACCTATTATTGCCGACGGCGGGATTAAATATTCCGGGGATATTACCAAAGCCATTGCCGCCGGGGCTGACGTGGTAATGATTGGCAGCCTCTTTGCCGGTACCGAGGAAAGCCCGGGAGAAATGGAAATTTACCAGGGGCGGAGTTATAAAGTTTACCGGGGTATGGGTTCCCTGGGAGCCATGAAGGAAGGGAGCCGGGACCGTTACTTCCAGGAGGGAAGCCAGAAGCTGGTTCCGGAAGGGGTGGAAGGCCGGGTGCCCTACCGGGGTCCCCTGGCCGAAACGGTTTACCAGCTTGTTGGCGGTTTGCGAGCGGGGATGGGTTATTGCGGAACGGCCAATATCCAGGAGCTGAAGACCAGAACCACTTTCATGCGTATCACTCCGGCGGGTTTGAAGGAAAGTCACCCCCACGACGTGGTTATCACCAAGGAAGCACCAAATTATAGCCTCAGATAAAAGATAAAAACCTCTTCTTGGTGTTTAGAAGAGGTTTTTTCTTGCTGTATACCACAGTAACACCGCCCGCAGGGAAGCCCCCTGCTGAAGGGGAAGGGTGGTTGCATAAGGGGCCGGCGGTTTACCGCGGATATAAAACGCCCTTCCCCATAAAGAGCATTTTCTGAAACAATTCTATATCCTCCTGGGGCACCCTTTTCCCATAACGTACCATAAGTACATTGGCCATATGTTCCAGTATATCGGGATCATCGGTCATTACCTTTTCCAACCCCACGGAACCGAAAAGTTTGGTCAGCATCTTCTGATACTGCCAGATGTCCAGCCCCGTATTGCGCAGATCCCAGTGCCAGCAAAATTCAATGGTAATAACAATATAATTCTCCATCACCGGATTGGTAAAGGCCAGCTGCAGCAACTTCCGCCCCAGTTTGTATTCCCGCCAGTCCGGACTGATTTCAATGGCCCCCAGTTCCAGTACCCGGGGATGTTTGCTCCACCGGCTGTATGGGTCCGGTGGCAGGAAACTGACATAACCAATTACTCTGTTATCTGTGCGGACAATGTAAACCATCCCCTGGGGCAGGGCGGCTATTTCCATCAGGGCGGCCTTTTGTTTTTGGGGCGTCCGGAAGTTGTGCAACCCTTGGTCGAAGTCCAGGCCCTCCAGGTATTCCCTGCTTACCGGTCCCTCCAGAAAGGCTACCCCGTGGGAAGTTACCACCTGGTATTCATTTGTAAGCTGGTAACAGGCGACACCCATGGTTGCTCACCTCGCCCTGGCCAGTTTTTCCATGCGGTTCAACCGTAAATAATACCGTTTAACCCGAAAAATTGACCATTCGCTCTGGCAATATTATACCTTATCCCTCTTGCCGCTGACAATGCCTTCCGGTCCAAAATTTACCCGCCTGCCTGACATTTTTCCCGGTCCGGGCTGGAAGGGGCCCGTCCGAACCCTTATGCTACCGACACTTATCGCGCAGAGGAACAAATGGTCCAGTATTAAGTAATATCTTGTAGTAAAATAGTGGAATAAAAATCCAGGATATGGCAGGAAAACTGCGCTTCCCCGGGGAATAAATGGTAACGATTACAAAAATATAAAATACTTTTAAATACAGGCGGGAGGAAGGTGGATTGGGTCATGGAAGGTAAATTGCATTCCCTTACCGATGTGCTCAAAAAAACACTGTTTTTCTTTGATTCGCTGACTGTAACCGAACTGGTTCCCTATGTACACAGGCGCATGTTGCGGGATTATACCCTCACCCAGGTGGAGGAGAAGGTTGCCCTGTGCTTGCGCCAGCATGCCTGTTTTTATATGGATAACCAAAACGCCTGGCACCTGGACCTGGAGGGGGAGAGGGAAAACGACGGCTTTTACTCCTTACTGCTCAAAAAGCAACAGCCTTTAAGCATCCGGGAGTTGAAAAGCTCTGCATCCAGGAATAAGAAGAACAGGCATCTGGTGGCCGACGAGGCCAGGCTGATTTCCGACGGACGTTTCATTCAGCTGGATAATGGCAGTTGGGGATTGACCGAATGGGAAGTGGAATCGGGCCAGTATGCTTTAAAACATCTGGTGATTAAAGCATTGAAGTCCCATCCCACCGGGTTGAGCCAGCAGCAAATTTACGAACTGGTAAGCCTCTGGCGTTCCACCACCCTGCCGGCTGTGGAGGGAGTGTTGCGCAAGTTTCCCTACTTCGAAGTGGTGGGAGAAGGGGTCTGGACCTATAACCCGGTGGTACGGGCGGCATATGAGGCTTTGACCAGGCGTTACCTGGGCGCCCTGAACCGCCAGAAATTGCGCTGGCACCGGGACCGGGAGCGCTGGCGGAAGAAAGTGGTTATGCTGGACCGGCAACTGCAGGAGGTTACCGCCGCCCACCGGGAGGCCGCGGCGGCCCTGGCCCAGCGGGCGGATGAACTGAGCCAGCACGAATATCTGGTCACCCAGATGGCTGAAAAGGATCTGTTGCTTTCCCTGCGCAAAAAAGAAATTTTTCGTTACCGGGAACACATTAATAAACTGGAGGCAAAGGCCAACAGTATTTTACACCAGTGCCGTCTCTGGGTAAAACGGGCCCGGGACGGGGAACAGGAAATTGCCCATTTGCGCCAGACCCTGGCCAAGAATCAGGCCAGTCTGGAGTCCCTGTTCACCAAACTCCAGCAATACAAGGAACGGGACCGGGAAAACAAAGGCAAACTGGCTGAATTAAAGGAGCGCCATGCCAACCGGGTGGCCGAACTGCAAACCGAGATTGTGGAATTGAGACAGAAGCTGGAGCGAACCCAGGACCTGGCCCTGCAGGGGGAACGTCAGCTGCGGGAAGAAATCAATTCGTTGAGCAACGATTTAAAGGACGCCCTGGAAAAGGGCGAAGAGGCGCGGCGTTCCCTGCGTTTTATTCAAAAGGAATTAAGCCGCTGCCAGGAGGAATACCGCCGCCTGCAGGGCCGGTTGAAAAACCCCCTGGTCAGGTTGGCCGTGCGGATCTGCTCCTGGTTTGACGGCTCCGCGGGGCACCTGCCGGTGTAAAAAACATTATAAGAATAGCCACGGGTGAAAAGGGGCTGCTATCCAGCCCCTTTTCGCTGCAAAAAGGGCATTTTTGTGGTATATTGGTGGCGGGGTGATTTTCCTTTTATGAAAAATATCCTGGTGGTTGACGACGAAGTAAAAATCCGGGAACTGGTTAAGATGTACCTGGAAAAAGAGGGCTTCCGGGTGGTGGAAGCTTCCGATGGTGCCGGGGCGCTGGAGTATCTGGCCCGGGAACCCTTCGACCTGGTCATTCTGGATTTAATGATGCCGGCAGTTGACGGCTGGGCCGTTTGTCGGGAGATACGCAAGCAGGATAAACCGGTGGCCATAATCATGCTTACCGCCCGGGGTGAGGAAATCGACCGGGTTCTCGGCCTGGAGCTGGGGGCTGACGACTATGTGGTCAAACCCTTTTCTCCCCGGGAACTGGTGGCCCGGGTAAAGGCGGTTTTACGCCGGACCGGCAAGGGGGAAGGGCGCCAGGAACAGGAGCTGTTGCGCTATAACGGTCTGAGTATCGATTCCTCTTCCCGGAAGGTGGAAATAAACGGACAGCCCGTTAATCTTACCCCGAAGGAATATGATTTGCTTTACTTTCTGGCCCGATCCCCGGGGCGGGTCTTTACCCGGGAACAGCTCCTGGAGAAGGTGTGGGGGTATGATTTTTTTGGTGATATGCGTACGGTGGATACCCATATCACCCGGCTACGGGAAAAGCTGTCCCGGGTTACCGGAGCGCCCCAGTATATCGTTACCGTTTGGGGTGTGGGTTACAAATTTGAGGTGAGTGAATGAAACCAACGGGCATTATGGGCAAGCTCTGGCTGGCCATGCTGCTGCTGGTGGTGCTGGTTCTGGGTCTTTCAGCATTGCTGCAGGCCGGAGTGCTGGAAAAAGTATATTACAGGCAGCAGGCTTCCCGTTTATTGGAGGAGGGGGAGCGCCTGGCCGGAATGCTGGTGGAACAGGGGGACCCCTACCTGGTGGCCCGGCAGGTGGATCTGCTGGCCCGGTTAATGAATGCCAGTGTAATGGTGGTGGACTCCCGGGGTTTGGTGGAACACTGGCAGGCCACGGGCATGATGGGCCATGGAATGATGCAACCTATGGGTGGACCGGGGAAGGGCCTGCAGCGCTACGGCCCGGGCGGTAACCGGGGAGGCGGCCCTGCGCAGTCCGGTACAGGTGGCAGCCAGGATGGTCTCCCGTCACAGCCCGGTTCCGGCGGTGGCAGGGGCGGCGGCCCTCCCTGGCAGCAGCGGCAAAGCACCCAGCCCCGGCCGGAAAACGGCGTAGAAAGGCCAATCAATCCCCTGCCCCAGGTTAGCCGCGGGGCAGTCCCCGGGGACCTGGTTCCCTTTAACCAGGAACAAATCAGCCGGGTGCTGGCCGGCCAGCAAGTGGTAAGCCGGGAGCACAACTCATTTTTCAACACCGATGTAATTGTGGCCGGCCTCCCCCTGCAAAAAGAAGGGCAGGTTTTGGGCGCACTGTTCATTCACGCTCCTGTGGCACCCATGGCGGCCAACCTGAAGGCCATGCAGAACGCCAGCATCTATGCCCTTATGCTGGGGGTGCTGGCAGCCACCCTTTTAAGCCTGGTTTTTTCCCGCACCCTGACCCGGCCCCTGGTACAAATGAATAAGGTGGCCAGGGCCATGGCCGCCGGCGATTTCAGCTGCCAGCTGGCAGTGCGCTCCCGGGACGAGATGGGCGTGCTGGCCGAATCTTTGAATACCCTTTCCCGGGAATTGCAGGAAAAAATAGCGGCGTTACAAAAGTTGGACGCCACCCGCAAGGAATTTGTGGCCAATGTTTCCCACGAGTTGCGCACGCCATTGACAGTGATGCAGGGTTATACCGAGGCCCTGCTGGATGGTTTGGCCCGGGACGAAAGCCAGCGCCGGGAATATTTAAAAAACATCCTGGAGGAAATATTGCGCCTGCGCCGCCTGGTCAATGACCTGCTGGACCTGCGGCGGATGGAAGCGGGGCGTATTACACTGAACAGGCGCATGGTCGATATGGAATTGCTTGTCAACCAGGTGGTGGAACGGTTTGCCGGAATGGCGGCTGAAAAGGGCGTGGAACTGAACACCCGTATAGCACCCGGGGTGCCTCCGGTGGCGGGGGACGGGGACCGCCTGGCGCAAGTGCTGATCAACCTTGTGGACAATGGGTTGAAGGTTACTCCCGGAGGCGGCCGGGTGGAAGTGGAGTTGCGTGCCGTACCGGACGGGGTGGCGGTGACGGTAACGGATACGGGACCGGGCATTCCACCGGGGGAATTGCCCCTGATCTGGGAAAGGTTTTATAAAGGCGACCCTGCACGGCAGCGCAGGGAAGGGGGAAGCGGTCTGGGTCTGGCCATCGCCCGGCAGATTGTGGAGCTGCACGGCGGCCGGATTACCGTGCACAGCGAACCCGGCAAGGGAGCCGCCTTTACCATCTTTTTGAAAAAGGGGTCCGACCCCCAAGAAAAATCTGTCAGCTGATGGGCCCCGGGAGATATTCGCCCATATCAAATACTGCAGGTGCAAAGCCTGATAAGCCTGATATCTGATGATTGACGACCATGGGAGGGGCTTTCAAGCCCCTCCCATCGAAACCAATTTATTAGCTGCCAGTGGTTGGTGCGGGATTGGGGTTGCTGTTCCAGTAACCACCCATCATTCCCCAGCCAGGACCGCCGCCCCTGCCGTTACCCCATCCGCCCATGCGTCCGTAGCCAAATCCGGGACAGTTACCCGGGCCGTACCCGGCAAAGCGGTCGGGGTTTTGGGCGAAAAATTCCTGCCTGGCGTCCAGGTTGGCTTTGATTTGCGCCCCCTGTTCCGGGGTGAGCCGCCCGTATTCCACGTATTTATCGACCATTTGCTTGCGCAGGTTGATCATTTGCTGGTGCAGGGCGGTTAATTCTTTGGCCTGGTCCGGCGTAAGGGCGGAAACGGTGGCCGCCACGGCCGGCAGCGCCATGGACAGTACCAGGACTGCAGCCAGAATGATGATTAACTTCTTTTTCAATGGTGGCACCTCCTTTCTGGTATATTTTTCTGCACGTCATTAGTATACCCTCCAAATGTCACGAAATCATGGGCAAATTGTTACGGATTTGTTACAAATGCCATGTGCTTTTGTTCTCTTTCAACCGGTATGATTTTTTTATATTTCTCCTGCCTCGTTTCGCTGGCATCCTCCCGGAACCGGGCCGGCAGCCGGGCTTTACCGCGTGCTGTTACCGGCGCTCCGCAAAATTGTTTCCTTTTGGATAACGCCCTGCCTTACAGTTTACAGAACGGTTCCGCTGAACGTCTCCCCTTTGGTCTGCCGTTTCCTCTCCCGACTCCAAGGGTTTCTTCTTTTGTAAATAACAAAGGTTAATTACTTACGGGTGTTGAGTGTGATATAATTTTGAGGGAACTACACCGGGGGAATTGGTGTTTTCCTTTTCAGGGGTTATTTTTATTTGGGGGTTCATAGTTGTCATAATATCAAGAAAATAAGCCGGGCCCTTTTTCAGCCGCAGGTTACGGTAATAATTATCGTGCCGCTGGTAAAAAGGTATCAGGCACCGGCTACGAATTTCAAAGGCTTTGGGGGAGGAGTGTGACATGGCGGTGAAAGGAATAATTCTGGCTGACCGGGTGCGGGGGGACAAGGGCCTTGTCCTGGATCCCCTGACCAGGAAAATCTACCTGGAACTGACCGTACCCGGTCCGGAAGACAACCGGGGCGATGTGGACCGGCTGGTGGACGCCCTGCAGCCGGAGCTGGAGGGGACGGTAACCGTGCCCCTGGAGTTGATGTTCGGGTTGTCCGCCGTTCTGAGGGAGGGGGACTGGCGGGTGACAGCCACAGTGGGCGGCATGGTTCCCGGGGTATGGAATCTGGTGACTGTGGAGCCCGGGGATACCACCTCCCGCCATTTCGGTTTGGCCGTGGATATTGGCACCACCACCGTGGTGGTTTACCTGGTGGACATGCATGACGGCCGGGTTCTGGGCACGGCGGCCGATTACAACGGCCAGGTGGTTTTCGGGGAGGATGTCCTCACCCGCATTTACCTGTCCGCTACCCCGGAAGGATTGCGGCAATTACAGGAAGCGGTGGTGCAAACATTAAACGGTTTGATCGAGCGGTTGGCGGCGGAGCATAATATTTTACCGGCGGAAATCAGCGCCGTAGCCGTTGGCGCCAACAGCACCATGGTGCACCTGTTTCTGGGCCTGGATCCCTCGCGGATCTGCATGGCTCCCTATATTCCGGTGGTAAATAATCCCGGTCTGGTTCCGGCCGGAAAGCTGGGGCTGGCGGTTAATCCCCTGGCGCCGGTTTACTGTCTGCCTTCGGTGGGCAGTTATCTGGGCGGTGACATCATCGGTGGAGTGCTGGCTTCCGGGATGCACCGGTCGCCGGAATTGTCCCTCTTTGTGGATATAGGAACCAACGGGGAAATCGTCATGGGCAACCGGGACTGGCTGGTGGGTTGCGCCGGTGCGGCCGGGCCGGCCCTGGAAGGAGGTGTGGTTGCCAACGGCATGCGCGCCGAGCCCGGCGCGGTAGACAGTGTATCCATTGATGCCCGGACCGGGCAGGTGCATTATACCACCATTGGCGGCGCCCCTCCTGCAGGTATCTGCGGCTCGGGTCTGGTGGATTGCCTGGCGGAAATGCTGCTGGCGGGCATCATAGACCGGGCCGGGCGGTTTAAAAACGGGCAGAGGGAATTCGTGGTGGTGCCGGCCCGGGATTCGGCCACCGGCAAGGATATAGTGGTAACCCAGGTGGATATCCATAATTTTATGCGTACCAAGGGGGCGGTGAATGCCGCCCTGGAACTGTTGGTGGAAAGTGTGGGCTGCCAATTGGGCGATATCCGCCGTTTCTACGCCGCCGGCGCCTTTGGTCATTACCTGCACCTGGAATCGGCCATTACCATCGGCCTGTACCCCGACCTGCCCCGGGAAAAAATGATTCGCCTGGGCAACGCCTCCGGGGAAGGCGCCCGGCTGGTCCTGTTGTCCGGCCAGAAGCGCCGGGAAGCGGAGTCCATTGCCCGCAACATCACTTATTTCGAGCTGAATGCCAGCCAGGTCTTTATGAACAAGTTCGTGGGCAGCAAATTTTTACCCCACACCAACCTGGATTATTTCCCTACTGTAAAGGAAAAGTTAATGAAACGGGGATTATTCGCCTCTTGAGGGGAACCATGCCATTGTTAGACAGGGGGGAAACTTGATGAACAGCGCGGAATTAAAAGCGGAAATCCGCCGGATAGAAGCGGAAATAGCGGCACTGAAAAAGCGCTGGCCGGCCCACTCGGTAAAGCCCTCCATGGTGGAACAGCTGGAAGAACTGGAGGAGGAGCTGGCCCGGCTGCGCAAAATGGAAGGGGAACTGGCTTATCCTTCCTGAAAACAGGTTCGAGGCAAATATAATACCGGTGCGGATTGCACCGGGTTTTTGTATGGGCGGAGCATATTTGTAGGGGTAAATGTTAACAAAACCGGTGCTCGGATAATAAAGGTGTTCGTTTATCCGGGGGGAACGATATTGCGGGGTGCCGGTAAGAGCAGCCGGCGACCGGGGTTACCGTTGAGATAAAGGGATTTCCTGTGATAAACTTATACTGTCAAATGGCAACGGAAAGGAGATCGACCAATGTCCTTTGTACGGCCGGAAATCATTCGGCCCCCCAGCGAGTGGCGCAGTTATTACCTGCCCCTGACCAGTGGCTGCTCCAATAATACCTGTACCTTTTGCAATTATTATGGTTCCAAACTGCGCCTGCGGGAGCTGGAAGATGTCTTAAAGGAAATCGATGCCCTGGCCCTGTTCAAAACAAAGGGGATCTGCCTGCCCTCCATATCTTATGTGGTTTACGCCGTTGCCCGGGGTTGGGATGGCCGGCGGGTCTTTTTGCAGGACGGCGACGCCCTGGTGTACCCCTTCCCCCGCTTAAAAGAGGTGCTGGAGCATCTGAATGAAAAATTTCCCAGCCTGGAACGGGTTGGTGCCTATGCCACGGCCAGGGATATTCTGCAAAAGAGTCCGGCTGAACTGAAGATACTTAAAGAGCTTAAGCTGGGTATTTTATACATGGGTGTGGAAAGCGGTGACGAAGAGATACTGCGCCGGGTGGGCAAAGGGGTAAACTACCGGCAGATGGTGGAGGCGGGGAGAAGGGTAAAGGAAGCCGGGATCGCCCTTTCAGTTACTGTAATCTTAGGTCTGGGAGGCGTAGAAGATAGTGAACGGCATGCCCTGGCCACGGCTGAAATCTTAACCGAAATTGATCCCGACTATGCAGGGGCGTTGACCTTAACCCTGGTTCCGGGCACACCCCTGGCTGTACAGGTAAGGGAGGGCCTCTTTCATCCCATCACTCCCTTTCAGTCTCTGGAAGAGCTGCGGATAATTTTGGAAAACTCCTCTTTCACCCACTGCTTCTTCAGCTCCATGCATGCTTCCAACTATTTTTCCATAAAGGGGTGGCTGCCGGGGGAAAAAGAAAGGATGATGGGAGAACTGGCATATGTACTGGCCAGAAAAGATCCCCGCCTGCTGCGGCCGGAATACGCCAGGGGGTTGTAGGATTTCCGTAAGAAAGCCCCGCTAACCCGGTGTATCCCGCCGGGTTAGCGGGGAGCGGTACCCAGGAATGGCCGCCTTCGGCGGTTTCCTGCAGCGTTCAAGTTTGGGTGAGCCATGTTATTCATTTCTGTAAGTGTTCAGTGATCCCGCTATGGTGACGATGGCGGCGGTCTTACTGAACAATTACCCATTTCTTAAGCCTGGATCGTGACCTATATTAATTCCCGTTAAGCGGCCGGAATAAAACCTGCTTCAGGAGGATGCTGATGAAGGTTTGCGAGGCAAAAGAAAAATTAATCATCGCTCTGGATGTGGATCGGGCCTCCCGGGCCTTTTCCCTGGTCGAACGGCTAAATCCCTTTGCCGGCATGTTCAAGATCGGTATGGAGTTGTTTTACAGCCAGGGGCCGCCGGTGGTGGAGGGGTTGATCAGGCGGCGGGGGCGGGTGTTCCTGGATCTAAAGCTGCACGATATTCCCCATACGGTGGCCCGAACCTCCCGGGTGCTCACCCGCCTGGGGGTGGCCATGTTTAATGTCCATGCGGCCGGGGGCAGGGATATGATGCGGGCGGCGGTGGAGTCGGCCGGGGAGGCGGCGGCCGCCATGGGTGTGAACCGGCCCCTGGTCATTGCCGTGACCGTGCTGACCAGTATCAACCAGCAGGCCTTTACCCGGGAACTGGGTCTGGATGGTTCAATCCTGGACCGGGTGGTGGCCTGGGCACTGCTGGCCAGGGAATGCGGCCTGGACGGGGTGGTGGCCTCGGCCCGGGAAGCGGCGGCCATCCGGCAGGCCTGCGGGCCGGACTTTGTCATTGTTGCCCCCGGCATCCGCCCGGCGGGGGCGGACGCCGGCGATCAGAAGCGGGTGATGACTCCCTCGCAGGCTCTGGCCGCCGGCGCCAGCCACCTGGTGGTGGGCCGTCCCGTCATCGCCGCCCCGGACCCGGTGGAGGTGGCCAGGAACCTGTTAAGGGAAATTGAGGAAGGAAATAACGGGTAGATCCTCCGCACCGGTTTTAAAGTTAACGGAACAGATAGGTCAGTATTCTACATTAATATTCTAGGAAAGTAAAGCCGAAAGATAAGGGGAAGGGTAGCGAACATGTTCTTTGGGTAATTGCCAAAAGCTTCACTTCGGCGTTTTCTATACCGCTATTGTAAAAAATGCGCCCGTTTTCACAGGCGCACCCGCCGCTATTGTCCCCGGGTCATCGCCCGCTCGGCCCGTTGGATGGCCAGCCGGACCAGGTTGCCGCAGTTTCGCGAAGAAACGCTACCCCAGCCCTCTCTGCGCACCACATCGGCTACGCCCAGTTCTTCGGCCAATTCGTACTTCAGCCTGTCGGACATCAATCCTCCACGCTTTCTCGCCATTAGCCTGCCTCCTTTTTTAATTGCGGGCGGGACAAGGCGGCATTTTTATTATTTGACTTGTGTCCTTGGAAAATGCAAGAGATGATCTGGTATAATACTCATTAAGGCGGGTAACGGCAACTGAGAATAAGCCGCCTGAAGGCCGCGGCCGTTACCATTATGGAGAAAAAATTTTTGCCGAGGTGAATCAATTGCTCAGCCGCGATGAAATTCTAAGGATTTTTTCCCAGACCGGAGCCATGCTTACCGGCCATTTTCTGCTCACATCCGGCCGGCACAGCGACCGTTACTTCCAGTGTGCCCGGGTACTGCAGTACCCCCGTCATGCCGAACTCTTATGTCACGAAATGGCCCGGCAATGGCAGGATGAGGTAAAGACCGTGGATACGGTCATCGGCCCGGCCCTGGGGGGCATCCTGGTGTCCTACGAGGTGGCCCGGGCACTGGGGGCCAGAAATATTTTTGCCGAAAGGGAAAACGGGGTGATGACCCTGCGCCGGGGTTTTAACCTTTCCCCGCAGGAAAAAGTGCTGGTGGTGGAGGATGTGGTGACCACCGGCGGATCGGTACGGGAAGTGATTGACCTGGTGCGGCGGGCCGGAGCGCAGGTGGTGGGAGCGTCCGCCCTGGTGGATCGCAGCAACGGGACGGTGGATCTGGGTGTACCCTTCCGGGCCTTACTCACCGTTCCGGCCGTCAGCTATTCGCCCGAGGAATGCCCCCTGTGCCGTCAGGGTATACCCGCTGTCAAGCCTGGAAGCCGTGACCTTTCTGACGCCGGCGGAACTCCGAGGGGGTAAGCCCCTGGTGTTTTTTAAATACGGCGGTGAAATAACTGTTGTTTTGAAAACCCACCGCTTCGGCCACCTGATCGATGGTCATTTCGCCGCTTAAAAGCAATGTTTTGGCTTCCTGCAGCCTTACCTCGGTCAAATAATCAATAAAACTCTTGCCCGTGCGGTTTTTAAACAGGCGGCTTAAGTAGGCCGGACTCAGGTGCACCTGTTCGGCCACCCGGGTGAGGGTAATCTCTCCGGCATAATTTTTCTGAATCAATTCTTTCACCCGGCGGATAACGGCCTGATCCATGCCGGGGTGCTGTTCCTGCAGCCACCGGATGTGGGTGGTGATTACCCTTTCCACCCACACGCGTAAATCGGCAACGGACTGCAGGTTGTTGATCAGGCGGGCCAGCTCGTTTTGCCGGGCGGAAAGGGTTACCTTGCTTTCCCCGTTGGCCAGCAGACCCTGACCGGCCAGGACTAAAAATTCAAAGGCGAAAGCGGCTATTTGCCGGGCGGATGGCCAGCCCGCCTCCTGCAGGAAGGAGTCCACCAGTTGGTTGCCGGAGCGGATGGCTTCTTCTTGATTCTGGTATTTTATGGCGTCCACCAGCGCTGTGGCCTGGGGATAAATGGAAGGGGCGGTGTCCAGAATTTTTTCCAGGGCCGGTCTCTCCCCGGACATCTGGGCGGTTACCCTGTTCAGGCAGGCGGTCAATTCCTCCTGCTGCACCGGCTTTAGCAAATAGTCGGCCACCTTGTATTTAATGGCCTGCTGTGAATAGGAAAACTCCCCGTAGGCGGTGATGATGATCACCTCCACGGCGGGGTTTTTTTCTTTGATTAACCTGGTGGCGGACAGGCCGTCCATACCGGGCATTTTTATATCCATGAAAATGATATCCGGCTGAAGGGTTCCGGCCAGTTCCACCGCTTCCCTGCCGGTGGCGGCCTCGCCGGCTATGGTATAGGGGCCTCCGGTACTTTCCACCAGGTGACGTAAAAAGCGCCGCTCCAGTTCTTCATCCTCGGCAATCAGGATGCTGTACATCTTTTTCACCCCGCTGTTCACTGCCGATCCGGTCGGTGCTACCTGTAAAGGAATTATTGAGAAGCGGTATTCTGGCGTCGTTTGTGGCCGGCAATCGCAAGCAGACCCGCGTTTGGCCGGGCCGGCTGTCTATGGAAATCCCATACCGGGGACCAAAGTATAGTTTTATTCTTTCATGCACATTGCGCAAACCAACGCCCTGCAATCGTCCGGAGCCTCCTTCACCATGTTCGTTAAAGACCGCCAGTACTTCCCCGGGAATGCCCACGCCGTCGTCAATGACACAGATCTCCGCCCTTTGGTCTGTGATGCGGCCGGTAATCCTCAGGTGGCCCGGTCCTTCCTTGGGTTCCAGTCCGTGTTTGCAGGCGTTTTCCACCAGGGGCTGCAGGCTTAAAAAAGGCACCGGTAATTCCTGCAGCGTGTCATCCACATCCAGGGAAAAATGCAGGCGGCTGCCAAAGCGTATTTGCTGGATGGTCAAATAACTATGAACATATTTTAGCTCTTCCCGTAAAGGTACAAGCTCGTCGGGCTGGTAGACACAGCAGCGCAACAGGTGGGACAGGGCATAAAGGGTTTTTAAAGCCTTCTGGTTTTCATTTAAACCAACCAGGCTGGTAATGGTATTCAGGGTGTTGAAAAGAAAGTGGGGCTTGATCTGAGCCCGCAAATTTTTCAATTCGGCCAGGCGCAAAGCTTTTTCCAGTTCGGCCCGCACCCTGGCCTCATCCATGGACCGCAGTTTTTCACTGGTTTCTTTCTCCTGCAGTTTGGCCCGGTAAATCAGTTCGGCAATATAATTGGTAACATACTGGATCAGCTGGGAAGCGGCCCGGCATTTTTCCGGGGGAACCACATCTATTTCCATGAATCCCCGGATCAGTTCCTCCCTGTTCAAGTCCAGGTCCGCCGTGGCCGCCAGCATTTTTTCCACCGCCTCTTTTCCCGGCGGGCTCAGGTGCATCTGGCCGCAGGTGATGGAACCCCAGAACTGCCCGTCCACCACCAGGGGAACGGCCATCAGGACCACGCCGGCATGGCAGGTGCTGAAGCAGACCTCCCCGGTGGCGGCGGTTTCAAAGCCCACTTCGGCGTTGGACCGGAAGCAGCGCTTCAGCCCCTCGGCCGTGGAGCGGACAGTGGCACAGAAGCCGTAAAAGAAATCATGTTCCACCACCGGATAGCCGTAAACATCGTTGATATCTATGGTAATGCCGGTGGCTCTGGAAAAACTGTCGATGATTTTTAAAAACCGGTCCCTTTCAATTAACTGGGCCAGGTTCTCGGAACTTAGCTTCATGCTCGTCCCTCCCGGTTTATTATAGCAGATTTTTTCCCTGCCGGATTTTGAAGATTTTTCCCGGCAGTTATCCGTGACAAAAATACAATAATACCAGACAAAATAGTGATAATCCTCTTTTTACTCAGGGGGCCATTCCCTGAAAATGTGCAAGATAGCACAAAAACAGGTATGATCGTTTTCTGTATTCGAAGAGAAAATTCCTTTAACATTAAACATGTAAGAAGTTATATTATCGGTTTTTTCAGACGGATGATCCGGGCAAATTAAGTTGCGGGAGGTGTTATAAAGGAGCTGTCCGTCAGATCTGAGGAGCTGTTGGACACCTGCATCCGTGACCAGCAACTTTTATAAGGAGGTTGTGCCATGTCTGAGAAAAATGCCGAAAACCTGCACCGGGGATTGCAGGAGAGGCATATTCAGCTGATTGCCCTGGGTGGCGCCATTGGTGTGGGCCTGTTCCTGGGTTCGGCCACGGCCATCAAGACGGCCGGTCCGGCCCTGGTGGTTTCATATATCATTGGTGGTGTGGCCATATTTTTCATGATGCGCGCCCTGGGCGAACTGGCGGTATCCTACCCCGTGGCCGGTTCCTTCAGCGCTTATGCCAACAAGTTCCTGGGGCCCCTGGCCGGCTATGTCACCGGCTGGACCTACTGGTTTACCTGGATAACCACCTGTATGGCCGAAATCACCGCTGTGGGTGTGTACATCCAGTTCTGGTTTCCCCAGGTGCCCCAGTGGGTGGGAGCCCTGGCCATCCTGGTGATAATGACTACGGTGAACTTGATTGCGGTAAGGGCCTTTGGGGAGTTTGAGTTCTGGTTTGCCCTGATCAAGGTGGTTACCATTGTGACCTTGATTATCCTGGGCCTGGGCATGATTGTCTTTGGTTTAGGCCATCATGGGGTCCCCATTGGTTTCAGCAACCTGTGGTCCCACGGCGGTTTCTTCCCCAGGGGTATCAATGGTGTGATGATGGCCATGGTGATGGTGATGTTTGCTTACGTGGGCGTGGAGCTCATCGGGGTTACCGCCGGTGAGGCCCAGCACCCGGAAAAAACCATCCCGGCAGCCATTGACAAGGTTCTCTGGCGGATATTGATTTTCTATGTGGGTTCCCTGCTGGTGATCATGTCCCTTTACTCCTGGGATGAGATTGGCACCAAAGGCAGTCCTTTCGTTTTAACCTTTGCCCAACTGGGCATTCCGGCGGCGGCTTCCATTATTAACTTTGTGGTATTGACGGCCGCCTCCTCTTCCTGCAACAGCGGTATTTACAGCAACGGGCGCATGCTTTACGATCTGGCCCTGCAAAAAAATGCTCCTGCGGTTCTGAGCCGGCTTTCCAGTCATGCCGTTCCCCATATAGGCATAATTGTTTCCAGCTGCGTAATGTTGATTGGCGTGGTTTTGAATTATCTGGTTCCGGCAAAGGTATTTATCTATGTGACCAGCATGGGAGCCCTGGGCGTCATGTTTGTGTGGGGAATAGTGCTGGTGGTGCAAATGAAATACCGCCGGACCCTGTCACCCGAAGAAGTGGCGAAATTACCCTACCCCTCTGTCCTGTTCCCCTATGCCAACTGGATAGCCCTGGCCATAATGGCTTTTGTGGTGGTGTTAATGGCCTTTGACGAAACCACCAGGATAGCTTTATATGTCGGTATGGTTTGGTTTGTATTGATTGTGGCTTCCTACTATCTTTTCGGCCTGCACCGTCGCCATAAGGAAACGGGGACAACGCAGCCCGTTCCAGCTAAAAAAGTCCTGTGAAAGGGAAGCTAAAGTAAATATCCTGATAGTTTACGGCAATAAATTGACAAGGATAAGGTATTTACCGCAGCGAATACCTGCTAAGAACCGGGCGTTAAACCCGGATCCGGCGCCTGACGACGGACAACTAAATTATAAGGAGGCAGAGCAGGATGATTATTGGCGTACCCAGAGAAATTAAGGACAATGAGAACCGGGTGGGCATTACCCCGGCGGGCGTGGAAGCCCTGGTGAAGGCCGGGCACCGGGTGGTTATTGAGAAGGAGGCCGGTTTGGGCAGCGGCATTACCGATGAGGAGTTTATAGCGGCCGGTGCCGAGATGCTGCCGGCCAAGGCTGAAGTATACGCCCGGGCAGACATGATTATGAAGGTAAAGGAACCCCTGCCGGAGGAATACGACCTGTTTAAAGAAGGCCAGCTGCTCTTTACCTATCTGCACCTGGCTCCCGAACCGGAGCTGACCAGGGCTTTGCTGGTCAAAAAGATTGCCGGTGTGGCTTATGAAACCATCCAGACCAACCGGGGGACGTTGCCCCTGCTGGTGCCCATGAGCGAAGTGGCCGGGCGCATGTCCATCCAGATCGGCGCCCAGTTCCTTGAAAAGCCTTATGGTGGCCGTGGTGTGCTCCTGGGCGGCGTGCCCGGCGTACCACCGGCCAAAGTGGTGATTGTGGGCGGTGGCACCGTGGGTACCAATGCGGCCAAGGTGGCCGTAGGTATGGGAGCGGAGGTAACCATCATTGACAAGAATGCCGAACGACTGGCCTACCTGGACGACATTTTCGGTGCCCGGGTGAAAACCCTCATGTCCAGCAGCTACGGTATAAAGGAAGCGGTGAAAGATGCAGACCTGGTCATCGGCGCCGTGCTGATTCCCGGTGCCCGGACACCCAAGCTGGTCACCGAAGATATGGTGAAAAACATGCAGCCCGGTGCGGTAATTGTGGACGTGGCCATTGACCAGGGCGGCTGTGTGGAAACGGCGGACCGGGTGACTACCCATTCCCATCCCACCTATGTAAAATACGGTGTGATTCATTATGCCGTGGCCAACATTCCCGGTGCGGTGGCTCGCACCTCCACCTTTGCCCTGACCAACGCCACCCTGCCCTATGCCCTGGCCCTGGCCGACAAGGGTCTGGCCCGGGCGGTGAAGGAAGATATCGCCCTGGCCAGGGGTGTAAACGTGTACGACGGCAAAGTAACCTATAAAGCGGTGGCCGAAGCCCTGAACCTGGAGTACACTCCATTGCATGAGGTAATGGATGTGCCGGTGGATTTGATGCGCGTTGCTTCCTGACGGGGTTGTGCAATGGTTGAGGTGCGGTTAAAATAAAACAAAATGGTAAGTGTTCACTGGAACCGGTGGTTGATATGAAGGCACGGCGTTGCCCAGAGCGAACGACATTGCGAAGCGCCGGTAACAGTACCCAGCGAGCTGAGGTTGCCGGCTCGGCTCCCGAGGACGCCAACGTAAACGTCTTTAGAAACGTGACAGAATCACATCGGAGAAAAACAGTAAGATAGCATAAGTAATAGTATCGATGGCAATCCGCAGGGAGCCAGAGCCGGCCCGAAGCGAGCTGTGGTACTGTCGGCGCGGAGCACCGGAGTGAGCGGGGACAACGCCGTGCCCACACCGGTTTCACTGAATAGTTACACAAAATGAAACGAGGGGTCCTGGATAAGGCCCCTCTTTGCACAGTAAACCCGTTTTAAGTAAAAACCGCCGGTTACCGGCCGGCGGGAATTCCCCTTGCTTAACCTTTTTCATCTTTGGCAACTATAGCACCCGGCCTTCCCATGCCGGGTGAGGGTTGAAATAAACAAACAAATAAATAAACAAACATGGAAAGAGGTCTTCCCCATGTCTGCAGCAAGCAATGTAAGCGGCCGCCCCGTGTGGGCCCGGGTGAATTTAACGGCCGTGGCCCATAATGTGCGTGTTATCCGCGGGTTGTTAAAACCGCAGACAAAGTTTTGTGCCGTAGTCAAGGCCGACGCCTACGGCCACGGAGCCCTGCCGGTGGCCCGGGTGGCCCTGGAGAACGGGGCCGGCTACCTGGCGGTGGCCATTTTGGACGAAGCCCTGGCCTTGAGGCGGGCAGGCATAACCGCCCCCATTCTCATCCTGGGCTACACGCCGCCGGAGCAGGCACCACTGCTGGTGGAACACGGCATCACCCAGACCGTCTTTTCCCTGGACGATGCCCGGGCCATCTCGGCCGCTGCCGTGGCCGCCGGGAAAAAAGCCCGGGTGCATTTGAAGATTGACACGGGCATGGGCCGCATCGGGGTACCCCCCGCCGAAGCGCCGGATTTTGCCGCCGCCGTGGCGGTACTGCCGGGGTTGCACGTGGAAGGAGCCTTTACCCACATGGCCAGTGCCGATGAAAGGGATAAAAGCTACACCCGGTGGCAGTTTGCCCGTTTTATGGAAGCCATGGCCGGTATCGAGGCCAGGGGGGTGACCATCCCCATAAAACATGTGGCCAACAGCGCCACCACCCTGGAACTGCCGGAAATGCACCTGGATATGGTGCGGCCCGGGATTATTTTATACGGCCTCTGGCCCTCCCCGGAAGTGCGGCGGGTGGTTGATTTAAAACCGGCCATGGAACTGAAAGCCCGGGTGGCCCAGGTCAAGGAGGTGCCGGCGGGCACTTCCATCAGCTATGGCCGTAAATTTACCACCGCAGCCCCGTCGGTCATTGCCACCCTGCCCATTGGCTACGCCGACGGCTGGTCCCGGCTGCTGTCCAACAAAGCATCGGTGCTGATTCACGGGCGGCGGGCGCCGGTGGTGGGCCGGGTGTGCATGGACCAGTGTATGGTGGACGTCACCGGTATTCCCGGGGTGCGGGCGGGGGATGAGGCTGTTCTTTTTGGAACGCAGAAAGGCCGGTTCCTGCCCGTGGAAGAAGTGGCCGCCCACATGGGCACCATCAATTATGAAGTGGTCTGTTTAATCAGCAAGCGGGTGCCGCGGGTTTATTTTGAATAATTGGTGGGAATGGCCGGGTATCCGGTTTATTGGTAAGGATACCCGGCTAGAGAAAATTAAGTATGAGAAGACACTCCAAAGTATCCGGTGGAAAGGGTACCCGGCCCGTATTAAGATTGAAGTAGCACCCGGATAACAGTTTACCGTAATAGATTTTATGGTTGACATTACCACGGGGTTTTTATATAGTATTGGTTAACCAGTGCAGTTGGTATGGTTAACAATAAGGGGGGGATTGGTTTTGCAGCTCAGCGTGAGGGATATGGTGCTGGTATCCATGTTTGCGGCACTGACGGCGGTGGGGGCGTTCATTAAAATCCCCATTCCCTATGTGCCCTTCACCCTGCAGTTTCTCTTTGTCCTCTTTGCCGGGCTTTTGCTGGGCAGGCGGCTGGCCTTTATGAGCCAGGTGGTCTACCTGGTCCTGGGCCTGGCCGGGCTGCCCATTTTTACCCAGGGTGGCGGGCCGGCCTATGTACTGCAGCCCACCTTTGGCTATCTGGTGGGATTTGCCCTGGGGGCTTACGTAATTGGAGCGGTGGCGGAAAAATTGCGGGAAAGGGGCGTGCCGGGTTATTTTCTGGCCAGCCTGGCCGGGTTGGTGGTGGTTTATACCCTGGGGGTGTTACACCTGTACATAATTTTAAACTACGTGGTGCATAAAACCTTTACCCTGGCCCAGGCGGTATGGTTTGGGGCCATCATCTGCTCCCCGGGGGACCTCTTCCTTTCTGTGGTGGCTTCTCTTACCGGGAGCAAGGTCTACAAAACCCTGCAACTGCTCAATCCAGTGCACCGGGAGGTGGTCTGATGGGCAAAGGATATCTGGTTACCGGTACCGATACCGGTGTAGGCAAAACGGTGATCACCGCCGCCCTGGTGGGGGTCTGGCGGCGCCGGGGTATTGACGCCCTGGCGGTAAAGCCTGTGCAGAGCGGAGCCGTTATGCAGGATGGACAATTAATCCCCGAAGATGCGGCCTTTTACCGCCGGGCGGCCGGGTTGTCTTTACCCATGGATGAATTGAATCTGTACCGCTTTGAGCCGGCGGTATCCCCGCACCTGGCTGCACAGCTTTCCGGGGAAAGCATTGCACCCGGGCGGGTGGTGGATTTCTGCCGGCAGGCACTGCAGAAGCACCATTTAACCCTGGTGGAGGGGGCCGGTGGATTATGTGTACCCCTTTCCGGCCCGGAATTTACCGTGGCTCACCTGGCCGGGGAACTTTCCCTGCCCCTTTTGGTGGTGGCCCGCCCGGGCCTGGGCAGTATCAACCATACCGTGCTGACCGTGGCCTATGCCCGGAATGCCGGCCTGGCGGTGGCCGGGATCATTATCAACGGTCAGAAGCAGGAAGAGGCCGGTCCCACGGAAATGAACAATCCGCTCGTTATTGAGGCGATGACCGGTGTGAGGGTGCTGGGCATAGTGCCGTACCTGCCGGCGGTGAGTGTGGAAGAAGGCCGGACCGGCGGACTTTTAGATGCGGTGGAACAGGCTGTGGCCTGGCGGGAGCTGCTTTAAAACGTTATTATTCAATTTCCTGCGGAGGTGCCTGTTTTGCAAACCTTTGACCCTGTACTGCTGGAACAATGGGACAGGCAGTATGTCTGGCATCCCTTTACCCAGATGCAGCAATATGTTCAGGAAAAGCCCCTGATCATTGCCCGGGGGGAAGGCAGTTATTTAATTGATGTGGAAGGTAACCGCTATTTGGACGGCGTTTCCTCCCTGTGGGTGACCGTCCACGGCCACTGCCACCCGGCCCTGAACCGGGCCATCAAAGAACAGCTGGATTTAATAGCCCACTCCACCCTGCTGGGCCTGGCTAACGTGCCGTCCATCCTCCTGGCCAAAAAATTGGTAGAGATTACTCCCTCTGGACTGAACAAAGTTTTTTACTCCGACGCCGGCGCCACTGCCGTGGAGATTGCCCTGAAGATGGCCTTTCAATACTGGCAGCAGAAGGAAGGGGGGCGCCACCACAGCAAGACAAAGTTCATCTCCCTGGCGGAGGCCTATCATGGCGACACCATTGGTTCCGTAAGTGTGGGCGGCATGTCCCTCTTCCATGGCATCTTCAGGCCCCTGCTTTTTCAGTGCCTCCATGCCCCCGCACCGTACTGCTATCGCTGCCCCCTGGAACTGGAAAAAGATGGCTGCGGCATGGCCTGTGTGGACCGGCTGGAAGAACTGATGGGGAAACACCACGGGGAAGTGGCCGCCCTGATCATTGAGCCCCTGGTGCAGGGGGCGGCCGGGATGATCACCGCTCCTGCGGGGTACTTGAGACGGGTGCGGGAATTATGTACCAGGTACAATATCCTGCTTATTGCCGATGAAGTGGCCGTGGGATTCGGCCGCACGGGCCGCCTTTTTGCCTGTGAACATGAAGGAGTCTCTCCGGACCTGATGTGCCTGGCCAAGGGTATTACCGGCGGTTATCTCCCCCTGGCGGCCACCCTGACCACCGACGAGATTTACAGTGCCTTTCTGGGCAAACCGGAGGAATGCCGTACCTTTTACCACGGCCATACCTACACGGGCAACCCCGTGGCCTGTGCCGCCGCCCTGGCCAGCATGGAACTCTTTGAACAGGAGGGTTTGCCGGGTACCCTGCAGCCCAAAATCGAACTATTGCGCCGGGGACTGGAAAGTTTCTGGCAGCTGCCCCATGTGGGGGATATCCGCCAGCGGGGGATGATGGTGGGGATTGAACTGGTGGCCGACAGAGAGACGAAAAAATCTTACCCGGTGCAGGAGCAGGTGGGCCACCGGGTGATCCTGGAGGCCCGCCGCCGGGGCCTGATCATCCGCCCCCTGGGCGACGTGATTGTGCTCATGCCCATCCTGACCATGTCGGAAGGGGAATTGAATAATGTCCTGGAAATCACTTTCGAATCAATAGCTGCGGTTACAGGACATTAATTCCCATGTCCAATTTGTTAATGGGGGGGTTACATAGTGTGGCGGGAAATTAAAAATAAGGTTATGTCCGGGGAGGGGTTGTCCCGGGAAGAGGCTTTACAGCTGGCCGGCCTCCCGCCGGGATATCTGATGGAACTGCTGGACCTGTCCCGGCAGGTACGGGAGCGTTTCACGGGCAGGGAAGTGGAGTTGTGCTCCATCGTCAACGCCCGTTCCGGGCTGTGCAGTGAGAATTGCCGCTTTTGCGCCCAGTCCTCACACCATAAAACCGGGGTAAAGATATATCCATTGATCGGCCCGGAAAAGGCCCTGGAGAAAGCCCGGCGTATGGAGGCCGCCGGTGCCCGGCGTTTTGCCCTGGTCACCAGCGGCCGGGGCATCGGGGAGCATGATTTTGAGCAGGTGCTGGCCATTTACCGGGTGCTGCGGGCCGAAACGCGGTTGCAGCTATGTGCTTCCCTGGGGATCATTGATCAGGAAAAGGCCCGGCGGTTAAAAGAAGAGGGGGTAACCATGTATCACCATAACCTGGAAACCAGCCGCCGCTATTTTCCCCAAATCTGTACCACCCACACCTTTGAAGAACGGGTGGCCACCATCCGGGCCTCCCGGGCGGCCGGGCTTTCTGTCTGTGCCGGGGGCATCATCGGCCTGGGGGAAAGGATGGAGGACCGGCTGGAAATGGTCCTGGAACTGCGGGAACTGGGGGTGACCTCGGTGCCGGTGAACATCCTCAACCCCATACCCGGTACCCCCCTGGCCGGACAGAAGCCCCCGCCCGTGGAGGAGATCTTAAAAACCGTGGCCCTTTTCCGGCTGATCATGCCCCGGGCCACCTTCCGGCTGTGCGGCGGGCGGGAGCCGGCCCTGGGCTACCGGCAGGGGGAAGCTCTGGCCGTGGCCGTGAACGGCCTGATGATCGGCAACTATCTTACCACCCGGGGCAATGAAATAGAGAAGGACCTGGACATGCTTGGTTCCATGGGTTTAAAGGCGGCGGGCTGAAGACTAGTGCCGGTTGCCGAAGATTATCTGGAGTACTTTTTTTACCGGAATCGAAGTTTTCCGCCGGGATTATTCGGCCCCCGGATACTGCCCGGGCTTGCCCGCAAACTATGGGGGCTCATTTTTCTGGATGACCATGAGCGGACCGCAGCTTCTCCACCAGTTCCTCCCCGGGGCTGGCGTTAATGGTGCGCTGCCCGGTATAGATCACGTAACCCGGCCGGGCGCCCCGGGGCTTGCTGACATTCTTACGAAGGGTGTAATCCACCGGCACGTTTTGCGACTCCCGGGCCCGGCTGAAGTAGGCGGCCAGGGAGGCGGCTTCCTGCAGGGTGGTGTCCGGCACCTCCCGGCCGCCGGCGCGGATGATCACGTGGGAGCCGGGAATCTGCCTGGTATGCAGCCAGATGTCCTCATCCCGGGCCAGGCGGGTGGTCAGGTAGTCGTTTTGCCTGTTGTTCCGCCCCACCAGTATGGTAAAGCCGTCGCTGGAGGTGAAGGTCAGGGGCCGGGGTTTTTCCGGCTCCCTTTTTCCCGGTCTTTCTGCCGGGAGTGCCGGCAGGTAGCCCTGTTCTTCCAGTTCCTGCCTTATTTCCGCCACTTCGGTCATGGTGGCGGCCTGGTGCAGGGCCGTTTCCACGCCTGTTAAATATTCCAGCTCCTCTTTGCTCTGCTCAGCCCGGGTGCGGGCCTCAACAGCGGTATTTCTGGCCCGGGTATATTTTTTAAAATAGGCCTGGGCATTTTCTACCGGACTCAAACAGGGATCCAGGGGGATGGTTACCGGCCGGTTGGCCGGGTCATAAAAGTTTTCCAGGCTAACTTCCCGGGCTCCCTTTTCCAGGCGCCAGAGGTTGGCCGTGAGCAGTTCACCGTATAACTTCAACTCCTCCGCCCTCTGGGCCTCGGCCAGGCTTTCCTCCTGCAGGGCCAGTTTTCTACCCACCCGGGTCATTTCCCGCCGTACTGCACTTAAAAGGGACTGGCGCACCTGTTCCATCCTGGACTGTTCCTCCCTGGCGGCATAAAACAAATCCGCCACCTGGTTCATGGACCCGTGTTTGCGACCGGGGGACTGAAGGTGGGTCAGCTCAAAGGCGGCAAATTCCCTGGGCCGGCCGTGCCGGTCCAGGATGAGGGTGGGGTGAAATTCCCCCCGGGCGGCCGGGCGGGCTATTTGCTGCAGCGCCTGCCACAAAACCCGCAGTTCATATTCTCCGCAGTGATCCACCACCAGCCCGTCCTCCAGCCCCGCCCGGTAGACTATTTCTCTGGCCATAATTGGGCTTACGCCGTCCAGGCGGCGGTGCAGAACGGCCTGCACGGGTGCATCCAGAGACTCCTGCAGTAACGCCCGGCGAAATTCCTCCTCATCCAGGGTGAAAGGGTTCAGCTTGTGCTGTTCCGGCGGGGGAATATATTCCCGGCCTGGCAATACCTCCCGGTGCCGGCTTACGGCATGGGTGTATCGCTTGATGGCATCGATGATCTGCTTGCTGCCGGCGTCCACCAGGATAATGTTACTGTGCCGGCCCATGATTTCACAAATCAATTCTTTGATGCATAAACGGCCCAGTTCATCCCGTCCCTGAACCTTCAGGATCAGCACCCGGTCCAGTCCCGGCTGGCGGATCTCCCGGATGCGCCCCCCTTCCAGGTGCTTGCGCAGGACCATGCAGAAAAGCGGGGGAGAAGCGGGGTTTTCCCGGGTTTGCCCGGTCAGGTGGATGCGGGCGTGTTCGGGGTGGGCCGAGAGCAAAAGGCGCAGGCGTTCCCCGGGGCGGTGAATGATCAGGTTCATCTCCAGGGGGGAAGGCTGGTATATCCGGTCAATCCGGCCATCCATTATTTTTATCTTCAATTCGTGGCCTATGGCCGCCAGTACCAATCCGTCAAAGGGCATGGGAAAGGCTTCCTTTCGTCAGCTATCATGCGGAAATTACCGGAAGGCCTTACAGCGCCGGCCCGGTTAATCCGGCATGTCATATGACAGTTTAACATCTATAGGGATCCGGTATCAAGGGCATAACCGTTTATGCTTTTGCCGCTTTGGGTCCCGTTACCGGGCGGAACCGCTAAAAAACCTTGTTTACCATAAAGACCGGCTGCGTCCGGTGACTGGAAAAGTTGAAAAAACCGCCGGCCTGTTCCCCGGTTATTTTTGCCACCAGCTGCGCATAAGCTTAAATGGGACAAAGGGACAAACAGGGGTGATGTCCGATGCCGGAACAGTGGTATTCCCTATCCGGACAGGAAGTGGCGGCGGTACTGCAAACCAGCCTGGAGCGGGGCCTGGATGACGGTGCGGTCAGGGAGAGGATGGCGCGCTTCGGCCCCAACCAGCTGACCAGGGCTCCCCGGGTGCCGTTGTGGCAGCTGTTTTTGGAGCAGTTCAGGGATTTCATGGTGCTCATTTTACTGGCGGCTACGGTGATATCGGGTTTTCTGGGTGAATACGCCGACGCCGTGACCATCATGATTATTGTTACATTAAACGCCGTCCTGGGCTGTATCCAGGAGTATCGGGCCGAACGCTCCATGGAGGCCTTAAGGGAACTGGCCGCCCCCGAAGCCCGCGTGATCCGGGGCGGGTTGGAGCGCAAAATCCCCGCTGCTGAACTGGTGCCGGGGGATTTGGTTTTGCTGGAGGCCGGGGATCGGGTGCCTGCCGATGTGCGCCTGGTGCAGGCAGTAAACCTGGAAGTGGAGGAATCGGCTTTAACCGGCGAGTCCATTCCGGCGAAAAAACAGGTGCAGGCCATCGCTGGCAAAGTCATCCCGGGGGATGCCCGCAATATGGCCTACCTGGGCACCGTGGTCACCCGGGGGCGGGGG
>NZ_WHYR01000059.1 GCF_009428905.1 Desulfofundulus thermobenzoicus | reverse complement strand
TTGTCAAGCTGAATCCGGGATACACCCTGACGGAGGAACTGCAAAACAAGATCAAGAAAACCCTGCGGGAAAAGGCATCGCCCCGGCATGTTCCCGCCCTGATCGTGGCCGTGCCGGATATACCCTATACCCTGAACATGAAGAAAGTGGAGAGCGCGGTAACGAACATCGTCAACGGACGGCCGGTGACCAACCGGGACGCCCTGGCCAATCCGGAATGCCTGGATTACTACGAGCGGATTTTGACCCAACTGCAGAAGTAGGGAAAACAAAGGACGGATTCCGGAAAACATCCCGCCCGGCCTGATACTGCCGCTTTGGACAAAACAGTTCAATCGCCACCGTCCAGAGGGGGAAATTGCCGGAAACGAACGCGGAAACCCCGGGTGCCACCTGGTTCCCGGGGTTTTCTGCGCATTATTTTTCGCATGGCCGCGGCGGTGGCCTGCGGACAGGTCGTTTCTCGCCGGGGGAAAAGGCGGCGTCCTCGTCATCTACCAAAACCTTTGACCTCCCACGTGTTTATGTGTTACACTTTTTTTGTGGAGGTGATTCCCAATGGAGCACCAGAATGTTACCCTTTCTATTCCCAGGGAAATCCTGAGGCGGGCAAAGCATATAGCCGTTGAACGGGGGACATCCCTTTCCGGGCTTTTGACCCACTTATTGGAGGAACTGACGCGCCGGGAAGATGCGTACCGCCTGGCAAAGCGGGACCACCTGGCCATCCTGGAAAAATATGATCTGGGGACCGGGGGAAACATTGGCTGGAGCAGGGGAGAATTGCATGAGCGCGGGCGGTGAGCGACAGTTCGTAGACACCAACATTTTAGTTTACGCGCACGATAAATCGGCCGGCGAAAAGCATGTCCGGGCAAAGGCGCTGGTTGCCGGCCTCTGGGATAACCGCTGCGGTTGTCTCAGCGTGCAGGTGCTCCAGGAGTTTTATGTCACAGTAACCCAAAAGGTCGACCGGTTGCTTGCCTTTGAGGAAGCATCGCGCATCATCGCCAATCTTGCCCACTGGCATGTGCATGCTCCTCTTGCCGCCGACGTTCTGGAAGCAATTAAAATTCAACAGCGGTACCGGCTTTCGTTTTGGGACGCGATGATCATTCGCAGCGCCCAGGCACTGGGTTGCGGCATACTCTGGACTGAGGATTTGAACCAGGGTCAGGTTTACGAAGAGATAAAAGTTTTAAACCCTTTTTTCTGAAGCAAAGATCAACCCCCGGAAAGTATGCCCGCGGGTATCGTGCGCCGGGCGATCGTCGTCTTCGCCTATAAGCGCCGTATTTGATACGGCGCCTTTCTATTTCCCTGTAACCAGGTGAAACAATGAAGCGCCATCATATCGGGCCGCCCAGTCCCGTGTGTTATTAGACTGTTATAGACCAGGAAACAGGCGAGTGCGAGGAACGGTGCCCCCTTTCAATCCCTTCCATGGATTGGTGGGGTTTGGCAGGTATGGCACATGTGTCACCAATATAGGAGATTTCCATAAAAGCGGATTTTGCCGCGTGATGAACCTGCATTTCCGAAACATTTGGATCGACGTGTATGTCGTCCGAGGCAAGACGATTGACGCTAAAAGTTTTGGCAGGAAAATGGCGGCGCTTGGCGAATAGACCAAAAGCAGGTAATTACGGTGGTACGGTGGAAGTTCGGCTCGCCGTCACTAGAAAATATGCAACCTTTGTGGAGGAAGGTTTAACATGGAAAACGGCCAACTGACCTGGATCACCAATTTCATTTGGGGCATCGCCGACGACGTGTTGCGCGACCTCTACGTGCGCGGCAAGTACCGTGACGTCATTCTCCCGATGACCGTGATCCGCCGACTGGATGCGGTATTGGAGCCCACCAAGCAGGCCGTGCTCGACATGAAAGCTTCGCTCGAAAAAGCGGGGATCGTACACCAGGACGCTGCTCTGCGACAGGCCGCTGGTCAAGCCTTCTACAACACCTCCCCCTTTACGCTGCGCGACCTCAAGGCGCGTGCCAGCCGCCAGCAACTGGAGGCGGATTTTCGTGCCTGCCTCGATGGCTTCTCGCCCAACGTGCAGGAGATCATCGACAACTTCGAGTTCCGCAACCAAATCCCCCGCCTGGCCAAAGCCGACGCCCTGGGCACGCTCATCCAGAAGTTCCTCGACTCGTCCATCAACCTGAGTCCTTACCCTGTGCTCAACAGCGACGGCACCGTCCGGCTGCCCGGCCTCGACAATCACGCCATGGGCACCATCTTCGAGGAGCTGGTGCGCCGTTTCAACGAGGAAAACAACGAGGAAGCCGGCGAGCACTGGACCCCGCGCGACGCCGTGAGGCTGATGGCCCGCCTGATCTTCGAGCCGATCGCCGACCAGATCGAATCCGGCACCTACCTGCTCTACGACGGCGCCTGCGGCACCGGCGGGATGCTCACGGTGGCCGAGGAAACCCTGTTGCAGCTGGCGAAAGAACGCGGCAAACAGGTCTCGGTGCATCTTTTCGGCCAGGAGATCAACGCCGAAACCTACGCCATCTGCAAAGCCGACCTTTTGCTCAAGGGCGAGGGCGATGCCGCCGACAACATCGTCGGCGGACCGGAGCATTCGACCCTATCCAACGACGCCTTCCCCGGCCGCACCTTCGACTTCATGCTCTCCAATCCGCCCTACGGGAAGAGTTGGAAGAGCGACCTGGAACGCATGGGCGGCAAGGCTGGCATCAAGGACCCGCGCTTTGTCGTGCAGCACCGGGGTGAGGAGCTGTCGCTCATCACCCGCTCGAGCGACGGGCAGATGCTGTTCCTGGTGAACATGCTCTCCAAGATGAAGCACGACACCCCGCTCGGCAGTCGCATCGCCGAGGTGCACAACGGCTCGTCGCTGTTTACGGGGGACGCCGGCCAGGGCGAGAGCAACATTCGCCGCTGGATCATCGAGAATGACTGGCTCGAGGCCATCGTCGCCCTGCCGCTCAACATGTTCTACAACACCGGCATCGCCACCTACGTCTGGGTGCTCACGAACAGGAAGCCCGATCACCGCAAAGGCCGCGTGCAGCTCATCGATGCCACGCAGTGGTACAAGCCCCTGCGCAAGAACCTGGGCAAGAAGAACTGCGAGCTGTCCGAAGAGGACATCCGTCGCATTGTTGATACCTTCCTCAAATTCGAGGAGACCGAGCAGTCCAAGATCTTCCCCAACGCCGCCTTCGGCTACTGGAAGGTGACGGTGGAGCGCCCACTGCGCCTGAAAGGCATCGACCCCGAGCGCGCCTACACTCCCAAGGAGATTAAGGCACTTCGGGAAACGGCCGAGCGTGCCGACGACGCACCGCCGGTCATCAAAAAAATCCACAAACCCGGCACGGCGCCTGACCCGCTGCGCGGGCTGTTTGAGGTTGTCATCGGTGGCAAGCCGCGTGTGGTGGAGTATGAACCGGACACGGAGTTGCGCGACAGCGAGCAGATCCCGTTCCTTGAGTGCCAGGCCTGCCATCAGCCTGGTTACCTGCCAAGCCCGGAAGACCAGCGCACGGCCATCGAGACTTTCTTGCGCCGCGAAGTCCTGCCCTATGCGCCGGATGCATGGTACGACCCGGCAAGCGTCAAGGTGGGCTACGAGATCAACTTCAACCGCTACTTCTACAAGCCAAAGGCCCTGCGGTCGCTGGAAGAGATCCGCGCCGACCTGCTGGCGGTGGAGAAGGAGGCGGAGGGGTTGCTAAATGAGATCTTAGGAGGATAACCATGCGAATCCAACGCTTAAGAATCCATAACTACCGCAGCATCCGCGACTTGGAGATGGAATGTCTGCCCCTCGTAACATTGCTCGGTCCTAACAATCACGGAAAGTCTAATCTGCTCGCCGCCCTCGAGTTTTGCTTGTCCACCTCCGCCAAGCCTGTAGAGCAAGATTTCTTCGTCAATCGCGGCGAAGGGGATAATGACTTTTGGGTTGAGATAACTTTTAACGAACTTACGGAACAAGAGAAGAACACTTTCAAGAAATATGTTCAGTCCGACGGAACTGTTTGTATCCGTAAAACAGCCCGAATACAGAATGGTGGAATTGAGGTCTTCTATAATGGCTACGTAGAACAGCCGGATGTAGAATGGCTTAACTCGGACAAGGCGGGGGATTACACGTCACGGGAAAGCGTTAATCAGACACCGTTAAAAGATTTTGTCCCATCAAGCGGTCGCTTGACTAAGGCACACATCGAAGAGGCTCAACAAAAATATATAGAACAACATCGAGAGGAGCTCAGTTTTTCACGGGTTCTCGAAGAAGGGCCTTTGCTAGGCCAGAAGAATGTCGGTGGAGGCGTGTTGCCCGATTTCTATTTGATTCCGGCGGTACGCGACCTGACGGACGAGATCAAAGTGAAGACCACGACTACCTTTGGACGCTTGTTGAACCGTGCCGTGCGTGAAATGGCCGAGAGAGACCCACGTTTTAGGGAAGCACGCAAGCAGCTGGAAGAAGTCGTGCAGTCGCTGAACGTCCGTGACGACAAAGAACAAGAGAACAATCAATTGGCGGATCTCGAAAGGTCAATTGAGGAGGAACTCCGGACGTGGGGTGTCAAAGTGAATATAGAAGTAACACCGCCAGAACTAGAACGACTCTTCGAACTCGGCACCGATGTCCACTTGAACGATGGGGTCAAGACCACCGCCGACCGAAAAGGCCATGGGTTGCAACGTGCAATGATGTTTGCTCTTCTTCGAGCTTGGGCGAAGACCCTGCGGGAAGAGAGAAGTTCCCGCGATCGGGAGGGACCAGCCCCGCGCAAGCAATCGGACTCGGTGATTTTTGCCATGGAGGAACCGGAGCTTTTTCTGCATCCGCACGCGCAACGCAGATTAGCCATGACGCTTCGTGAAATAGCCGAAACCCCAAACCATCAAGTATTCATCTGTACACACTCAACCCACTTTGTCGATCTTGAACACTACAAAGAGGTGGCAATTCTCACCAAGTATTCTCCGGAAAAAGGAAGCTGCGTCCGCCAATGTGTCAATGAGTTGTTCGAAGGTGATGATACCGGCGAAAGGAAAAAGCGGTTTCATATGGCTCAATGGATAAATCCCGACCGTGGCGAAATGTTCTTTGCCAAACGGGTTATATTTGTCGAAGGTGAGACGGAAAAAGTGGTGTTGCCATATTTGGCCAAAAAACTGGGTGTCTTTGATCCAGATATATCAATCATTGACTGCGGATCCAAGCACAACCTCCCTTTGTATGTCGCCATCGCAAAAGCGTTCGAAATCCCTTATCTTGTGATACATGACGAAGACCCCTTGCCCGATCCGATACCCGATGATTGGACCGAAGACAAGAAAAAGGCGAGGGAGAGGACATTTGCACTTAATGAGAACATAAAAAATCTTGTTAAAACGCCTTTGGGGCAGGTGGAACTGCTTTCACCGGATTTCGAGACGGTAAGCGGAGTTTCCAAGAGCCAAGGTGAAAAGAAGGGAAAGGCCCTCGCTGCTCTGGACCATTTTGAAGCGGTGGATCAATCAAATATCCCCGATCGGCTGCGGCAAGTGGTCTATGCAGCCTTCAATGCTCAGGGGGCATAAGGATGATCACCAACCTCAAACCTTACTCCGCCTACAAAGACTCCGGCGTGGAGTGGCTGGGCCAGGTGCCTGAGCATTGGGAGGTCGTGCCTCTGAAGCGATTAGCTTGGTTCAAAAGCGGCGCGGGCTTTCCGGTTCATCACCAAGGTGATGCGAGCGCGGAGATTCCATTCTTCAAGGTCTCCGACATGAATATTCCGGGCAACGAGAAGTATCTTCGTGTTTGTGCTAACACGGTTTCGACGACCGTTGCGCAGGGCCTCGGAGCGACCGTGTTTCCAGCAGGGACGATTGTGTTTCCGAAGGTGGGCGGCGCACTCTTAACGAACAAACGGCGCATCGCTGCAAACCAATGTTGTATTGATAACAATATGATGGCGTGCGTGGCGCGGAACGGCAATCGAGAATTCTTGTTTTTAGTAATGAGCTACATCGATCTCGGTCAGTTTGCGCAACCAGGGCCAGTACCTGCCATCAGCGAAGGGGAAGTGCGGGAGATACGAGTTGCCTTGCCCTCGGCGGCGGAACAAACCGCCATCGTGCGGTTTCTGGACTGGGCGGAGCGGCGGATCCGGCGGGTGATCCGGGCGCGCAAGCGGCGGATCAAGCTGCTCGAGGAGTACAAGCAGGCCCTCATCCACCAGGCCGTCACCGGCAAGATCGACGTCCGCACCGGCCAGCCCTATCCGGCCTACAAGCCCTCCGGTGTGGAGTGGCTGGGCGACGTACCGGAGCATTGGGAGGTGGTGCCGATAAAGCGAGCATTTTCTTCCATGGATTACGGTATATCAGAATCTGGTTCTGATTCAGGTACGATTAGGCTTTTGACGATGGGACATCTTAAGAATGGTCAAGTAATAATTCCCGACACGGGCGGAGTTGACACGGTTGATCCGAACCTCCTGTTGTCTCCAGGCGATCTTCTCTTTAACCGGACTAACAGTGCTGAGCTAGTTGGCAAGGTCGCTCTATTCTCCGGCTACGTGTCTCCAGTAACATTTGCTTCCTATCTTGTGCGAATGCGCCCAACGAAAGAAAACGAACCTGAATTTCTAAACTTGGTTCTTAACGATGCATCTACATTATCAAGGGCTCGGCGAGAAGCTATTCCGAGCCTACATCAGTCTAATCTTAATCCTACACGGTACGGGCGACTGTGTATAGCTTTGCCACCAAAGGCCGAACAACAGGCAATTCTCCAACGACTTCGAGAGCAAACCGAGAATATCGACGCTGTTATCGCCGCCACCCGCCGCGAAATCGAGCTCCTGCGCGAATACTGTACCCGCCTCATCGCCGATGTGGTCACCGGCAAGGTGGATGTGCGCGAGGTCGCAGCGCAGTTGCCGGAGGAGCCAGACGAAGAAGACGCCCCCTGGATGGACGATGAGGAGAGAGCGCAAGGCGAGACCTTGAATGGAGAGGATGATCACGCTACTCTATCAGAGGAGGATGAATAATGGATATCATGTATATTCAGAACATTACCTTGTCAAATCTCAGGATAGGGGGAAACGATGGTTGCAAGATAGATTTCCCCTAAACAAATTCTCGAACGGAGGACGAACATGAACAAAATCAACTTCACACGCGGTATCAATGGCAAGCCCGCCGCCTCCCAGGCACTCGAAGAAACCTTGGCCACCATTGAGGGGCTGTCGGGAGAGTGCTTTTTCGGCTACCCATTGATCCCAACGCCGGAGGGCAAATATTTCATCGATGCGACACTGGTGAGCCGCGAAAAGGGTGTCGTCCTCTTCGACCTGGTTGAAAGTACGGATGTGGGCGACTACGCGGCGCGGCAGGATGATCTCGCCAACAAGATTGAAGCCAAGCTGAAGCTGCACAAGGAGCTGGTCAAAGGGCGACGTCTGATCCCGCCGTTAAACGTCATCACCTTTGCGCCTGCCATCGACGCCGTCGAGAGGTTTGCCAAAGAGGACTATCCGCTCGCCAACGAAAGGAACCTCGCAAAAATCCTTTCGGCCTTTTCTTGGCAAGATAGCTCGGACGACCTGTATCGAATGACACTTTCGGCCATCGAGAGTTTGTCGTCGATCCGCAAAAGTCGCTCCAAGCGCGAGGTGAGAAAGCCTGATTCGCGAGGCGGAAAGCTCAAGAAACTAGAGGACTCGATTGCCACGCTTGATCATCGGCAAAACCGGGCCGTCATTGAAACCGTCGAGGGCGTGCAGCGCATTCGTGGTCTGGCCGGTTCCGGCAAGACGATCGTACTGGCTCTCAAGGCCGCATATCTCCACACCCAGTATCCTGATTGGCGGATTGCCGTTACCTTCCACACTCGTTCGCTGAAGGGACAATTCAAGCGGCTCATCAACAATTTCTGTGTCGAGCAAAGTGGCGAGGAGCCGGATTGGACAAAGATACGTATAGTCAACGCCTGGGGCGCGCCCGGTGGTGATGAGCGTGACGGAATTTATTACGAGTTCTGCCGCGTCACAGGGCAGGAGTTCCATGATTTCAGGTCCGCCAGCTATCGATTCGGTGGCGGCGATAGGGCGTTCGATGGGGCTTGCCAAGCAGCCTTGAGCGCGGTTGATAATCCCCCAGAGCTCTACGACGCGATCCTGGTTGACGAAGCACAAGACTTTGCCCCGAGCTTTCTGCGCTTGTGCTACGCGATGCTCAAGCCGCCGAAGCGGCTCGTTTATGCCTACGACGAACTCCAGAATCTGTCGGGGACCTCACTGCCGCCACCTGAAGAGATTTTTGGTACAGACACTGCAGGGCAGCCAGTTGTTTCCCTTGAGGGGGACCCGCGCCGGGACGTGATCTTACAGAAGTGCTACCGCAACTCGCGGCCCGTGTTGGTGACGGCCCACGCCCTCGGCTTCGGCATCTACCGTGAGCCGCCAAAAGACTCCCAGACGGGGTTGGTACAGATGTTCGACCAACCTGCTTTGTGGGAAGAAATCGGATACAGGTTGCGAGAGGGACGTTTGGCTAAGGGAGAGCACGTCGTCCTCGAACGAACCGACGAGACCAGCCCTAGGTTTCTAGAGGACCATTCCCCGGTCGACGATCTCGTCGTTTTTCAGCAGTTCGGTGACGAAGCCGAACAGAACGCGTGGTTGGTCGAGCAGATCAAGAAAAACGTTGAAGAAGACGAACTGCGGCATGATGACATTATTGTTATCCATCCTGACCCTCTCACTGCCCGAGAGCGATTGGGGCCGATCCGTAAGGCATTGTTCGAGATGGGTATCCAGAACCATCTCGCGGGCGTCGACACAGATCCCGACGTGTTCTTTAAGACCGAGACACCTTCCGTGACCTTCACCAGTATTTACCGGGCCAAAGGTAACGAGGCGGGCATGGTCTATGTGGTCAATGCGCAAGACTGCGATGGCACTGGGGTGGGGTTGGCCAGCATACGTAATCGCTTGTTTACTGCCATCACCCGCAGCAAAGCCTGGGTACGGGTAATCGGCTACGGGCAGGGGATGGCTAATCTTATTCGCGAGTTCGAGCGTTTAAAACAACGCAACTTTAGACTCGACTTCACGTACCCGACCGATGAGGTCCTTAAAAAACTGAGGATCGTGCACCGCGACCTATCGCCGCATGAAAAGCAGCGCTTAGAGCAAAGGCAGACTGGTGCTCGCGAGTTAGTAAATGCCTTGGAGCGAGGCGAAATCACACCGGATGACTTGGATGCCGAAATCAAGCAAAAACTGATTAAGCTGCTCGGAGGTGGCAAATGATGAAGCCTCCTAAGAAGGCGGAGACTATCAAGCGCGACTTGGAAGGACTGCTCACGTCATTGATAGAGCGCGGGATCGCAGATGATCAGAACTTTCCGGTGCTGCGCCCTGCATCGAACAATGTATGGGAGGTTACTTTCGCCGGCGCCGAGCATGTGTCGATTGCGATGGGTGATATCGATTACGCAGCAATCTATAAAGAACTTTCGGAGAAGCGCTCTTATACTGCAAAACTGATCGACGGTGGACTGTTGCAACTGATGTACCGCTTTGAAGACGAGCGCCTCGTCCGGCATCGCTTGGCATACTACCCTTCACCTGAACTTCGGCCTTTCCAGGAAGACCCCGAATCGTACCTGCATGATGAACTGTTCCTCGACATCGTATCTAGACACATCGTTCCTTTCCCTCTGCGATTCGACTTCGATGAAACGGCTGCTCGGGATGTCGTTCATCCCATGTGTCATCTCACTTTGGGAGATGTCAAAGGCTGTCGCATTCCCGTTTCGGCACCGCTGACCCCACGTTGGTTCGTCGATTTCGTCCTGCGGAATTTCTATCTAACTGATAGATACGATTTCGTCAGTAAATTACCCAATCATAGACTGTACTTTAATCCGACCATAACGGCGAACGAGCGTCGTTTGATCCATATGGTCGTTCCGATGGAAGCTTGTTGATGGCAATGGATATTGGGTAATGCATATTGGAAAAAGGAAACATGACCGGAAGGAATCTTGGCACATCCAAAGCATGGGTCAAACAGCCTATATGTCGACGGGCAAATACACAACTATACGCAAGTGGAAGTATCTCGAGCAATACAGTTAGTTACTTCGCTAAAAAGAAGGCTAGCTTTGACGCTTGTGGGGTACGGAAACACTGAAGGAGGAGGCTGAACCATGACACCCACCGACACCAGCGAAGCCGGGCTTGAAACTCTGATCTGCCGGGCGCTCACCGGCAGCGACTGCGCGCCCCGGCCTGCCGGCGCCCCCTTGGCCCTCGCCGAGACACCGGCGCCCTACGGCGGTGTGGGTTGGCTCCCCGGCGACCCGGCCGATTACGACCGGGAGTACTGCGTCGATCTGGTTCAGCTCGCGGCGTTTCTGCACTCGACGCAGCCTGAGGTCGCCGAAGCGCTCGATCTGGATAACGACAGCCCCACACGGCGGAAGTTTCTGGCGCGTCTTCAGGGCGAGGTGAGCAAGCGCGGGGTGATGGATGTGCTGAGAGGCGGCATCCAGCACGGGCCGTACCGCATCGAGCTCTTCTACGGCACGCCTTCCCCCGGAAACGAGCAAGCGCGAGCGCTCTATGAGCAGAACCGCTTCACCGTCACGCGCCAGCTCCGCTACAGCCGCGACGAGACGCAGCGGGCGCTGGATCTTGTGCTCTTTATCAACGGCCTGCCGGTTTTTACTTTCGAGCTCAAAAACCGGCTGACCAAACAGACGGTGCATGACGCCATCGAGCAGTACAGGCGCGACCGCAACCCGCGCGAAAAGCTCTTCGAGCTGGGCCGCTGCGTGGCGCACTTCGCGGTTGACGACAACGAGGTGTGGTTCTGCACGCACCTTGCGGGCAAGGCGTCGTGGTTTCTGCCTTTCAACAAGGGATGGAACGACGGCGCGGGCAATCCTCCCAATCCGCAGGGGCTCAAGACCGATTACCTGTGGCGGGAGATACTCACCCGTGAGAGCCTGACCGACATCCTCGAAAACTACGCTCAACTCGTTGAGGAGAAAGACCTCAAGACCGGCAAGAAACGGCGACGGCAGATCTTCCCCCGCTATCACCAGCTCGACGTGGTGCGAAAACTTTTGGCGGATGCGGCGGCGCACGGCGTGGGCCGGCGCTACCTTATCCAACATTCCGCCGGCAGCGGCAAGTCCAACTCCATCGCCTGGCTGGCCCACCAGCTGATCGGTCTCGCGAGGGACGGCAGGCCTGTTTTCGATTCCATTATCGTGGTGACCGACCGGCGCATCCTGGACCAGCAGATCCGGGACACGGTCAAGCAGTTTGCCCAGGTGAGCGCCACGGTGGGGCACGCCGAGCATTCCGGCGACCTGCGGCGATTCATCGAGAGCGGCAAGAAGATCATCATCACGACGCTGCAGAAGTTCCCGTTCATCCTCGACGAAATCGGCAACGAGCACCGCGGGCGACGTTTTGCGATCATCATTGACGAGGCGCACTCGAGTCAGGGCGGCCGCACCTCGGCCAAGATGAGCATGGCCTTGTCGGAGGCCGGTGCCGAGGACGAAGACGAGACCTTCGAAGACCAGATCAACCGGCTAATGGAGGCCCGGAAGCTTTTGCCGAACGCCAGCTACTTCGCCTTCACCGCCACCCCTAAGAACAAAACGTTGGAGATGTTTGGTGAACCCGACCCGCAGCCCGACGGCACGGTTAAACACAGGCCGTTTCATAGCTACACCATGAAACAGGCCATTCAGGAAGGGTTCATCCTGGATGTGCTGGCCCACTATACACCGGTCAAGAGCTACTATAAGCTCATCAAGACCATCGAGGACGACCCCGAATTCGACGTCAAAAAGGCGCAGAAGAAGCTGCGCCGCTTTGTCGAGAATCACGAGTACGCCATCCGGCTCAAGGCCGAGATCATGGTGGACCACTTTCATGAGCAGGTGATCGCCAAGGGCAAGATCGGCGGCCAGGCGCGGGCCATGGTGGTGACCGGCAGCATCGAGCGAGCTATTCAGTACTTCCATGCCTTTAAGGCGTACCTTGCCGAGCGCAAAAGCCCCTATCGGGCGATTGTGGCCTTCTCGGGTGAGCACGAGTATGGCGGTCAACAGGTCACCGAGGCCAGCCTTAACGGCTTTCCCTCGAACCAGATCGCTGACAAGATCCGGGAGGACCCGTACCGGTTTTTGATCTGCGCCGATAAGTTCCAGACCGGCTATGACGAGCCGCTCCTGCACACAATGTACGTGGACAAGGTGCTCTCCGGGGTCAAGGCGGTGCAGACCCTTTCGCGCCTCAACCGAGCACACCCCCAGAAGCACGACACCTTTATCCTCGATTTCGTCAACGACCCGGAGACGATCCGGAAGGCCTTCGAGCCCTACTACCGGACGACCATCCTCGCCGACGAAACCGACCCGAACAAGCTGCACGACCTTAAGGCCGACCTTGACGGCTACCAGGTGTACGCGCCTGAGCAAGTTGATGAACTGGTGCGGCTCTACCTGAGCGGCGCCGACCGCGACCAGCTCGACCCGATCCTCGACGCCTGCGTCGCCACCTACATGGAGCATCTCGACGAGGACGGTCAGGTCGACTTCAAGGGCAAAGCCAAGGCGTTCCTGCGAACCTATAACTTTCTGTCTTCAATCCTCCCCTACACCAACGCCGAGTGGGAGAAGCTATCGATCTTCCTCAACTTCCTGGTACCCAAGCTGCCGGCGCCGAAAGAGGAAGACCTCTCAAAGGGCATCCTCGAGGCGATCGACATGGACAGCTACCGGGTCGAAAAGCAGGCGAGCATGAGGATCGCGCTTTCCGATGCGGATGCCGAGATCGAACCGGTGCCCACTGTGGGTGGTGGACACAAGCCCGAACCGGAGCTTGACCGTCTCTCGAACATTATCAAGGCTTTTAACGATCAGTTCGGCAACATTCCCTGGACCGACGCCGATCGGGTGCGCAAACTGATCACCGAGGAGATTCCTGCACGCGTAGCGGCCGACACCGCCTACCAGAATGCACGCAAGTATTCCGACAGGCAGAACGCACGCATCGAGCACGACAAGGCCCTCGTTCGGGTGATGACCGCGCTGCTCAAGGATGACACCGAGCTGTTCAAGCAATTCAGCGACAATGAGTCGTTCCGTCGCTGGCTGACCGATACGGTATTCGCACTGACCTACAGCGAACCTGGCAGCGCGAGGTAGCCAGTACGACTTCATCGACGGCTTTGCCCGGCAGCTGCGCGACGCCGTGCCCCACTTCGAAAGGCGACTGGAGGCTTAAGACGGCAAGGCCATGGTCGTCTGCATGAGGCGGCGCATCTGCGTTGAGCTTTACAAGTATCTCCGGGAACTGCCGGGCTGGTGCAGTGACCTAAATGAGGCATTCTGCCCTGCGTGCTTCCCTTTTGGGAGCAACATTCTGTGGTGCACCAGGTCGCTGAGGTCCGTCTTGTTAACGGGCTCAAGGCACCAATGAAAAATCGACCTCGCTTCGCCAGCCGCTAAAGGATTAATTCGACAGACCCCATTTTCGTTCCTCTGTTGGTGCCGCCGCAGGCGACATGGGGGTCTTGCAGGTGCTGACACAAAAACTATTTATAAGCGCCGCCCCGGTGAGCCAGGGCATCGATGTAAACCAGGCCATTTTCCCGGTCAATAGTATAGATTAAGCGAACTTCACCAATGCGTAACCGGTAATATCCCTTGTATTCACCGTGCAGTTTTTTCACATCCAGATCCCTGCGCCAGGGATCTAACCCTAGTTTTTCTACGGCTTCATCTATCTTTATTTGCAATTCCTTATCCAGCCTGCGGTAGGATTTCAAAGCCTCCCGATGTATCCGGACATCATACATTATGACGCATCTCCCAGGGAATATACTCGTCTTCTTTCCCCTGGAGGCGTGCCTGCCGGGCTTCATTAATTTGCCTGTTTATTTCATCGTCGTTTTTTATTTCCTCCATGGCGTCCAGTTCCTCCTTCAGGGCCAGGAGCTCCAACAAGGAAATTGCCGTTTTCAGGCTTTCCACAGAAAGCTTTTGCAGAATACCGGTTGCTTTCTCCAAATTATTTTCCATTTGAATCACCTCAAAACCATTATATCATAAAGCTGAGGCACTTGTGAGAATGGTAAAAGGCGGTACGGAAAGATCGCGCCTCCTGCGTTTTTCTAAGACCCGGCCTGATCTGTTTCTTCTTTTCCGGCCGGTATTATAGAAGCCATGAAAAAAGATTACGAAAGGCAAATCCAGGACTTGTATGCTGAGATTGGTCGTCTGACCAAACAACTGTCCTGGTTGAAAAAATCTGGCATCCAGCATGACCCGTGAGCAACGCATGGCCCTGATCGAATGGGATAACCCGGGAATTCCCATTGCAACACAGGAGGAAAACCCACATTTATCTACCCTCCTCCCGCCATAGGTGCCGCAGATATACCCTACACCCTGAACATGAAGAAAGTGGAGAGCGCGGTCACGAACATCGTCAACGGACGGCCGGTGACCAACCGGGACGCCCTGGCCAATCCGGAATGTCTGGATTACTACGAGCGGATTCTGCCCCAACTGCAGAAGTAGGGAAAACAAAGGACGGATTCCGGAAGACATCCCGCGCGGCCTGATACTGCCGCTTTGGACAAAACAGTTCAATCGCCACCGTCCAGAGGGGGAAATTGCCGGAAACGAACGCGGAAACCCCGGGTGCCTGGTTCCCGGGGTTTTCTGCGCATTATTTTTCGCATGGCCGCGGCGGTGGCCGGCGGACAGGTCGTTTCTCGTCGGGGAAAAGGCGGCGTCCTCGTCATCTACCAAAACCTTTGACCTCCCACGTGTTTATGTGTTACACTGTTTTTGTGGAGGTGATTCCCAATGGAGCACCAGAATGTTACCCTTTCTATTCCCAGGGAAATCCTGAGGCGGGCAAAGCATATAGCCGTTGAACGGGGGACATCCCTTTCCGGGCTTTTGACCCACTTATTGGAGGAACTGACGCGCCGGGAAGATGCGTACCGCCTGGCAAAGCGGGACCACCTGGCCATCCTGGAAAAATATGATCTGGGGACCGGGGGAAACATTGGCTGGAGCAGGGGAGAATTGCATGAGCGCGGGCGGTGAGCGACAATTCGTAGACACCAACATTTTAGTTTACGCGCACGATAAATCGGCCGGCGAAAAGCATGTCCGGGCAAAGGCGCTGGTTGCCGGCCTCTGGGACAACCGGTGCGGTTGTCTCAGCGTGCAGGTGCTCCAGGAGTTTTATGTCACAGTAACCCAAAAGGTCGACCGGTTGCTTGCCTTTGAGGAAGCATCGCGCATCATCGCCAATCTTGCCCACTGGCATGTGCATGCTCCTCTTGCCGCCGACGTTCTGGAAGCAATAAAAATTCAACAGCGGTACCGGCTTTCGTTTTGGGACGCGATGATCATTCGCAGCGCCCAGGCACTGGGTTGCGGCATACTCTGGACGGAGGATTTGAACCAGGGTCAGGTTTACGAAGAGATAAAAGTTTTAAACCCTTTTTTCAGCGGATGGTAGCCGGTCCATTGAGCACGGATATTCAGGCCGGTTGGCGGTAATAGAAGCATAATATCCGAAAAGGTGGTAGACATGGCGGATCCCGGGGCGGAAATCATCGACCGGTGGCGTGCGGTGCTGGATGTTACTGACAATGCCATTGTAGAAGTGGATGCCAAAGGCTGCCTGGTTGCCGTCAACCGGGCGGCAGAATGTGTCCTGGGCGGGGCGGCGGCTGCTCTCGCCGGCCGGCCCGTGCGGGAGGCGGCTCCCGGCACCGGACTGCCGGAAATGCTGGAAAAAGTATTGGAAACAGGGCGGTTGCAGATGGATTGCCGCATGGTCATTAACGGAAGGCATCTTGTCGCCAACCTGTCACCTGTAATCCGTGACGGTCGGGTGACGGGTGCGGTGGCCGTGCTGCAGGATGTCACTGAAATGCAGCATGTTACGGAAGAATTGCAATCCCTGCTAGAACGCCGGCAGTTGCTGGAGACCATTCTGGATAATGCCGGCGAAGGCATTGTGATGGTGGATGAGGCGGCCCGCATCACCCTTTTCAACCGGGCTTACTGCGAATTTCTGGGCGTTAAAAAAGAAGAGGTGCTCGGACGCCATGTCCAGGACGTGATTGAAAATACCCGCATGCATGCGGTACTTAAGACTGGACAGCCGGAGGTGGGGGAAGTCCAGCGCATAAAAGGCCACCGTATGATTTGCTCCCGTATTCCCTTAAAGCGCGAAGGTAAGATTCGGGCCGCAGTGGGCAAGGTGATGTTCCGGGATGTTTCCGATCTGCGCACTTTGATGAAAAGGGTGGATAGTCTGCAATCGGAGCTGGAGTATTACAAGGGGGTATTAAGGCGCCACCAGGGTACCCGTTATTGCCTGGAAAATATTGCTGGCAACAGCCCCCGCATAAGGGAGCTGAAGGAACTGGTGCTCAAGGTGGCCAGAAATGACTCCACGGTGCTGATTCGGGGCGAGAGCGGCACGGGCAAGGAATTGTTCGCCCACGCCCTGCATAATGCCAGCCACCGGGCACACCGCCCGTTTGTAAAGGTTAACTGTGCGGCCGTGCCGGAAAGCCTGCTGGAGTCGGAGCTCTTCGGTTACGGGGAGGGGGCCTTTACGGGAGCCCGTAAAGGGGGAAAAGTCGGCAAGTTTGAGCTGGCCGACGGGGGAACCATTTTCCTGGATGAGATCGGTGATATGCCGGTGAATATGCAGGTGAAGCTCCTGCGAGTTCTCCAGGAAAAGGAGATTGAAAGGCTGGGGGAAAACCGGTCCATCAGGGTGGATGTGCGTGTGGTGGCGGCCACCAACCGCAACCTGGATGAGATGGTGCGACAGGGCCTGTTCCGGGAGGATTTGTTTTACCGGTTAAATGTGGTGGTGCTGGATATCCCGCCCCTGCGGGAGCGTAAAGAGGATATACCGGTTCTGGTGGAACGCTTGATGGAAAAACTGAGCTGGCGGTTGGGATGCCCCCGTAAGACCCTGGACCCGGCGACCATGAGCCGCCTGCTGGACTACCATTGGCCGGGGAATATCCGGGAACTGGAGAATGTGCTGGAACGGGTTTTGAACGTGGTGGAAGACAATGTGGTCACCATCAACCATCTTCCCCCTTATTTGCACAAGAACGGGGATGTGCCCGGGGGCGGGGATGTGCGTTCCTTGAAAAAAGCAGTGGAGCAACTGGAAAAGACCATGATTATGCGCGCTCTGGAAGCCACGGCAGGGGATTGCCTGGCCGCTGCCCGGTTATTGCAGATCGGCAAATCCACTTTTTATGAAAAAATGTCCCGGTACGGGATAGCCAAAAGTTATAAAGATGATACCGCCGGAAAAGTGGGGCGGCGGTGCTCCTTATGCAAAGCACGGGTTATACCCGGGCCCTTAAGTTCGGGCGAAAGGACGGGTTAATATCCAAAGCCCGCCTGGTTTTAACCTGCTTCGTTCCGGCAGGAAATTTATATAACAGAACAGTAAGAAGTATCGTATCAGTTAAAATATTCTGATTTATATGTGGAGGTGTTCAGATTTGGGCCGGTCCAGGGAAGAGGAATTGTTAAGGGCGGTTCTGGAGATCAATCATCACGGCCTGATCGAAATCGACCGCAACGGGACAGTGCTTTCCTTAAATCCGGCCATGGAAAGGATGCTGGTTTCCGGAGCAAAAGAAGCGGCAGGCCGGCCGGTGGCGGAAGTGGTTTCCTGCCGGCAGGTGGTTGCCACCTTGCTGAATGTGCTGACCAGCGGGCAATCGGTAGCTGTTTCACTAGCTCTCCCGGGTGGAGAATTTCTTTTCCATTGCCTGCCGGTCAGACGGAAGGACGAGGTGGTTGGTGCGGTGGGTGAGCTCCGGGATGTTACCCCTTTAAAACGCGCACTGGAACAGAAGGTCGCCGGGCAGGAGACGGTTGCCCTCCTGGAAGACGCCCTGGAGAATATCTATAACGGAGTGGTGGTGGTGGACAGGGATGCCCGGGTCATTCTCTTCAACCGGGCATACTGCCGCTTTCTGGGACTCAAGCAGGAAGAAGTGCTGGGCCGCCCGGTCTGGGAAGTAATTGAAAACACCCGCATGCATGTGGTGCTGCAAACGGGGCGGGCGGAAATTGAGGAAGTGCAGAGAATCAAGGGGCACGATATGATCTGTTCGCGAATCCCCATTTATAAGGATGGTCGGGTAACCGCGGCCGTGGGTTTTGTCATGTTTCGCGACATACAGGAATTATACCAGCTGATGCGGCGTGTGGACCGGTTGCAGTCGGAGCTGGAATATTATCAGGGAGAGCTGATGCGCCATTATGGAGCCCGTTACAGCCTGGACGACATTATCGGCTCCAGCCCCCGCATGCAATCCTTAAAAGAACTGGTCCGGAAGGTGGCCAGGAGTGACTCTACGGTGCTGATCCTGGGCGAGAGCGGCACGGGCAAGGAATTATTTGCCCACGCCCTGCACAATGCCAGTCCCCGCCGCACCCGTCCCTTTGTGCGGGTCAACTGTGCCGCCCTACCGGAGAGCCTTCTGGAAGCGGAGCTTTTCGGCTACCGGGAGGGTGCTTTCACCGGGGCGCGCAAAGGAGGAAGAACCGGCAAATTTGAAGAGGCTGCCGGTGGGACCCTCTTCCTTGATGAGATTGGCGAAATGCCTTTGACCATGCAGTCCAAACTGCTAAGGTTCTTGCAGGAAAAGGAAATCGAGCGTCTGGGGGACAACCGGTCCATCGAGGTGGATGTGCGTCTGGTGGCGGCTACCAACCGCAACCTGGAAGATATGGTGGGACGGGGTGTTTTCCGGGAGGATTTGTTCTACCGGTTGAACGTGGTTGTCCTGGAGATTCCTCCCCTGCGGGAAAGGCGGGAGGACATTCCCCTGCTGGTGGAACACCTGTTAGGCAAGCTCTCATCCCGCATGGGTAATAGCCGGAAAACCATACATCCCGCGGCTCTGGAGTACCTGGCCGGTTATCACTGGCCGGGTAATGTTCGGGAACTGGAAAACATATTGGAACGGGCGCTAAATGTTTCTACGGAGGATATAATCACCATTCGCGATTTACCTGTAAAACCATTGAAAAAGGCGGTGGAGGATCTGGAAAAGGACATGATTTGCCGGGCGCTGGAGGCCACAGGGGGCAACCGGATGGCGGCAGCCAGGCTGCTGGGGGTGGGCAAAACGGCCTTTTATGAGAAGCTGAACCGGTACAATCTGCGGGCCGGCGGTTAGCCGGCCCGCAGATTTTTTGCGTCTTTCAATGGAAAGGGGCTAAGAGGGCTTTTTAGCTGCATGAACACTACTCATTCCGGAATGACGGAATAGTTCGAAATACCGGAAGTGAAAGAAAAGGCTGATATATTGCACTATTGGCGCCATTGCCAGGGTCTGGGGTTCGGAATTCCGGAAAATGCCCCTGCATAAATCCAGAAAAATAGCCGCAATTTTCAGGCATAATCTTTGCACATTAAAGTCGCAAATACGCTTAGAAAAGTCAGGGGGTAGAAGTATGGCCAATGATTTAAGCAAGATTAATTTTTCCGTGGACCTCACCGGCCGGACGGCCCTGGTTACCGGCGCCGGTTCGGGCATTGGTTACGGTGTGGCCGGGGTTCTGCGCGATGCCGGGGCCAGGGTGCTGGTAAATGATATCCTGCCGGAGCGGGCGAAGCAGGCCGCCCGCGATCTGGAGGGAGAGCCCTTTCCCGGGGATATTACCCGGCCGGAGTTCATAGAGCAGGTCAGGGAAAGGCAGATAGACATCCTGGTCAATAACGCCGGTTTTCAACATGTATCTCCCCTGGAAAGCTTTGCGCCGGAAGTTTTCCGCCGTCTGCTGGAAGTGATGCTGGTGGGTCCTTTCCTGCTTTGTCGGGCAGTGGTACCGGGCATGCGGGCCAGGGGCTTCGGCCGGATTATCAATATCGCTTCGGTGCACGCCAAAATTGCTTCCGCCTACAAGGCCGGTTATGTTTCGGCCAAACACGGGTTGCTGGGATTGACCCGGGTGGTGGCCCTGGAAACGGCTACGGACGGGATTACAGTGAACGCCATCTGTCCCGGTTATGTGGATACGCCGCTGGTGCGCAACCAGCTGAAAGACCTGGCGGCCAGCCATAATCTACCGGAAGAACAGGTGCTGGAGCAGGTTATCCTCAGGCCGGTGCCGCAAAAAAGGCTGCTCACCCCGGAAGAGATCGGTTATCTGGCCCTTTTCCTTTGTTCCGATGCAGCCAGTTCCATTACCGCCCAGGGATATACCATCGACGGGGGGTGGAGCCAGATTTAATGTGATTTGTAATCCTTGATGCGGCGGGTGCCGGCCCGGGCGCCCTTGATCGGGCGGGGATTAAAAACATCCTTAACGCTTTGGGAAATCAGGAGGGAACGCTGTTTAAAAAAAAGTGGGAAGTTGGCTGCCAACGCCAAATGGATGATCTCATTTCTTTACCGCCTTTGCGGAAAATCGCGCAAAGCCAAATTGGATGGTGTCACCTGAGAATCCAAAATTTGACCATTGGGAGCAAATGGGGAACATGGGGCGTCTCTATAGCCAATGTCTACCGGTCTAGAGAGAGTTTTTTAAAATGGGGGCTGTTGTTGAAGTTTTACGCAGGCTTCTTGATCTACGCCCCGTATAAATGTCGTTATTAAAAAAACAGTTCAAGGCCGCTAACCGGCGGCCGTTCCAGGGAAGCTGCCTGTGGGAACATTTGTTTCTTTTTAAAAATAAAGTGAATGTTCTGTGAACCCGCCATGGTGCCGGTGGTAGCGGTTTTACTGAATAACTACAAAATAAAAATCTATTTTTCGGGAGGTGTTCAATGTATGGAAGTGCTGGGCATTCTGTTAAGTCTGGGGTTGTTAATGTTTTTTGCCTACCGGGGCTTTTCGGTCATCCTTTTTGCACCGGTATTTGCCCTGCTGGCCGCCCTTTTAAACGGAGCAGCTCTTTTACCCACCTACACGGAAGTTTTTCTGGTTAATGCCGCCAACTATTTTAAAAATTTTTTTCCCGTTTTTTTGCTGGGTGCCGTCTTTGGCAAGGTGATGGAGGATACCGGAGCGGCTCCCTCCATTGCCCGCTCCATTGTCAAGGGGATAGGAAAAGAAAGAGCCATCCTGGCCGTAGTCCTGGCCTGTATGGTGCTCACCTACGGCGGGGTGAGTCTGTTTGTGGTGGCCTTTGCCGTGTATCCCTTTGCCGCAGCCCTGTTTAAGGAAGCGGGGATTCCCAAACGCCTTATCCCGGGGGCCATTGCTCTGGGTTCCTTTACCGTGACCATGGATGCCCTGCCGGGCACTCCCCAGATTCAAAATGTCATTCCGACCAAATATTTTGGTACTGATATTTATGCGGCACCCGTAACCGGTATCCTCGGAGCAATCATTATCTTCGTCTGCGGCATACTCTGGCTGGAGTACCGGCGGAAAAAGGCCCAGGCGGCCGAAGAAGGCTACGGGGACCATAAATTGAACGAACCCGAGCCCCTGAATGGCGACAACCTGCCCAATCCGCTGCTCTCCGCCCTGCCGTTGCTGGCGGTACTGGTCTTCAACTTTATTTTCACCCGCTGGATTGGCTCCTGGGACGAGTCCATTGTCAAACCCTACGGAGTAACCCTGGCCAGTGTCAAAGGCATCTGGAGCCTGATCATGGCTCTGGTTATCGGCATCCTGCTGGCCCTGGCCATCAACTTCACCCGCGCAAAGGGGAAAGTGGCCAAAACCCTCAATGCCGGTACCATCGGTTCCCTGCTGGCCATTTTGAATACCGCTTCCGAGGTGGGCTTTGGCAATGTGGTGGCCAAACTGGCCGGATTCAAGGCCATTTCCGCCGCCATGCTGGGAATCAAGGGCAGCCCCCTGCTTTCCGAGGCGGTGACGGTAAACGTCCTGGCCGGAGTAACCGGTTCTGCCTCGGGAGGCATGAGTATCGCTCTGGAAGTTGCCGGCAAGCAGTACCTGGAGTGGGCGCAGCGGTTAAACATCAGTCCCGAGGTTCTGCACCGGATTGCCTCCATGTCTTCCGGGGGCATGGACACCCTGCCCCATAACGGCGCGGTGATTACCCTGCTGGCCATTTGCGGCTTGACCCATCGCGATTCGTACCAGGATATCTTTGCCGTAACGGTGATCAAGACCCTGACTGTGTTCATTCTGGTTTTACTCCACAGCATTTTTAATTTTGTCTAATATGTGAGGTGAGTTGCGGCCATACCCGGTTCAAATGGACAACAGACTAGATTTTAACGGGTACAAATATTCAAAAATCAGGGGAATAGTACGGCATTCTTGGGCCCCGTCCCGGACCGCCCGGGGGGACGGGGCCTGCCGTACGGAAAATCTTAACGTATGGTGAAGGGGGCAAACGGGAATGAAAAAACCTCTGTGGG
>NZ_WHYR01000058.1 GCF_009428905.1 Desulfofundulus thermobenzoicus | reverse complement strand
CATCCTGCAACACTCCCGCAATCACTTCCCGAAACCCCTGCCTGATTTTTTGCCGCTTTGCTGATGGTTAAGAGTTCCATAGTATATTGCAACTGCTTTGTTATGTTTTATCAATATTTGTCGGCCTGTTGGTAGCTGCTGCAAACCTCCGTTCTCGCCACCAGAGCAATAACTTCCGCCGGTTGGCCTACATCGGTGAGGACAAAGGTGGCATCCCCACCGGTTTCAGCAATTAAATCCCTGGTTTGCCGGCCGGCAATGCCGTCCCGGTCGGCCACCACCACCTTTGCCCCGCAGGCGGCATAGGTGCGGGCAATGCACCGGCCAATACCACTGCCCGCGCCGGTGACGATGACCACCCGATCTTTAAAATGCAAAGGACATCACCCCCTTCCTTACTTCATCCCGGCTATCTCCCTTTTCAGCGCCACGAAAAGGCGTAACAAATCCATCGATGCCTGGGCCAGATTTTCCGCCGCCTCCGCAGTGGCCTCCCTGGCCAGTGCCGCCCCGGCCACATGCACCCGGCGGTGGGGTTCGTCTATGGCGCGCCAGGCGGCCAGCTGCCCAAAACGGCTGCCTCCATCGCCGCTATACCATTGACCAAAGGCGCATTCAGTATGATCGGATAATTTAATATTTTTGCCGCTCTGGGCCACGGCATCATTAATGAACCGGGCGTGGTCGTAGAGCCTGGCTGCCAGGGTATGCACCGCCGTATCTTCAGTCAAACCGGCCAGCAGGTCTTCCAGAACCGGCAGGGCGGCCTCCCTGACGCGGGCAGCATTTAATATACAGGCCTCGCCAAAAGCCGTTAATTCCGCCAGGCGCTGGGAAGACAGGGCAAAAGTAGCCGCTGTATCGCTGATCTGGTTCATGGCCCGGGTTATCCCGTCCAGGGCAATGGTTGCAGATTCCATCTGGTCCATACTTTCGCTCAAACTCTCGACGACAGAAGAAACCTTCCCCGCGTACCCGTGAAATGATTCCTTGACCACCTTACTCCTGAGGTTGGCCGCATCGGCAAATTGCCCCATTTCAGAGGCCAGGGACTTTACATTCGCCACGGCGTCCTTGGTCTTTCCGGCCAGTTTGCGTACTTCCTGGGCAACCACGGCAAAGCCCCGGCCCTTTTCACCGGCCCGGGCAGCTTCAATGGCGGCATTTAAGGCCAGCAGGTTGGTCTGATCCGCAATACCCGCCACCTCTTCCCCAATGGCGTTGACCTGCTGAAACCGCTGGCTTACTTCCAACAAATGGGCTCCCACATCTTCTATGCTCTTTGCCACGCCACCTAAAAGCCCTTCCATCTCTGCCATGGCCATGCGGTTTGACCGGACCAGTTCATCAAGATGGTGATGGGCGGCTGCCGCTTCCTCCACCGAAGAATTAACTTCCTCAATGGTGGAGGAAAGCTCCTCGGCACCTGAGGCAAGGATATCCGATTCCCGGGCGGCCCCGTCGGCCTTCAAGCGGCTCCAGAAGGCCAGCAGATCCGTATGGGCCATGATAAAACGGCCCACAGCCAGGCCAAACATCAAGTCGGCCGGATTACAATCCGCTGTCACACCGGTTTTTTTTCTTAACACCATTGCTCATCAGCCCCTTCCCCGACGGCTTTATTTTAAAAGCGCAGCGTTAAAAATCAAGCCATATTAACTTAAAGGTGAAAGGTTTTTCGCATGGAAGTTTGGTACAGGCAAACTCAGATATATGTCAGGCCGTCGAATATTCAAGGGAAAAGGGTGGAGAACGAAGATGAGAGAAACATGCAAGAAAAACGAAGAGGCAAGGATGAGATAACGTTGTATAACATATTTGTGATCTGCATCCATATTCAGGCTTGTTTACCCCCCCCCCCCGATCAGGTGTTCTATCAGGAGAGCGGGTGGCCGAAAACGCCATGAGGCGGTACCCGGGCATTATACCCACCTGCTTTCTGCTCATTTGATCCTGGTATATTTTTCTACATTTTTATCAGCTATCCTTTCCAACTGGAGATTTTTTCTGAAACCACTACCCTGGCAGATTGAGCAAACATTTTTAAAGATCCCGGGCAACTGGCTGCGGCTTACGACCATGGGCGGCGGGGGCGTCAGTTTAGAAACAACAAAAAGTACCGGCTGCCCACCGGTACTTTTGCGCATACACCTTACATAGATATTTAGCCAAAACACAGTGCAGACACCACGTGGCATTTCCGCCAGTTTCAATGAAAACTCAACCCTTTACTTCAATACCGCAATTTCCCGCTGCAAATCGGTATTCACCCAGATGCCGTCGAAACCGTCGGGATCGGGATCGGCCACGGCCACATAGATCCACTTACCCCGCACCTGGGTAACCACACCGTCAAACCCCTGATCCTCCCGGTCCCGGCGGATAAACACCCTTTTACCGTCCAGAAATTCCACGAATAAATCCACCCCCTTTAATTTAAAAGCCGGTTTTAATACGACCGGACAATGATTTTCAGCTAACCCGAACATAAAACCATTGTTGGGATACCGTCCGCCCGGACGGGCAAGGGCATGATAAGCGCACCACAGCGAGCAACACAGCCAGAAAATCCAACCAACTCCAGGTATGGCCCACACGAACCCGCTGAGATCTCCGGAGCAAAAAAAAGCCCGCACATTCGCCATTCCGGCCTATACCCGCCGCAAACGCCTGACCAGCCAGTACACTCCCAGTCCCCCGGCCCCCAGCAACATCAGCCAGGTTAAAATGCGGGGAGCAAAAAAGTGATAGCCCCAGGGAGTATAGTAGTAATTGGGCTGGAAGAGCAGGTGCATCCACCAGGGCAGCCCCCAGTAATAATTGTGGTAATACCAGGGGGGCTGGGGCGGCGAGCCGTAGATGCCCACCGGTGGCCGGCGGGGATAACGGTCGTACTGGGTGTAAGCTGCCCGGTCCCACGTGCCCGTATATGACTGCCTCCCGCTGGTATAACCGGTGCGGTCGGTGGAATAATCCTGCCGGGTGGAGCGCTGGTCCTGATACAGGGTTGGTGGGGTTCCCGTCCGGGGGGTGCTGAAGCTGTCCCGGTTGATGGTATATCCCCGGCCGTAGGAACTGCCGGCCGACGGGGCAGTTTGCGTTGCACCGTTGCCGGCGCCGCCCAGCCCCGTACCCGTAAAGGAACGCCCGCCATCCACGGCGGCAGGGGCGGAGACGGAACTTTTGCTGCCACCGGAACTGGTGAAACTGCGACCCCCGGTGGAAAAACCCTTGCCCGAGGAAAACCCGGCACTGCCGGAAAAGCTGGATCGCCCACCGGAGGAAAAACCCCCTCGCCCCCCTTTAGCCAGGGCGGGACCCACTGCCGCCACCAACACCAGAATCAGGGCCAGCAGCAGGGCCATGGCACCCCGGGACGTTAATTTTTTAATCATTGTTCACCTCCCGCGGAAAAAACCGCAACCAGCCGGGCACTGTTCCATTGTTGTTTATTTCCGAATGTAAATGTTCGGTCGACCCCCTTTGATGTAATGCATATGGTTACACATTATTAATCACACCAGATGCCATTGAGTGCCGGGCTTAATCCGCAGCGATCGCGCTGACGGCATTACGGCAAGCAATGGGACCCGGCACTCACTGGTATATCACATCTTCTTAAAACCGGTGGTGGCAATTAAAGTCTCAAACAACAGGAGTATAGAATTGTTCAGGTGGGTGCCGGGCGACGCTGCAAAGGGGCATGGCAGTGGCACCTGTCCAGCAACTTTTGATTGAGCAATTCACCTCATCCACCGCAATGTTTCAATGCCGCTGGTTTAAGCGCCCGGCACTCACCAGTTCTCCCAATCTTTGCAGTGCCAATTACCGGATAGCAAAGAACAAATGACGAAGAACAATAAACTATTCGGTGAGTGCCGGGTCACCCCCGGCTCAAGGGGTGCTGTCATCACCACCCCGCCAGTCGTTCACCCTGGACAACTTGGCACCCTGCCGATGCTGGCGATTTTGCCGAACTGTTACCGCTTACTCCCGCACCTGGGCGACCCACCCGCTTATTCTTTCCGGCCCAGCTCCGCCTTTAAGCGGGCCAGCTCATCCTCCACCGCCTGCTTGCCGGCCTCTTCCTTCAGCCGGGCAAATTCGTCTTCCACCGAATTGCTCAAGGAAACGCGGCTGGCCTGGGCTTCGGCCTCCAAACGGTCCACCTTGTCCCGCATGCGGTCAAAATCGGCCAGGGCACTGCCGCCGGCCACTTCCTGCACCGCTTCATTGGCTTCTTTCATGGCCCTGGCCCTGCGCTGGCGGATGACTAGCTGATCCCGCTCGGCCCGGGCCTTGTTCAGTTTTTCCTCCAGCAAACGGTAATTTTCCCGCAACTCGGCCACGGCCTTTTGCTGCTCGGCCAGCTGGGACTGGTAACTTTCCAGGCTGGCCTGGGCCACCTGCTTGCGTTCCAGGGCCGTACGGGCCAGGTCATCCCGCCCCTGCTGCACCGCCACCCGGGCCTGGGTGGACCAGGATTCTATTTCCTTACCGGCAGCTTCTATTTTTTGCTTCAGCATGAGCTCATCGGCCACCGCCCGGTTCACCTGGATGTTGAATTCCTTCAGCTCCCGGGTGGCCCGCTCAATATACAGGTTGAGCATTTTTTCCGGATCTTCGGCTCTGGAGATCAGGTCGGACAAATTGGCTTCCAGTAAATCTTTTAATCGTTTAAACAGCCCCATGGTTTAATCTCTCCTCACTATTTTTTGTGATCCCGGCCGGGCTCCCACCGGAGGAGGTTGTTTTCACCGCCGCCGGATTAGTTTGATCATACCGGGAATATGACAAAAAAACAAGGGTCTCCACAGGTCCCGGCAACCTGCCCGGCACCATCAAAGCTGGCGGCTGCAGGGTGGGACACCCGACCCCAGGCAGACGTGGCGTAGCTTCACCGGGCGCGTCCTTGCAAAAATATGGTGAGAACTGTTACCACTCTCCCCGGCACACCTGTAAATTTTCCGGCATAATATAACTCCGGATAAGATATGACACCGGGCCGGGCAAAGGCGCCCCCTGCAGTGCACCAGAGCTGTTCAGGCGGGCGCCTTTGCTATTCAGGCCGGCGGGTGTATTCCAGCCTCTATATGGCAATACCGGGAGGGATAAGTCAAATGTGTGGCATTACCGGATGGGTGGACTGGAACCGGGATCTTACCCATCAGCGCCCCGTTCTGGAGAAAATGTGCGCTACCCTGGCCCGCCGCGGACCAGATGCTGAGGGCCTGTGGCTGTCACCCCGGGCCGCCCTGGGTCACCGCCGCCTGGTGGTGGTGGACCCCGCCGGCGGGGGGCAGCCCATGATCCGCCGGAAAGGGGAAAACACGTATGTAATGGTCTATAACGGGGAGCTGTACAATACCCCCGACCTCAGGCGCGAGCTGGAGGCCCGGGGCTACCGCTTCCAGGGCCACTCGGATACGGAAGTGCTGCTGACGGCTTTTATGGAGTGGGACAAAGATTGTGTGAAACGGTTAAACGGCATCTTTGCCTTTGCCGCCTGGGATGAGACCCGCCAATGCCTCTTCCTGGCCCGGGACAGGCTGGGGGTAAAGCCCCTGTTCTACATGCAAAGGGGTGGATTCCTCCTCTTTGGTTCCGAACTGAAGGCCCTGCTGGCCCACCCGGCGGTGGAGCCGGCGCTGGACGGGGAAGGTCTGGCCGAAATTTTTGTCCTGGGACCGGGGCGCACGCCCGGACACGGCGTTTTCCAGGGGGTGAAAGAACTAAAACCCGGCCACTGCCTGGTTTACGACCGCCGGGGCACCCGGGTGTACCGCTACTGGCAGCTGGAAAGCCGCCCCCACACCGACGACCTATCCACCACCGCCGCCACGGTGGGCTGGCTCCTGGAGGATACCGTCCGGCGCCAGCTGGTGGCCGACGTGCCGGTATGCACCTTGCTTTCGGGGGGGCTGGACTCCAGCGCCATTACGGCTTTTGCCTCCGCCGCCTTCCGGCGGGACGGCCTGGAACCGCTGCGCACCTATTCGGTGGACTATGATGGCAACGAACATTACTTTAAGCCCAATTCCTTTGAAAGCAGTTCCGATGCCCTCTGGGTGGGAGAGATTTCCCGTTTTTTAGGCACGGAACACCAGGTTGTGCTCATCAACAACTCCCGGCTGGCGGAAGCCCTTATGGATGTCGTACGGGCGCGGGATCTGCCCGGCATGGCCGATATCGACTCTTCCCTGCTGCTGTTCTGCCGGGAGGTGAAAAAGGAAGCCACTGTGGCCCTGTCCGGCGAATGCGCCGACGAAATTTTCGGCGGTTACCCCTGGTTTCACCGGACGGAAGCCATCCGGGCAAACACCTTTCCCTGGGCGCTGAACCTCAAGGAGCGCACCCGCCTGCTTTCCCCGCAGCTGCTGGACGTAATCCGTCCGGAAGAATACGTGGCCAGGCGCTACCGGGAAACCCTGGATGAGGTGCCGCACCTGCCCGGCGAGGAAAGGGGAGAAGCCCGGATGCGGGAAATGCTGTACCTGACCATGCAGTGGTTCATGGCCACCCTGCTGGACCGCAAGGACCGCATGAGCATGGCCAACGGGCTGGAGGTACGGGTGCCCTTCTGCGATCACCGCCTGGTGGAATACGCCTGGAACATACCCTGGGAGATGAAAACCTGCGGCAGGATGGAAAAGGGTATTTTACGCCGGGCGCTGGCCGGGCTGCTGCCGGAGACTGTCCTGTACCGGCGCAAAACGCCCTATCCCAAAACCCACCACCCGGCCTACCTGGAAGCGGTTCGCCGCCAGATCCTGGAGATCCTGGACGACCCAGCGGCACCCATCCGGCCGTTTATCAACGTGGGAGCCGTGCGCCTTTTTGCCTGCCAGGAGGCAGAATCCATGGGCATGCCCTGGTACGGCCAGTTGATGCGGGGACCCCAGTTGCTGGCCTACCTGATCCAGGTAAACACCTGGCTTAAGGAATACCGGGTGAGGGTGCTCTGACCGGTAAAACACGATATGTCATTCAAAACATAAGAGATAAACTAAGAACCCTGTGCCATCAGGCACAGGGCAACTGGTGACCCCAGCGGGATTCGAACCCGCGTTACCGCCGTGAAAGGGCGGTGTCTTAAGCCACTTGACCATGGGGCCACATGAGATGTGAGAAATGAGATGTGGGATGTGAGATTTCCTGTTGGCTTTGGCTTTGCCAAAGCCTTCTTAATCTCACTTCCAACCTCGCACCTCTCACCTCTTACCTGGTGAGCCATGGAGGACTCGAACCTCCGACACCCTGATTAAAAGTCAGGTGCTCTACCATCTGAGCTAATGGCCCATAAAAGCGCGTCACCGCTAAATATATTACTATAAGCCGGCCTTCCCTGTCAATATACAATTTAACCCGTGTCGCCGACCCGTGAGATTGTCACCCTGTAAACAGTTTCTGGCATAAGTCACCATGATAAAAGGAGACCTTATCTTGAGCGCAAAGAAAGCAAAAGGAGCACCGGTGATGGAGCAGATTCCCACCGGCATAAACAGCCGGCGGGCTTCCCAAATTCCCAGTTCCCGTGAACGCCCGTTACCCACCACAGGACTCCCGGGCGGCGGTATCCTGCCGGGCCACCGCCGCCGGCTATCCATAAAAATACATCTGTCCCCTAAAATACCTCCCGGGTGACAATGGTTTCCTCCCGCCCCGGACCGACGCCGATAATGGCCACGGGCACGCCCACCAGCTGGCTGATCCGCTCCAGATACTGGCGGGCATTGAGGGGCAGTTCATGATAACTGCGGGCCTGGCTTATATCCTCCCGCCAGCCGGGCAATTCCTCGTAAACCGGCTCGCAACCGGCCAGCACCTTGAGGGTGTCCGGAAATTCGGTCAAATATTCACCCCGGTAACGGTAAGCCGTGCAGAGGCGCAGGGTATCCAGACCGGTAAGCACATCCAGTTTGGTCACGGCCAGGTAATCCAGCCCGTTGATCCGGGCTGCATAACGCCCCACCACGGCGTCAAACCAGCCGCAGCGCCGGGGACGCCCGGTGGTGGTGCCAAACTCACCCCCCCGGGTACGCATATGTTCTCCCACGGAATCCTTTAGCTCCGTGGGGAAGGGCCCTTCACCGACCCGGGTGACATAGGCCTTGGCCACACCCATCACCCGGTGGATGCGGGTGGGACCGATGCCCGCCCCCAGACAGGCCCCGGCCGCCACCGGGTGGGAGGAAGTAACGTAGGGATAGGTGCCGTGATCCACGTCCAGCAGGGTGCCCTGGGCTCCCTCAAAAAGCACCCGCCTGCCCTGGTCAATGGCCCCGTTGATGATCACCGATATGTCGGCCACATAGGGCTTCAAGCGGCGGCCGTATTCCCGGTATGTTTCCAGCACCTGCCCGTAATCAAAGCCGTCGGTATGGAAAACATTCCTTAAAAGCTGGTTCTTTTCCCCCAGATTGCGCTCCAGGAGGACGGCAAACTCCTCTTCGTCCACCAGTTCGGCCATGCGAATGCCCACCCGGGATGTTTTATCGGTATAGGCCGGCCCGATGCCCCGGCAGGTGGTGCCTATGCGCCCCGGCCCCTTTTTTTCTTCCTCGCACCGGTCCAGACGGCGGTGATAGGGCAGGATGACATGGGCCCTGGAGCTGATGCGCAGCCCGGCGATCTGCCCCACCCGGCCCTGCAGCCGATCCATTTCCTCCAGGAGCACTTCCGGGTCCACCACCACCCCATTGCCAATGATACATAGTTTATCCCGGTAGAGAATCCCGGAAGGCAGCAGGTGCAGCTTGAACTGCTGGCCGCCGGCGACCACCGTGTGACCGGCATTATTGCCACCCTGGTAGCGCACAATCAGATCCGCCTTTTCCGCCAGAAAATCCGTTACCTTTCCCTTCCCCTCGTCACCCCATTGGGCGCCAACCAGCACCAGCGTCGACATGCTCAATTTATACCCCCTCTTTGAGGATCTCCCGCGCCACCAGCACCCCGGAACCCGAGGCCTGGGCCAGGCCCCTGGTCACCCCGGCGCCGTCACCGGCGGCATACAGGTTTTTCACCTGTGTCTGCAACCCGCTGGTCAGGGCCAGGCGGCAGGAGTAAAATTTTACCTCCACCCCGTATAAAAGGGTATACCGGGAATAAACCCCCGGCGCCACCTCATCCAGGGCCTTCAACATTTCCACAATGGCCACCAGATGCCGGTAGGGAAAAACCAAACTTAAATCACCGGGCGTGGCTTTGGTCAGGGTGGGCACGGTGAGGCATTTGGCCATTCTCTCTGCAGTGCTTCTCCGTCCGGCCAGGAGGTCACCCAGCCGCTGCACGATTACCCCGCCGCCCAGCAGGTTGGCCAGGCTGGCGATATAGTTGCCGTAAGCGATGGGCTCTTTAAAGGGTTCGGTAAAGGTTTTGCTCACCAGAACCGCAAAGTTGGTATTGGCGGTTTTCCGGTAGGCATGGGTATGCCCGTTTACCGTTACCAAACCTTCGTTATTCTCCATTACCACTTCGCCGTAGGGATTCATACAGAAAGTACGCACCCTGTCGTCAAAGGAGCGGGAGTAATAGATAAATTTGGCCTCATAAAAAACCCGGGTCAGGGGTTCCATGACCGCCGCCGGCAATTCCACCCGCACGCCGATATCCACCGGGTTGATGGCCGTGCGCAATCCCAACCGGCGGGCCTCCCCCAAGAGCCACTGGGCCCCCTCCCGCCCCGGGGCCATCACCACATAGGGGGCCTGGATGTGTTCCCCGTCGTAGGTAGTTATTCCCCGCACTTCATTATTTTCTACCACCACGGAGCTTACCGGTGAAAGGGTGCGCACCTCCACCCCCCGGGCCAGCAGGTAATCCTTCATGCGCTGCAGAATTTCCTGGCAGCGGCCCGTTCCCAGATGGCGTATGGCCACCGGAATCAGCTTCAGCTCGGCCTGGGCCGCCCGGTGCTGAAACTCCTCTATGGCTTCCCGGTGTTCCAGGCCGTAAACCCGGTCCGGGGCACCGAATTCCCGGTAAATACCGTCCACATAATCAATCAGCCGGTTCAGTTCCTCTTCGCCAATATATTCCTCCAGACTGCCCCCGATTTCCGTGGACAGGGTCAGCTTACCATCGCTGAAGGCACCGGCCCCGCCCCAGCCACAGATGGTGGAGCAGGGATTGCAGTTGAAACAAGCGCTGCTTTTTTCCCGGGAGGGGCAGCGGCGCTGTTCCAGATCCCGCCCCTTTTCCAGCATCAAAATTTTGAGCCCCGGTTTACTCTTTACCAGTTCCAGGGCGGTAAATATGCCGGCGGGTCCTGCTCCGACAATAATAATATCATATTTTTGGTTCATGTTCATCCCTCCCCGAAACATCGGCGGCCATGTTCAATAATTCACCACCCTGGGGACAAAAAGAAAGCCCTGCGGGCGGCCAGGTCCGGAAAAATCTTCATTGATACCACCACAAACGAAAAGATTCTAACAAAATACCATGGCGGCTGTCAATATCATTATAATTGGCGCTGCAGGAAATGTTAACATAAATTTAACATTATATTTAACCTTTTCTGGTTGCATTAATGGGAGTTATTTATAATAATAAGTAGTATCATAAATAAAGGGGTGTGGGCCTTTGCTGTTCGGCAAGCATAAAGGGGCCGGCCGTCCGCTGGTCACTGAAAAAATAATCAACCAGGCTTTGCGTGGTCTGGCTTTTTCCTTCTTTGCCACTTCCTATGCGGAACTTTATACCTTCCGTACTGAAAACCGGGTGGCGGACATCAGCAAACGGATGGACAACCTGGCTGCGGCGGCCCAGGAACTGTCCGCCACCATTCAGGAGATGGCCGGGTCCATCCAGACGGCCACCGATGAGCAGAACCTGGTCAGCAGCAGTGTCAACGCAGGCAGTAAGGCCCTGGAAACGGCACTGGAAAAAATAGCCGGGACCGAGGGCAGTATCTCCCGCCTGGCCGAGGTGGTCCGGGACCTGGCCCGCCGGGTGGAACATATCGAGCAGGCCGTGACGGTAATCACCGACATCACCGACCAGACCCACCTGCTGGCTTTAAACGCCTCCATTGAAGCGGCCCGGGCCGGCGACGCCGGGCGGGGTTTTGCCGTGGTGGCCGGAGAAATCCGCAACCTGGCCGAGCGCACCCGCCATTCGGCCGACGAGATTATGCAGGCCGTATCCCAGTTGAAAGGCGGCATGCACCAGACGGCGGCCACCATGGAAGAAAGCACCGGGGCGGTGCTGGAGGGACTGCAGCTGGCCCGGGGTATCGCCGAACCCTTCAACCGGATCGAAACCAGCACCAATACCGTAACCCGTCTAATGCATGATTTAAGCGCCTCCTCCCAGCAGCAGGCCGCCGTAACCCAGGAAGTGGCCGCCAGCGTTTCCAGCGTGGCCGCCAACACAAATTTTGCCGGCGAACTGGCCCGGGAAAGCCGGGAGCAGTCCGATTTTGCGGAACAGGTGCTGGGGCAGTCCTGGTCCTACCTGTTCACCCAACTGGCAGGAAGCGACACCGGCCTGCCCGGCTTCCTGGCCCAGCGGGTGGTGGATCACGCCCGCTGGATTGCCGGCGTTATAAAGGCCCTGCGGGGTGAGGAAGCGGCTGCCGTCCTGGCCGATCACCGGAGCTGCCATTTTGGCCGCTGGTACTATGGAGAAGGCCTGCGCCTGGGCCAGGAGATGGGTCGGGAAGTGCAGGAAATTCTGGCCGCCCTGGAAGAACCCCACCGGCAGGTGCACCAGTGCGGCCTGCAGGCCCTGGAAAGCCACCGCCGGCAGCTGGGCAACGAAACCTACGAGCACATCAACTGTCTGACAAAGTCATCCCGGGAGATCATCCGCCTGATGATGGAACTGATTGACCGGATCATCGCCCTGCAGGAGGGACAAAATAAGGCCCCCATACGACCCGCGGCCGGCGTGCATTAAAGCCGTTCCGCTAAAACGGCTGCTCATACGCCGGCGGCGAAAAAGCATTGTCCGGCCGACAGCCTGCGAGCATACAGCGAGATTATCGAACATTTACTTATAACAGGTTATTGCTCTGGCGCTTCTTCCCTGGCCAGGTTCATAAAGCGGGTGAACTCTTTCAGGAAGGCCAGCTCCACCACACCGGTGGGGCCGTTTCTTTGCTTGGCCACTATGATCTCGGCTATGCCCCTTTTTTCCGAATCCGGACGGTAATACTCGTCCCGGTAGATAAACATCACCACATCCGCGTCCTGCTCTAAAGAGCCGCTTTCCCTCAAATCCGACATAATGGGACGTTTGTCCTGGCGCTGTTCCACCGAGCGGCTGAGCTGGGCCAGGGCCAGTACGGGCACGTTTAAATCCTTGGCTATGCCCTTTAAGGAGCGGGAAATCTCCGCAATTTCCTGCTGGCGGTTTTCCGCCCGGCGGCTGCCCTGCATCAGTTGCAGGTAATCCACCACCACCAGGCCCAGGCCCGTTTCCGACTGCAGCCGCCGGGCCTTGGCCCGCAGCTGGCGCGGGGACAGGATGGCCGAGTCGTCAATATATAGAGGAGCTTTGGCCAGGCGGGCGGCCGCTTCGGTCAGGCGCACCCAATCTTCATCCTGCAGGTAACCGCTGCGCACCCTTTGCTGGTCCACCATGGCCTCGGCGCACAGGACCCGCTGCACCAGCTGTGCCCGGGACATTTCCAGGCTGAAAACGGCCACCGGCTGCTGGTGCTGCAGGGCCACCTGGTGGGCGATGGTCAATCCCAGGCTGGTTTTACCCATGGCCGGTCGCCCGGCCACAATGATTAAATCACCCGGCTGAAAACCGCAGAGCAGGCGATCCAGATCGGCAAAACCGCTGGCTATGCCGCTGATGTGCCCTTTCTGACGGTAGCGCTCCTCGATAAAGGCAAAAATCTGGTTCAGGATATCCCTGATATGGGTGAAAAAGCCGGTGGAGCGGCGGGCGGCCAGTTCCAGGATCATCCTCTCCGCCTCGTCCATCAGCCTTTCCACATCTTCGCCGCCTTCATACCCCCGGGCGGCAATCCGCTCGGCCACCTGCACCAGGCTGCGCAGGATGGCCTTTTCCTCCACCAGGCGGGCGTGCTCCTCCACGTTGGCGGCCGTGGGCACCAGGGCCGCCAGGGAAGCCACGTATGTGGCCCCGCCGATGAGCTCCAGGGTTCCCTGATCCCGCAGGTAGCTGGTCACCGTCAGCAAATCCACCGGCCGTCCCGCTTCCTCCAGGGAAAGGATGGCTTCGTAAATCTTGCGGTGGGCTTCCAGATAGAAATCTTCGGGACGCAAAGTGCGGGCCACCCGGGGTATGGCTTCCCGGTCGATAAAGAGCGCCCCCAGGACCGACTGCTCCGCATCTATATTCTGCGGCGCCTGCTTGATCTCACTCATCATGGATCACCCGTCAATCAACTGACCAGTACCCCTTCGTCCGGTGTGGAGAAAACGTAACCGAGCATTTCCTCCACCGTATGCACCGGGATTACTTCGATGCCCTTCAAACCCGCAGGTACGTCGGGCTTGTTTTCGGCCGGGATAATCACCCGGCGCATCCCGGCCTGGCGGGCGCCGTAAATCTTTTCGGCAATGCCTCCCACACCCCGCACCCGTCCCTGAATGGACAGTTCACCGGTAACAGCCACATCCTGGGGTATGCCCCTTTCCTGCAGGGCGCTTAAAATGGCCAGAAAGACGGCCACGCCGGCCGACGGCCCGTCAATGCGCCCACCGCCCACCACGTTGATATGCACGTCATAGTGGGACAGATCTTCCCCCGTCACCTTGCGGATTACCGAAGCGGCGTTGAAAACCGAGTCCCGGGCCATGCTGCCGGCGGTATCGTTAAAGCGTATGCTGCCCTGGCCGCGATTGCCGGCCGGGAAGATCACCGCCTCAATTTCCAGCACGGAACCCACAAAACCCAGCACACCCAGGCCAAAGACCTTGCCCACTTCCCTTTCGGGGCTGGCCGACCGGAGTACATAGGGGCTCAAACGGCTGCTCTGAATCACCTCGTAAATGTCGGAAACGGTTATTCCCTGTTCCCCCACCTGTCCCCCGCCCCGGTAACAGGCCAGGCCGTAGGCATCGGCCAGAATGTTGATGGCCTTGCGCCCTTCGATGGTATACTGACTGATCACCCCGGGCACCGGCGCCTCCAGAACCACCCCCAGCTTTTCAGCGGCCTGACGCACGATCTTTTCAATATCGGCCGGGGTGAGGGGTTCAAAGTAAATTTCCGCACACCGGGAACGGATGGCCGGGTTGATGTCCGCCGGGTCCCGGGTGGTGGCACCGATGAGGATAAAGTCGGCCGGCGCCCCCTCTTCAAAGATTTTGCGCACATACCGGGGCACCGACGAGTCGTGGGGATCATAATAGGAGGACTCAAAATAAACCCGCTTATCCTCCAGCACTTTAAGCAGCTTGTTTTGCAGCAGGGGATCCATTTCTCCGATTTCGTCGATGAACAGAATTCCCCCGTGGGCGTCGGTAACCAGCCCCAGCTTTGGTTCCGGTACCCCTGTTTCGGCCAGATCCCGGCGGGCGCCCTGGTATATGGGATCATGCACCGAACCCAGCAGGGGGTTGGTCACCTCCCGGGGGTCCCAGCGCAATACGGTACCGTTCACTTCCACGAAGGGGGCGTCTTTGGCAAAGGGAGAGCCCTTGATTCCCTTGGCCGTCTCCAGGGCCAGCCGGGCGGCGGTGGTTTTGCCCACACCGGGCGGGCCGTATAGAAGTATGTGCTGGGGGAAGGGGGAGGCCAGCCTGGCCAGCAGGGACTTGACCGCCCTTTCCTGACCCACCAGTTCGTCAAAACTGGACGGCCGCAGTATTTCCATGGCCGAACGGGCCAGTTTCTTCTGATCCAGTTTTTCCAGAATGGCCAGCTTCTTCAAGGTCTGGGCGTTTTCCGGCCCGGCGTTTTCCTTTAAGACCTGCATTTTTATTTCCTTGACGTACTCCTCGTGACGCTGCTGCAATTTTTCATTGATTTTCTTTTCCAGTTCCTCTTCCACGGTACGCCTGGCCAGGGTATCGGCAATTTCTTCTTCAATCTGTTCCAGGATGGCCGGAATCTCCTCGACGGCGGGCACGGTATCCAGGGTGGGATCTTCAAAAACCAGCTTCTGGAGCGCCAGCACCCTTTCCTCCAACCGTTCGGAGCGCATCAGCTGAAGCACGTTCAGCTTCCCGGCCCGCAGCACCAGTTTGTCCGAACCGTAAATACCGGCTACGAGGCCAAAAAGGGCATTGACCTGACGGCGCAGCTGTTCCGCACCTTTGAACCGGGTACCGGCATCTCCCTTGAGCCCCTTAAACTTTTCCAGAAAAACTTTCATGGGCAAACTCCTTTCTACGTGCCTGGTGGACATTCCGGGCTCAAATAACTACATACAAGACCTGGTCTGTCGATGGTGGCTTTTTGCCGGGCAGTGACGTCGCCCCGTTCAGGACGGCTGATTCTCCGGGATCACCGCCACCTTTATCTGTACCTGCACCCGCTGGTGGAGTTTGACCGTTACCGTATGCTCCCCCAGTTGTTTGATGGGCTCTTTCAGGATTATTTTTTTCTTATCCACCCTGATCTGGTGCTGTTGTTCCAGGGCGTCGGCGATATCTTTGCTGCTGACGGCACCGAACAGCCGGCCGCTTTCTCCCGTGCGGGCGCCCAGCCGTACCGTCAGGCCGTCCATGCGGGACGCCAGTTCCCGGGCGCGGGATTCCTCTTCTTCTTTTTTACGCCTTTCCACGGCCAGCTGCCTGGCCTGTTCTTTTATTTTGGCCGGGGTGGCCTCCACCGCCAGCCGCCGGGGCAGCAAAAAATTCCGGGCATAGCCGTCGCTCACCGTCACCACGGCCCCTTTCGCCCCGAGATTCTTTACCTCTTCCAGCAATATGACCTTCACCTGCGACCCCCCTTTTCCTGATCCTTTTGCCCTATTTTACGAATGTTCCATATGGAATCCAGCACGCCCAGGGTAACCAGGGTAACGGTTACAAAGGGCCAGTACAAAACAAGCATGACCAGCAGCAGCAATTTTACCATCCTGGACAGGGGCCAGCGGCCATAATAATATGCGGCTACGGAAAGGCCCTGCACCAGGTAAAGAAAGCCGCTGACGTAAAGAATGTTCTTCCCTGCCGTGGACAACCCCCCATAACCGGGTGTATCGCCGGCAATAACCAGTCCCAGCCCCAGAATCAAACCCCAGAGCATATACCAGGGGTAACGCCAGCGGTTGAAGGGCGGTAAAGCAGCCACCGGGTATCCCATGCGGTGAAATAATCTTTGCGCCGTGGTGTAGGTAATAAAAACCGACACCAGGGACCAGACCACCAGATTGGCCGGCAGAAGGATGCTCACCAGCCGGATACCTTCGTCCATCATATAACGCAGTTCCCGGGCGGCATTGGCATCCACCAGGCCCCGCTCCTGATACCACTGCAGGACCTGTTCCATCACTCCGCGCATCTCGGGGCCCACCACCAGCGGATTAATGCCGGTAAGGCCAAAGGCCACGCCAAAACCGGTTAAGGTTAATAACACGGCTGCCGCCGCGGCCAGGGCCAGGCCGGGTCCGGCCCGCACCTGGTTTTTAAATAACAGGCCCAGCAGAAGGCCCAGCGGGCCGGTTTGAATCACCAGCAGGAGCACCGTTACCGGCCGGCCGGCGAGCATGAACAGCAAAAGTCCGGCCACCACCATGGCCATGGCGCCCGTTTTCAGGTTATGCCGGCGAACGGCCAGGGCCAGGGGCAACGGTGTAAATAAAACGGTGACAAAAAACAGGGGCGGCAGGTATAAACCAAACAGAGCAATGATCACCGTCAGAGCAGCAAAAAAAGCCCCTTCCACCAGGGCCCGTCTCTGGAGGCTGGTCAAAACGGGCAATCACCTCTTTTTTTCCACCAGATGGGCCAGCAGGGCGGATAAGTCCCCGTACCAGCTTTCCATCTCGTGATCCTCTTCAATACCCTGGCGCAGTTTGTTTTCCAGTTTCAGGTCCAGGCGGGTAAAACTGATGCCCAGGCGGCGGCCCAGCACATAACAGGTGATGATAATGCCGCTTAATGATTCCAGCAGCCGTTCCTCGCTCCCCCGCAGCATCCCCTTGAAAAGGGCGGCCAGGGAAGCCAGCAAATCCGCCTTCAGCCATTCAATGACCCGGATGTTTTTGGCTATGTTGGTGTCATGATTCACTGGAAACATGCTCACCCACCCCTTCCCACGCTGTTAATTCGCGGGACGCCCGCCCTTTTCCTGCCTCTTAAACTCGAAGGACTGCTGTTATTTGCTGGCCACCCTGGCAGGACCGGTTGTAAATCAGGACCGGTTGATAAATAACGAAGGGGAACCGGATAGTTCCCCAGGTAAGCTTTTACTCGGCTGTAAATGGCAACAGGGCAATGTTCCTGGCCCTCTTGATGGCCACCGTAAGCATCCGCTGGTGCCGGGCACAGTTGCCCGAGATGCGCCGGGGCAGGATTTTGCCCCGTTCGGTAATATATTTTTTCAGCCGGGGTACATCCTTGTAATCGATGACTTCCATTTTATCCACACAAAAATTGCAGACCCTTTTCTTGCCCCGGCGACCCCGTTCACGTTTGGCCAATTAATTTGTCCCTCCTTTAACCAGTCGTCAGTCGTCAGACGTCGGTCATCGGTATCCATTTTCGTTATAACATTCCCTAAAATGGTATGTCGTCTTCCGTAAAGTTTACCTCACTGAAGCCGGGTTCAGCCACCGTGGAAGTATCCCTGGCAGCAGCCACCGGAGCCTGGCGCTCATCCCGGGGGCGGTCCAGGAAGCGCACCTGATCAGCCACCACTTCCGCGGCTTTACGGCGTATACCCTGGCTGTCGTCGTAGGAACGGATTTGCAAACGTCCCTCCACGGCCACCAGCCGTCCCTTGCCCAGGTACTGGGTACAGGTTTCCGCCTGCTTCTGCCAGACCACAATATCAATAAAATCCGCTTCCCGCTCCCCCTGCTTGTTGGTAAAGGGGCGATCCACCGCCAGGGTGAACCTGGCCACGGCTACGCCCCCGGGGGTGTAACGCAATTCCGGTTCCCTGGTCAGGCGACCGATCAAGATGACTTTATTGAGCATCCCTTACACCGCCTTGGTTTTTTTTAAATAGCCTCAGCCGTGAAACTAAAAGGACACGCCCAAAGAACCATTGATTTTGAGCGGCCCCCGGGCAATACCTGACAATGGCTTGTGCCGGCTGATCCCGGGTGACAATGCGCCTCTTTGGGATATCCGCCGGAAAGCAAAAAATTGTTTTCGGCTTCCCCGGTTCATGATGCAGCGGGCCTTTCGGCCGCCTGGTGCACAATGATGTGCCGCAGCACATAGTCGGTGATCTTGAGCACCCGGTCCACTTCCTGGGCCACCGCCGGCGGGGCGTTGAACTGGAAGATGATATAAACCCCTTCCCGGACGCGGGCAATCTCATAGGCCAGGCGGCGCTTGCCCCACTTTTCGGCCCTGGTGACCTGGCCGCCGTGAGTGGTGATCAGGGTTTTAAACTTTTCGATCGCCTCGGCAATCTTTTCATCCTCCATATCCGGGCGCACAATGAAGAGCAACTCATAGCTGCGCATAAAAACACCTCCTCCCTCTGGACTGCGGCCCTACCCTCTACCGGGGTAGAGCAGGGCGGAAAAGCCATATAACAACTTATAGATTATAGCATAACCGGGGTCAAATGGCAACTATTTAACCCCCGCCGGGATTATTGCCGCCGGCAGCGCTGCTCACCACAGCCCTGACGCTTTTTTCAAACTTCGGCCTGGGCAGCATGACCACCCGTCCACAGGTGGTACATTTCAGGCGAAAGTCCACCCCGGTACGCATTATCTCCCAGGTGTCCCCGCCGCAGGGATGGGGCTTGCGGGTGCGCACCACATCACCAACCTGATACCTGTGCATTTTTTTCACCGCCGCTCATGTTCAGCACCACCGTCCGGGGGTAGGGTATTTCAATGCCTTCCCGGTCGAAGGCATCTTTAATCCGCCGCCGCAGTTCCCGCTCCACATACCACTGCTGCAGGGGTTTTGTGTAGGCCAGTATGCGGATGACCACGTCGGACTGGCCAAAATTGACCACCCCCAGCACTTTGGGCCCCTCGGCAATCACGTCGGCCAGATCCCGGGCCACCTGTTCGCATATTTCCTGCAGTACGGTCATCACCCGCTCCAGGTTTTCCTCGTAGGCCACACCCACGTCCACCAGGGCCTGCAGGTTGCCCCGGCTGTGGTTGGTGACCTGCTTGATCTGGCCGTTGGGCACAATATGGAGCTGTCCGCTGAAATCCCGCAGCCGGGTTACCCGCAGTTCCATATTTTCCACCGTCCCGCTGACCCCGGCAATGGTTATGTAATCCCCCACCGCAAACTGATCCTCCAGGAGGATGAAAAAACCGGTGATCACGTCCCGCACCAGGTTCTGGGCACCAAAACCCACCGCCAGCCCCACCACCCCGGCCCCGGCCAGAATGGCTTCCACCCGCACTCCGAAAAGGTTCAGGACGGTTACCAGGGTAACGAAATAAATGGTGTACTTAAAGCCGCTTTTCAAAAGGGTGCGCAGGGTTTTCACCCGCCGCCCGTTCATGGGACCCAAACGGTCCCGTTCCTGCAAAAACCGGTCTATGGCCGCCCCGCCCAGGCGTAGCAGGGCAAAGGCCAGGAACAGTAAAAGCAGTATTTTTATTGTCGTTCCCAATATGCGCGGCCAGTCAATGGCCAGCGCCTGGGCGATAACGGCCTGGGCGAATACGGTATTAAAGAAACCAGCCAACCGAAATCCCCCCTTTTATGTCCCCAGGAAGGCCCGGTATCCCCGGTAGGCCATGTAAATATCCCCTTTGTGGGCCACTTCGAAGGGAGAGTGCATGCCTAAAAGGGCCACGCCGCAATCCACCACATCCATACCGTGCTGGGCCAGCAAATAGGCGATGGTTCCACCGCCACCCTGGTCCACCTTGCCCAAAAGGCCGCTCTGCCAGATCACACCATTCTGGTTGAACAGGCGGCGCACGTAACCCATAAATTCGGCATGGGCGTCACTGGCTCCTTTTTTTCCCCCGGACCCGGTATACCTGGTCAATACCACCCCGTGCCCCAGGCGGGCCGCGTTCAGCTTATCCATCACTTCCGGGTAATTGGGGTCGAGCCCGGCGTTCACGTCGGCCGAAAGCGCCCGGGAACGGGCCAGGATCCGCCGCAGGCCGAGCTCGCTGTAGCCGGGCAGGCAGCGGGCGGCCAGTTCGGCTACAAAATTGGTGAAAAAGGAGGACTGCATCCCCGTATTGCCCACACTGCCTATCTCCTCCTTATCCATAAAAAGGGCCACCGCCGTGCGGGAAGGGGCCGGCAAATCCAGAATGGCCCTCAAGGCCGAATACACGCTCACCCGGTCGTCCTGCCCGTAGGCACCGATCATGCTGCGGTCCAGACCCAGGTCCCGGGCCGGCCAGGCCGGCACCGCCTCTATTTCAGCGCTGATAAAGTCTTCCTCGGATAAGCCGTATTGCGCCGCCAGGCGTTCCAGAACGGCCTGCCTCACCCTCTCCCGCACCTCTTCGGAACGAACAGGAATGCCTCCCACCAGCAGGTTCAGGGATTCTCCGGAAACAGCCTCGCTCATTTTCTTTTCCATCTGCTCCCTGGCCAGGTGGGGCAGCAGATCGGCAATGGTGAAAACCGGGTCTGATTCCTTTTCCCCGATGACCAGTTCCACCAGCTGTCCGTCCCCCCGCAGGACCACCCCGTGCAGGGCCAGGGGGATGCTGGTCCACTGGTACTTTTTGATCCCGCCGTAATAGTGGGTTTTCAAAAGGGCCAGCCCCGCTTCCTCGTAGAGGGGTTGGGGTTTTAAGTCCAGGCGGGGGCTGTCCCCGTGGGCGCCCACAATATTCAGGCCCCCTTCCAGATTTTCCGTGCCCACCACGGCCAGGGCCATGGCCTTGTGCCGGCTGATGCTGAACACCCTGTCGCCGGGCTTCAATCCCGGGCAATCCTCCAGGTGCACAAAACCCCCCCGCCGGGCCAGGGAAGCAGCCAGGCTTATGGTTTCCCTTTCCGTCTTGGCCCCAGTGATAAACCGGCGGTATTCCTCTGCAAAATCCATGGCCGCCTGTTGTCCCGACGCATCCAGTTTGGTCCAGACCGCCGGACGGTCATGCTGATCCTTGGACAGGTTACCGGTCAATTTCCGTCACTCTCCCGCTTTAATTTGCCTTCCTGAACCTATTATCCCCGGAATATAATGCCCGGCGGGCATTTTCCGGGGGGAAATTTCTGGTATTATTTTTTTATAAACCCCTCCCTATATGGACTTACCCGGACCGGTAATATCCCTGAAAACACCGGTGGCCGGGACATTGGCGGGTAATGTGAGCTTCAACGCGCCCGTGGCGACCTCAATCAAGGGACGGGCCAGGCTGGAACCCGCCACCGCCCGGTCCAGCCACGGCGGTAAAACCCTTGCCCCGCCGCCTCCGGTTGGGGTAAGGGCCGTCAGCAGGACCAGTAAAATAACCACCATGGCCAGCCCCCTGACCGCCCCCAGCAATACCCCGCCGGCCCTGTCCACGGGGCCCAGGAAACTGAACCGGGCTGCCCGGGCGGCCATTTGTCCCGTCAGGCATACCAGCTGTGAAACCAGCAGCAGAATCAGGATAAAAGCCAGAATCTCCAGCACACCCCGGGCGATTAATTTTTCCCAGGCCGGCAGATTGAAGCCGGCGGGTATTCCTCCGGTGGGAGCGGTCAACCTTTCCCGGATCCACTGCTCCAGGGGCCACTGCCCGCTCAAATAGCCGGCCAGGGCGGTGTGATAGCGCATGGCTGCGGCCAGGCCCAGAAAAAGGCCGGTCAGGCGGGCCAGACCGGCCACCAGCCCCGTTTCCAAACCGCGCCAGGCCGACCAGGCAATGATCAGTATAATCAGCACATCCAGCCAGTTCAGACCAACCCCCCCTGTTCCGCACTTTTATTTTATTATAATACTTTTTCCATGATCTGTTTTCGAGGGCCAAAGGGTCAAATCCTTCTTCGAAAGGTAGACATCTGCCGGACGCCGGTCACCGGGTTCAAAAAAAATGATACCGGGTAATCCATTTCAACCGGAAGGGCGCCAGCAGGAGGGCCACCAAAATGATCAGGCCGGCGTACCCGAAAAGAGGGTAAAGCAGCTGTACCAGGCGGGAAAAATCCATTTTCGCCAGGGGAAGGGCACAGATAATGGTGGCCAGGCCCACTGCCCGGTAGCGCCACCCCCCGCCCGGCGCCAGGCGGCTGGCGAAACCATGGGCGTCGGCTATGGCCGTGGTGAGAATGGCCAGCCAGATCAAACCACCCAGGGCATGACGCCACGTTTCCCCCAGAAAGCCGGCAATCAGCAAAATGGGTACCTGATACCCGGTAATCTGTGGATAGTGGGCCAGACCGGCCAGGGTGATCAGGCCGGCCGTGGCCCCCAGCACCTGTCTCTTATACAAATCTCCGAGCCCACGCGACTAGC
>NZ_WHYR01000057.1 GCF_009428905.1 Desulfofundulus thermobenzoicus | reverse complement strand
CCTTATTATGGGAGTTGGACAGGACTACCTGCACATCCCCATTATAAGGAGTTTTTTCTTTGTGGAAAAGGATTTTTCATAAATTTAGGTCTTGACAAATAAAAATTTTATTTATGCAACGTTAGTGATGCTGCAGTTTTAATGTATGGCTCGAACAGCAAAGAAAACAAGGAACGCATTTACCGCTTAGCGCGAACGCTTAGGAATAAAGGATACAATGTTTATTCAATTGCTGGCCGGTATTATCATTGTGACATGGACAATAGAAGAATGTTAGAAATTTCTATACAGAAACAAGTTCAGGCAGCTTCAATCATGCAAAATGCTCTATTATTGAAAAGCAAAGCAGAAAAAATGAGTTATGAAGCTAAAAAGAGGTGTTAGTGAGCGGACAAAGGGAAACCGGGCGACAGGTCCACAGGCAGGGTATCTGCCCCGGGGCGTGCCGTCAGGGCGGTAATTTTAAGTAAATACATAGATTTGTTTATTGAATCTGACTCGCATTTCTGCTTTGTTATAACGCTCGTTAAATTTGATTTTCCCTCGTGCCAGTATTGGTTTTCCTTCTAATTGTTCCTTGGTAAGAGTGAACCATTTAAAGTCTCCAGCAAAAACAAATATATCAAAAGGTTTTAGGCCATCTTGTGTGTCAAGATTAACAAACATAACCTTTTCCGTTTTTATAACAGAACGCACTACTCCGTAGATTATGAAATCAATATTGGTATATTTATTTCCTAATGCGATTTCTGTTGCCTTATCTTGGTCAATAACAATATCTGTAAAAGAAAAAAGTTCTCCCTGTTGTGTAAAAGTGATTCTAGATAAATCTTCAGGTTTGTTTTTAAGTAATCTGGCGATTTGTGATAAGGAAGTAATTCTTTTAGGAAGGGTGCTTCTCTTTTTGGAATACTTATAAGCATAAGTAAATTTCTTTTTCGGGTGGCTCTCGTCAATCTCATCAATCGATCCATGAGGAATCTGTTCTTTGTTGTCTGGTGCAAAATCTAATTTAATTAAGTATTTATCTTCTGAATCCATTTTGCTCATATCCGTAGTATATTTGTTAATGGTTTTAAGGGAATCAAAGATAATTAGTGTTCTCCTTTCTTTGCAATCTTCTTTGTGAATTGATTCGCCACGTCCGGTAGTTTTAAAAAAAGGTTCTCTATTGCCCTGGTCTGATCCGACATAAATAACTGGTTTCTTACATGACACGCAAAATAGTTTTTCGCCGTGAATTAACTGATCATATTCTTTGGCGTTAATTATTTTCCCGTTTGGTAATAAGGCATTCTGCATTTTATGGCCTCCAACAGAAAGGTGGTAATAAGAGTTGAAAATCAATCCGTTTGTTTATGATCATCCGGGAAGGTACGCAGCATATTATCTTGAAGGAACCGCATACCACGAACTGACATGCGCTGTTGAATTGCTGACAAAGGTAGCACCACAATACACCCATGAAGACGTCTACAAATTTTTAACTGATAGAACTTACAGGAGTCAACTCCTACAGGTATCTCAGGACACTGATCTAAACAACCAATGGAATTCATACGAGAAAGAAATCCCTAAAAAGAACTGGTATAAAAAGGCAGTTGGTATTGTACGGCGGTTGGTGTATTTAAAGGACCCGGAACCTATTAAAGCAGACAGTAAAGAATGGCAAATTTATAATGCAGTTGTCAATTCCAAACAGTACGTTATTCCCGTTGTTTATCAAAAGTTGATGCCTGAAGAACGTCCCGACAGATATGATGTTCTTGATAAAGAAATATTGCTGTTCCGTTTTAAAACCTACGGTTTTAGGTTTATTAGTATTCCAATCGCGATGATGGGCAATAATGTCCCTTACCTTGAGGTCGAATTAGAATATTATCATACTTACCAAAAAGGGTTGTTGGAAATCTACCTGCCCTATGACGAAATGAAAAATCTGTACCAGGCGATTTTTAATAAGGAATACCCGAAAAAATATCACTACGGTAAATTTCATTACAATGGTTTAGAAAGTATTTGAGGAACTGGCTACCCTTGATTATTGGCAAGCCATTCCTCCATAACCTCCAGCAGTATCTTCCGCTGCCGGGGGGTGAGCCGCCGGGCGGCATCAATGATTTGCCGCATATCGGGTGTCATCTCGACTCCCTGATCTTCGGACGGGGCAAAAAAATCATGAAGGGTGATACCCAAGGCATGGCATATTTTATCCAGATTTTCCAAGGAGCATTTTTTAGTGCCGGCCTCAATGCCGGAAACAAAGCTCTGAGCGACACCAATTTCTTGAGCGAGTCGTGAGACGGTAATCTTTTTGGCCGTCCGAATTTCACGAATCCTGTTTCCTATATCAATCATATTTTGTCCTCCAACGATAACCTGAGGGTCATAAACATTATAGACCAGTTGCCGCAGTAGCGAAATGGCCTTAAGAAAATATCACCCGGAGGATATAAATTTACTTGACTGCATAACCTAAAGGTGATAATATTTATACAGGGCATATCCGGGAGGTGGTGATTATGGTAAAGGAAATAGTCGATAATCTCAGAGCAATACGTGTGGCAAATAAAATTTCCCAGGAAGAATTGGCTAGGGCAACCGGAGTCAGCCAAAAGCACATAAGCAATATTGAAAACCATAAAGACACGCCCACCATTGAAACTCTCCAGAAGCTAGCCCGGGGATTGGGGGTTGAAATTAGTTTAAAGCTTCTGGATAAGAATCATATCGAGGCCGATGCTTTACCGCGAAATTGAAATTGATTCAATATGGTCACTATATCTTATCATAAACCGGTAATCATTACCATATGCAGGCAAATATAGCCAGCCCGGGCGGGACGAGCCCGCCGGGCGAAACAGGGAAAAAACAGTCAACCAAAGGGGATGGTGCTAGTAGCAAAAACAAAGCTGCAGAACGCATTTCTGCTTACTGAACGGGCGCTGGAAATAGGGTTGCCGAAGGAGCAGAGAAGCAGGCTGGAGCAATCGTTCAACGAGTTGAAAAACCATGTATTAAGGATGTTTGGGTAAAAGGGAAACCGGGCGACAGGTTCAAATGCAGTGTGTCTGCCCCGGGGCGTGCCGCCAGGGCGGAAGAAAAAAATAATTAGACAGGGGGTTATGGAACATTGGAAAACCATGATATTGATTCTATTATAAATAATCTCCACCAGTTAAATGAAATTGAATTACGCAAACTCGCAAAGAGTCTTCTATCACATGACTATTCGTTTGAAGAAATTGCTAAAACATTGGGGGTTACTGAAAAAAACGTTTGTAATTGGCTTTGTAGCTCAACATTAACGGAAGCTGAATGGGAAGAGATGAAATCAATACTTGAACAAGCCAAAAGGGATGCCGGGCCATCGGAATGTGAAAAGTGTCTGTGTAATATTTGCTGTCGATATGTTGATTTTGAGTCTTGCAATGAATATAGTTTCGACCGAGAACTAGGTGGGTGTGAAAAAGGAGGCTGTATAACTTGCAATGGACATATGAGGAATAATTGTGATGATTTTATAAAAAACAACAGTTATTAGTTTTTAGTGAACTTCCTTAAGATAACTAATTGGTGTTTGATAGAAAACAATTCGGCTTGATATCCATATTTTGATTTTTCTATATAGGCATAACAGATAAATAAAGCATTAGAAATAGAATCAATGCATTCTATATTTTTATCTAAATAATTTTTATGAATAAAGAGCCTAAAATCGGATGAGTTGCCATATTTACCGCTCTTAGTCAAAAGAAAAACACAATGTCCTGATGGGAAATAAGGCTTAAAAGTGGAAGCTCTTAAAATAAAAGGGCCAGGACCGTATGTGTTAATACGCTCAATTGCTTGATCTTGTGTTCCAAATATTTCTTTTAAAATAACCGTGGAACCATCTTCTACTTTAATAGGTATATTTTCATAATCAGGGCGCAGGTTATATCTGTTATCGTGGTCCAATAGATCGTAAATTGTATAGATGAATTTTCTACTTCTAGGGCTAGTAAAATGTTTGGCTTGTATGTTTTTGTTATAATCAGGTTTGCCATGTTTCTCGTGATTTAACATTGCTCTTGGCAGTATGGTTGATACTAATAATTCTATATCACCACGACCAGAAGTTGATGATACATTATCGCATAAATTTGGGATCTCGCAGTTGGCATCATGGGGTTGGTTAGGCCAATTTTTAAAATGTGGATCCATATGTCCCTTGCCTCTTGAAAACTGAACCTTTACGCCACATGAATAACATGTAAACAGTCTTGTGTTAAATTCATTATAATGCTGATCAACATACAGGGCGCTAACCGGCAATGATTCGCCAGGATATTGTGCATGGGTCATCCTAGGCACGATTGTTTAATCCTCCATAAGTTTTATGATATGGCTACCCTTGATTATTGGCAAGCCACTCCTCCATAACCTCCAGCAGCAGTTGCCGCTGCCGGGGGGTGAGTTGCCTGGCGATGGCAATCATGCGCCTGACGTCTGCCGGCAATTCCTCCCCCTGACCATCCCCGGCGAAAAACTCGGCGAGGGACAGGCCCAGGGCGGAGCAAAGCTTACGTAGCGTATGTTCGGTAGGTGATTTTATACCACGCTCAATTTCATTCAGGTAAGTAAGCGATATGCCGGACTTTCTGGCGAGGGCAGATCTACTAATTCCCAGCTGTTGACGTAGTTGCTTAATTCTGCTCGGTGTATCCATGCAATCATCCTCTATAGCGAATAATACCCTACTTTTTCCCGGCAAACAATGGTATAAAAATATCTATAATATCCGTTTTAGTGTATTGACAATTATACGCCATAGCGTATAATTGAATTAGGCAGGTGTTAATCAATGACAAAACTTCAACAAATAAGACAACAAAGAGGTATGTCAGTAACAGAACTGGCCAGGAAGTCCAAGGTTGCGTACTCGTACATTTACGAAATCGAGCAGGGTAGCAAAAGCCCTACCATCCGTACACTTCAAAAACTCGCCGTTGCTCTGGGCGTCAAGGTAAGCGACCTTTTGGATGAAGAGCTGGCCACCGGCACAGTAGGGAGATGAGCCAGAAACCCGGCGGGTATGGTCACTATATCTTATCATAAACCGGTAAACATTACCATATGCAGGCAAATACAGCCAGCCCTGGTGTGGTGACCCGCCGGGCGAAACAGGGAAAAAACAGTCAACCAAAGGGGATGATTACAGTAGCAAAACCAAAACCGCCACCGGAAGGGGGGTGGCAGAAACGTTCATCGCAGGGGTTATTCTGGTTGCCGTCTGCGCCAGTCTGGCCGACAGCCGGGGCGCGGCGGAATGGGTGGCCCTGGCCGGCAGCTTGGCCGGGGCGGGAATGATCGGCCTGGACTCAATCAGTCAAAACAGGCCGGAAAAAAGAAAAAGGGCTTTCGCCCCAAGACTCCAGTCAAAGTATACCAGCTACTTCTTGTTTTGGGCAATCCACTCTTCCATAACCTCCAGCAGTATCTTCCGCTGCCGTGGGGTAAGCTGCCTGGCGGTATCAAGGATTTGCCGCAGATCAGGGGATAACGCAGTTCCCTGATCTCCGGACGGGGCAAAAAAGTCTTGTGAGATAAGGACGAAAGGAGAAACCTCTAAGGCCTTACATAACTTAAGGATGGTATCCCATGTTGGAGAAGTATTCCCGATTTCAATTTCACGTAATGTTGATTGAGCTATGCCGGCAAGTTTAGCCAATTTTGTTGTACTGTAATTTCGCTCTTTCCGCAACTGAACGATTCGATTGGCAATGTCCATAAGGTAATTTTTCCTTTCAACGAAATACCGTTATTCATTATTCATTGTAGCCTATTTTTTAAAGCCATAAGTAACGAAAAACCATTGACAATAAACGAAATTTCGTTTATTATAAAGAACGGAGGTGACAAAATTGTTTGGAGATCGGCTTCGTTATTACCGAAAGAAAAAGAAGCTTTCTCAACGGGAGCTTGGGCAAATAATTAATAAACCACAAACAACCATTTCAGAATGGGAAAGAGGGAAGATGGTTCCTGATATTAATGAAGCAGCAAGACTGGCAACAGCCTTAGAAGTAAAGTTATCCGATCTTTTAGAGGATCAGGCTTGTTAGCTAAAAACAGGACGGTTTTGGTTTAATATACCATATTCAGGCAAATAAAGCCATCCCGGGCGGGACGAGCCTGCCGGGCAATAATTGAAATTTGCGGGAAAGGAGATGGTAGCGACGAAAAAACCAAAACCGCCACCGGAAGGGGGGTGGCAGAAACGTTCATCGCAGGGGTTATTCTGGTTGCCGTCTGCGCCAGCATGGCCGACAGCCGCGGCGCGGCGGAATGGGTGGCCCTGGCCGGCAGCTTGGCCGGGGCGGGAATAATCGGCCTGGCTTCAATCGGCCAGGGCAGACAGACAAAAAGAAAAAGGGCTTTCGCCCCAAGACTCCAGTCAAAGTATACCAAACGCTTAGGAAGAAGTCAACGGCAATTAGTTAGCTAAACCCTCTCCTTCCCCTGAAATGGGCCGGGCTCCGGCCCGGCCCGAGTAAAAATGCTGCGCCGTTCGGGCACCCGGGCGTGGACAAAAACCCGTCCGACAGCTGCGGCGGCGCGGCAAACAAAGAACCTCTTGCCTTGTTCCGTTCATTAACCCGGACGGCATAGGGGAGGAGATTCTTTCTATTGCAGGGAGGTCTCGGCCTCCGCCGTGACGTGTGGCGTGTTCCAAGCAGAAAGCGCGGAAGCTGCGAAAACGGCTGCACAGGGCCTTAGTCCCCTTGGGGATGACAGGGGTATGCAGTACGGGCGTGGCGGCCGCGCCGGAAGCGAGGGGCGAGTGCCCGACGGTCCGGCTTTGAGGGTTATATGCCGCGATAATATTCGAACCCTCTTGCTCATCCGGGGGCAACATGACTTCCTGGGCCTTTGGCCGGGGAGCCCGGACCGGCAGGTATGGTCAGCCTGCTCAAGCTGGTACGGGGTCGCGCCCGCTACCTTACCCACTACATAACGGGGACAGCAGATACAAGCTAACAAACTTAAAGCGTTTTTGCTTTAAGTAGCGCCTGCAGCGAAATGACGCTCAGCTTGCACCCTTCCCCGGCCCTTTTATCCCTGGGGGGAAGCGTGGATCAAGTAGGAGGCGATATCCGGCGCAACCGCGCCCTTGTGGCGCGGAATCCGGCCCGATGGTCAACGCCTCCCCGTGGCGGGCCGGGGACCCGGTTTAAGCCGGGACGAAGAGTGACCAAGATCAAGCAAAGGGGGAGCAGTATGCGCGTGCCGAGCAGTCCCGAAACCCGCGAGGAAATTAAGAAATTTGCCCGTCGTGCCGTTCGGCGGTGGGGAAGACGCGCCGTCAAGGAATATCCCATTCCTCCAAGGTTCACCCGTTGGAAAGAATACTGCTTCTTGCACTTGAGAAAAGAGTTGATGCAGGGATGAACGGCATCAGCGAGTTGGTAAAAAGCTACCGCATGGCCATTACCCCGGCTGCCCGTTTTACGGTTCTCCGCCGGGCGTGGAGCATATCGGGACGCGAAGGTGTAAAGGCGGTGGCCCTGGCTACGGGATTAAACCCTGATCACGTACTTCGAGCATTTCAAGAGTGGCTCAAAGCCCGCCGGCGGGCAGAGCGAGGGAAGATGCCCGTGACCGTGATTCCACCTCCCGCGCCTCTTGACGATATCGGCGAAGTGGCAAAACTGGCCGCCGGCGGTGGAGTGGAAACACATAGTGGCGGCAAGCGCACAAGTTGGAAGAATAGCTCCGGTCACTTTAAAAGCGCGGCCGGCGGGCAGGCATGGGATGCTTTATTGGGTGGATCAAGATGATGAATATTGGCCGGGCGCCGGGAGGCGCGGCCGAATGGGAGGTTGTTTGAGTGGCTAACTGGATTAAAGGTGAGGGCTGGATAGGAAAATACGCAGGCAGGGATGATAAGTGCCTTGGTTGTGGTAGTAAGACAGATTGTGATTGCCGATGGGTAGAGTGCCCTATATGCGGAGAATTATGCTGGGTTGGCAAGGGTAATGAGCTGAATTACGATTATACTTGCTACAAGGGATGCGGCTATTCTGCGCGAGGATATGATGAATTAAATGATTTACTGGACTAAAAATTTCGTAGGGGGGTGGCCTGACGGCGCGCTTTCCATAGTATAAGGGTCCATGGGTCCCGCGCCGTTATCAGTTATGAAAAATCCAACTTTCGGGATCTACCAGCAGGACGACGAAAAGTCCGATTACGGCCGCGACGTTGCAGATCCCCGGGTGAACGTGGAGTATCAAGCTCTGGCCAGGGTGAACCATCGAGAAGATAGGTACCCCGTTGCCAGTATAGATTTTGTATTGAGGATGCTTCCGGACATGACCACCGAGGTGATGGTGAATGAGAACGGTTGCGTTACGGTTTGGAGAAATCCTCCGGGGCCATGCCTTGACACGAGCAGGCGGCAGATGTTATGTGACGGCCATGTGCCGAGTTGCGAGCCATATAGAGGTGTGACTCCAAATGAGCAAGCCATGGGTTTCTCGCCAAGCGGCTGTAAGGAATATAATAAATGCAGTCGAAACTGGAGGAAAAGGACAATTCGCCGGGCTTAATTCACCCGGCTTAAATTTTTATAGTATTCACAGAAAGGGCTACCCAGCCTGGAGGACATGTGGGTGCTGGGGAGCACGGACATCTGGGTAAAGCCTCGGTTCCAGTCGTATATCAACAATCTATCTATCGTAACGGGCAGGGATTTTTTGTGAGCCACCACCGTTTCATAGTCGGCCACGTGCTGGAAGTTTTGCGGGACATGCCCGATGAGTGCGTTCACTGCGTGGTAACATCTCCCCCGTATCTCGGCCTTCGCGATTACGGGCTTCCTTCGGTATTCTGGCCGGAAGTGGAATACGTACCCATGCCCGGCCTGCCGCCCATAGATATTCCCGCATGGGAAGGCCAGCTGGGCCTGGAACCCACACCAGAAATGTACGTAGCCCACCTGATCCTGGTTTTCCGGGAGGTCAGGCGGGTGCTGCGGAAGGATGGGACGCTTTGGCTGAACCTGGGCGATACCTATGCGGCAGGTGGGAATGGAGGACACCAGCCATCAGCGACCTTCCACGGGCACAATGGACGGCGCTGCCTCACGGGCCCGCGAATCGCACCTACCCGCCTCAAGCAGAAGGACCTCGTGGGCATTCCCTGGCGCGTCGCTTTTGCCCTGCAGGCCGACGGCTGGTGGTTGCGTTCGGACATCATCTGGGCAAAACCTAACCCGCTACCGGAAAGTGTAAAAGACAGGCCGAGTAAGGCGCATGAGTACGTGTTCTTACTAACGAAGAGCGAAAAATATTTCTATGATGCCGAAGCGATTAAGGAAGAAGCAACAACTCATTTCCATGACAAACGATACGGGCCCGGCGGCTCGCGGGATCGGTCAAATGAACCTTGGAATTTAAATGGGCCCTTGAAGCCACATGGTGGTTTCAAAACACTGGATACCACTAAAGGCCGGAATAAACGTTCTGTATGGTGGATACCAGCGAAACCATTTCCTGAGAGCCACTTTGCGGTTTTTCCGCAAGCACTTGTAAGGCCGTGCATCAAGGCGGGGACGAGCGAACACGGTTGTTGCCCGGAGTGCGGGGCACCGTGGGAGCGGGTGACCGAGCGCGTTAGGCAACCCCGCGGGGATTGTTTTGGCAAGCGTCAGGGTGCCCTTGACCACGGACAGGCTGGATTGCCGTTCATGCAGGTTGTAAGTGCGTTAACCATCGGCTGGCGTCCCACATGTTCCTGCGGTATCGAAGAAACCATCCCATGCGTCGTTTTAGACCCCTTTGGCGGGGCGGGCACTACCACGTTGGCCGCGATGTCCCTGGATAGGGACAGCATCTACATCGACCTGAAGCGCGAGTATGTGGAGATGGCCTTAAAACGGTGCGGGTTTAAAGAGGGGAATCTGTTCGACACGCACACGTTTGATGTAGTCGATTTTTCGCACAGCAGTTCGGAAACCCTTGGCATTTGATAAAGTGCACAGTTTTATTGAAGTACGTATTTTTGATTGAATAACTGTCGGGCTTAAATCGCCCGGCTTTTTTGTTCTTAAGGGGTGATGCCCGTGATAGAAATTTTTCACGTTTTCGGTGGCGGCAGCCATTTTACTAAAACTTAAAGTTTTCATCTTTAAGATATGATTTTTGAACTAACTGAAAAGCATTTGCCTTTTTATAATATGTTGCATTAGCCATATGATTTATTTCGTTTAGCATAATATAATAAAACTTATCAAAACCACTTGAGAATAAAGAGTGTTCAATAACTGTTTGCTCTGAAAAAATTACTGCATGAATGTTATTAATATTATTTTTTATTTTAAATGTAAGTCTATGGTTTCCATCAATTACAAGGTAATGGTATTGATTAAACAAAAAAGGCACCATAACTATTGGTTCTTCGGACTTTGAATAGGAATCAACATTTGTATCGACCGGAGTCCAATTAATAGCAGTATTCTTTCGTATAAACTCATCAATTGGAATAAATATACTCTCCGGTTTAGCCATTGAAATAATTTTGTTAGCAATAGATACTCGAAAATGAAGGAGTATTTTGTTGCTTCGATGTTCAATTGGTAGTTGAAATATTTCTGGTTCAGACTGCAGAAGTAGGCGTAATTTTAAAATAGAACCTTTAGTATTTAATTGATTTCTTATAACGTTGTCACAATTTTCTAATTGCTTCATCCATCTTTTGAGATATTGAATTTGAAGATTCCTGTCTGATAAAATCCTTTGAGCATTAAACTCATTAAATAAATCCAAGTAGTTAATAGAATAATGACTAAATTCTATAAAATCAAATGGCATTATAAAACATCCTTTCATAAGATCTTATGTATTTTACTTTGTAATACTAAAAGGGGGTACTATCTATATGAGTAAATTAAGCAATGATTGGTTGGTAAAATGCAATAATTCCAAAACAGAATTAGGAGGTATTCTTCTAGGTTATAAAAAAGAGAATAAACCCGTTTTTATCGACTTCAAGAATAGAGACTCTGATCTTGGAAATAAGAATTTTCTTTTCATTATTGGTAAACCGGGATCGGGAAGGAGATGGTTTTATGAATTGTAATGGAAGTAAATCGTTTGGTTTAATCTCTAACAGCTTAGTACCTAATACGGATGCCTCCTTTTTAAAACAAATAATAGCTATTCGAGAAAAGGAATATCTTGCGTGGATAAAAAGACAATTATTGCAAGTATTTACGAAACCCACCAAGTTTTACTATGAGAGGGATTGTTGGTATTAGGAGTATGGTCCAGGATGAAGAAGAAGGCATATTTAATACCCCCATACTCAATTCAAGGAGTGAGAACAACTTGACAGCTTCCGATTTTTTTGATCTGGCAAATAAACTGGTCGCAGATTATAAACCATTTATTATTGTTATAATCGTACTGGCATATGCACTTATTGTTTTAAAAATGTTTGACAGATGATCTCAGCACCGAACCCCGAAAGCTCTTTATTGTTGTTTTTTTATTCGGATTCTGTCTCAAAAACTTAACCGTTGGAATCTATTGGAAGATAAGTTATAATATGTTGTTTAAGAGCATTGATTAATATATAAGCTAAGAGAGAGTTGCTAGGGAACCGTATTAACAACTACAGTTAACATACATTAACCGAAGAAATGACCGGCTGATAAAGCGATTTTCGTCCTTTTGGGAGGCGCTAACGCATGAAAATTACTTCGGTTAATTATTTTGATGGATTTTTTGCGTGGCTCCGTGATCAGAAAGGGGCGACCGGAAACACCGCCAGGGCGTACAGGCATGCCCTGGCGTGTTTTTCTGCCTGGTGGCGGGACATCTATGGTTCCGAACCGACCCCCGGGGACGTGACCGGCATTGACCTGCGAGATTACCAGGAATACCTGCAGAACGTAAAAAGAAATCGGCGGGGGAGACCTTTGAAGCCGGCCACCGTCAAACTCTACATGGAGGCGCTGCAGGTATTTTTAAAATGGGCGCGGGAAGCGGGCCACGTCGGCCGACTGCCCAATTTCCCAAAGGCTGTCCAGGAACAGAAAGGACCTCCCAAGGCCCTGGACAGGAACGAACAAAACCGCCTTCTCCGGGAAGTGGAACGGCGGGGGAAAAACCGGGATATCGCCCTGGTCCGGCTGTTGCTCAGTTGCGGCCTGCGGGTGAGCGAAGCGGTAAGCATAAAAATGGCCGACCTGGACATTGGCGAGCGGCACGGCGTTTTGACCGTGCGCGGCAAGGGCAACAAGTACCGGGAAGTACCTGTGCCGCCGGAGGCCCGTCGGGCGGTGAGGGCGTGGCTTGAGGAACGGGGGAAGAAGCACCCGAATAGCGAATACATCTTCCCCGGCAGGAACGGTGGTCACGTCACTGCCAGGTACGTTGAGCATTTAATCAGAGACCTGGGCCGCTTCGCCCGGTTGGAGATTCACCCGCACGTTTTAAGGCATACAGCGGCCACCAACATGATCGAAACCGGGGCCGACCTGGTGACGGTGGCGCAAATCTTGGGCCACTCCAGCCTGAACGCCACGGCGATCTACACAAAGCCAAACGTCAGGAGGATGGCGGAGGCCCTAGAAAGGGGGGAGGCGTAGGAACCTTTTCAAATTTTGACAAGGATTTTTTGATAAAACAACGAAATAATTAAGCGAAGAAAAGCGGTCCCATGACCAGGCGGGCGGCGGAAAAAGCCCTGGCAAAGTACGCCTAGCTGGCCGGGGTGGAGGCGACCCCGCACCGACTGCGGCACACCTTCTGCAAGATGCTGGTGGACGCGGGGAAGAGCCTGGACCGCGTGGCGGTTTTAGCGGGTCATTCTAATTTGAACACGACGGCGAGATATACCAGGCCAGGGGCGAAAGATTTAGAAAGAGCGATGGAAAAGCTGGCGTGGGAATAAAACCCATCTGCAGAGGAGGGGTGATATGATTAAAAAGTTTGATTATCTTCCGTTTGCTAATTGCGATTTAACGGATCCGTTTTTTAAATCTCTAAAGGATGACTATCCGGAGTTCCCGCAATGGTTTGCTAAGAAAATCGAAAATAAAGAAAAGGCGTTCGTTTATAAGGATGAATTAGGTATTCGGGCGTTTTTATATCTCAAGAAGGAAGATGAGCCTATTGAGTTAAAGGGCGGCATGCTACCTTCTAAGAAGAGGTTAAAGATAGGAACTCTCAAATTAGATGATCGAGTGCGGGGGCTACGTTTAGGTGAGGGAATAATTGGTATAGCTTTGTGGAAATGGCAAGAGATGGATGTTAGTGAAATATATGTGACGATCTTTCCGAAACATGAGGTGCTAATTAGTCTTATAGAAAAGTTTGGGTTTAAAAAAGTAGGTATCAATGATAGAGGGGAAAATATATATTTAAAAAGCAAGAGCGATCTTGATTCATCAGATCCTTTTAAACTGTTTCCATATATTAATCCCAATTTCACGAAAGCGGGCTACATACCAATATATGACGAATATCATGATACCCTTTTTCCATATTCAGAATTATTTAATACCAAACAAGAGGTTCAAGAGATAGCAGCGGCAAATGGCATAACGAAAGTTTTTATAGGAGCTCCCTCAAGTAAGTTACACCATAAAGTAGGAGAACCTGTTCTTATATATCGCATACATACTGGTTCTCAGCCAAAACAATATAAGTCTGTTGTAACATCCTTTTGTACCATAACAAATTTGACTGTTATAAGGCAAAGCAAAAGAGATTTGATAGGCTTTGAGGATTATTTGAAATTAGCCGGAAATAAGACTGTTTTTTCTTTCGAAGAGTTAAAGGATCTATATTATAAGAAAGCAAATCTTGTGATTATAGAGTTGATTTATAATGGCTTTTTCGGCAAAGGTAAAAACATAACTTACAAAACTATTAAAGATAGTGGTTTATTTGAGGGTTATCCTTACAATGTGCAACTATCAAAAGAAGACTTTATAAGTATTATACGGATGGGTGGAAAAGATGAGAAGAATGTTATTGCCTATTCATCCTGAGCATGTTATAAATATCCTAAGTGGCACTAAAAAATATGAATATAGGAAAATAAAATCAAGATATAGTGATATAGATAGAATAATTATTTATTCAACCACTCCTGTTAGAAAGGTGGTGGGAGAAGTTCAAGTTGTTAATATTATAATGGGTTCACCTGAATCTGTTTGGGAAGAGACAAAAGAATATTCGGGGATAAGTAAAGATTATTTTGATGATTATTATAGTGGAAAAGAGTTTGCTGTTGCTTATGAATTAGGAAAAGTCTTTAGATATAAAGAACCAAAGGATCTGATGGAATTTGGCATAAAATATCCGCCACAATCCATGGTATATATTTAAATTGAGTTAGCACATTTAAATGATCCCTGGGCACTCGCCCGGTTTTTTTATGCAGGAAACCGCTGCTTTCGGGAGGGGCGGCGGTGGCGGAATAACCTCCCGGAGGTCCGTGGAAAGCGGGCCTTTTGCTTTTTTTGGGGGGTGATGATGAAATGCTCTGGCGCACGCATTTTTTAGCCGGCGCTGCTGCCGGATTGCTCATGACCGGCCATCACGCCGACATAAAAACGGCGGCCATATCTGCAGGAGTGGCGGGTGTGATGACACTGCTGGCGGCATTTATGTTGCGATTCTGGTTTGCGCATGCACTGGCGGGCTACCTGAGCCACTTGATCATGGACAGCATGAATCCCCAAGGCGTGCCATGCCTATGGCCGTTTAAGAAGCATATCAGTTTGCCTTTAGTGGAAACGGGAAACCTGCTGGAAAAGGTGGTGGTGTCTCCGGCGCTTTTGCTTCTTTGTGGCTGGTTTTTGTTCAGGTAGGTAGCATGAGAAAAATGGGGGTTGGTGATAGTGTTGATGAATAAGGTTGGAGTTATCTTGCTCTTGATTGCTTTACTGCTGGCTTTTGCGACACCCGCCCTGGCGGACGACCAGCAGGCGCCGGTAACAACTCCGGCAACCGGTACGGGCGGGATTCAGCCGGTGAGCCCGGAGCAGTTTGCGCAGAAGGTTAACACCATGATTGACGGTGCCTATAAAGCGGCTGGTCCCGTGACTGACGCCGTGGCAAAGATCATGCTGGCCGTGGCTGGTGTTGCGGCGCTACTGGTGCTCTTCAGCGGGATGAAGCTGTTGCAAAGGGTGATCGGAGCCGTTCTTTGTGTAGGTTTTGGCCTGCTGTTGTTTTACGGTGCGCCGTACGTTGTCGGGTTGGTAAAGGGTCTGGCCCAGTATGCGACGAGGTAAAAGGAGGATGATGTAGGAGTGTTAAAAAAGGTCAAGAAATTTGCAAGTGTGCTTGGCACTATGATTGCCGGTATATTTGGAGCAGCGGTTCCTGCTTTTGCTGAACTTCAGTCACAGGATCCCAGCCAGCTAACAAATAGAATTATCGACCTGGTAAACAAGGTCGGTGTGCCCGTCGGCGGCGCATTGTTGTTCCTTTCCGTATGTGTGGCGGCCATAGAATTGATCATGTCCCGCGGAAGGCCCGAGAAACGGGCGGAAACGATGAGCGGTTTGCTGTACGTCGCTATCGGTGGGATCTTGCTCGGGGGCGCCCTGTTCTTTGCCGGGGTGTTCTTCGGCATCGGCAAGAACGTATTCGGCAGTTAAAGGGGAGATGGCTTATGCGTCTTTTTCCTGTCCCCATGGACTTGACCGAAGAGGAGAAGATCCTCGGTGGGGTGCTCTCCCTGCGTCAGGTGGTTTTCCTTCTGGGAGGCGGCGTCAGTGCCGCCCTCTCGATGGCTTTTCTGAGGCTGCTCCACGTGCCGTGGGCGCTCGCCTTTCCGGCGAGCGTCCTGTGGTTTATTGCGGGGGTTTACTTGAGTTTTGGATGGATAGCCGGTATAAGCGCGGACCAATACCTGATCAGGTGGTTTTCGTGGCGGAACCGGTGTCGCAGGTACGACTGGGGGGATGAGTTATAATAGTCGGGTTCGTCTTTTTTATCCTTGCGGTTGCAGTTGCTATATCACTTCCCTTCCTTCTGCGCTGGGCCGACAGGCGCGCGGAGGGCGGCAGGTGGCGGAAGGGCGAACGGGGGCAAAAGAAAAAAACGGCAGAGAAGAAAAACACGTCATCACTTCGCGATCTGTGGGAAGTAAAAGATGTCAGGGACGGCATCCTGCACCTAACGTACAACCGCTACCGAATGATATTACGGCTGACCCCGGTGAACTTCGACTTGCTCTCTGAAGGGGAACAACAAGTGGTTGAAAACGCATTGATGGCCGCGTGCCAGGGGATGGACTTCCCCGTGCAGTTTCTGTGTACAACGGAAGTGGTGGACACCAGGGTGGCAATAGCGGAACTTTACAGCCATATCGTAAAGGAGACGTCCGATGTGCGACGTTCCTACGCGGAAGTACTCTTGTCCTACCTGGACACGCTCATGTCGCAGCGCTCGGTGCTGGTCAGGCGCAGTTACGTCGTGGTCGGGTGTGATGGAGAACCTTACGAAAAAGCCCGTGGGATACTGGAACACCGGGCCGCGTCACTTACGGGCGCCATGTCCCGATCAAAAGTTACAGCGGTCGCGCTTTCCAGTGATGAGATAGTGGACCTACTGCACCACCTGCTTAACAGAAACTCTGCCGTGCGGCCATCCGACCTGGTGAACGCGGGCGCTCTGGACCTTTGCGTGAGCGGAAAGGGGGTGCTTGTCGGTGTTCAGGAGGGAGGGAAAACCGGTTCAGCCGCAGGAGCGGTTCTCGCTGGATGACGGCATTCCGGCGCTGCAGGATCTATTCATTCCAGATGGCCTTGAGGAAGGAAAAGACCGCCTATACCTCGGTCCTTCCAGGTATTGCCGGATCTTCATCATATCAAAGTGGCCTCGGAATGTGTATGTAGGGTGGCTGGATGAGATCTTCTCGGTGGGAAACGTCGACCTGGCGGTGTACATACGGCCAGTATCCGACAGAAAAGTGATAAGCAACCTCACGGACAAAGTAGTAACCGCCCAGAGCCAGTGGATCGTGGAGAAAAACAGGGGAGTTATAACCCGCCTGCCCGAACTGGAGAACATCATTCGCGATTTAGAGACCATCCGGGAGGCCATACAGTGCAACCGGGACAGGATGTTCCACGTCACCGTCCTGATCACGGTACACGGAGCCGGCGAGGATGATCTGAACACGAGGTGTGAGGCCGTCGAAAGCATACTGGCCCGCCGGGCGACTGAAGTCAGGCCGCTCACCTTCCGGCAGCTGGATGCGCTTAAGAGCGTCTTACCAGCCGGCAACCTGTGCGTTTACGGAAAAGGGACTTTCAGGAATCTCACCCTGGGCGGTGCGGCTGCCGTACTCCCGGTGTCAAGCGCCGTGCTTTCCCACCCTTCCGGGGTGTTCCTGGGGTTTACCAGCGCGGGCAGTCCCGTTTTCTTCGATCCCTTCATCGGGTCGCCGTGGCTGCCCAACCCGCACGTGGCCGTCTTCGGCTACACCGGCAGCGGGAAGAGCGTAACTTTGAAAGTGCTGACGGGGAGGCTCTCTCTGACAGGCGTCAGAACAATCATCTTCGACCTTGAAGCAGAATACAGGCGAGCAATTAAGCACCTCTATGGCGGTGAAACAGTTCTCGTAGAACCAGGCGTGCCGGCGGGAATGAACCCTCTGGAGATAGAGGCGGAGCGCGACCCGGACACGGACAAGGAATACGTGAACATCTCCGACAAGGTGGCGGATGTGCGGGCGTTAATTTCGACTGCCGTGCGCGGCTTCGCCAATCGTGCCCTGGAACCCGGGGAAGTGGCCGTACTGGAAGAGGCGGTGCGGGAACTGTACGCTGAAAGGAACATAACCTCCGATCCGGCCAGCCTTTACGAGCCCGGAGGCAGGAGGATTGGAGGGGACACCTACGCTATTGGGAACGTGAGGAAGCGGATGCCCACGCTGTCCGAACTACACGCTAAACTGGAGAAAAAGCCCGGAACCAGTAACCTGTGTCTGATACTGAAACCTTTTCTAAGAGGGAACTCCCTGGGGATGTTCGACTGCGAGACTTCGGTGGACCTGGAGGCGCCGGTGGTGGCGTTCGACTTTTCCAGGATAAAAGACGAGTTTACAAAACTGTACGCCATGTTCGTGGTGCTGAGCTGGGCATGGCACAAGTTCGCCCTGCGGTATGCCGGCAACAAAATGGTCATCGTGGACGAGGCATGGATGTTTGCCAAGTGGCCCGACTCGGCGAAGTTCCTGGAAACGCTGGCCCGCCGGGGCAGAAAGCATCATACGGGACTGGTGATAGCCAGCCAGCACGTGGAAGAGTTCCTGGCGCGGGAAGAAGGCAGGGCGGTCATATCGAGCTGCGCCACGCAGGTACTACTGGGCCAGAACCCGACGGTAGCCGACCAGGTAGCCGAAGAATTCAAACTGCCGGACGGAATGGGAGAGAGGCTGCAAACGTTTACGGACGGCAGGTGTCTTTTGAAGATGGGCAACGGCATGGCGGAAGTGCAGATAACGGTGCTGCCTTACGAGATGCAGTTCGTGCGGACCGGCAGTGGAAAGGATGGTGGATATGTTCAGTGAGTACGACCGGTGGGACGATTGTGCCGACCTCGTGTATGACCCGTATACCGGAAGATACGTCGAGCCCTGGAACGCCTGTGCGTGTGCTGATGGTGGTGAAGCCCTGGTCGGTGATGCCGTGCTGGGGATCCTGGCGGCCATGGAGTTTCTCTGGGGCATTGTGGTCGGTCTCATCCTCCTGGTCGCACACATTGTCCTGAAGATCATCGAATGGGACGACATCAGGCAGGAATACAAGCGCCTTCATGAAGAGAAAGAGCCTCTCGGCTACCAGTATGACGCGCACTTGAAGGAGTGGGGCACCGGCGTGCGGGAGAAGCTGGTCCTGACGGAATGGGGGCTCCTGCCGGAAGAAGAGATTTGCCGCCGGATGGAATTCCGGAGTTCACGTTCCCGCTCCGCCGGTACCGGTGAAAGGGGCCGCTGGCGGCTTGAAGGAAGCGGGATGGTTAAGGATGAGACGTAACCTCGCTTGCCTGCTCGCGCTGCTCTTTGCGCTGTTTGCCTTCTCGTTTCCCGCCTTTGCCGTTGACAGTTTCACCGCTGCCCGCAACGAAGACGGGAGCGTGACGCTCAAGTGGTCCGGCGGCGAACCCGGCAAAAAGCTCACGGTGCAGCGCAGTGTTGGCGACAGGTACGCGGGTGGCACCGACATCGCGGAAGTGCCCCAGGCGGACGGGAGCTATACCGACCGGACGGCCGATAGGAACACAACGTACACCTACCGGCTGCACTACGGCATAGGAGCGTATACGAGCGACGTTACGGTGCAACCGTACTCTCCCGGTCAGGGCAATACAGGCAACTCCTCGCCGGAACCGAAGGACGAGGGCGGTCTTTTCGAAAGAGCGATAGCGGCGGTTTTTGATAGCCTGTACATTGTGCTTTCGGGGTTGATGGGCCGCTGGGGCTTCATGTCAGTCGGAGAACTAATCCTGCAAGTGAAAGACAACGCTTACGACCTTGCGACGCCGGCTCCGTTTTCGCCGGAACAGTGGCGTATCCTGGACGGCCTTTACGGGAGCATGGCGGGAGTTGGCCTGGCGCTCTACCTGATCGCGGTGCTCGTCACGGCGGGCAGGTTTATTGGGGCTGGAACCGCGAAGAACCCTGACGCCAGGGCGGAGGCTGTCTCCCAGCTCTGGCGGATGTTTTTTGCGCTCATTATTATCGCCGCCGCGCCGGTTATCGTGCGGACGCTGTATATTCTGAACAACGCACTGGTGGAAGCCATCAGGACGGCTGCGGGCGGCAGTAATAATGTATCAAAAATCCTATCCAATGATTGGCTCGCAGGTCTGCAAACCGGGTCGGTGCTCGGCACGGCCCTGGTGAAGATTGTCTTCGTCTGGGCCGGGTTCTGGATTAACCTCATCTTCTGGGTGAGGGACTGGGTCGTTTCAGTTCTTTACGTCTTCACGCCTGTGATGGCGCTTTTATGGACAATGAACAAGAACGTTACCGCAGCGAGCGTTTGGCTCGGTGAGTTACTGACGAACACGTTCCTTCAGTCGGCATATGCTCTGGCTGCCGCGGTGATTGTGGTTTTTGTGGCGGTCGGCGATATAGGGTGGCCGCAGAAACTTCTCGGTGTCTATATGATAATCACCCTGGGGAATATGCTGCGTAACGGCCTGCAGGGACTATGGACCAGGTGGGCCGGGATTGAGGAAGAAAGTGTAGCGGGCAAGGCACTCGGCATGTTCGGGCTCGGCGGGGTGGCCGGCCTGGGACGTCTGATCACCGGGAGCGTATCCGCTTCATCCACGGCGGGTGCCCCCGGCGGCACGGGCGGCACCGGTGCCGCCGGCAGCTCGACCATAAACTTGCAGGGCACAGCGGCGCCTCCGGGAACCGCGAGCCCAACAGGAGCATCTCCAGGTACGGGCGCCGCAACCATTGGGTCGCCTCCGGGCTGGACGGTATCGCCCGGCGGCATTTACATCCCGTCGTCCGGCTCTGCGTCCGCGACGGGTTCGTCGGGATCCGCTCAGTCTGCTGCAGGTTTGTCGGGCTCCGTTCAATCTGCTGCGGGTGGACTTCCGGCCTCCGTCAATCCACTGATTAAATCTATGGACTACGGCAGGATGGCCAGGAATGTGGTTCAGGGCACCGTCTCCACCGTAGGGGCGGTGGGTGCGACCATGATGCCCGGCGGCCATCACATACTGCGGGTTGCGGCAAAAACCGCAGGCATGGCCGCGCAGGTTGCCGGTTACGCGGGAGGCATGGCGTATCACTCCTATCAGCGCGCCAGGCAGGGGGGCGGCGGAACGATGGAAACCGTGAAAAAGCTGCCCGGTGCCGCGATACAAACCCTCAAAGAAGGCACCGGTGTACAACAGGGAGGCATTCGTGGAGCCGCGAAGGCAGCCTTTAAGGCGACTACCGCCGCTACGATAGACGCCGTGTCGCCCAACTCCACGCCGGTGGTGGCCAAAAGATTAACCGGGTCGAGCCTTGACGGGTACAGATTCAGGCCCTGACGGTTGTCACGGGTTCAGGCAGGCCGGATAACATTGTCCGGCCTGCTCTTTTTTTCTTTTCGGGGGTAAGGAGGTGCCTACGGGTATGGAGAAAGTGTTCGTGATTTTCTGCGGATTGTGGTCGATTGTTGCAGTTGTTGTTATTGCAATATGGTTCATGCCGGCCTGTCCTTATTCCATGCGGTTTGGAAAAGGGTCTCTCTTTCTTGCTTTGTGGCTATTGTGGCTATTGCTGTTCTTTGTGCTTTTTCTCTTGTTTCTGTATTATTTCCGGTATTGGTAGGTGAGGACGGTTGGAGTGGTTCAGAAGGGCTGCCAGCAGGGCTGCAAAAAGGGTCGTTCGGGCCGGGGCGAGAAGACTTTTACTTCTACTCCTGCCGTATCTGGCCCCACTAGTTCCGTTTTTATTAGTCTTTTTCCTGGTGTCGGTTCTGATAGCGGCCACATACGCTGCCATGACTCCCCAAGGGGCAATGACCGGCGTTGATCCGTCCCCTGAAGACCAAAAAATTCAACAGCGGTACATAGAGCTGTGCAACAAATACAACGTCAAGGACACCTGGCTGGTCAGCGGGGAAAGTTCTCCCGGGAATCCCTGGTATCCTGGAAGAGGCGAATACCAACTCGGGGAAATGGTTGACCGCTACGGAAACGACATCAAGCTGAAACTGGAGTGGGGAACCGTTCACTCTACCGCCTTGTTCTGGGCCTACACATTCGGCAAATCCGAGATACCGGACCAGATCAGAGAAAAAGTGGCCAAAGACCTCCACCCTTATTACTACTACAAAAAATCCACCGTGACGGTTTGCGGCAAGGACGGCTGCGAGAGTTACACGGTATACCTCCTGGTGGAGGCATACACAATTCAGGGACATTACCAGTACCATTACGAATGGGTAACCGAAACCCACGGCGAAGGGGAAAACGCCGTAACCGTCACTTATGAAAGACTCAAAGACACCCAACAGATCCTCGCCAATAGGTGGCAGCGCCTGGAAGACTATCTCAAGGATTTCTACCAGCTGAAACCGGGTGACGACATGGCGCTCAACAGAACCATGGTCTGGGAGGCCGGGCTCGGCTTCAACGCACACAAAGAGTGGCTTGAGTGGCTGCTAAATAACTACAGCATCGGTTCTTTTACCTCATCGGCCATGATTCCCCCGGAATTGATGCCGCTATTTAAAGAAGCTGAAGAAAAGTACGGCATCCCCTGGTGGTTTCTGGCGGCGGTGGCCTTCAAGGAATCGTCGTTCAACTCGCAGGCGGAAAACCTAGAAACCCACTGTTACGGGCTGATGCAGGTTTCCCCGGAAAACTGGGAGCACTACGCCCCTATTCTGGGGTTCGACCCGGTAATGGACAAGGACAACCCCCGGGCGCAAATTATGGTCGGTGCGTACCTGCTGAAAAATTACCTGGGAAACGTAAACTGGGAGGGCGATTGGAAGGAACAGACTCTACCTGGATTGACCATGTATGGAGGATTTATTAAAATGCCGTTCGGCAAACCTTACAACTCACCGGAGGAATGGTGCCGGGCGGAGTACGCTTCGAAAATCTGGCAACTGGCCGATAACTTTCACAACGTGTCCGGCGCCTGGCCTGTGCCGGGATATAACAGGATATCGTCAAGTTTCGGCTGGCGCATCCATCCAGTATACGGTACGAAAAAGTTTCATGACGGCATAGATATTCCCGCCCCATCCGGCACGCCAGTGTTCTCCGCATCTGCGGGCGTAGTTATCACAGCCGGTCCTTACGGCGCATACGGCAACGCGGTAATTGTAAAAGACTCGCAGCATCTGTATCTTTACGGCCATCTTAGCAGTATATCCGTACAGGTCAACCAAACAGTGCAGCCCGGGCAGCAGGTAGGCGCGGTAGGCAACACTGGGGTATCCACCGGCCCGCACCTGCACTTCGGCGTGATGGACCTGGCCGGCAACCACTGGATAGACCCGCTGCTGGTAGTGCAGCCGCAGTAGCTACCGGGCACGTGCCCGGTTTTTCTTTTTTTTAGGGGTGATGTTATGCGCGTTCTGGTAGCCACTGGCATTGAAGAGCTCGACAGGGACATTTCAGCCGAACTGTCCGGTCAGGAAATAGATATCGCTGGCGAGTGCTACTACCGCAAGGGCCTTCTGTCGCTCGCAAAAGACCGCAAGGCGGACTCGGTGGTTCTCTCCCCCCACCTGCCCGGGCAGACTGATACAGTAGATCTGGTGAGGGAGATCCGCATGGCCGGCCTGCGCGTCGTACTCCTTCCCGGCCGCCGGGACGACCCCAAGGCAGTAGCTTTGGCCCGTAAGGCCGTGGCCCTGGGCGTCTACGACATCGTGTGGGACCCGGTCAGCCCGGCTGCGGTGACTTACCGGGTATCGAACCCGGCCACGCTGGCCGAAGCGGGCGTGGAGCCGGACGAAAATGCCGCCGGAATGCCAGAAAGCCCGGCGGTGAAAAAACAAGCCAGTGGAAAGCTGCTGGGAAAGCTGGCTGGCAAATTCAAACGCGGCCAGGACCGACGGGCAGAACGGTTCCGGAAAATTCTGGGTGCCTGCGATACCGCCTGCTGTTACGCCGCCGGCGCCGATGAGTGCGTTGCCGAACTGGACGCACAGACCGTCGAACGCATCCGTGCCCGAACAATGAAAATGCGGGAGATGTGGGACCAGGCCGAAAAGGACCCCCTGACCGGGCTTTTTAATCGCCGGTTTTTGGGAAAATATCTAGCGGAGCAGGAGCGGCGCTACCGGGAGACCGGGGTGCCATTTTCCTTGCTGATGTGCGACCTGGACCATTTCAAAGCCGTGAATGACACCTATGGTCACGACGCCGGGGACGCGGTGCTAAAGGAATTTGCCGCCTTTCTGGCCGGCGGCGTGCGTCAGGTTGACCTGGTTGCCCGGTACGGCGGGGAAGAATTTATTATTATCTTTACCGGGTTGGATGATGCCCGGGGGATCGCCGAAAGGTTATGCCGGGGATGGGCCGGACAGCGGATAAAGCTACCGGATGGCCAAGTAATCAGCTCCACCTTTTCCGGCGGCTTGGCCGTCATGGGCCGGGATGCGCGGGACGTTGGGGGGCTGATCAGGGCCGCCGACGGGGCATTGTATCGGGCGAAGGGAGCCGGGAGAAACCGGGTATCGGCGGCGTGTTCCGGGACAGCCCCTCAAAAAACAAAAATTACACGGGTACCTAAAATAATAACTGTATGGTCCCCACTGTCCATACCTATAGGCAAAACCTTTATAGCCGCCAACCTTGCCGCCGTCTTGACATGGAAAGGCTATTCCGTTTTATTGATAGTTCCTGGACCGGAAATAAAATGGTTTAATATGCAACCGGATTCTTTAGAAAAACTATTGGCGGATCCCCATAGGGCATGGAAAATGAGCGGGCGGTGCGAGGAAGTCCCGGGGGTAACGCTGGTTGCCGGCATTCCCAAAAGCGCAAAAAGCCTAAAAAGGCTCCCCGTTGACATAATTGTCATTGACGGCGTTAGTGCAATTTCTTCAGATTTGTTGCTGGCGGTAACCATTCCCGGGGGTACGCTTAACGGCGGCGTGCCGCCGGATGCTCAAAAAATAATTACCGTGGTTAACCGGGCCGCTCAATGCTATCAATCAACGGATAACCATATAGTCATACCCGAGCGTGCGGACGACGCCGCCCGGGGAATGAAACGGGGCATACCCCCGGTGATATATTCGAAAGAGCTTGCCGAAGCCTTCATAAAGCTCGAAACGGCCGCCGGACTTTAAGAAAGTGTAAGCGGTATAATAAAACGGATGAATTTCGGTCAATAAAAACGGATGATTTTTACCATCTCCTCTCAGCCAGCAGGTATAATTACTGGTTGACAGGGGGTGGAATAAAAATTGACGAGGTGGAAAATGTACGCCGAGATTCATCAATTAAAAGACATGGGGCTAAAAAAAGCCCAGGTGGCCAGAAGGCTGGATATCGATGTAAAAACGGTCATCAAAT
>NZ_WHYR01000056.1 GCF_009428905.1 Desulfofundulus thermobenzoicus | reverse complement strand
TGAACGAGGGTTTGGAAATGGATCTGGAAAAGGCCCTGGCCCACGAGGCGGATCTTTTCGGCCTGGTCTTTACCAGTGACGACCGGAAAGAGGGGATCGATGCCTTTTTAAACAAGCGCAAGCCCGAATTTCAGGGACGCTGATCCGATTAAGCGGGCGATGGTTCCGTCCGGGGAATGGGACAGGGATGCAGGCGCCATCCGGTTTAGTTTTGCGATATGTTGCTATTGCTCAGTTCCAAACACAAGCCCACCAACCTAAACCCTGAAGCAGGCTATAAATACGGCCTGCTTTTCTTTACCTGTCCACTGTATCCGGAAAAAATGATAAAATATAATATATTATCGAAAATGGTCGATAGGGCCGGTAGAAAGATATGGGGAAATTATTAAGAACTATTGAAAAATAGGACTAGAAATATATAGAAATATAAAAAGGAAAATTATGATAAGATATATAGTGATGAAGTGGGAGTGGGTGGAATGGACATTACCTGGCTTTTTCTGGTTCTCTGTCCTTATATGTTGCTTTACTTCTACCTGTGGGATTTTACAGCCTGGGATCATCGTAAAATTGCCTTGACCTGGGTCATAGGACTGGTTGTTTTAATCCTTTTCTGGGCGCTGGCTGATTACTTTAATCCCTCCCATCCCCCCTTTCCCGGTTTGTTTCATTGAGCTACCAACCAGTTGTCCGGTTTGGGGGAAAGGTGGATTTGTCTGTTTTTCATATGGTTATTAATTTTCGGGAAAAGAACTGAATTAGAAGAATTATTATGGCTTGACCATTGCGCTAAGGACGGACGATGTTATAATAAAAATAAAGGCCAGTTGCCAGGAGGTTTTCAGAATGTTTGTACGGGATTACATGTCCACGTCTCCCATCACCATTAACCAGGAGACCCCTATTTTGGAAGCCCTGAACATAATGCGCAAGAACCGGATCCGTCATCTACCGGTGACGGAAAGGGGGCGGTTGATCGGAGTAGTTACCGAACGGGATTTGCTCACGGTTTCTCCTTCGCCGGCCACCACCTTGAGTGTATTTGAGCTGAATTACTTGCTGTCTAAAATGGTGATCAGGGAAGTGATGAAGAAAAATGTCATTACCGTTGTCCCCGACTGCACCATAGAAGAGGCTGCCCTGCTCATGCGGGAGCATAGAATCGGCAGCCTGCCGGTGGTGGAAGGGGACAGGTTGGTGGGCCTGATTACCCAGACCGACATTTTGGATGCCCTGATCCGGATATTTGGTTTACGCAAGGCCGGTACCAGGATGGTGCTGGAAGCTGAGAACCGGGTTGGTACACTGGCCGATATTTTATCCCTGGTCAGAAAGCACGAGATCAACGTGTTGGGTCTGGCCTGCCGGGACAAGGATAATGAAAGGGTACAGATCATGCTGCGCCTGAGCACCGTAGAACCCGATTCCCTGGTGGAGGACCTTAACAAACAGGGTTTTGAGGTTAAGTCGGTTAGCTAAGCCGGTTATTTCCCGGGGTGTGATGGATGCGGTGCGATCCGGCCCGTTCAAGGGGGCCGGATTGGTTTTGTTTTGACCAATACGGACGATAATAAATAAGAGAACAAAAAAGGAGTAGATAAAATGGAAGCCCTGGGTTCCCACCCTTTATCCCGTTATGCCACTATTGCCATTGATATAGCCACCAGGATTGCCCGGGGTGAGTATCGGGAAGGGCAAAAAATTTTCGGCCGTTCCACCCTGGCCGGTAAATATAACGTTTCACCGGAAACCATTCGCCGGGCACTCACCCTTTTGCAGGATACGGATATTGTCCAGGTATCACCCGGAGTGGGTGTGGTGGTTAAATCCCAGCGGGCAGCGGAAACCTTCCTGGCTGAATGCGGCCAGCGTCAGGTTTTAAGGGACATGCAGGAACGGTTGCACCGGTTGCTCCGGGAAAGGGACCGCATCAATGCCGAAATAGAAAAACTGATGAACGAACTGCTGGATTATACTTTTAAAATGGCCGGTAATTTGCAGCGTATAGAGGAAATTCGCATCCTGCCCACCTCGCCTCTGGTGGGCAAGTCCCTGGCCGAGGCCGAGTTCCGTGCCCGAACCGGCTCCACCGTACTGTCCATTTACCGGGGCGGGGAGGAAATTCTTTCCCCCCAGGCCGATACGGTGATCCATGCCGGGGATATTCTCATTGTGCTGGCCCCTCCCGAGTTGAGAGAGCAGGTTTATAACCTGGTAGGCGGCGTGCCGAAAAAGGAATAATATTGCAGGTATAAAAAGCACCTCTTCAGGGAATATTAGGAATAATAGCAACCTTGAGGAGGGATCGGTATGGGTTGGAAGGACTTAGAAAACAAAGTCAAGGATATGAAAAAGCAGACCGAACAAATCCGCGACGCCGAAACAGACCAGACCGACACTTCCAGAGAGAACGAACCCCCCCCTGAATGTTAGAAAGACAAAACCCCCGCCAGGGGGTATTTTTATGGGAAGTTTTTGGTTCGGTCAGGGCCTCCGAATCTTGCTATTCACGTCTGATTATCAGCCATCATTAATAATTTGTAAGAGGCATTATCCTGCCGGAATAGTAAAATAAAGTAAATAAAAGTTCTAAATGTAACAAATAGAAAACTCGAATTATATGCTGACTGTTTTTTTATTGACATGTACAATTTTTCACGATATGATTAATATGGATGTATGGACAACCTAACATATGGATATTAGTACAATTTGAGTCCCTGGAATTATTTTCTGGCTATGCCGTGAGTTTTTAATTTAATTCTTTTTTGGGGGGTGATATTTGTCGGATATAACAATAGACGGTTGTAATGAAAAATTATAGCAGAAGGAGGTAGAAAATAATGGGAACGGCCATTAAAACGGTGTCCGGTGTAAAAACGGATAAGAAAAAGGTGCGGACTTTCGTTGGAATAATCCTGGCAATAGTCGTTCTTATCGCTTTCCAATCTATTAATTTTCCGTCCACCCTGACCCCTACAGGACATGCGCTGCTAAGCGTACTGGCTTCCATGCTTGTTCTCTGGATTTCCGAGGCAGTATCTTATTCAGCCAGCTCATTTTTCCTTATAGCGGCCTTTACGGTGCTGGTAGCGTTTTGCCCTGACCCGGATAAGCCGGCTAACCTGATCGGAACTGAAAAAGCCCTGGGTATGGCCCTGTCCGGGTTTAGTTCCTCAGCCTGGGTTCTGGTTTGTGCCGCCCTTTTCATTTCAGCGGCCATTGAGAAAAGCGGATTAGGAGAAAGAATCGGCCTGGTTATCCTAAATCGTATGGGTGCCCGGCCAAAGCGGGTACTGGTTGGTGTGCTGTTAATGTCCTTTATCCTTACACTTTTTATCCCCGCACAGGCTGCCAACGCTGCGCTGATGACGGCGGTGTCGGTGGGGATCATCGGTGGGGATCATTGAGGCTTTTAAACTGGATCGCAAGAGCAACCTGCCCAAGGCGATGCTTTTGCTGGTGGCATTTGGAACTGGCATTGCCGGAATGGGTATTCTTACTTCCGGTGCCCCGCCAATTCAGACGGCCATGTTTATTTCCCAGGCGACCAAACATGATATCACCTGGTTACACTGGTTTATCTATGGTATGCCCTTTTCTATCGTGATGGGTTTAGTCCTTCTTTGGTTGGTGTTGCGTTTCTTCCCCGTGGACAACGAAAAACTTGCCGGTGGGGATGAAGTGATCAGGGAGCAGCTGGCCAAATTGGGCCCGTTAACCGGTAAAGAGATTAAACTGTTGATTATTATGCTTTTAACAATTGTCTTGTGGGCCACGGGGAAAGTGCTTCACCCGCTGGATAGCAGTACGGTGGCTATTCTGGCTGTGGTGGCCATGTTCTTCCCCGGTATTAATGTGGCCGGCTGGAAGGAGCTGGCAGGCAAGGTTAACTGGGGCACGTTGATGCTCTTGGGGGCGGCTATTTCCCTGGGACAGTGGCTTTTAAAAAGCGGCGCTGCTGCCTGGGTGGCCAAAAATACCATTGTTGCCCTGGGTGTGGATAAATGGCCCTTCTTGCTTATGATTGCCGCCGGCGGCCTGTTCTTTTCCATCTTTGCCCTGGCTTTTTCCGCCCGGTCGGCGGCGGTGGCAGCTCTTGTACCTACGGCTATTGGTTTTGCCCAGGGTCTTTCCATTCCCGGCCTTAGCGTTTGGGGTATGACACTGATTCTGTATTATACCATTCAGTTTTCAGTAATATTGCCCGTCAATACACCCATGTCCATGGTCGCCTATTCCACTGATACATTCAGTTCGGATGAAATGTTGCGAGTGGGTGTACCCCTGGTTCTGATAGCGGTTTTGTTGATGGTCTTGTTTACGGCAACCTACTGGCACTGGATGGGTGTAATTTAAAACAGCCCGGCGAAGGAGGGGAGTTTTCTTTGAAACTGGAGTTATGCCGGTTTAAAGTGTCGGATGCGCGGTTTGCCGGTGCCACCAGGCTGGAAAAGGGTATGCTTTACATCAACAAAGGGGAACTGATCCAGGCGATCAACCGGGAGGGGCTTTTTGAGTCAGTGGACGTGGAAATAGCCCGCCCCGGGGAAAGCGTGAGGATTATTCATGTAATGGATGCCGTGGAACCGCGATTAAAAGTTGAGGGGGGAACCACTCCTTTTCCAGGCATAACGGGCAGAATGGAAATAGCCGGAAAAGGGCGGACCAATGTCCTGGACGGGGTGGCCGTTATACAAACCGGCCGGCGGCAGGGTATTCAGGAAGGGATTATTGACATGTCCGGCCCGGGGGCAAATTACAGCCTCTTTTCCCGGACTGTGAACCTGGTATTGCTCTGTACACCGGCATCTGGGATGAATGATGTGGAATTTGATCGGGCCACACGCCTGGCCACACTGGAAGCAGCCATGTATCTGGCCGAAGTGACCAGGGAAGCGGTTCCCGATGAAGTGGAAGTTTATGATATCGATACCCTGGCAGTAAAAGATAATCTTCCCCGGGTGGTTTATATCTACCACCTGCAATCCCAGGGTCTGCTTCGAGACACATTTGTCTATGGAGAACACGCCCGGGCACTCTTACCTACGTTGCTGCACCCCAATGAAGTGCTGGATGGCGCCATCACAAGCGGTAACTATATCATTGCCTGCCAGAAAAACCCGACCTACCTGCACCTGAACAATCCGGTGGTAAGGGAACTGGGCCGGCGGCACGGCCGGGAACTGATCTTTGCCGGGGTGATAATCGCCAACGAACATAGCACATTGATGGAGAAGAATCGATCGGCCGTATTTGCAGCTAAGTTGGCCCAACAGGTGGGAGCGCAGGGAGCAATAATCACCCAGGAAGGCGGGGGACACGCCGACACAGACCTGATGCTCACCTGCCGGGAATGTGAAAAGCTGGGTATTAAAACAGTTATTATAGCCAATGAGATTGCCGGCAAAGATGGGACGCTGCCCTCCCTGGTGGATACCACACCGGAAGCCGATGCGGTGGTTACCACTGGCAACAACGATGAAATGGTAAGCCTGCCCCCGGTAAACCGGGTGATTGGCGGTTCTGAAATAGCCGGTATTGAAGGAGCGCCGGAAAGCGGCTTTGTCACCGCCCTGGGGCGCATTTACACCGCTACCAATCAACTGGGGGCGACCCGTCTTACGGTGAGGGAGTATTGAAAAGGGGGTGAATCTGGTGTTCAGGGTGGTTCATTATCTTAACCAGTTTTTCGGACAAATTGGCGGTGAAGAACAGGCCGGCATTGCTCCCCGGATGGTGGAAAAACCGGTGGGGCCGGGTCTGGCCCTTCAGGCCGCACTGGGTGAACAGGCTCGGGTTGTGGGCACGGTAATTTGTGGAGACAACTACTTCGCAGAGCAGCCGGAGCAGGCTGCTGCCGGGGTTGTTGCATTGATTAAATCCCTGCAGCCCGATCTGGTTGTTGCCGGGCCGGCCTTTAACGCTGGCCGTTATGGTCCCGCCTGCGGGGCAGTTTGCAAGGCCGTACAGGAACAGCTGGGCGTACCGGCCGTTACCGGCATGTATGCTGAAAACCCCGGACTGGAACTTTACCGCAGGGATATTTATTGCGTAAAGACCGGTCCTTCCGCCGCAGGAATGCGACAGGCCATTCCGGTCATGGCGGCCCTGGGTTTAAAACTGGCATCCGGTGGAGGAATTGGATCTCCCGAGGAAGAGGGGTATTTCCCGCGGGGTATACGCCGGAACGCCTGGAGTGAAAAAACCGGCGCCGCACGGGCGGTGGAGATGTTACTGGCCAAGTTACAGGGATCGCCATACCATACAGAACTGCCAATGCCCCTGTTCGAAAGAGTGCCTGTGGCGCCGCCGGTGGTTAACATGGCTGACGCCACCATTGCCCTGGTTACGGAGGGCGGTATCGTACCCCGGGGGAACCCGGACCGGCTGGAATCAGCCAGGGCAACAAAGTTTTTAAAATACAGCCTGGACGGCATAGATGACCTGAGCGGGGAACAATTTCAATCGGTGCATGGCGGTTACAGTAATGTTTTTGCCAATGAGGATCCGGACCGGGTATTACCGGTGGATGTACTGCGCGATCTGGAAAAGGAGGGCAGGATTGGCCGGCTTTACCCTTACTTTTACACCACCACCGGCAACGGTACCACTCTGGAAAACGGCCAGAAATTCGGCCAGGCAATAGCCGGCCAGCTGAAAAAGGATGGTGTGGAGGGAGTTATTCTCACTTCCACCTGAGGGACGGGCACTCGTTGCGGTGCAACGATTACCAAGGAACTGGAACGGGCCGGCCTGCCCACCGTGCAGATATGTACTATCGTACCAATTGCCATGGCAGTGGGAGCCAACCGGATTGTACCTGCCGTAGCCATTCCCCATCCGATGGGCAATCCGGAGTTAAGTCCCCAGCAGGAAAAAATCCTGCGCCGGAAACTGGTGGAGAAGGCCTTATCCGCCCTGCAAACAGCGTTGGACGGTCAAAAGGTTTTCACTGACTGATAAATGCTTGCGCAAGGAGGTAAAGTTTATATGGGCTTTCCAGTGGTCAAGAGAGTTTCCTATATACTGGCCCATACCCCGGATCTGGTCCGGTATGGGTCCAAGCCGGTACGGGAGATTCCCAAGGACAGTAGCTTGCTGGAAAAAATCACTTCACACCTGCGTACTTATAAAGACGCGGTAGCGTATCCCCCCCACCAGGTATTTCTCGGTAACATGCGCCCCGAACAGCTATGGGAAATAAATCAACCCTGGTTTGAACACCCTGTGCCGGGGGCAAGGAGAACCGGCCCCTGGGGGGAAATAATGCCCCAGAACGAGTTCTACGGTTTAATGAAAATTGTCGATGAGTTTGATTTATTGCTCCTGGAGGAGGGTTTTACGGCCGCCGTAACGCCGCTTCTGGCCGGCCATCCCCTGATCACGGAAGATGATTTGGGGCGCCTGGGAAATGGTGTAAGCATGGAGCAACTGAAAGGGGAAATTGCCGGTGGTGCGCTGCCAATCTACGATGGAGGAAATCTGGTTGGTTGCATGCGTCCCGGGCATGATGAAGATGAGAATTTAACCGCCGGGATCCTGCTGGAAAACCTTGCCTGCAAAGCCTCGGGTGTTTTAGCCCTGCGTCAGGTGTTGCATTCCTACGATGGTGGACCCGAATCAATTGATTACGTGATGAATTGCGGGGAAGAGGGGGTTGGTGACCGGTATCAGCGGGGTGCCGGCAACCTGGCCAAGGCCATGGCTGAGCTCTCCTGGTGCCGGAACAGCAGCGGTGCCGATATAAAAGCTTTTTGCTGCTCACCGGTACACACGCTGGTACTGGCGGCCAGCCTGGTTCAGTCCGGCGTATTCAACACCGTTGCGGTGGTCGGCGGTGGTTCCCTGGCCAAACTGGGTATGAAAATGCGGGGTCACCTGTCTAAGTCAACACCCATTATGGAAGATGTGCTGGGGGCACTAGCCATCATTGTCGGTCGCGATGATGGGCATAATCCTCAAATCAGGCTTGATTCGGTGGGTAAGCACGATGTGGCCGCCTCCTCGGCACCCCAGGCCATTATGGAATCACTGGTATTAAAGCCCCTTGATCGGATGGGGTTAAAGGTAACGGACATTGGCAAATATGCCACTGAGATGCATAACCCCGAAATTACGGAACCGGCGGGGAGCGGTAATGTGCCGCGGAACAATTACCGCATGATTGGCGGCCTGGCTGTAATGCGCAAATGGTTGACTCCGGCCGACCTGGAATCCTTCGAAAAGAAATACGGCATGCCTGGTTTTTCACCCACCCAGGGACACATTGCTTCGGCAGTCCCCTTCCTTGGTCATGCCCGGGAGATGATCCTGAAGGGAGAAATTAAAAATGCCATGTTTTTAGGGAAAGGCAGCCTGTTCCTGGCTAAAATGACCAGGTTATCGGATGGTATGTCCTTTATACTGGAAAGAAACGGAGGTTGATCATGTTATGCCGCAGGAAGTGAATAAGGATAATTTCGAAACGGAAGTGGAATCAGTTCAGGGTTTCGTACTGGTTGATTTTTGGGGTCCGTCCTGTCAACCCTGCCTGGCTTTAATGCCTTTTGTCGAGGAGCTGGCAGAAAAATACAGCCAGCAGTTGAAAGTGGTTAAGGTGGACAGCAGTAAAAACAGGCGGCTGTGTATCAATTTAAAAGTGCTCAGCCTGCCCACTTTTCTAATGTACCATAATGGACGGGAGGTTGGACGGCTGTCCGGAAAGGAGGTAACCCGGGAAGAGCTGGATAAATTTGTCCAGGGTTTTCTCAATAACTAAAAACAAAACGAGGAGGTTGGCCAATGCTTAAAGGGAAAAAGGTAATTTGCATCGGTGAAAGGGACGGCATCCCCGCGCCGGCCATTGCTGAATGTATGCGCACGGCGGGAGCCGAGCCGGTGCTGACCCTGACCCAGTGTTTTGTCTGAACGGCAGCTGGTGCCATGGACCTGGAGGATCAGGGAACGATTAAAAAGGCCGTGGACGAGCACGGTACTGAAAACGTGGTGGTTGTTTTGGGATCACCCGATGCGGAAAGCGCGGAGATTTATGCCGAAACAGTTACCACCGGCGATCCCACCTTTGCCGGTCCTTTGGCCGGAGTCTCTTTGGGACTCCCCGTATACCACATCCTGGAGGATGAAATCAAACAGCTGGTGGACCCAGAAACCTACCAGCAGCAGGTAGGTATGATGGAGTTTGTCCTTGACAAAGAGGCCATTGTGACAAGCATGAAAAAGATAAGGCAGCAGAGCAGGTAAACACTTTTTGAGTAGTAAAAAGTAGAGCAATACGTTAAAATTATGTACAAGAGCAGGAAGATAACAAACCACTGGGCCGCTTTGGACGGCTCAGTGGGCATTCTCTTGTTGGAGGTGTTTGGTGTGTTTACGCACCTGGACCGTAAATCCCCCCTGCACTTGTACAGCCAGATTAAAGAAAGGTTGCTGGAATTTATTCAAAAGCAGGTAAATCAGCGAGGGGAAAATTTGCCTCAAAAGCTTTACCCGGAGGAGACTTTGGCCGAAATGTTTAGTGTGAGCCGGGCAACGGTCAGACAGGCTGTTCAGGAACTGGTCAATGAAGGAATCCTGTACCGGGTAAGGGGGGTGGGAACTTTCATTAACCCGCCTCATGTCAGCGGCCAGTTGAAGGAAATAGAGCGGTTCGTTGATGAGTGGTCCCTTCAAAACAAGAAAATAAAAGTAATTATTGCCGCTTACGAAATTATTCCGGCTCCAGCGGAATGGGCTAAATGTCTGAATATGCCGCCTGGCGCTCCGGTCCTTTACATCGATCGACGCCGATACGCAGACGGCATGCCCGTTGCCCTGGATGACCGCTATCTGCCCCCCGAAATGCGTGAGATTGTAAGCCCGGAAGATGTACAGCAGGAATCCATTTTCCTTACACTGGCCAGAAAAGGAGGCCTGGTAATTGAAAAGGCAGACTATGAAATTGGGGCCAAAGCGGCCTCTCAACAAGAGGCGGCCCGCTTGAACATTCAGCCCGGTGATCCCCTATTGTCCAGAAAGCTGGTTATCTATGCGGCACCGGCACGGCCGGTTATTACCGGCCTTTCGGTATACCGGTCTGATCTTTTCAAATATAGCGTTTCTGTACCGGCGAAAAGCGGCTGAGCCATACTTTTCTCCCCGCTGTCATACCCTGCTTCACGGTCATGTGTTAGGAGTGGGGTTAATGAAGAAGGATTTGATCATTATCGGTGGCGGTCCGGCCGGATTCTCCGCTGGTTTGTATGCCGCCCGTGGTAAGATGGATGCCTTGCTCATAAAAGGAACAGTTCCGGTAAGTCAGGCAACCACAACGGAGACCATAGAGAATTATCCTGGTTTTCCGGAAGGGATTGGTGGTTGCGAACTGTTGGAAAGGTTTGAATCTCAGGCCTGCCGGTTCGGGTTGACCGTACGTGAAGGAAATGTAATCAGCGTACGCCGCCTGGATCGCGATTTTATCGTTGAAACCGCCAGTGAGTCATACCTGAGCAGAGCCGTAATCGTTGCTACAGGTGCCGGCCCGAAACTTCTGGGTGTGAAAGGAGAACAGGAGTTTCGTGGCAAAGGGGTATCTTACTGTGCGACATGCGACGGGGCACTTTATGGTGAAGCAACCATTGCAGTAATAGGTGGTGGTGATGCCGCAGTTGAAGAGGCGCTGTTTTTAACACGATTTGCTGAAAAGGTATATTTGGTTCACCGTCGTGACACCCTTCGGGCTACAGCCGTGATTGCCGAACGAGCTAAAAACAATCCCAAAATAGAGTTTATCTGGAACGCCGTCGTTACTGAGATCTGTGGTTCAGAAATGGTGGAAGGAATATCTATTCAGGATGTAAAAACAGGTGACCAGAGAATATTACCTGTTGAGGGTGTGTTTGTTTATATTGGTACTGAAGCTAATTCTACCCTGGTGCGGGGACTGGTAGAGATGGATGAAAGAGGTTTTATTATTACTGACCGTGAAATGGTCACTTCTCTCCCGGGGATTTTCGCTGCCGGGGATGTCCGTCAGAAATCTTTACGGCAGGTTGTTACTGCTGTGGCGGATGGCGCCATTGCGGTTCTTTCAGCAGAGAAATATTTATCAAATTTATAATGTCGATATGTGAACGGGATATTGATGGCTACGAATAAGTGGCCGCATGTCTCCTCACGGGCAAACCCGGCGAAAGCCGGGGACGCAAAGCCACGGGTCTAAAGTTCCCTTCCGGGAATATGACGGCCGGGTTGCAAGGGAGAAAGGTTACCGCAGGGAAGTGGAATTTTTCTCCCTGCGGTTTTTCCTTTGCTGGTCGGCAAAAATGCGAGGAAATACTTTAAAGGAGGAATAAAACGTTGCGCTCAAAAAAAGTTGGGCTGGGGTTGAGGTATAAACTTATTTTTTCTTTTGTTATAGTTGTTATTCTGCCATTAATGGCCGGTGGGATATGGACTGTCATAGGTGTTAGACATCATCTTTTGAATAACGTTGTTGCTTATAATGATCTAATCGTACATAAATTAGCCGGGCATGTGGAAACATTAATTGAGACCAAAGTTAATTTGGTCAATACATTGGCCAACACTCCTCAGGTTATTAAAATGGATCCTGTAGAGTTGAAACCATTTGTTAAATCTATTAAAGATAAAAACCCAGATCTTGATGTCATTGGTATCATAAATCAGGAAGGGATGCAAATTGTTCGTTCCGACGATAAAAATTTATTGGATCTACGGGAGAGATCCTATTTTAAAGACGCTATGGGTGGAAAGGAGCACGTTGTCAGTGAGGTACTCATTGCTGGAGGAACTCAAAAGCCATCGGTTATGGTGGCTTCACCAATTAAAGAAAATGGTGTTATAAAAGGTGTCATCCATTTGACCTTAAATCTGGATTCATTGGAGGGTTTAATCGAGGCCAATAAAGCTGGCAAAACTGGATTCTCATATATTGTGGATAATAAGGGAATAGTCATTGCCCATCCAGACCAGAAGTATGTGACCGAACGAACAAGTTTAGCCGAACTTCAGCCTGTGCGCGAAGGGCTGGCCGGGAAAAGTGGTTTCCTGGAAATGACCGAGGGAGGCCAAAAGTGGCTGGCGAGCTACACTTACATACCTTCCCTGAACTGGGTAATAGTAACTCAGCAAGCTTTGAATGAAGCTACAGCAGCCGCCAACCAGGAAGTTATCAATATGCTTATAATACTTCTCCTGGGCACGGCGCTGGCAATAGTGGTTGGACTATTCCTGAGTAATAGAATCGTGAAACCACTTTCCCGACTTAAAGAAAGCGTAATGGTTTTGGCGGAAGGTGATCTCACCAGGTCAATTGATATTCACAATAATGACGAAATTGGTGAGTTGGGCAGGGCTATTGTTAACATGAGAGAAAATATAAAGGAGATACTGAATAAATTGGCCCCGGTGGCTCACCAACTGGTTGATTCTGCAGGGCAGTTGTCCAGTCAGGCCGAACAAACATCGGCAGGTGCATCAGAAACGGCGGCAATTGTTTCCCAAATAGCTTCGACGGTGGAACAGGTTTCCAATGATATTCAAGGGATATCTTCCGCTTTTTATCATACAACCCACGAAGCTAAAAATGGAACAGAAAGTTTGAACGAATTGATGAATAATGTCAAATTGATTACCAGTGCAAGCGAAAGCAGCACACATAATATAAATATCCTTTCAGAAACCCTAAATCAAATAAATCGCATAGTTGAAGTAATTACAAATATAGCTGATCAGACTAATTTACTGGCGTTAAATGCGGCCATAGAAGCTGCCCGTGCAGGGGAACACGGGCATGGATTTGCCGTGGTGGCCGAAGAGGTGCGAAAACTTGCCGAACAATCTTCAAACGCTGCCAGGGAGATCTATCTGATGATTGAAAAGGTACAGGAAGAGTCGGCAAAGGTAGTATCAGCCATGAACCAGGCAAATCAAGAGGTTGAAAAGGGATCCGTAGCCGTGGAAAGGGTTGGTAGCAATTTCCAGGCAATTATTGAGTCGGTAAATGCAATTGCCGGGCAGGTAGAGAGTATTGCCCTTTCAGCCCAGCAGGTATCAAACGGGGTGCAAAATGTGGCATCAACAGCTGAAGAACAAACTGCGGCCATGGAGGAGGTATCTGCAGCTGCCGAACAGCTGGCTAAAATAGCCGGGGACCTGAATCAACTGGTTCAGAAATTTATAATATGATACGTTTCAGCCGTTAAAACATTTTGACTTTACGCATATATGAGTATAAAAAGACAAAGCCACATCCAGGTGGGATGTGGCAGAATGGTATGCAGAAAATCATACGCGAGGTTTGACGGTAGTGAGAGGAATTAAGGATATATATCGTCCAATCCTCCGTTTAACCTTCCCGCATTTTGCGTATGGCCTCCCGGATTTCGTCCACCGAGGCTTCCTCTTCGATGGTAGAGAGGTCGCCCAGGTCCTTGCCGGCCCACAGGGTGCGCATCACCCGGCGCATGATTTTACCGCTGCGGGTCTTGGGCAGGGTGTTGACAAATTCAATGTCCCGCATGACCACAATGGCGCCCATGGTTTTGCGGATGTGGTTGATTAATTCCTTTTTCAGTTCTTCGCTGGGCTGGTAATTCTGCCTGAGCACCACAAAGGCACAGGCCACCTCGCCTTTCAATTCGTCAGGAACACCGGAAACACCGGCTTCCACCACCGCCGGGTGAGAAATGAGGGCGTTTTCAATTTCGATGGTTCCGATACGGTGGGCGGCAATTTTAATTACTTCATCGGAACGTCCGGCGAAGAAGATATAGCCGTCCTCGTCCATGGAAGCGGCGTCGCCGCAGTAATATACTCCTTCGGTGAAGGGGAACCGCTCCCAGTATTCCCGTCTGTAGGTCTCCGGGTCGTTCCACAGGGTGGAGGTCAATCCGGGGAAGGGCCTCTTGACGATCACGATGCCTTTTTCACCGGGGGCTACGGGCTTACCTTCCTTGTCGTCAACAACTTCGGCAATCACCCCCGGTACGGGAATGCCGGCGGAACCGGGCTTGATGGGGATCATGCCCAGACCGTAGGGGTTGGCAAAGATGGGACCGGAGGTTTCCGTTTGCCACATGTGGTCCATCACCGGGATGCGGTTTTCAAAAACCTGCACCTGCAACCATTCCCAGGCGGGTGGATTTAAAACCTCACCGGCGCAGAAAATGCGTTGGACTGAGCGCAGGTCGTGCTTGCGGGGCTGCTCGATGCCCAGTTTCATCAGTCCACGCACGCCGGTGGGGGAGAGCCACATGGCCGTCACCCGGTTGCGGTCCACCACATCCCACCACATATCGGGGCGGGGGTAATCGGGGGTGCCTTCGTAGAGAACCGTGGTGGCGCCGGCCAGAAGGGGGCCGTAGACATTATAGCTGTGTCCCACGATCCAGCCGATGTCGGAGGTGCAGAACCATACATCGTTTTCCTGTAAATCATAAATCCATTTGCCCATGGAGTAAATATACATCTGGTAGCCGCCATGTTTCTGTACGGTGACCTTGGGTTTGGCCGTGGTACCGGAGGTGGGCAGCAGGAACAGTGGTTCGTTGGATTCCACCGGTTCTACGTCGGTACTTTGCCCTTCACCCAGGGCCAGGAATTCATCCCAGAAGATATCCCGTCCCGCCTGCATGGGTGGAGTTTTTCCCCTGTTTTTCTGTAGCAGGACTACCTTTTGAATCTGGTCCGGCGGGCATTTTTCCAGGGCTTCGTCAATGATCTTTTTCAACTCCACCGGCTTGCCCCGGCGGGATCCTTCGTCCTGGGTGAGGAGGTATCTGGCCCCGGCAATCTGCAGGCGGTCCGCCACCGCCCCGGCGGAAAAGCCGGCGAAAATGGCCACGTGGATGGCACCGATGCGGGCGCAGGCCAGCATGGCCGTGACCGATTCAACGGACGTGGGCATGTAAATGGCCACCCGGTCACCTTTCTTTACGCCCAACCCCCTCAGGGCGGCGGCATATTGTTTTACCAGGGAGTAGAGCTGACCATAGGTCACCGTCCGGGTTTCTCCAGTTTCTCCCGATTCGGCTATAATAGCCGCCCGCCCGGCCAGGCCCCGCTTTATTTTATAGTCCACGCAGTTGTAGCAGATATTGGTCATCCCACCGGAATACCACCGGAAGGTGGGATAATCCCAGGTAAAAACCTGCTCCCACTTTTTAAACCAGTGAATATCGTGGGCGGCTTTGCGGGCTGCTTCTTCCCAGAAGCCTTCCGGGTCCCGTACGGCCCAGTCCATAAATGCTTTGACCTGTGGTGGGATCAACCCTGTGCCCCTTTTTTCAGACATAAAAATACCTCCCCCGATAAATATTAGCTCTTTTGTGTATATATATAATTCTACGAAGATTGGGAAAATTCCTTCTCCCGGTGTAGGTTTTGTTGATACAAAAAGGCAATATTTTTTGGCGGAAAAAACGGGGAACAATTTACCGGTGGCGGAAAAGATACCTTCCGTTATATCCGGGTTAAAAATATTGACACGGGTGATGAACAGGCCTATAATAGCCTTAATGGTTCTCAAAACTAAAGGGCCTTCGGGGACGGGTGCAATTCCCTACCGGCGGTATGGAAGGTTTTTCCGAGCCCGCGAGCCCAGCACTCACAGGACTATTGACACATTTTAAGATCCGGCTGTTAATTTCATGGAAGCAATCCCGGCAGTTCATGGTTCTCGGTGAGTACCGGGTTGACCTGGTGTGAGGCCAGGGCCGACAGTGAAAGTCTGGATGGGAGAAGGCACGTCAGAACTGTCCGTTGGTACGGATGGTTGTTTGTTTTTGCCTTTGTTTTGCCCCGGAGGTGAAGTTATTGCCACCCCGGGGCTGTTATATTTTTAAAGCGAGGCTTAAGCCATATGTCTTCCGGTCAACGGGATGAATACTACATGCAAATGGCCCTGGACCTGGCCGGGCGGGCCATGGGGCGCACCAGCCCCAACCCCATGGTGGGGGCGGTGGTGGTAAAGGATGATCAGGTGGTGGGCCGGGGATACCACGCCCGGGCCGGCACTCCCCACGCGGAAATTCATGCCCTGAGGGAAGCCGGCGCACAGGCCCGGGGAGCCACCCTCTATGTCACCCTGGAACCCTGCTGTCACCACGGGCGTACCGGTCCCTGTACGGATGCCATTCTGGCGGCCGGGGTGGGCCGGGTGGTGGCTGCCATGACCGATCCCAATCCCCTGGTTTCCGGCCGGGGGTTGGATATTTTAAGCCGGGCGGGAGTGGAGGTGAAGGCCGGTGTGCTGGAAGACCGGGCCCGCCGGTTAAATGAGGTTTTCATTAAATACATTACCACCCGCCGGCCCTTTGTGGTGGCCAAAGCGGCCATGAGCCTGGACGGTAAAATCGCCACCCGTACGGGGGAGTCCCGGTGGATTACCGGCCCGGAGGCGCGGTTGCAGGTACACCGCCTGCGTGATCGTTACGATGCCATACTGGTGGGTATAAATACGGTGTTGCGGGACAATCCTTCCCTGACCACCCGCCTGCCGGAAGGTGGGGGAAAGGATCCGGTCCGGGTGATTGTGGACAGCCGGGCCCGCACCCCTCCATGTGCCCGGGTGCTTACCCGGGAGTCGGCGGCGCCCACCATCGTGGCCGTTACCCGGGAGGCACCGGTCGAAAACCTGCGCCGGCTGGAAAATGCCGGGGCGCAAATACTGGTGGTGCCCGGGGATGGTCCCCGGGTGGACCTGGCCGCTTTGATGGCGGAATTGGGTCGCCGGGAAATCACCAGCGTGCTCATAGAGGGGGGCGGTGAAATCCATGCTTCCGCCCTGTATGCCCGCATCGTGGATAAGGTGATCTGGTTTATTGCCCCCCTGATCATCGGGGGCCGGGAAGCGCCCGGTCCGGTGGGCGGCATGGGGCCGGCCGGTTTGGATAAAGCCTTTAAGCTGTCGGAAGTAACCGTTACCCGTTACGGAACGGACATATGTGTGGAAGGTTACGTACAAAACGGCTGTCCTTTGCCCGGGAGCGAGGGGCATTTTACACCATAAGTGGCAGCTTTTTGTTGGTCCTGCCGGAATAAGACGCGACGGGTACGATTACAGTCCGGATTCAACAGGTGCCTTTGGCCGGCCCCGGGCTGCCGGTGGGTGTGGCTTAGTACCGGTTTTCCGGTTGGACGTGTGCTATGGAGGGCAATTTAGTAATTCGGAGGAAACCCCATATGTTTACCGGCCTGATCGAAGAAACCGGTGTGCTGGCGCATATTTCCCGGGGAGGGAATTCCGCCCGGTTGCAAATAATGGCCAGCCGCGTGACTGAAGGACTGCTGCCGGGCGACAGCATTGCCGTAAACGGCGTCTGTCTGACGGTGGTGGCCTTTGACAGCCGTTCTTTCACGGCGGATGTAATGGCTGAAACCCTGGCCCGCACCAACCTGGGATCCTTGCGCCCCGGCGACCGGGTGAACCTGGAACGGGCGTTGCGGTTGGGAGACCGTCTGGGAGGCCACCTGGTGACCGGTCACATTGATGGAGTGGGTCGGATTGTCCGCCGGGAGGAGCAGGATATCGCCATACTGCTCACCATCGCCGCCGCCCCGGAATTAATGCGCTATATCGTGGAGAAGGGCTCGGTGGCCGTGGACGGCACCAGCCTGACCGTAGCCGCTGTGGGCGAAAAGGACTTTCTGGTTTCCCTGATTCCCCATACCGCCCATCAGACCATTTTGGGGGGTAAAAAGCCGGGGGACAGGGTGAACCTGGAAACAGATATCATCGGCAAATATGTGGAAAAACTGTTGGCCGGTCAAAGCCGGCTGGATCCACCGGAAAAACGGGATATCTCCCTGGAATTTCTGTCTGAACATGGTTTTGCCTGACCCGACGCGACCAACGACAAATAAAGGAGTGACTGTTCGTGGAATTTCGTTTCAACACCATTGAAGAAGCCATTGCCGATATCAAAGAGGGTAAAATGATCGTGGTGGTGGATGACGAAGACCGGGAAAATGAAGGGGATGTGATCATGGCCGCCGAAAAGGTCACTCCCGAGGCGATCAACTTTATGGCCACCCATGCCCGGGGCCTGATCTGCATGCCCCTTACCAACCAGCGAGCCGACGAACTGGATCTGCCCCTGATGGTGACTCAAAATACCGATAAACACGGCACTGCCTTTACCATTTCCGTGGATCACAGGGATACCAGCACGGGCATATCGGCCTTTGAACGGGCACAGACGGTAAAGGCCATGCTGGATCCGGCCACCCGTCCGGAGGATTTGCGCCGCCCCGGTCACATCTTTCCCCTGCGCGCCCGGGAGGGGGGTGTGCTGCGCCGGGCCGGGCACACGGAAGCGACGGTGGATCTGGCCCGCCTGGCCGGTCTGTATCCGGCGGGGATCTGCTGCGAAATAATGAAAGAAGACGGTACCATGGCCCGGGTTCCCGAGTTGATGGCCTTCTGCCGGGAACACGGTTTGAAGATCATTACCATTGCCGATCTGATCAAGTATCGCCGGCAAAACGAAAAACTGGTACGCCGGGTGGATGCGGCCTGTTTACCCACCAGGTACGGCGAGTTTACCGCCGTGGCCTATGAAAGCATACTGGACGGCAAGGGCCATCTCGCCCTGGTAAAGGGTGATATAAGCCAGGTGGATGCCCCGCTGGTACGGGTGCATTCGGAATGCCTGACCGGCGACGTTTTCGGTTCCATCCGCTGCGACTGCGGTGACCAGCTGTCCCGGGCCATGGAAATGATTGCCCGGGAAGGGGTGGGCGTGCTTCTCTACATGCGTCAGGAAGGCCGGGGCATTGGCCTGCTGAACAAAATCCGGGCCTATCATTTGCAGGACCAGGGGAAAGATACGGTGGAAGCCAACGAGGCTCTCGGTTTTCCCGCCGATCTGCGGGACTATGGTATAGGCGCCCAGATCCTGGCCGATCTGGGGCTGAAAAAAATTCGCCTGATGACCAACAACCCGCGCAAGATTGCCGGTCTGGAAGGCTACGGCCTGCAGGTGGTGGCCAGGGTGCCTATTGAAATTTGTCCCGGCAAGCACAACCGTTTCTATCTGGCCACCAAAAAACGCAAATTGGGGCATCTGCTGAACATCACCGGCGAAGTGAGCTGAACACGATTGTTCGGCTCCAGGGTGGGTTCCCATGCCCCTTTGCCAGTGTTAATATCAATCTTTAATAACGAAGGGAGTACGATTCATGCCGAAGGTATACGAAGGGCATCTGGTGGGACAGGGTTTGCGCTTTGGCCTGGTGGTGGGCCGTTTTAACGAGTTTATTACCAATAAACTGCTGACAGGAGCACTGGATGCCCTGCACCGCCACGGGGTGGCCGATCAGGACATTGAGATAGCCTGGGTACCGGGAGCCTTTGAAATTCCCCTGGTGGCCCGGCGCATGGTGGCCCTGCAGCGTTTTGACGCGGTTATCTGCCTGGGGGCGGTGATCCGCGGAGCCACTCCCCACTTCGATTATGTGGCGGCCGAGGTGGCCAAAGGTGTGGCCAAGGTGGGCCTGGATACCGGCGTACCCACCATTTTTGGTGTGATAACCGCCGATACCATTGAGCAGGCCATCGAACGGGCGGGCACCAAGGCCGGCAATAAGGGCTGGGATGCGGCCCAGGCGGCCATAGAAATGGCCAGTTTGATGCGCAATCTAGGATAAAGGGGGACATCCGGTGTCAGGGAAAACCATCCAGAATCTCGATGAAGTGGCTGCCTTTCGGGTTTTACCCGGGGAACGGCTTTATTCCGCCGACCGGGAGGAGATACTGTACGGCTGGACCACGGATATTTATTTTGTGAAAACTCAAGAGATATTGCGGGCTATGGATCTGGCCGGTACACCGGTGGTGGCGGAAATCTTTGCCCGCGGGGAAGGGATGCTGGCCGGGGTGCCGGAAGTAAAAAACCTCCTTTCCGCCGCCGGGGTTACCGTGTGGGCGCTCCCCGAAGGGGAACGTTTTCAGGAAAAAGAAGTGGTTGTACGTATAGAGGGCCCCTATGACCGTTTTGGTATCTACGAAACGGCCCTTTTGGGCATTCTGGCCAGTTCCAGCGGTTGGGCCACGGCGGCCGCAAAATGCAAGGAAGCGGCGGGAAATAAACAGGTGGTTTGTTTTGGCGCCCGTCATGTTCACCCGGCCGTAGCGCCGGTGATGGAGCGGGCGGCGGTGGTCGGAGGAGCCGACGGGGCCAGCTGCATTCTGGGCGCCAAGCTGGCCGGGCAGGAACCGATGGGTACGGTACCCCATGCGGTGATCCTGATTGTGGGCGATACCCTGGAGGTGGCCCGGGCATACCAGCGGACCATGCCGGCCGGAACCCCCGTGATCATTCTCGTAGATACATTCAAGGATGAAGCGGAAGAGACCCTGCGGGTGGCGCAGGCCATGGGGCGCGACCTGGCCGCCGTCAGGCTGGATACCCCGGCCGAGAGGGGCGGTGTTACCCCGGCCCTGGTGCGGGAAGTGCGTGCCCGGCTGGACCAGGCGGGCTTTCGGCACGTACAGATTCTGGTCAGCGGCGGGTTGACTCCCGAACGAATTCAGCTGCTGGCCCAGGCGGGGGCCGATTCCTTCGGGGTGGGCAGCTACATTTCCGGTGCGGCGCCTATAGAAATGACCATGGACATAAAAGTAGTCAACGGCCGGCCGGTGGCCAAAAGGGGACGCATTCCCGGTATTACCCCCAATCCCCGCCTGCAAAAAATACTGGGTTAGTGTGTTCAGTAAAACCGCTGCCAAACGGCATGTCGCCGCAACGACCAAAAACACGGCAAAAATAAAAACGGCTGTAACAGCCGCTTTTATTTAAATAGCCCTCTGTACCCGGCCGCTGCGCAGGCAACGGGTACAAACCATTATTCGCCTGGGAGTTCCGTTCACCAGGGCCTTCACCCGCTGTAAATTGGGCTTCCAGGCCCGTTTGGTGCGGATATGGGAGTGGCTCAACTGCATGCCCACCACCGCACCCTTGCCGCAAATGGCACATTTTGTGGCCAATTTATCCACCTCCTTGATCAAAACCACCCCATACATTCTAGCAAAAATAACTGTGGGGTGCAAGGGTGGATCCTTTGGAGGGCTTTTCCCCGCCCCGGCGGATAAAACAGCGGCGGCCATTACGGGCTGCCGGTAACTCGTTAGCGGGGTATACCGGTTGGCCGGTTTCTGGAGGGAACCTGGCCAAAGAGCGGAACCCACTTTGCAAAAAGAGGGGTTAAGTGGAAAATCGATGACCCAGGAAGGCTATGAGCATTATCCGGTACAATATGTAAAAACCGTCGGCCCCCGGCGTGCCGCTCTACTGCAAAGACTGGGTATAAAAACGGTCAGGGATCTGCTTTATCACTTTCCCCGGGAGTATCAGGACCGGACGGTATTAAAACCCTCCCATGCCTGCGCCGCCGGCGAGCAGGTCACCCTCCGGGGCCGGGTGGTGGCGGTTCAGGAATTGACCCCCCGGCCCGGTTTACGGATCACCAAAGTTAGGCTGGCCGAGCAGGGCGGGTATTTTTTTGCCCTCTGGTTCAACCAGCCCTATATAAAAAAGCAGCTTTCCGCCGGCACGGGGGTGCTGGTTACGGGCAAACTGGAGCGGCGCTTTGGTGAAATACAGCTGGCGGTATCCGATTATGAGCTGCTGGAAGGGGATGAACCGGCTGGGGGTGGAGGTATGGTGCCTGTCTACCCTTCCACCGAGCAGTTGAGCCAGCGTTTGTTGCGTTCCATGATCCGGATGGCCCTGGATGAGTGGGCGGGTCAGATTGCCGATTTTTTGCCGCCGTCCATAGTGAAAAAATATTCCCTGCCGGAACTGCCCGTGGCTCTTGCGCACATCCATTTTCCTCCCGGGGAAAGGGAGGCTGTCAGAGCCAGAAAACGCTTTATTTTTGAAGAGCTTTTCCTGCTGCAGCTGGCTCTGGCTTTGCGCCGCCGGCGCATATCCAGGCAGATTAAACCCCACCGTTACCGGACGAACCTGGAACTGGTGGACAAATATCTGGCCGGCCTGCCCTTCACCCTCACCAGCGGCCAACAGCAGGCCTGGCGGGAAATAATGGCGGATATGGACGCCCCTTCCCCCATGAACCGTCTATTGCAGGGAGATGTGGGATCGGGGAAAACGGTGGTCAGCACCCTGGCCCTGCTGCGGGCGGTGGACAACGGTCTGCAGGGCGCCCTGATGGCACCCACGGAAATTCTGGCCGAGCAGCACTACCTGACCCTTTCCGGCACCCTGGCTCCCCTGGGGGTGAAAGTGGGTCTTTTTTCCGGCGGTATGAATAAAAAGGAAAGGGAAGCCCTGTTGTCTGCCCTGTCCGCCGGGGAACTGCCCCTGGTGGTGGGTACCCACGCCTTAATCCAGGAGGATGTGCAGTTTAAGCGACTGGCTGTGGTGGTCATTGACGAGCAGCACCGCTTTGGGGTGCGCCAGCGGGCTATTTTACAATACAAGGGGCAATACCCCGACGTGCTGGTCATGACAGCCACGCCCATTCCCCGTACACTGGCCCTCACCCTGTACGGTGACCTGGAAGTGAGCACCATCCGGGAGTTGCCTCCGGGGCGTCGTCCGGTGATAACCCGGGCGGTGCCCCCTTCCCACCTGCCTGCCATTTACCGGTTTATCTGCCGGGAAGTGGCTGCGGGACGGCAGGCCTATGTGGTCTGTCCCCTGGTGGAAGAGTCGGAAAAGGTTGATCTTACTTCAACCGTTCAGTTAATAGACGAACTTTCCCGGGGGCCCCTGGCCCGGTGCCGGTTGGGATTGCTCCACGGACGATTAAAGCAGGCGGAAAAGAACCAGGTAATGGAGGATTTCCGCCGGGGGGAAATACAGGTGCTGGTCACCACCACGGTGGTGGAGGTGGGGGTGGACGTGCCCAATGCCACCGTAATGGTTATCCTGGATGCAGACCGCTTTGGCCTGGCACAGCTGCACCAGCTGCGGGGCCGGGTGGGGCGGGGCGCCGCACAGGCATACTGCATCCTGGTTTCCGACAATAAAAGCCGGGAGGCCCAATTCCGCCTGCAGGCCATGGTCTCCACGGGGGACGGGTTTGTTCTGGCCGAGAAGGACCTGCAGTTGCGGGGGCCGGGAGAATTCTCCGGTACCCGGCAATCCGGTTTGCCGGAATTAAAGGTGGCCGATCTGGTGCGGGACTGGCGTGCTCTGGAGTTGGCCAGACAGGAGGCGGTGACCCTGGTCAGGCGCGACCCGGAACTCACCCTGCCCGAACACCACCTGCTGGCCCGGGAGCTGTACCACCGGTTCAGCGCCCACAGGGGCTACCTGGCCATCAGCTAAAGATTCATATTTGCAGGGCAGATTCCTTTGAAAGAATTTACGGGGGCTGCCCCCTTTTTGTTGTGAAATGCAAGTTTACCTTTTCGTGAGCAAATAATATTCCAAAAATTCCGTTATAATTGATCAACCATATGCTACCGCTAAAAAGGAAGTTTTAAAAAGTTTGCCCCGTATAAAGCCGCATATTATCTGTTTTTACACAGACAATTTCCTTTAATCCGGGGGTAAAATGTTCTAGTCATAATCAATTTCAACAAGGCCATAATAAGACTAGACCAGAGGATAAGGAGGTGAATACAAATGGCGTTAGGACAAAAGCGGAATCAGCTGATTATTCCCCAGGCCGCCGCGGCCATGGAACAGTTCAAGTGGGAAACCGCCCAGGAACTGGGCATCCAGGTTCCCCAGAGCGGTTACATGGGTGACCTGCCTTCCCGGGTTAACGGTGCCATCGGCGGTAACATGGTGCGTAAGATGATTGCCGCCTACCAGCAAAGCCTGGCCAGCGGCACCCAGCCTCCGACTCCCCAGGTGACTAATGCTCGCACCACTCCCTAGTGGAGGTTAGGTTATGAGCCCTGGAGGTACACAAAAGAAGCCAGGTTGTGTACCGGGTTGCCTGTATAGTGCCCTTTCGGGGGGAACCCCGCCTGCAGGAACTGGTTGACGTTCTAATTTTCCCACCGGTTCCCTGTGGGCGGGTCCCCCGGCAGGGACTGCCTGACAAGCGGTTTTACCGCTTGTTGGATTTTTTAGTGCAGGTAATAGCTGTAATCATCGGCCGTCAGTCCCGGGTGAAGGGTCAGGGAAAGACCGCCGGCAATTACTTTGGCCGTGTTTTCAATTAAAGAATCTATTTCCTTGGGAGTAACGGTCAGGTTTCCTCCGAAGGGTTCCAGTACCTGCTGGATGGCCTGCCGGGCCAGGTGCTGGTTTAAACCGGCGTTGGTGGCCGTCTGGAGCTGTCGTAAATAGGCGTTGATGGTGTCCTGGCCGATAACTGCCGCATGTACCACCGTAGGGACGCCGATAGCAATAACCGGTACGCCCATACTCTCCCGGTTGATACCAGCCCGGCGGTTGCCGATTCCCGAACCGGGAGCGATGCCCGTATCGGCTATTTGTATGGTGGTACAGATGCGGGTTACGCTGCGGGCGGCCAGGGAATCGATCACAATCATCAGCTCGGGCTGTATTCTTTCCACCACGCCTTTGATGATTTCCGCCGTTTCAATGCCGGTGATACCCAGCACTCCCGGGGCCAGGGCGCTCACGGAACGCATGCCTCCCTTCAGTTCCCGGGGGGCATACTGGAAGAGGTGCCGGGTGACCAGGCTCATGCCGATGGCCCTGGGCCCCAGGGCGTCGGGCGTGGCTCGCCAGTTGCCCAGGCCCACCAGCAAAATATTGGCATGGGGGGGCAGGGGGGAGATGAAAGGCTCCAGTTGCCGGGCCAGAATCTGGCTCACCCTGTGATGGCCGGCGGGATTGTTTTCCCTTAATACGGGAGCCTCGATGGTGATATATGTACCCATGGGCTTTCCCATGATGGCTTCAGCGGCCTTTTCCACGATATTGACAATGGTTACTTCCGCTTCATTATACCTTTCCCGGTCAACCCGGACGCCGGGAATCTCCTGCCCCGTTTCACCCCGCAGTATTTCCCGGGCTTCCAGGGCCAGATCCAGACTGATGCCAAAGGAACGGCAGATATCCAGGACCAAACTGGCGGCCTCCTTCCAGATGTGCACATCTTTATATTTTCCATCACTTACGGGATTATACCAGTTATATTTTGCCGCGGGCCGTGTAAAATTTCAGTAGGCACCAGAAGGGGATCAGCCCCCTGAAAAAGAAATGAGACCTCGCGCGCCCAAAAAACACCAAAAATCAAGCTAAAGGAGTGTGAGGTCTCATGTTAAATATTCGC
>NZ_WHYR01000055.1 GCF_009428905.1 Desulfofundulus thermobenzoicus | reverse complement strand
TGTCGGTGGAATGGGGCAGGGCCATGGCCGCGGCAAAGCGGTTCTGAAAGTCCGGTTCAATGGCCGTTTCCACAAACTCCACCTGCCGGGCAATCCAGGCCGCCTCTTCCCGCTTACCCACATCCAGCAGGGCCAGTTTGGCGCCGTCGCCGGCGGCGTTACCCACGGCCACCACGTCTTCCAGGGCGCAGTCCGGGAACATGCCGATGACCATGGCGCTTTCCCGGTCGATATAACTGCCGAAGGCCCCGGCCAGGGTCACGCTGTCCACTTTATCCACGCCCAATTTTTCCATCAGGTACCGGGCGCCCACATACAGGGCCGCCTTGGCCAGTTGCACCGCCCGCACGTCACCCTGGGTGAAGGTGATATCTTTACCGATGGAGGTTTCCTCGGCCCAGGCCACCACAAATTCCGGCTTGCCGTCTTCACCCTTTCTCACCCGGGGATGGTCAATTTTCATGTTAAAGCGGCCGCTCTTATTGATCACCCCGGAAAGGAAGAGCTGGGCCATAATATCGATGATGCCGGAACCGCAGATCCCCTTGGCCTCGGTTTTCTTAATTTCCGGGTACCACTGCTCCTGGCCGATAACCTTGTAGGTAACATCCAGGGTTTCGGGATTGATGCGTATTTTTTCAATGGCTCCCGGAGCAGCACGCATACCAAATTTAATCTGCGCCCCTTCCAGCGCCGGGCCGGTGGCACAGGAGGTACACAAAAGGCGCTTTTCATTGCCCAGGTCAATTTCCCCGTTGGTGCCGATGTCAATGACCAGGCGGATTTTTTCCTTTTCCCGGTAGGGTTCTTCAGCGATGAGCACGGCCACGTTGTCCGGACCCACAAATCCCGATTCCACCGGCAGGGTATGCACCATGGCCGCCCGGCAGATATTGATACCCAGGTCCCGGGCCTTGATGTTCCGGGAGGATTTGGTTCCCGGGGCAAAGGGGGAACGGCCCAGGAATTTGGGATCGATGCACAGGGCGATGTGCTGCATGGCCGTGTTGAAAACCAGGGTCATGTCGGCAATGTCGGCCGGTGAAAGGCCGATCTTTTCGGTCATGCGCTGGGCCAGGGTGTTCAACCCTTCCACGATGGCTTTATGCATTTTTTCCAGGCCGTCGTCATTCATCATGGAGTAGGTGATGCGGGAGAGCACATCTTCCCCGTAGCGCACCTGGGGGTTCATCATGGAGTCCACCACCAGCACCTCACCGCTGCGCAGGTCACACAGGTAGGCGGCCACGGTGGTGGTGCCGATATCCACAGCCAGGCCGATGAGGGTCTCCTTAAGGCCGGGTTCCACGCGGATGATTTCCCGGTTGTTCCACACGGTGACGGTTACTTTCCACTGCCCTTCCCGCACCACGCCGGGCAGGTCCCGCAGCACATAGTAGTCTATTTCCAGATCCGCAGGCAGGTCGTATTTCTCGTGCAGGGCCTCCCGCAGCCGTTCGTAGTCCCCCCGGTGGTCTTCCAGGGTGGCCGCTGCCATTTCCACGTAATACTTGCGCACGGCCGGGTCCAGTTTATAGTGGCGCTCCTTACCGGTTTCCAGCACCACCTGCTTGGCGCCCCGGCTCTCCTCAGGTACAAAGACCAGCACGTCGCCCAGCACTTCGCAGCAGCAGGCCAAGCGGTAATTGTCCGCCATCTCCGCCTCGGTCAGGAATTCCTTTTCTTCCTCCTGCAGGGCGGACAGGTGATTCATATAGGACTCAATGCCGAATTTTTCAAAAAAGCCTTCTTCAATCTTCACTTTACATTTACCGCATACCTTGACACCACCGCAAACACTCTCAATATCCACACCCAGTTCCCGGGCCGCCTCCAAAAGGGTTAATCCGTGTTCCACTTTTCCCCGCCGGCCGGAGGGCTGGAATATCACCTGATGTTGCACTTTTACTCTATCCTCCCCCACAACACTCTAGCTTCCTTTGCTGCCACATCTTCTAAAGCGAAGGGAACCACAGGGGGCCACCGGCTTTCAGTGGCCAAATAACCAATCCGTTTACATATCTCTTAAAGAGGCAATCATATCGATGGCTTCCTTCAGGGCGTTGCTGGCATCCTTGGCATAGCCGTCGGCGCCAAAGCGGTCGGCGATTTCATCGGTCACCGGGGCGCCGCCAATCATGATGCGTGCCTTGGGATTCTTCTCCTTGATGGCCTTGATAATGTCTTTCATGCCCACCATGGTGGTGGTCATCATGGCGGACAGGGCCACAATTTCCGAGTCGGTTTTCAGCTGCTCTTCCACAAATTTCTCCAGGGGTACGTCTTTCCCCAGGTCGTGCACCTCGAAGCCGGCCGCCTCAAACATGATCTTCACCAGGTTTTTACCGATGTCGTGTACGTCCCCCTGCACTACTCCCATAACCACCTGGCCTTTAACTTTATTACCATCCTTCTTTGACTGCATATGAGGGCGGAGTATTTCCAAACCGGCGTACATAGCATCGGCACACATGAGAAGCTCGGGGACGAAGTACTCCTGCTGCTCATACAGGTCGCCCGCCTTCTTCATTCCTTCCACCATACCATCAAAAACGGCTTTGTTTGCGTCCATGCCTTCATCCAATGCCTCCTGAGCCAGCTGGCGCACAGCGTCCTCATCATAATTCAGTACGGCCTCGGCCAACCTCTCCAGAATTTCCTTTTCCCTTTCCGGTGTCATTATCGCATACTCCTTTCATATTTTAATTAATTAAGGGGATAATATTTGCTCCACTACTAAACAATGCAGCAAATAACAACTATATCTAATACCAGTATTTTAATTTACTAATGTGAATACCTCCTCCGCCACCTTAATGGTTTCTTTTGCTATCAATTTTTCCTCGTCAGTGGGGATCACAATCACTTTTACGTCAGATGCAGGGGTTGAAATTATACCTTCTATACCTCTTTTTTCCAGATTTAAATGCTCATCCAATTCGATACCCAAACATTGTAACATTTTACAAACCCTGCTGCGGATAGTCGAAGAATTTTCACCAACACCTGCAGTAAATATAAGAACGTCTAATCCGCCCAGTACTGGAATAAAAGATCCAATTCCCTTGGCCACTCTGTAAATGAACATTTCCAAAGCCAATAAAGCTTTATCGGAGCCCTTTTCCGCCGCTTTTTCAAGATCCCTGAAATCGCTTGACAGACCGGATATTCCCAACACGCCGCTTCTTTCATTTAAAATCCTGGCAATCTCATCTAAACACGTTCCTTCTTTCTCCATCAAATATAGAACTACTGCCGGATCAATATCGCCGCAACGAGTACCCATCATTAAACCCGCCAGTGGAGTAAAACCCATAGTTGTATCAAGCGATTTTCCATTCTTAATAGCACACAAACTAGCACCATTACCTAAGTGACACGAAATAATTTTTAATTCCTCTATGTTCACATTCAAGATTTCTGCTGCTCTTTTAGCCACATATTTGTGAGAGATACCATGAAACCCATATTTACGAACTTTATATTTTTCATAGTACTCATATGGAATGGGATATATATATGCATAATCAGGAATGGTTTGGTGAAAATCAGTATCAAAAACAGCTACCTGCACTGCGTGCCTTAATATCCTCTGACAAACATTTATACCTAAAATATTATGGGGCATATGCAGCGGCGCAAGCTCTGCACATTCATTAAGTAACTTTAGCACTTTACCATCTATTGCAACAGGACGGTTAATTTTTTCTCCTCCGTGCACAATACGGTGCCCAACGGCACTAATTTCGCTAATATTTTTTATAGTACCATTAATTAATAAATCAATAATTATTTTTAATGCTTCCTCATGATTCGGAACAACACGTTCCTGCTCTAATATTGCACCTCCTCCAAACCTATGCTTAAGCTTTGATTTAAAACCACCTATTCGCTCAACAATTCCATCAGCCAATACCTTATCTGCACCATCATCAAAAATAGCATATTTTACAGAAGAGCTTCCGCAGTTTAATACCAGCACTTTCACTAGCATTCACTCCACATAACAAGTAGCACTCAAATAAGCTGATTTCAGATTTCCATACTATAACATATTAGGGATGGATAACATGCGGTCCCATAAAATTTTATACAAGAATTATCACATCAACCATTCCCATAGCCATCACTAAATGAGAATTTTACCCGCAATTGACCGCGAATCAGCAGGATGCTTTATCACCTAACAGTTTTTTAAACTCCCGGGTTAAAAGGGGCACCACTTCAAAGAGGTCCCCGACGATGCCGTAGTCGGCCACCTTGAAGATATTAGCTTCCGGGTCTTTGTTGATGGCCACAATCACCTTGGATGAACCCATGCCGGCCAGGTGCTGGATGGCCCCCGAAATGCCGCAGGCAATGTAGAGTACGGGGGAAACGGTTTTGCCCGTCTGCCCCACCTGCATGCTGTGGGGGGCGTAGCCGGCGTCCACCGCCGCCCGGGAGGCGCCCACCGCCGCTCCCAGCACGTCGGCCAATTCTTCCAGAATCTTAAAGTTTTCAGCTGATTTCATGCCCCGGCCGCCGGAGACGATGATGTCGGCTTCGGTGAGTTCGGGGCGGCTGCTAACCTGGCAGACCACTTCTTTGATGATTTGCCGGATGTCTTTCGGCCGGGCGTCCACCATGACCACTTCCGCCGCCCGGCCGGGCTGGGGCTGGGCCGCCGTGAGAACGTTGGGCCGGAAGGTGGCACAGATGGGCCGCGCCTCGGGACAGGCCGCCCGCACAAAGGCTTTGCCGGCGTATATGGGCCGGGTAAAGATTATCTGGCCGTCCTCCAGGTCCACACCGGTGCAGTCGGTGCACAGGCCCGTCCCCAGTCGCTGGGCCACCCGGGCGGCCAGATCCCGGCCCAAAACGGTGTAGCCCAGGAGGATGGCCATGGGCTGGTATTCTTCGGCCAGGCCGGCCAGCACCTGGCTGTAGCCGTCGTTGGTGTAGTTTTCCAGGGCGTCATTTTCCGCCACATATATTTTATCGGCGCCGTACTCCGCCAGGGTACCGGCCAGTCCGGCTACTTCTTTGCCAATCAATACGGCGCAGAGTTCTTCACCCAGCTGATCGGCCAGCCGGCGGCCGGCACCCAGTATTTCCAGGGATACTTTTTTCAGTTGACCATTCTTTTGTTCGGCGTATACCCAGATTCCTTTTGCCATTTTTTAACCCTCCCATGGTTAAAAAGTCGTTGGGCCGGGCCTAACCCGGCCCAAGGTAAAAGGGGAGAAAGGAGAAGAGGGGTTAGAAATATCAAAATGCCGTCCCGGGGCCGTACCACCCTCCCATCTCTCACTCCTAAGCCACCAGGCGCAGCTAGTGTTTTTGATTGCGCTTTAAATGATCCTGGCTTCTTCCCGCAGCGCCTTTACCAGGGCCGCCGCCGCTTCCGGCGGTTCGCCGGGGATGATTTTCCCGGCCGCCCGGGGGGAGGGTAAAAAGTAGCTCAGTGCCCGTACTTTCGGTGCCACCTGGCTTTCGTCCAGGCCCAAATCACGCAGGCCCAGTTTGTTCATGGGTTTTTTCTTGGCCTGCATAATCCCTTTCATGGATGGGTAGCGGGGTTCGTTCAGGCCCTTCTGGGCGGTGATCACCGCCGGCAGGGGCACTTCCACCACTTCGCTGCCCCCTTCTATTTCCCTGGTGGCCAGGGCCTTACCGTCGTTAACTTCCAGTTTGGTGACCATGTTGACCATGGGGAGGCCCAGGATTTCGGCCACCCGGCCGGCCACCTGGGCCGAGCCGTCGTCGATGGCCCGCCAACCGCATAGGATCAAGTCATATTCCATCCCGGCAACGGCCCTGGCCAGAATGGTGGCCGTTGTATATTCATCAATTTCTTCCAGTGCGGGATTGATCAGCACCGCCTTATCGACGCCCATGGCCAGAGCCTGGCGAAGGACGTCCTGGGCCTTTTCCTCGCCCATGCTGACAACGGTTACTTCTCCTTTGTTTTTTTCCTTGATACGTAGGGCTTCTTCCACGGCAAATTCGTCGTAGGGGTTCATGATCAGGCTGACCCCTTCTTTGTTAATCTTGCCCTGCACATCGAGGGTGATTTTGGCTTCGGTGTCAAAAGTCTGTTTAATCAACACAACTACTTTCATTTTTACCACCCCTGAAATGTTCACCCATCATAATTTGAGTGAGAATAAATAATGCCAGTTTAGAATAGCACAACACGGACATTTATCTTAAAAAACTTACATCACGCAAGGCTACCATCATTAACTTTCAAATATAGATTTCGAAAGTTATTTAGGCAGCCTTGCCTGATGTTGCACTGTTACATGCACTTGCAATATAACCACATCACTTCTATTAATAGCACTTTTAATAGCACTTTAACATATGAGCATACGTTATACCAAATTTTAAGATCAACGTAATTTACCCACCTAATAACATGCAACTATCTTTACATCTTACCAATTTCTATAATCCAATGATTTATATTTTTCCAACAAGCGCACGGGCAGTTTTAGAGCGTCTTTTCTAAATGGAGGAGCCAATTGAGAACCGTCTACTACAAACTCAAGCACGGTAGGTTTACGTGAAATGATCGCGTCTTCTATAGCACACCAAATATCATTTGGGTTCTCTATTCTTATGCCTTCAGCACCCATTGCCTTTGCCACGGGAATAAAACTTACAGGATTTGGTATATCTACGCCGTAGAAACGGCAGTTGTAGAAGTCCACCTGGTTTTTCTTTTCAGCAGCCCAAGCCATATTCCTAAATACGCATGCTATAACCGGCAGATTATGTTCAACGGCCGTACTCACTTCATGCAAGCTCATACCCCAAGCACCATCGCCCACAATAGCAAACACCGGAGCATCCGGTTTTCCAAGCTGAGCTCCAAGGGCAGCTGGATATGCAAAACCAGTATTACCGAAAGTCAGAGCTGCTATGTGCATGCCATCTCCCGTAAATTTAAGATAACTATTGGCTATAGATGCCACATTGCCGATATCCGTTGCAACGATAGCATTCTTTGGCAACACTTTGGCAATTTCCAGTAAGGCCCTGCGTGGGTTCATGGGGTTCCCATCCACCATAGCTTCACGCAATATTTCATCCTCCCAGTTTTTCCTGCGAGCCTTAATTTTGGCTAATCTTTCTTGATCAACAACTTTGTCGGGAATCTTAGCTTCAAGACGTTTCAGAATTTCAACACTGGCAGCCTTAGCGTCACCGATAATGCCTACCTCAATCGGGTGAGTCCTAGCTATGTGCCTGGGATTTATATCGATTTGGATTATTTTAGCTTCTTCAGGGAAATAATTTATGTCATATTGAGGGAGAGTACCGAACACTGACAACCTGGTTCCTATAGCAAGTATTACATCGGCCTCGGCTAAACTATACATTGCGGCTTTTGATCCCATGTAACCAATTGGTCCCACCCAAAGATCGTGGTCGGCAGGAAACGCATCATTATGCAAATAACTTGTGGCCACCGGTGCCGTCAGTTTTTCTGCAATTTTTGTCACTACCGTAACAGCTCCGGAATCAACTACACCCCTCCCGGATATAATAACAGGACATTTAGCCCCTACAAGGATTTCCACTGCATTGTCCAAAGACCCAGGATCACCATACCCCCGTTTGTCAACACGATACTGATGTGGCTGGAGGATGCGATCTTCACACTCACCGTAGAAATAATCACGCGGAATGTCATAAAGTACTGCTCCGCGTTCTGCATAAGCAATCCGGAATGCTGTTCGTAAACAATCAGCAGCTCTCTGCGGATGAGGAACACGTACTGTTGCTTTAGTAATAGCTTTAAAAACAGAAACTTGATCACATTCCTGGAAGCCGTCCCACCCAATGGTTGGAGTTCCAGCAGAAGGTGAAATAACAACTAGAGGAGTATGTGCCATGTTAGCAGCGGCCACAGATGTTACCATATTTGTTATTCCAGGTCCATTTTGCCCTACACATACTCCGCACCTACCAGTTACTCGAGTATATGCATCTTCCATATGTGCAGCAGTTTGTTCATGACGAACGGGTATGAATTTAATACCCGCCGTAGGGAAAAGGTCCAGCATATCCATAAAGGCTGAACCAACTATCCCAGTTACATGATCAACCCCTTCAGCCAGCAATGTTTCAACAATAGCTTCACTTGGCGTCATTTTAACTTTTACCACTACATTAACCCCCTCAACTAATATATGATTTTAAATCATTCAAGTATTATTTAACATCAATTCAAGCATACCAAATAACATGACAACACTACACAGCTAAGATTCTTCGCCGGTTAATTCCTCTAAAGACTTACCTTTAGTTTCGGGACCAACAGCAGCCGCCCATAGAACAAATATCCAGACCACAGCCGTTAACGATACTGCCAGACCGGTACCTATTTTCATCGACAGCATCCCGACTAACCAGGGAGCAAATGCACTCAACAATCGACCACTTTGGTTTGTTACTCCAACTGCAGTGCTACGCATCTTAGTTGGAAACAATTCAGGCAAATAAGTCATAATCCCACTATAGGTACCATATATACCGAAAATAGTCATTGATGACAGAATCCAAAACCACGCAAGGTTCGGAGCCCATAGCAAGCTCAGAGGCATGCATACGGCGGCAATCAAAGCCCAGGCAGCAAATGCAGATCGTCTACCCTTCCAATCAGCAAAAGGACCCCATAATAGGAAACCAAACGTACCTACAATATTAGTAACTAAAAACCAGGTCATACCTTTAGAAACTGAATAGCCTTTCTCAACCATAACATAAGCAGGAACCAATGTCAGGAAAGCCCATAAAGTTGTTAACTGGGCCATAGGTGCCGCCAAACCAATCAACCAATTTCTTCGCCATTTAGGGACTCTAAGAAAATCAGCAATATCAGATAGAACTCCACGCCCCTCTTCTTTTGCTTTGCGTCTCTTTTCAGCAACATCCTGGAAGCGTGCTGTTTCTTTAATAGTGAAATATACATAAGGTATGGCCATTAATAATCCACTCAAACCACCGATCAGATAAACAGACCTCCAACCCCAACGAGGAACAAATAACCAAACTATAAGAGCACCAATACAAGCCGCTATACCCCACATACACATCATCATGCTCGCACACTTTGATCTATGACGAGCAGGCCATGTTTCCGCAATAAGACTTGCCATCGGCGCCTGAGCACCAACAGCACCAAATCCAGTCACGGCACGAAATAAAGCCAGCCAACCCCAACTTGGAGCGATTGCACATAGTAATGTACCAATACTATAAACAAAAATGGCAAATATCAAAGATCCTTTTCTCCCAAGTAAATCACCTAACAGTCCCACAAACATACCACCTGTAATTTGGCCACCAATAAATATTGTTGCAATCAGACCAGCTATATCCTTTCCTATTGCGAATTCCTTCATAATCATAGCAAGCGTAAGCGAGAAAAGCATTGAATCAAGACCATCAAATAAATATGCAAATACAACAGCTGATAAAACCTTCCATTGATATGGTGTAATACGTTCACTTTCTGATTCGAACTTTTGAGGACTAAACTGACCAGTAGATGTATCAATACCCATTCATATCCCTCCTAACGAATTAAATAACAACTATCATGGTCACAGAGAAAAACTTTATAATCAATTATTCAATCTGTAATTACGTACAAACTCGAACATAGCCTTAACATTTGCAAATGGTGTATTTGGAGGTAAATCGCATGACGGCGCCACGACAAATCTCTCATGTCCCTCCATAATAGACATCAATTGCTTCAATATATCGACTACTTCATTCACATCACTCCGCTCTAGCCTTAAGACATCAACATTTCCCATAATACACTTTCTTGTCAAAACAGATCTCGCAAGGGCCATCGAAACCTTACTATCCACACTAAGAACATCCATATTTACCATTTCATTTAAAAGCCTTAAATGCTCCTTGCTTAAATTCCCGCAGATATGAACCAAAGTTGGTATCCCCTGTTTATGGTATAGTTCCAGACACTTGTCCATTGCCGGAACAGCAAATTTCTCTAACATCCGTGGAGATATCATATCGCCTGAGGCAGTAGGTTCAGGAAGATAAATTATATCCACTAACCCACCTTCAACAAAGGGACGATAATACTCCCACACCGCATTAATAGCCAATTCTATCACTGCCTTTGCCGCTGCCGGATCTTTTACCATTTTGCGAACAAAGTTCTCAACCCCGATAATCTGCCCAGCCAGTGTAAATGGTCCCCAAGTAAGTGGTGCAATGACATGAGTTTCCTTTAAGAACTTCCTTACTTGGGCAGCAATCACGGGGAATGCACACAAGACTGGATCTTCCCAGATCCTCTTAAGATTAATCCTGTCGCACTCCTTAATAAACTTATCAGTTTGTTCATAATCGCTATCGGGCAAATAGGGAGAAAATTCACCTACATAGATCAACTTAACTCCCCTAACTACTGCTGGAAGTACGTTATTATAGCCAGCTCCTATGTATACATTACCTTCCCCTAGTTGCTGGGCAATTTCAACGACAATTTTGCTCAATGCATTAGGTTCATTAATTAACGTTTCAGCCATATCCCTAAAATTAGTTCCACCTTGTTTTAACGTCCAGGCGCCACCTCCAATTAAGGATACTGTCCTGCGCTCAGATTTAACAGGCATCATCATGGTACTTAATAAGAGCTGTTTGCCCTCACTAAAACTATAGAAGGCATTATGGAAGTGATTCCACATTACATCTAATAATAGTTGCTTACTCACCCAACCATAGCACCTCCCTAATATTTACGTAATTACCTTTTTCTTTTAACGATTAAATCGTACAATGAGCTCATAACTTGTTATATATTCCAATAACCTCAGATTACAGTTGTAATTCAATCTCTCAAGTGAACCGAAAATGCCAAACATAAAACTCTGTTCAAAGTCTATACACCACGGTTACATCAAAGTCTCTTTTCGTCCACAACATATAGGGCCTAGCATTATCCGTCCCGCCATAAATGGTAACGAAAGATAACTTTGACGTGACCTTGGTCTAAGCACGCTTTTTAGCAAATCATCTACCAAAACTCTTTACCAACTATTGATATCTATGCCTTCGAAACAGTCTTCGCCCTTTTCCTCAGTTAAATCCCATAGTCAAATAGTTTATGCAGTGGCGGGAAGAGTATTTTAACAACTCCCCCACCACTTTTTGCCTTTATTCATTTATGCTTGATAATATTAATTCTGCTATATCCTTAACCGCCAACTTATCTTCAAGAGATTCAGCTTTGACTGCATCATCAAGCATTATCGCACATACGGGGCAAGCTACCGCCACAATATCTGCTCCACTATCCCTGATTTCTCTAATTCTTATTCGACTAGGCGCATTGTTGCCACCACTTAACAGATCTGTGTAGCTATTGGCACCACCGCCACCACAACAAAAAGATTTGTCGCGTTCTCTTGGTAGGCCAACCAGTTCTATGCCAGGTATTTTTTTCAAAACTTCTCGTGGAACATCATAATCATCATTGAAACGACCGAGGTAACAAGGATCATGGTAAGCAATTTTTGCTTTAATAGTGCTAACAGGTTTTAGTAAACCTCCATCAATAAGATCCTTCAAAATGGTAGTATAGTGAATAACTTCAAACTTTGCGCCGTACTCAGGATAGTCGTTTTTCATGGCATTGTAGGAGTGCGGCGAGAGGGTTACTACTTTTTTTACCCCATGTTCATTAAAAATTTCAATGTTTTTTTCCACCAGGTACTCATAGAGCCCAGACTCTCCAGATAGCTTAACCTCATGACCATCGGAGATTTCTTTTTCGCCAAGGATACCAAAGGATACACCCCCTTTCTGCAGCACCTTGACCACATATTTAGCCATCTTCTGACCAACAATATCAAACGAGCATTCGTCGCCAACATACAACAAGTATTCCTGGCCGGAATATTTTTCTACACCAGATCCTTCTGCCCACTCACCTCTTTTATCACCGGACACCCCATAAGGATTACCGTATTTCTGAATACTCTTCAGCGAATCTCTGAGTTTCGCCGGTGCAAAACCCATTTCGACAATTTCTTCCCGCATTGCCAAAAATGCTTCAAGGTTGTAATCCTTCCAGTCCTGTTGACAACAAACCCGGCACGCTCCGCACATAGAGCAGGAAAACATTATTTCCGCTATTCGCTGTGACATAGGTATCTTACCGGCAAGATAAGCCTCAATCATACCGGCTCTTCCCCTACTTGCGTATGTGTAAAAGCCGTATCTTTCATATGCTGGACAAGCCGGTAAATACTCCGGCGAAAAAATCGTACAGTTGAAACAGTCAAAGGAACAACGGTAAACATCTTCTTTTAGGTCATTAATCGTTTTTTTCACGATATCCTTATTCAAAGTAATTGCCATACTACATTCCCCACCTTCCCGGATTCATAATATTATTCGGGTCAAGCATTTTCTTGATACGGCGGAGTAGTTCTTTATATCCCGGATGTGCGGCACTAAGCATCATTTCAGCACCCCAAACCGGTGCCTTATACATTAATCCACCGTGTTCCATAATAACCTTTAACAATTCCTTACTCATTTCAAGCATACGCTGTATCTCATCCCAGTTACCGCTGTCGTATCCCCAACGGCAACGGAACATTCCCTGATGGCTGCCTTTAAGAAGTGTACATCTGGTTGAAGGTGGGACATTATATCTAATCATGATCGCATCTAGTTTTGGAAGTGCTATGGGCCATTGGGATGCCGGAGTGATTGAGCCTACCCAGGCACCACCGCCCCGTTTGAAATCAGAAAACTTAAACGAACGTGGGTTAGGAATATTACGGATAATCTCAGTTAAATCCGGGGAAGGCGGAACATCTTTATACGTTTTAAAGAGACCAGCTCGCTTTTGCTCATTTAAAAAATCATCGAGCATTTTTTTCTTTAGCTTTAATTCCTCTTCAGTGAACCCACATAAGCTCATATAGACGTACATAAGGGGTTCATCTTTTGGTCTCTCGGGCATAGGATGCTTGAATTTCTGGATATTGTGGAAGCTCCATGTTGCAGCACTAACGTCATGAGCGATATCTCTTTCCTGGAAGGGAATCATGCAGTTTATAATGGCCTCAGTATAGTCATCAAACCCAAAGCCGACAGACATTTGATAAGGGGGACGTTTAAAAATCGGGATACCCATTTTGGTAACTACGCCCGTCATGCCCTGCCAACCTACAAAAAGACCGATTATATCTGGAATCGGGTAGCGAGAATGCCAGTGTTCCGAAAAGGCGCATGAGCCACCCCTTGCCAATTCGCCTGTTGGCAAAACAACTTCCACCCCGTTTATTAAGTCTGACTGACATCCAATTTTCGAGGCAAAATGGCCAATACCGCAAAGCAGAAGGTTAGCTACCACTGATGATGCATTCGGTGGGGACATAGGCAACGGGAACCAGTAGCCCCTTAATCGTAATTCTCGTTCAAGCATGCCCATGGAAACACCTGGTTCCACAACTGCATAGTTGTCTTTTTCATTTATTTCAATAATTTTATTCATCCTGTGGAGGTCGAGTACAATTCCCCCTTCCAAAGGTATTGCAACCCCACCCATATTTGAACCGTAAACTATGGGTGTGACAGGTACTTTTTCCGCATTGGCCAGTTTTATGATTTCCTGCACTTGTTCTACAGTTTGTGGCATAACCACAAACTCTCCCCTACCGGCAGGGTGGGAAGGAGTAGATAATCCACCAATATCATACGAATATGGCACTAGTGTAGCTTCATCATCTGTCGCCCATTCATCACCTACAATGTCTTTTAAATCTTTTAAAACCACTTCATGCTTCAAGGTTAACCCTCCTTAATTATAATTATTTCACTTTAAATCAAACTATTTGTATCTATGCATGTTTTGGAAACAATTTTTTCTCGTAATTCCTCCCTTCAATTTTCCATGGTATTAGGAGCAAGTACCATGCCAGAAGCTTTCAGACACTTTCACCTGTGAGAATCATTACATTACATAATCCATGCTGCTTAATTATCATTTTACTCCTTGTGAAATATGTTACATTTTGAAACACTATAAATGCGCCACCGAGGGCGGTATAAGAATTTATGTAATATGTTAAAATATGATACACATTTTTCATTGTTACATCATGTTACATACTCTGGAGCTGTTAACTCCCTTTTTCGGTTTAAATCGTTCGGAATTTCCTTCTAATAGGGGAGATACCCGTTACTTGATCTGGCTGCTGGGAATTAGGCCGCCGCTAATGGCTCAGATTCTGACCACAATACCATATACAGGATATATAAAAAGTGTTGCGTCACCCTTTTGCGCCTCTAACCCCTTGGGGCGCAAGGGAGGGAGGGGTAAATTGCCTTTCAATGTCGAGTGAGTACCAGTTGCACAAGCTGCGTAAAAGATCCAACAGGCGCAGGCGCAATTCCACCGGTGTACTCCCGGGAGCGGAGGCCACCAGGGCAACACCGTCACCGGGCCGGCGGGCGGGAGCCAGGGTAACCATGGCCGGAGTGGGGATCCATTTAAAGGCCGGCCGGGCCTCTGAAGGATCCTTAACCTTTGCGGACGGCTCTGGGGAAGGCATTGGGACTTCCTTGCCTTCTTTCATGGACGGCGTCTTTGTATCGCTACCTTTCCCCCCACCTGCGGCCTCCGTGACGGCAGGAATGGATTCCCGCACCCTTTCCCGGGCATTTGCGGCTTCCCCTTTCCCAGATAAACGTACTGCACCGGAGGTGGCGGGCGCACTGTTTAAATCCGTGCTTTCCAAATCCACAAAGCACAGGGGCGGAAAAAGGACGCACCACCAGTTGGCCCCGGCCCCCCGGCCGATAACCACCCGCACCGCTTCATATTCGCCGGCGGGGAGGGTCAGGTCGGTGCTTTCCCCCGGATTGCCGGCCGCCGCCAAATGGTAGGTTTTAGCCGGAAACTGGTAGTGTCCCAGGTAAACGGCCACGGGATAATCCCTGCCGGCGGCCCGGATTTCCCCTTCAGCCAGCTGCCGCATATAACCCAGATTGGCCCGGACGATTTCCCTGGCCTGATCAATGCTGGCGGCCTCTTTAAAAAGGGGCGTCATGGCCCGGACAATGGCATCCCGTACCCGGTATTTCAGCGCTTGATCTTCTGCCGAGTCACTGTTGGCAATTACGTGAAAGCGAATCAGCTGTTGGGGGCGGTAAGGATTGACAGCCGCCGCCCGGTTCCAGCCCCAGCCGGCCAGCAGAACGGCTGCCAGCAGGACTGCAACTGTTATTCCCCAACCAATCCGCCATTTTCCACTCATAACAACCCGTTCCTCCGCCACTGACATATACTGCGAAAATATGCGTTCTACTTCTAGTGTTGCCCTTATTTCGACGGCTTAAACAAAAGGAAACGGGAACGGGCGAAAACCAATTAAAAACTTTCTTTGAGTGCCTGGCCATGCCTGCACCGGTTTTAATGAACAGCTACCATAAACGGCCTACCGGTTGCAGAAAACAAAATTGCCGGCTTCCTCCAGGAAACCGGCTTATGGTTCTTGGGTTTTGAGCCATACGAGGGGGTTGGGGAAAAAGCGCAATTGCAGTTACAGGTACTTGCGCATGTGGTTTAAGGCCGCCTTTTCCAGCCGGGATACCTGAGCCTGGGAAATGCCGATCTCCTCGGCCACTTCCATTTGTGTTTTTCCTTCGTAAAAGCGCAGGGTCAGGATCAGCTTTTCCCGTTCGGAAAGCCGGCGCAACGCGTCCCGGATGGCAATGTCCTCCAGCCAGTTTTGATCGTGGTTTTTTTCATCGCTAATCTGATCCATGACGAAAATGGGGTCGCCGCCGTCATGGTAGATGGGTTCAAAAAGGGAAATGGGCTCCTGGATGGCGTCCAGGGCGAAGACAATCTCCTCCCGGGGCATTTTCAACTCACTGGCAATTTCATTGATGGACGGTTCCCGGGACAACCTGTTCACCAGGCTGTCCCGTACCTGTAAGGCCTTATAGGCCACGTCCCTTAAGGAGCGGCTCACCCTGATGGGATTGTTGTCCCGCAGGTAACGGCGGATTTCACCGATGATCATGGGGACGGCGTACGTGGAAAATTTGACGTTCTGGGAGAGGTCGAAGTTATCGATGGCCTTCATCAGTCCGATGCAACCAACCTGGAAGAGATCGTCCACATATTCCCCCCGGTTGGTAAAGCGCTGGATTACACTTAAAACCAGGCGGAGGTTACCGTAAATCAACCGGCTGCGGGCTTCCGGATCTCCCTTGTGCATGGCTTCGAACAACTGGCGCATCTGGCTTCCGGTAAGAACCGGAAGCTTGGATGTATTCACACCGCAGATCTCCACCTTGTTTACGAGCATGGAAGACCGGCCACCTCTTTCCAGTATTTTTTATTGATTGCAGTCTCATTATTGCCCCGGCCCATGCCCTTTATACATTTGCCGCCCGCTGTTAAAAAGCCGCCCCGGCGAACAAAAATACCCTGCCTGCTAAAGACAGGAGTTTTACCAGCCGATATAGCGCCGGAATTATTCCATGCGGTGAATCTCCTTTTTGAGCCTCTTGATTATCCTTTTTTCCAGCCTGGAGATGTAGGACTGGGATATGCCCAGCATATCGGCCACTTCTTTCTGTGTTTTTTCCACCCCGCTTTTCAGCCCGAAGCGCAGTTCCATAATCTGGCGCTCCCGGCCGCTCAGTTTGTTTAACGCCATGTAGAGTAGCTTTTTATCCACTTCTTCCTCTATATATTTATAAATAATATCATTATCCGTCCCCAGAACGTCGGAAAGCAATAATTCATTGCCGTCCCAGTCGATGTTCAGGGGCTCGTCAAAGGACACCTCGGCCCGGGTTTTGTTGTTCCGGCGCAGGTACATGAGAATTTCGTTTTCAATGCACCGGGAGGCATAGGTGGCCAGCTTGATTTTTTTGGCCGGGTCAAAGGTGTTCACTGCTTTAATCAACCCGATGGTGCCGATGGATACCAGGTCCTCAATACCCACGCCGGTATTTTCAAACTTGCGGGCAATGTAAACCACCAGGCGGAGATTGCGTTCAATGAGCACCGTCCGCACGGCAATATCGCCGGCTTCCAGCTTATTAATCAAAAATGATTCCTCATCATTGGACAGGGGTGGGGGCAACGCCTCACTGCTGCCCACATAATGTATCTCCCGCTGGCAGCCCAACCACGTCATCAGCCGGAGCACCAGCAGACGCCAATGCCACTTGAACCGGACAACCCTGGGTAGACTCATGCTTTCACCTCTTAAACCATATTTCAGGCGCTCATCAAATCCGGTGGAATGAGCGCTTGATAACCGCCATGGTGGTCCAGCGGACGCCGGTATATACCCACCACCACCCGGTTGTACGCCTTACGATGGTTGTGGTCTTTAACTTCCACCCGATCGGGACGGATGCCAACCAGGAGGCCCCGTTCCCGTCCCAGGGAACGGAAAGGGATCAGGCGAAAGCGGGGAGCCAGACTGGTGGCGGACAGGGCAGCCAGCAAATCCGAGGAATCCAACCCGCCTTCCTGTTCAAAAAGTTCCCGCACCCCGGCGGGCAAGGCTTCCTTCAGGGCGTTATATTCCATTACCACCACTGGATGACCGGTGAGGGGATCCCGCAGGCTGTTGCCGGTATCCACCAGCGCCCGGGCCTCCACCCGACGGCCGTTCAACTCCACCACCAGGGTTACCCGCAGGCAACTCTGATGCAATCGGGTACGCACCAGCCAGGCCATGGCGCGGCCACCCCCCAGCAGGGCCAGCAGGGCCAAAAACAAACCAGGCCAGTAGTAATAACGATCAATGACGGTGAAAGGATGGCCAACCCCATGGATGTAGCCCGGGGCGGCGGAAAGAAAATAAACAAACCCCAGCCACATACCCCCCAGGGCAAAAGAAGCCAGGAAGAAAAAACAATAACAGGCTAAAAAGCGCCTTGCCGGCAGGGGGCCAAAGGCCATCAGGATCGTTACCAGCGAAAAAACAACTTTGACCGGTAAACTAAAGAGCAGATGAAAACCCGGCATAAACCACAGCAGGGAGTAAATGCTGCCCAGGGCCGCCGCCAGCAGCAGGCGCCCCCGGGCGGCCGCCACCTGTCCCAAACGCCCGGCCGTGCGCAACAGCACATAATTCAAAAGCAGGTTACCCGCCAGAACCTGGTCCACATAAACCACATGCACGGCAAAAGCCCCTCCCGCCGGGACAGGTAATCCTCACTACCACCATATGGCCGCACTGTTATATCTATGACATGTTTACAAATGTATGGGCAAAAAACAGCCTGGCCATATTATACACTGCCAGACCGGTAAAATCTGTCACTGTTTGGGCGGCTGCTCACTCTTTTTTCCTTCACCCGTCAACAAAAGCACCAAATAAAAAAGAAGCCATGCCCCCCATCCGGCCGGCTTCTTTGCCCGGGCAATTCATTTCAGTTTAGTTGCGGCGGCGTAAAAAGGCGGGGATATCCAGATCGTCGTGGCTGGTAAATGGTTTGATCTCCATTTCTCCTTTAGGCCGGTCCTTTTTCACCACTTTTTGGTCGAATCCGGTGGCAATAACTGTCACCCGCACCTCGTCTTCCATATGTTCTTCTATAACCGCCCCAAAAATGATGTTGGCCTCCGGGTCCGCCGCCTGGAAGATAATCTCCGCCGCCTCGTTCACCTCGTATAGCCCCAGGGAAGTGCCGCCGGTAATATTGAGCAACACCCCCCTGGCCCCTTCAATGGACGTTTCCAACAGGGGGCTGGAAATGGCCATCCGGGCGGCCTCGGCGGCCCTGTTTTCTCCGCTGGCCATGCCGATGCCCATCAAGGCGGAGCCGGTTTCTTTCATAATAGTTTTGACATCGGCAAAATCCAGGTTAATCAGCCCCGGTACGGCAATAAGGTCCGAAATACCCTGGACGCCCTGGCGCAAAATATCATCGGCTATACGAAAGGCCTCCATGATCGAAGTATGCTTGTCCGTTACCTGCAGCAGACGGTCGTTGGGAATGGTGATCAGCGTATCCACCTTGCCCTTGAGGTTCTGGATGCCCATTTCGGCCTGGGTGGCCCGCTTGCGCCCCTCGAAGGTAAAGGGCTTGGTGACCACTCCCACGGTCAGGGCCCCCAACTCCTTGGCCACTTCGGCCACCACGGGAGCCGCCCCCGTGCCGGTGCCGCCGCCCATGCCGGCGGTGACAAAAACCATATCCGCTCCCTTTAACGCCTGGATAATTTCGTCCCGACTCTCTTCGGCGGCCTTTTGACCAATTTCCGGATTGGCCCCCGCCCCCAGCCCTTTGGTCAACTTGGCCCCGATTTGAATCTTGTGATTGGTCTGGGAGAGTTGCAGGGCCTGGGCATCCGTGTTGACGGCGATAAATTCCACCCCCTTCAAACCGGCGACAATCATCCGGTTGACGGCATTGTTACCGCCACCTCCCACTCCAATCACCTTGATGCTGGCAAATTGATTCATTTCCACTTCAAAATCTAACATGCCCATCCCCCTTCGCGGTTTCTAAAGAAGCGAAAACAAAAGTGGTCGGCACCGGTCAGTGAGGGTATTTCCGGCGCAGATGGGACAAAAAATCCAGTACGCTTTTGGCTCCCGACGGGGAACCTCCCGCAGCCACGGCCAGCCCCCGATTTTCCTGACCGGCCGGCTTCCCGGCCACAGATCTGGCCAGCCCCCACGCCGCCAGGCAGTCGGGCCGCCCGGGATCCCCCTCTTCCAACGCCACCGGCCGCACGGGAAGATTCCACATACGGGCCGCCAGATCCGGCAGTCCCTTTAAACGGGCGCCGCCGCCGGTTAACACCGCCCCGGCCGGCAGGGACAGCCCGGGTTTGAGACGGTTGATGGTCTGTTTTACCAGGTCCAGAATTTCCTGCACCCGTGATGTGATTATTTGCTGCACCCTGGTCACGGGCACCGGGCGTGAATGCCTTCCGGCCGTGTCGGGTAGCTCCACATAATCATCCTTCTCCCCGGGAAGCAAACCCAATTCCCGCTTCACTTCCTCGGCCGCTTCCAGAGTGGTTCTCACTCCAATAGCCACATCGCTGGTAATATGCTCTCCCCCCACCGGTATTACCGCCATATCCACCAGCGCCCCCCGGTTGAAAACGGCTATTGCCGTAGTGCCGCCGCCCAGATCCACCAGGGCCGTCCCCAGTTCCCTTTCCACTGTTCTTAAAATCTCCGGGGCAACCACCAGGGGGTTCACCCTGATCCCGGCCACCCGCAGGCCGGCCAGTTGGACGCTCTCCAGCAACTGGTCAACCAGCTGGCTGTCCACAGTTAATATCCGCGCCTCCACACCCAGGGTGGACGCCGCCCGTCCCACCCCTTGGTCGTCAGCAGGAATACCATCTACAAAAAATCCTCCCGGAATGACCTGTAAAACCCGGCGGCCCTGTGTTACGTCCACCCGGTGCAGGCGGCCCATCAGTCTGGTGACATGATCGCCAGTAATAACACACCCGTGTTCAATGGAAATATCGGCCCACCGGGTCAGGACATTTATACTGTATCCGGAAAAACCGGCCCATACGGTGGTAATTTTTACCCCGGCGGCTTCCTCGGCCATCTCCACCGCCCGCCGGATGGACCGGGCCACTCCTTCCCCGTCAACGACAATACCCTTGCGCATGCCCAGGGAAGCACACCAGCCCGTCCCGGCCGGCCGCGCAGACTCTCCTTCCGTCAAGACCGCAACCACTATATTGGACGTCCCGATATCCAGCCCGGCGGCAAAATGCTTTCCCTTACCGGTCAACCCGGGGCACCCCCTGTGCATGGTTTACCAAACAGGTTTACTAAAAATGTAAATACAGCATAATAGAATTTCAACACCGGGCGGTTTTTTTCCTTTTTTACCAGACTTATTTTTTTAACAAATGGCGGCGGATAATGGCCAGGTTTTGAAACAGGCGCACACCGAAGGCCACCACGGCGGCCAGATAAAGATCTATCCCCAACCGTTCACCGATAAAGGCCAGACCGGCCGCCAGAAGGGCATTGCTGAAGAATCCGGTGATAAAAATGCTATTATCAAAATGATCTTCCATGGCTGCCCGGATACCGCCGAAAACCGAGTCCAGGGCGGCCAGAGCGGCCACCGACAGGTATTTGGCATAGGCCTGGGGTAAAACTAACGGTATATTCAATCCCAGCAGCACCCCCAGCCCCAAACCCAGTACGGCCAGCCAGATACCAACCCACATTCATATATCATCCTTTCAGCACAGGTTTCGCGTAACGGAATTCCATCTTCCCCCCGTATCCGGGGATAATCAGCCGGTCGTGGGTCTGAATCTTGATTTGCACCCCCAGATCCCGCAGATATTCCACCAGGCCGCCGGGAATCTCCAGGGCGCTGCGCAGATCCTCGGGCTTGCCGATGGCCAGAATATGATAAGGGGGCGCCACCCGGCTTAAATTGACGTTGATGAAAGGCGCAGCCAGACGGATTTCGCTGTTGGCCACAATACGCTGCCCGTTGATGGAAAGGGCTTCCGCCCCGGCCCCCCGTAGCTCGTTGACCACCCGCAACAGGTCCTCGTCCCGGATGACATAAAGACTGACCGGCGTGCCGCCCTCCCGCTGCTGGGGCGGGTTGTCCATGGTTACCTCCACACCCGGCCCGGTCACGGCCACCAGACCGGCCAGCAACCTGGCTTTATCCATCTCATCCTTTATGGCCCGGGCCGCCTCCTGCTGACCCTTGTTAGCCTGCTCCAATTTGGACTGCAGATCGGCTGCTTCCACCTGCAGCTTGGCCCGGTCCCTTTCCAGTTGACGCAACTCCAGGGCCAGTTCCTGTGCCCGGCCTGCCGGTATACCCTGCTCGATGTGCCTGGTCACCCGGAACTGAAAGGTGACTAAAAGGCCCAGCACCAGGGCCACCAGTCCCAGGGAAAGATAGGTGGCTTTTTGCATCAACCCTTTTCCCCTCCTTCTTTGACCGGACGGGCATAATCAAAGCGTACCCCCGGGGTATAGGCCGGCACCGTTACCTGGGCCACCTTTTTCACACCAACCTGGATACCCCAGAATTGCAGCTGTTCCACCACACCGCCCCTCATCTGCAGGGCATTGATCATGGTATCGGGATTGCCAATGGCCGAAATGACAAAGGGGGGTGTCAGCCGCTGGTTATGGTTGGTTAGTATGGTGGGTCCGATACAGCGGATTTCACTGGTGGCCAGCATCCGCTGTCCGTTGATGGACATGGCCTCGGCCCCGGCCGCTTTCAACTCATTGATAATTTTCAATACATCTTCATCATGCAACACATATAAATTGGGGTTTTCCCCCGGTTTAACCTCCACGTTGCTATCGTTTAAAGTCACCTCCACCCCCGGACCGGTCACCTCCACCAGCCCGGCCTGGACACGCACCCGGTTAAGCTCCTCTTTCATCGACTCCAGGTTTGGCCCGGCCGCAGCCCGGTCCAGCTGATCACGCAGGTCCCTGACCTGTTTCTGCAGCGTATCCCGTTCCTCCCGTAACGCATTGACCTGAGCGGCCAGGGATTGGGTTTGTTTTACCGGCGGGGTTTCTTGAATATCCCTGGTCAGCCGGAACTGCACGGCCAGCAAAAGACCCATAATCACACCCACCACCATCAGCGCCAGATAAAAGCCCCGGATCCTCACCTTCATGCCCCCTACTGCTGGTACTTGACCACCGGCACACCGCTCAGGTCCACATACTCCACGGGCCGGTCTTGCTTTTTCACCTGATCCAGCACCTGTATCAACATGGAAATCTTGGCCGGCAAATTATCTCCCGTGCCCAGACGGCATTCTATCCCTCCCAGGGTATATAAGACCACCAGCCCCTCCCGGCTGACGTGCACCTCGGAAAGATTTGGCAGCAATGATGCGGGAAGCTGCTGAACAACCTTAAGAGCGATGGTTAGCCGTTCATCCTTAACCACCTGTCCCGGAACGGCTTCTCCCGGATCAAGGCCGGTGATCACCGGTAAGCTGCCGTCTACACTGCTTTCCTGCAGGCAAACCCCTTCCCCGTCTACCTGTACGAAGCCATTCCCCGCGGGTATGAGGGCCACCGGTTGTCTCTCTTCCACCTGAATAACCACCCGGGAAGGAAGTTGCCGGTAAAGGCGCACATCTTTAATCAACGGGAGGGTACGCAGGCGCCCCGCAGCTTCTTTCAGTTTAACCTTAAAAATATTTGTCCCCGTGGTAATGCCGGACAGGTTAATAAGCTTATCCGCCGGCAGGGAGTGATTTCCGGAAACAGTAATCTCATGAATTTCAAAAATGGGGGAACCCAGGAGAATAAAAGCCGTCAACAAAATCAAAAACACAAATAAAATGCTTTCTCCCGGATTAAACCGTCCGGGGCGCGGTTTAACCAACCTGACCACTCCTAAATATTTTGTCCCCGACGGGCCGGCTATGATGCTCTGGGAACTAAATAACCCTTTATTTCCGCTACCGGATTATCATACCAAAATATTATAGCAAACCAAAATCCTTGTCCACCCACAAACCAAAAAAGAGCCACATTAATTGTGCACTCTCATGATTCTGGCGCCCAGGGCGTCATATTTTTGTTCCAATCTCTCATACCCCCGGTCGATATGCTCCACGCCCTCCACAATGGTTCCGTTTTCCGCGGCCAACCCGGCCAGTACCAGCGCCGCTCCGGCCCGCAGGTCCGTGGCTTCCACCGGAGCGCCGGTAAACCTTTCCACCCCCCTGACAATGGCCGTCTGCCCCTCCACTTTAATTTCGGCACCCATCCGCCGCAGTTCACTGACATGCTTGTAACGGTTTTCAAAAATGGTTTCCGTGATCACCGATGTGCCTTCGGCCAGAGCCAGCAGGGCCATCATCTGGGGTTGCATGTCGGTGGGAAAGCCTGGATAGGGCAGGGTTTTTATGTCCACCGCCCGGGGCCGCCCGCGGGCATAAACCCGCACCTGATCATCTCCCACCTCCACGCCCACTTCCATTTCCCTCAGTTTGGCCAGCACGGGTTCAAAGTGTTCGGGGATCACATTGGTAATCGTCACGTCACCGCCGGTAATAGCCGCCGCCACCAGATGGGTGCCCGCTTCGATGCGGTCTGGAATAACCGTGTGTTCCGCCGAATCCAGGTGCTTCACCCCTTCAATGCGGATAACGTCCGTTCCGGCCCCCTTTATCCTGGCACCCATGCGGTTTAAAAAATTTTGCAGGTCCACAATTTCCGGCTCCCGGGCCGCATTCCGGATGATGGTGGTGCCTTTGGCCAGGACGGCGGCCATCATGATGTTTTCCGTAGCCCCCACGCTGGGCAGATCCAGGTGGATTTCCGCACCGGTCAACTGACTGGCTTCCACGTTGATATAACCGAATTTTTCCTCTATACACGCTCCCAGGGCTTTTAAGCCCTTGAGATGTAGATTCATGGGCCGGGAACCGATGTTACATCCACCGGGGTATGAAATGCGCACCCGGCCAAACCGGCCCAGCAGGGCACCCAGCACCAGATTGGACGCCCGCATGCGGCGCATCAGATTTTCTCCCACCTCCAGACATTGTATATTGGTGGCGTCAATCCGGATGGTGTAACCTTCCCGGTGAACCCGCGCCCCCAGGTATTCCAGCACATGGCACATGGTGGCCACATCCTGCAGTACCGGCACTTCATGGATGATATTGGGCGCTCCGTGAAGCAAACTGGCGGCTAATATGGGCAGGGTGGCGTTCTTGCTGCCGCTCACCCGGAGCGTGCCCCGCAGGGGATTACCGCCCACGATCATAAACCTGGTCAATGGTATCACCTCTCGACTCAATCCTCGCCGAGAACCTGTATTTCCAGGGTGAGAAGAAGCCCGAAACGTTCATATACCAGCTGTCGCACCCGGCGGATCAGGCCTTCCACATCCCGGGCCGTGGCCCGGCCCAGGTTGACGATAAAATTGGCGTGCACATCGGAAACCCGGGCGTCACCCTGCTGCAAACCCTTGCCGCCGGCCTGTTCAATCAACCAGCCGGCGGCTTTGCCGGGAGGGTTTTTAAATACACTGCCGGCGCTGGGATGGGCCAGGGGCTGGGTGGCCCGGCGCAGGGCCAGCTTTTCGACCATACCGGCGCGGATCAGGGCGGGGTCCCGGGCCACTCCTTCGCAGACCACCTCCACCACCACCAGGGAGCTGTGCTGCAGGTTGCTGGTGCGGTAACCAAAACCCAGAGCCGAGGCAGGCAGCCGGGACAGGTTTCCACCGGTGTCCATAACCGTAATCTCCCGTACCAGGCCGTCCATGGCCGCTCCTGAAGCCCCGGCATTCATCACCACGGCTCCCCCCACCGTCCCGGGAATACCGGCTGTGAATTCCAGCC
>NZ_WHYR01000054.1 GCF_009428905.1 Desulfofundulus thermobenzoicus | reverse complement strand
CCTCTTCCCCCACCACCCAGGCGGCCACCAGGGCATCCACACCCGGCCCCAGGGTGCAGTCCAGCAGGCTATCCCCCCTCTTTAGATCCATAGCTTTGATCATTTGGTCAGTTTTCCCAGCTTTGATTTCCTTTATACGTAGAACGGCCATTCCAGGGTGAAAAAAGAGTTCCCGTCCACCGGAAAAATAAGAAACCCGGTCTGCGGACACCACCAGCACGCCTGAAACGCCGTAATGGGCACAAATGGCTTCCAGGGAAAGCTTTTTCCGGGGCACCAGGGGAACACCCAGGCGGCGGCTGAACCAGACAGCCCTTTCTTTTAGTGATGCACCGGCCTTTAATGAAGTGGTCACCACGCAATTGGGGGTCAAAGAAAATCACCTTCCGGTTGCGGCGCATAACCACCCGGACGGTGGTCGTCCTCATCACCCCGCACCGGGTTCTTACCTTTTAAAACGCTGCGCCAGTTCCTGATAGGAGAGCAGGATTACCGCCGGCCTGCCGTGGGGACAGGTATAGGGATTCTGTGCCTGTGCCAGCTGCTCCAGCAGGGCCAGGGCGGCCGCCTCCGACAGGAGGGCACCCGCCTTGACCGCCGCCCGGCAGGCGGTCCGGGCGGCCAGATGGTGCAGCAGATCCTCCCGGGAGGGGGAACGGCCCGGTTCCCCTAAATAGGCCAGAATATCCCGTAAATAGGATTCCTCTTCCCCGGGCGGAAAATCCAGGGGCACTCCCCGCACCACCACAGTATCACCGCTGAAAAAATCCAGCACAAAGCCCAGGGAGGTGAGGAACTCCCGCTTTTCAGCCAGCAGCGTTGCTTCCCGGTGGGAGAGAAACACGTTCACCGGCAGCAGGAGCATCTGGGAGGATAACCCGCCGGCGGCCATGCCGGATAGATATTTTTCATATAATATCCGTTCGTGGGCGGCATGCTGATCCACCATATATAACCCGCCGGGTCCGGCCGCCAGCAGGTAGGTGGGCGGCAGTTGTCCCAGATAATGCAGAGGCGGGAAGGTTGAAACGGATTCACCCGAAACCGGGGCATCGTGAGCGGTCTCCCCTTCCCGGCCGTCCCGGCAGACGGGGCAACTGTAACCGGGTAAATCCTCCGCCAGCAACCCGTCCCCGCAGGGTTGCCCTGCCGGTGGCCAGTCGATTTCCGGAGCGGCAGCCATGTCTTTCTTTACATACCGGTCCCGCTCCCGGCACTGACCGGGGGAAACAGGACTCTCCGGTGGAAGAAAATCTTCAACACTGCCGGCCGGCGGGAGGGCGGCCGGAAAGAGGGGAGGGATGGTGGCACCTTCCCCTTGTCCCGGTTGAACAGCCCTGCGGGTATCGCCCCGGTGCCCGGAAGAGGGTAACCCCGGCGGCCGCCCGGCATATGCCTCTCCTGCCGGCATACCCGGGATCACCAGGCTGGTGCTGATCAGGGCCTCCCGTACCGCCCTGGTCACCGCCCCGGCCACCTCCCTTTCCCGGGCCAGGCGAACCTGCAGCTTGGCCGGGTGAACATTCACATCCAGCAGTTCCGGATCCACCTGCAGGGAAATAACGGCCACCGGATGGCGACCGGCCGGCAGCAGGGTGTGATAGGCCTCCTGCACCGCCAGGGCCACCAGGGAGCTGTATACATAACGGCCGTTTACCAGCACGATGATCTGGCGGCGGTTGCTGCGGTGCAGCACCGGACGCCCGGCGTAGCCCCGGATGGCCAGCCAGTCCCGGGAAATGTCTTCCACCGGCAGCATCTGCCGGGCCGTCTCCATGCCCATCACCGCCGCCAGGGCTTCCAGCAGCTTACCCGTACCGGGGGTGGCAAAAATCTCCCGCCGGTTATGGATAAACCGGATGCTTGCCTCCGGCCGGGCCAGGGCCAGGCGGGAAAGGGCATCCCCCACCGCCCCCCCTTCGGTGCCGGCGGACTTCAGGTGCTTTTTCCGGGCTGGAGTGTTATAAAACAAATCCCGCACCTGCACAATGGTCCCCGGAGCCAGGGCGGCCGGGCGACAGGAAAGCACCTGCCCCCCTTCCACCTCCAGGTGGGTTCCCCGGTCGGAACCGGCGGGACGGGTCTTTAAAGTCAATTTGCTCACGGCGGCAATGCTGGGCAGGGCTTCTCCCCGGAAACCCAGGGTGGTAATGCGGAAGAGGTCTTCCGCACCGCGAATTTTGCTGGTGGCATGACGCAGCAGGGCCAGCCGGGCATCTTCCTCATCCATGCCCCAGCCATTATCACGAACGGTGATCTCGGACAATCCACCGGCGGTAATTTCCACGGTGATCTCCGTGGCACCGGCGTCCAGGGAGTTTTCCACCAGCTCTTTTACTGCCGAAGCAGGTCTTTCCACCACTTCGCCGGCCGCAATCTGGTTGGCCGTAAACTGGTCCAGCACCACTATCCGGGACAATCAATCACCCACCTTCGGACCTTCGGATACCCATTCCTGTCCCTTCTCCCGGTCAAAGGCCAGGCAGGTGTCGGTGGATTTATCCTGCATATAAACATGGTGGAATCCGGTTATCTTTTTAGCCCCGGCGTAAGCATCGTAGGCCTCGGACTGGCAGGTGGAACAGGCATTAAAGGGTACGGATACGCAAAACACCCGGTTGGACCGGCCGTAGCCGTGATCGGCCCGGGAATCAATGGTCAGGTAGCCCGGGCAGCGGGTGCAGCGGCGCACCCTTTCCAGTTGCTCTTCTTCGATATAATCGGTATCATAGTAAATCTGCTTGCGGCGCTGGAAGAAATCGCCGGAGCCGAAGATTTTCTCTAAATCCACCCTGTCCCGGTTCTGCCAGACGGTTAGCAACTGCTCCACCATTTTATGCACCCGGGCCACCCTCTCCGGGTTTTCAGGCATACGTCCAGGCCAGTCGGGTTCCTGTATACAGGAATAATCATGGCCGGCCAGGGCCAGCAGTATGGCCAGGTTGACGTAGGGCAGGGCCGTTTCAATAGCGTAACCACCTTCCAGTACCGCCAGGTGGGGGTTCAGTTTGCGGGTAAATTCGGCGTAGCCGCCGGCGGTAAAGCGCATGCTGCCCAGGGGATCGGTATAATGATTGTCCTGCCCGGCCGAATTGATGATGAATTCCGGCTGAAAGTCTTTTAATACGGGAAGAACCAGGTTATCCACCACGTAGTGAAAGGTTTCATCTCCCAGTCCCGGCGGCAGGGGGATGTTGATGGTCCGGGCGTAGGCCCCGGGACCGCCCAGCTCATTGGGAAACCCCGTGCCGGGGTAAATGGTCCGCCCGTCCTGGTGGAAGGAAATGAACAGAAGGTCCGGATCGTGATAAAAAATATCCTGGGTACCATCCCCGTGGTGCACATCCGAATCTACAATGGCAATGCGTTTGATCCCGTGACGGCGGCGCAGGTATTCCACCAGAATGGCCTCGTTGTTGATATTACAGAAACCCCGGTTGCCGTGCACCACCCGCATGGCGTGGTGGCCCGGAGGACGCACCAGGGCAAAACCATTTCTAATTTCCCCGCTGATAACGGCATCGGCCAGGAGGGCGGCCGAACCGGCGGCAATGAGATGGGCCTCGGTAACCTGGCTCTGCACCCGGGGAACACAGAAATGTACCCGGGCCACATCGTGAATGGTGATCAGGCGGGGGGCATACTCCTCTATTTCGGGCAGGTCCAGAACCCCTTCCTCGAAGATCTGGTCCCGGGTATATAAAAGCCTTTCCTCCCGTTCCGGATGGGTGGGTGAGATGGCCCAGTCAAAGGCCGGAAAGAAAACCAGGCCCGTTTTTTTACTTTTCACTGTTCTCCCCCCCTGCTCCCACATGATATAAAATGCCCCGCCTGGTCTGGACGGTAACATCTATCAGCCGCCCCACCGTCACCCAATCCCGCACCATATTAAACACTTCCCGCCGGGTAACCTCCATGTCCGACAGGCAATCTTCCAGGCCGTGGCGGGCAGCCAGCCGGGCCAGCCAATCCCTGGCCAGGGCCAGGGCCTTTTCTTCGTTAAAACCCTTGCTTTCCAGGATACCCTGATACCCTTCCTCCTGTATGCTGTAAACCCCCCGTTCCGTATCCGCCCGCAGTGTTACCTGCAGGGTGGGCCGGGCCACCGCCGTGCCAATGGCGTTGGCCACCGGAGCGTAGGGCGGGATCACCGGGTAGCAGCCCATGCGGGCGGCGATCTGGGAAACAAAACCGGCCGCCCCGCCGCCCACTCCCACCACCGTGCGGGGACGGACCTTTTTCTTTTGCAGCACTTCCCACACCCGGTAGGCCGGTTCCTGTTCCCAGCGGGCGAACATGGCTTCAATTTCCCGGGCAATGGTATCAATCACCAGGGAAATTACCCGGCCGGCCACTTCCCCGGCGCTGATGCCCAGGGGGTCGCCCAGCATGGTCATGGCCCGCCGTGCCCTCTCACCGTCACCCAGGTTGGTCAACCCCAGTACCCTCAAAGCATCGGTGGGGGTGGGCAGGGGGCCGCCCAGACAATAGGGAGAACCCAGCCTTTCCGAGTAGACGATGATATCCCGGCCCACCCGCTCCACGATGCTGTCGCCCCCCACGGGGACCGACTTTACGGCCAGGGCCCGCACATGGGTGAGCATGTCATCCACCCGGGCGCCCCGGGAAGCCAGCAGCGGCTGCCCGCTTAAAATCAGGGCCAGGTCGGTGGTGGTACCGCCAATATCCACCACCACCGCCGTTTCCCCGGGGGGTGTCAGCGCCTGGACGCCCAGGGTGCTGGCGGCGGGACCGCTGAAGATGGTTTCCACGGGCACATCCAGGGAACTTTCCAGGGGCAGTGTGCCGCCGTCGGCCTTCAGCATGAAAACCGGCCCGGCGATACCCCGCTGCCGGACGGCCTCCTGGACGGAGCGTACGAAAAACTGGTATTTCTCCCGGGTGGCACAGGTCAAATAGGTGGTCACCACCCGGCGGGGAAAGTTCAGCTGGCCGGCCACCTGATGACCCAGCTCCAGGTGCCAGTCGGGGTAGTTCCAGCGCACCCGGGCGGCCACTTCCTTTTCATGCCTGTTGTTCCGGGAGGAAAATTTGCCCACAATGGCCACCTTGCTGTATCCCCCGGCCGCCAGTTCCCCGGCGGCCTCATCCACTTCGGTCATCCTCAGGGGAAGGATTTCCCGTCCCCGGTAGTCAATGGCCCCCTGGATGACGTGCATGTGGGTGGGGAAACGGTACAGGTTCTGGCACAGGCCCGGACCGGGCATTAGAATCAGCCCCACGGGGTCATACTTTTTTTCGGCAATCAGGTTGGTAATCATGGTGGTGCTGAAAACCACCCGCTCCACCAGATCACCGGACACACCCCGCATGACGGCATCCAGGGCTTCCAGAAGGGTTGAGAGGAGGTCTTCTTTGGTGGGCACTTTGGCCATGGCCCGGACCAGCCCCTGATCCAGCAATACCGCATCGGTATAAGTACCGCCCACATCTACGCCAATATACATTTCAGGGTTACACCCCCCTACCGGTTTGACTCTGCCGGGCAGGTGGCTGCCCGTAATCCTGTTTCAAGGCCCTTTGCCAGGAAGCAATGGTGTTCAACGCCTCCAGGGGTGTCATCTGCCACAGATCGAGTTTGGCCAGCTGGGCCAGAATGGGATGGAAGCCCCAAACGGCCGTTTTATGTTCACCGGCCGGTTCCCTTTCCCGCCCGGAAACCCCGGTTACCTGCCGCCGGTTCTCCAAACCGGCCAGTATCTCCTGGGCCCTTTTTAAGATCTCTTCCGGCAGGCCGGCCAGCCGGGCCACCTGAATGCCGTAACTGCGGTTGGCCCTGCCCGGCCTGACCCGGCGCAGAAAAACCACCCCATCCTCCTGTTCCTGGACCAGTACGGTAAAATTTTTCACCCCGGGCAGGGATTCCAGGTCAGTTAGTTCATGATAATGGGTGGAAAAAAGGGTGCGGGCGCCAATGCGGTTGACAATGTATTCCACCAGCGCCCGGGCAATGCTGATACCATCGTAGGTACTGGTGCCCCGGCCCACCTCATCCATCAGGATCAAGCTTCTGGGGGTGGCCGAGCTGATTATTACCTGGCACTCGCTCATCTCCACCATAAAGGTACTCCGGCCGGCGGCCAGGTCGTCACTGGCTCCCACCCGGGTGAGGATGCGGTCCACAATACCTATTTCCGCCCGGGAAGCGGGGATAAAACTGCCCATCTGGGCCATGAGCACCAGCAGGGCCACCTGGCGCATATAGGTGCTTTTGCCGGCCATATTGGGACCGGTGAGAAGAATGGTGCGGGTATCCTCCCCCAGATCCACATCGTTGGGCACAAATTCCCCCCCGGGCAACACCCGCTCCACCACCGGGTGGCGACCCTCCCGGATCAGCAGGCGGGTACCCGTATGCACCAACGGACGCACATAATTGCCCTTTACCGCTGCCGTGGCCAGGGAAAAAAGGGCATCGACCCGGGCCACCGCCCCGGCCGTCCGCTGGATACGGCGCACCGCACCGGCCACCTTCTCCCGGACGGCCGTAAACAGGTCGTATTCCAGCCGGACCAGCCTTTCTTCCGCCCCCAGGATCCTCTCTTCCATTTCCTTGAGTTCGGGAGTAATAAAACGCTCTGCCCCGGCCAGGGTCTGCTTGCGTATGTAATGGGCCGGCACCAGATCCAGATTGGCCCGGGTCACTTCCAGATAATAGCCGAAAACTTTATTATAGCCCACCTTCAGGGAACGGATACCGGTGCGCTCCTTTTCCCGGGCTTCCAGCTGCGCCAGCCAGTTTTTCCCCTCCCGGCTGGCCAGTCTCAGGCTATCCACCTCGGGGTGGTATCCCTGGCGGATCAACCCCCCTTCCCGCAGACCGGCAGGCGGCTCGGGGTGAAGGGATTCCTCCAAAAGATTCCGGATATCCTCCAGGCAATCCAGTTCCCGCACAATTTCCGCCCACATGGCCGTCTTAAAGGTTAAGAGCAACTTTTGCAGTGCCGGAAGAACGGCCAGGGAACTTTTCAATGTCAGTAAATCCCGGGCGTGGGCGCTGCCGTAGACGGCCCGGGAGGCCAGCCTTTCCAGATCGTAAATTTCTTTCAACAGACGGTGGAGCTCATCCCTTTTCAGGTTATCGGCCACCAGTTCGGCCACCGCATCCAGCCGTTTGTTGATTTCATGTACATCTTGCAGGGGGCGTTCCAGCCACGATTTCAACAACCGGCCTCCCATGGCCGTGACGCTGTGATCCAGCACCCATAAAAGGGTACCCCAGCGGGAACCGTCCCGCAGGGAGGATGTCAATTCCAGGTTGCGCCTGGTGGTGGCATCTATAAGCATGTACTGGCTGCCGCTGTACACCTGCACCCGGTTGATCTGGGCCAGATCCCTTTTCTGGGTGGCCGCCAGGTAAGCCAGCAACCCGCCGGCGGCCAATAAGGCCCCGGGCAGTTCACCCAGGCCGGAACCGGCCCACCGGGGTCCCAGACGACCCTCCAGATTTTTTACCGCTTCCTGCCGGGTAAAGGCAGCGGCGTCCCAAAAGGAAAAGGCGGTCTTCGGCAGGCGTTCTTTAATAGTTCCGGTCAGCTGCCTGGAGGAGGGTGTATCGGCCAGCAACACTTCCGCCGGTTCCAGGCGGGAAAGTTCATCCAGCAATTCCTCCCGCCCGGGAAGCCGGGTGGCCATGAACAGGCCGGTGGTCACATCGGCCGCCGCCAAACCGTACCCGTCTTCCCCTTCCACCACGGCCACAAGGAAGTTATGCCTTTTTTCCTCCAGGCAGTCCATGATGGTACCCGGGGTAACCACCCGGGTCACTTCCCGTTTAACGATGCCCCTGGCTGTGGCCGGATCTTCCACCTGATCGCAGATGGCCACTTTGTATCCCTTTTCAATAAGACGGGCTATATAACCGTCGGCGGCGTGGTAGGGCACACCGCACATGGGCACCCGGCCGCCGGCCCCGGCATCGCGGCCGGTGAGGGCGATTTCCAGCTCCCGGGAGGCCACCAGGGCATCATCAAAGAACATTTCGTAAAAATCTCCCAAACGGAAAAAGAGGATGGCGTCTTGATAATTCTGTTTAATCTGCAAATACTGCTCCATCATTGGAGTGTAAGCCACTGCCAATCCCCCCTGGGCACCATTATATCACAAAGAATCGCGGGGCAAAATGGCAGAATCAAAACGCGGAAAATAATTTGCGCTTAAAGCCCAAATAAGATATAATACGGTGGAACACCGGGAAGGGATTTTTCCATGGGAGAAAGAATACCAACTTATGAAGTAATAACCTTTGGCTGCCAGATGAATGATCACGACGCGGAAGTAATGGCCGGGATGCTGGAATCCCTGGGCTATCACCAGGCCTCCGCCATGGAAGAAGCGGACGTAATCCTGATCAATACCTGCTGTGTGCGGGAAACGGCTGAAAACAAGGTCTGGGGCCTTTTGGGCCGCCTGGTCCGTTTGAAAAATAAAAACAGGCACCTGATTATCGGCGTTGCCGGCTGTATGACCCAGCAGCCGGAGGTAGCCCATAAAATAAAAAACCGTTTCCCCCAGGTGGACCTGATCCTGGGCACCCACAACCTGCACCGCCTGCCCGCACTGCTCCAGGAAGCCCGGCAGAGCCGGGAAACGGTGGTGGAGCTGTGGAATGGGGCCGGGGCGGTGGTGGAAGACCTGCCCGTCCGCCGCACTCCGGGGGTGCGGGCCTGGGTGAACATCACCTACGGCTGCAACAACTTCTGCACCTACTGCATTGTACCCTATGTACGGGGGCGGGAACGCAGCCGCCGCCCGGAGGATATCCTGCGGGAAATCCGCAGCCTGGTGGTTGATGGTTTCCGGGAAGTAACGCTCCTGGGGCAAAATGTTAACTCTTATGGGAAGGATCTGGATCCACCGGCCACCTTTGCCCGCCTGCTGGAGGCTATCAATGCAATCCCGGACCTGTGGCGTATCCGCTTTACCACTTCCCATCCCCGGGACTTCAATCAGGAACTGATTGATACCATTGCCCGCCTGCAGAAAGTGTGTGAACATATCCACCTGCCCGTGCAGGCGGGCAGCAGCCGCATCCTTAAGCTGATGAACCGGGGCTATGACCGGAACTACTACCTGGACCTGGTGGAGCGCATCCGCCGGGCCATACCCGGCGTGGCCCTGACCACCGACATTATGGTGGGCTTCCCCGGCGAAAGGGAGGAGGACTTTGCCGATACCATGGATCTGGTGGAAAGGGTGCGGTTCGACGGAGCCTTCACCTTTGTCTACAACCCGCGACCGGGCACCCCGGCCGCCCGCATGCCCCATCAGGTGCCCGAAGATATTAAAAGCGAGCGCATTCAAAGGCTCATAGCCCGTCAGAACGAGATCTCCCTGGCGCTCAATCAAGACCGGGTGGGCAGGACGGAAGAAGTTCTGGTGGAAGGAGAGAGCAAGACCAACCCCGCTCTTCTCTCCGGACGCACCAGAACCAACCGCCTGGTGGTCTTCCCCGGTTCCCCGGAACTGGCCGGGAAACTGGTGGATGTGTTCATTACCGGCGCCCGCCTGACTCACCTGGAGGGCAAAATCAATGCGGCAGGTTGATCGATAAATAATGTATTGAACGGGAGGTAAATGATCATGTCTGTGATTGAGAAGGCCAGGGAACTGGGAGAGGAAATCGCCCGCTCCCCGGAGCTGGCTTCCATGGTGGCCGCCCAGAGGGCCATGCTGGATGACCCGGAAGCCAAACAAATCATCGATGAATTCCACCAAAAGCAAAGGGCGCTGCACATGTTGCAGGCCCAGGGTTTCCAGTTGACCGGCAGCCAGAAGACCGACGTGGAGGACCTGGAAAGGCGCATGCTGGCCAATCCGTTGATTGCGGAGTTCTTCCGCGCCCAGCAAACCTTTGAGCGGGTGCTGGAAGAAATCAACGAAATTATCGGCCGGGCCATTTCCGGCCAGCCGGCATCCTGTTCCGACGAATGCTGCAGCAGCTGCTGCGGTTGTGAAGGCTGAGAAGCGACGTTTAAAAAGGCCGGGTGAAGTATTTTCACTCCGGCCTTATTTTTACCTGCAGCCGCCGGTAACGGTTAATGGCCGCAGCAATTTCATGCGCCCGGGGGCGGGCGTAGTCTCCGGGATGCTGGCCTTTAAAGGGGGAAATGACATCCAGTCCCTCCCGGTCCATATCGGAAAGCACCGCCTCCACCACTTCCTTCAGGGTGCGCCGGCCGTTCACATGGTGCCGGGCGGCATATTTAATTATTTCCGCAATGGCCCGGGCCTGAGCCGGATCCACCAGTTGTTCCACATTTTGCAGGTCGATATCCATATGGCCGTAAACAATCTCATCCATACCCCGGGCCTTGACCTTATCCCGCCCTTCCAGGGTAAAGGAGACGGGCAGCGGTACACGGGGGGTGACCCGGCGAAAGGTGTCCGTGGCTTCCATCCGGCGGCCGTCCCGGTGGCGGGCAGCGATCTCCCTGGCCCGGGCTGTCACGTCCCGGGGAACGTAGTTTTGCATCATGATCACCCGGTCGGCCACGGAAAAGTAATCCCCGGACCCCCCCACCACCAGGATGGTGGATACCCCCATATATTCGTAAAGCTGACGCACCCGGTCAATGAACGGGGTAATGGGCTCGTCCTCCCGGGCCACCAGTTCCTGCATACGTCCATCCCGGATCATGAAGTTGGTGGCACTGGTATCTTCATCAAGAAGCAACAGGGGGGCACCCATTTCCAGCGCCTCCACGATATTGGCCGCCTGGGAGGTGCTGCCGCTGGCGTTTTCAGTGGAAAAGGACCGGGTATCCTGACCGCCGGGCAGATTGTTGATAAAGCCGCTGATATCCACTTTCTGTACGCTTCGCCCGTCCTCGGCCCGGATTTTTACCGCCCCGGGCAGGGTGATCACCAGTTCCCGCCCGTCCCCGGGGATATGGTTGTACACACCCCGCTCCAGGGCACGTAAAAGGGTGGACTTGCCGTGATAACCGCCCCCCACGATGAGGGTGACGCCCCGGGGAATGCCCATGCCGGCCACCCGTCCCCGGTTGGGCAGGTTAAACTCCACTTCCAGTTCGGGAGGAGATTGAAAGGGCACCACCCGCCCCCGCACCAGGGGCCGGTCGCTGACGCCGCTTTCCCGGGGCAGTATGGAACCGTTGGCCACAAAAGCCCCCAGACCACGGCCGGCCAACTGCCCCCTTAAAAACTCCTGGTCTTCCATCAATTCCACCTGCTGAATGATGCCCCCGGAGTCCAAATTATGGTAGAACAGGGAGTCATGGATTATTGCTGGTAATTCCTCCAGGAAGATACGCACGGCCTCCCGTCCGGTTATGGTGCGGCCCCGGGCCGGCAAACCAACCACAAAACGGATTTCCACAAAATCACTGTTCACCACGGCCCCGGTACGTTCCAGTATCTCCTGGCCGCAATGGTCCACGGCCACTAAACCGCTTTTACCCGTACCCCGGTGTCCCCGGCAGTGCCGGGCCACGGCCCGGGCAAAGGCGCGCATCAGGTAATCCTCCAGGGCAATGCGGCGGGGACGGGTACGGTAAAGGACCGGGGGAAAACCGGCCAGACGCTGCTCCACCCTCACCCGCAGGCGGCTGGGTGGTGCAAAGGGATCGCTTTGCACATGGTCGATAAAAAGGGTGTAACGGTCAAAGGCGTAACTGCCGGCCAGGGATTTATAGGCACCGTAACCCTTGCCGTCCATGGCCAGGAGTTTGTCCCGCAGGATATGCTGGTTGTGCAAGGATATAACACCTCTATTCGGTCGTCACATAATAAAAATGGGCCACCCCGTGTGGCCCTTCGGTCAAACAAGACCCTTTATCCTACAATACCCGTTCCAGGTTCAGCAGCAACCACAGGTGATCGTCCTTTTTAATTACGCCCCGCAGGTACTCGGTGTTATCACCGGCCACCACCGGCGGCTCCACCTGGTCCGGCGTGTAGCGGCCCACTTCCACCACATTATCCACAATCATGCCCACCTTTTGCCCGGCATATTCGGTGACAATGATGCGGGTGGCGTCGGTATATTCCCTCACCGGCAGTTCCAGGCGCAGGTTCAGGTTAATTACCGGCACGATACTGCCCCGCAGGTTGATGATCCCTTCCACATAGGGTTTGGTATTGGGCACGCGGGTAATGTCCGTCATGCGGATAATTTCCTGCGTTTCCTGAATAGGCAGGGCGTATTGCTGGTCGTTCAGCTGAAATATTACCACCTGTTGTTCTTCACCCATGGCTTAATCCCCTCCCTGGCCCCAGCACGGCGGTGGGACAGTGATCCTTTTTTAAAAAAGGTTTGACGCCGGGGAGGAAATTCCTGCCGCTATCGAGGAAATTTCCCCGGGAAATTACTTTTGGGCCGGCGCTTCTTTTACCAGCTTGTCCTTGGACGCACCACAGGCCTTGCATTTACCCGGCTTGCAACGGGCTTCCACCGCATTGCCGCACTCCTGGCACTTCCATACGGCCACTTCCCTCACCCCCTTTGTGCCGCTTCCCGGATTTCCCGGATGGCCGTCGCCGGATCCGGAGCGTTAAAAATGGCCGAACCGGCCACCAGAACACCGGCCCCCGCCTGTACCACCAGCGGAACGGTGGACGGACCGATACCCCCATCCACCTCTATTTCCACATTGCCGCCCATTTCCCCAATCATCCGCTGCAAATCCTTTATTTTGGGCAGGGTCTGGGGAATGAAGGCCTGTCCGCCAAAACCGGGGTTGACGGTCATCACCAGCACCAGATCAAACAATCCCGGCAGGTATTGTAAAACCTCCGGTCCGGTGGCGGGGTTCAGGGCCACCCCGGCCCGGCCGCCCTTTTCCCGGATGCAGTTAAGGGTGCGGTGCAGGTGCCGGCACGTTTCCGCATGCACCGTGATCAGATCGGCGCCGGCCTGGATGAACGGGTCTATGTAACGGTCCGGCTCTTCGATCATCAGGTGCACATCAAATACCAGCCGGCTGTGGGGTCTCAAGGCGGCCACCACGGCGGGGCCAATGGTAATGTTGGGTACAAAATGGCCGTCCATAACGTCGATATGCAGGTAATCCGCCCCGGCCTCTTCCACCCGCCGCACATCTTCCAGCAGGCGGGCAAAGTCCGCCGAAAGGATGGAGGGGGCAATTTTAACCATCAATATCTCCTTTCCTGTTCCATAACTTCCTGTAACAACTGCAGGTAGTTTTCATAACGAAAGGAAGGGATTTCCCCGGCCAGCACCGCCTGTTTTACCGCGCAATCCGGTTCCTGGAAATGCAGGCAGAGGGAAAAGCGGCAATCACCCCGGCGGGCCGCCAGTTCGGGATAATACTCACCCAGTTCCTCCCGTTTCATATCCGGCAGGTAAAGGGTGGAAAAACCGGGGGTATCGGCCACCAGGCCACCGCCGGGCAGGGACAGCAGTTCCACATGCCTGGTGGTGTGCCGGCCCCGCCCCACTTTCCGGCTCACTTCCCCGGTTTTCAAATTAAGACCGGGAATCAGGGCGTTTAACAAACTGGACTTCCCCACCCCGGAGGGACCGGCCAAAACGGTAATGCCCCTTTGCAGCAGGGCGCGCAAATCATCCAGACCGCTGCCTTCCGTGGCGCTGGTGCATAAGACGGTATAGCCGGCCCGGCCGTAGGCCTCCACCATCTCCCGCACCCCTTCCGCTCCCAGGTCCACCTTGTTCAAGCAGATGGCGGGCTCCACACCGGCATGTTCCGCCTGAATGAGCAGGCGGTCCAGTAAAAAGGTGCTGGGAGCGGGCTCCTTCACCGCAAAGATGATCAGTACCCGGTTCACGTTGGCCACCGGCGGTCGCCAAAGAACCGTCCGGCGGGGAGAAATCTCTTCAATAACTCCCCGGTCCGGCCCCACCGGCCGCCAGAACACCCGGTCCCCCACCAGCACCGCTTCCTTTTCCCGGCGAAAGCGGCCGCGCAAATGGCAGTCACTGGTGGCGCCGTCGGTGAAAACATAATAGTGCCCGCCATAGGCTTTCACCACAATGCCTTCCTTCATCATACCCTATCCGGTCCGCTCCCCGCCTTCAACCATCTTTTTTCCCTCCCTCCATTCGTTGTTCTCTGACCAGCTTATCGTCAATGTATACCCTGATGATGGCCTGGCCCAGGTAGCGCACGGTAGTTTCCACTTTGGACCCGGGAGGATGAGGATTGGCGTAGGCTACGTTGGTACCGCGCACATCGGAAACGGTAATTTTCACCTGGTGATTTTTGCCGTCGTCGGGAACGGAAAACTTGACCAGTGCTTCTCCGGGCATGGGACCAGGCCCTTTACTCAAAACAACTTTCACCGCCGTTCCCTGGTTTACCGGAGTATTGGCCGCCGGGTCCTGGCGGATAATCTGGTCCGGTAAAAAATCGGTGCTGCTCTCCCACTGCACATTCTCATCCAGGCTCAACTGGCTCTCGGCCAGTTTGGCCCGGGCCTGCTCCCGGTTCATTCCGGTTAAATCGGGCACCTGTACCTGCCTGGGTTTCGGCCCCCGGGAGAGATAAACCGTCACCCGGCTGTTGGGGGCCACCTTATCCCCCGCCGCCGGAGATTGTTGAAAGATCAAGCCCGGCGGAACGTTATCATCATAACCCTCCTGTGCCGGCTCGGCCAGAGACAGGCCGCTTTCAGACAGGCGCTGGCGGGCCTGATCCAGATTCAGGCGGTAAAGGTCCGGTACCACCCTTCTGTCCGGCCCCAGGCTCACCGTCAGGGTAATCACCCGGGGCGGCTTCACCGGCGGGTCCTCCGGTCCAATATCCTGGTCGATGACATAACCTTCGGGAACGGTGTCGCTGTGCTCCCGACGCACCGCCACGTCCAGCCCCCGTTCAGCCAGGATTCTTTCGGCGTCAGCCAGGCTGTACCGCACCACACTGGGCACCTGGACCTCCGGCACGTTTAAAAACCGGTGCAGGGCAAAACCGCCCCCCGCCAGCAGGGCCAGCAGGAGTACGGCCAGGGCCGCCCACCCGGCCGGCCGCAACTTCCGCCGGCGGGAAGGGGTGGCCTCACCCCTTGCCCTTTTCCAGGATTGCCCCGCCGGTTTGATCACCCGGGTGGCCATTTCATCCACCGGGATAAAACGGGTGGCCTCTTCCGCATTTCCCCGGAAAATATCTTCCAGGTGAATAGCCATTTCCCTGGCCGAAGCAAAGCGCTGTCCGGGATTTTTGGCCAGCGCCCGCAAAACCACCTGCTCTAAGGCCGGTGGAATGGCCGGATTGCGCCTGGACGGCGGCTCCGGCTCTTCCTGAATGTGTTTTATGGCCACGGATATGGGGCTGTCCCCGGCAAAGGGCACGGTACCGGTGAGCATTTCATAAAGCACCACACCCAGGGAATAAATATCCGATTTGGGACCGGCCACCTCACCCCGGGCCTGTTCCGGTGACAGGTAATGTACGGAACCCACAATGGTGTCGGTCTGGGTGACAGTGGCCGCCGTGGCCTCCCGGGCAATACCAAAGTCGGTGAGCTTGGCCCGACCGCTTTTGGTGAGCAGGATATTATGAGGCTTGATGTCCCGGTGAACGATGTTGTTTTCATGGGCGTGTTCCAGGGCTTCCAGCACCTGCAGGGCTATCTGGACGGCCCTCTCCGCATCCAGTGCCCCTTCACGGCGGATGAGAGTTTTTAAATCCTCACCATCCACATATTCCATGACCAGGTACTGTACCCCTTCTTCCTGCCCCACGTCGTATATACTGACAATGTGGGGGTGGGAAAGGCTGGCCACCGCCTGGGCCTCCCGGCGAAAGCGGCGGGTGAAATCCTGGTCGGAAGAAAACTCGGGGCGCAGCATTTTAATGGTCACCAGGCGGTTGAGGAAGGTATCCCGCCCTTTGTAGACGATGGCCATCCCCCCGCCACCCAGTTGCTCCAGGATTTCATAACGGTTGCCCAACTGCTTCCCGATCATGCCTGTCACCTCATAAAAAGTGGGTAGTTTAACTCTTTCCAGTTCCGGGCGATCCTAAACCGGTTTATTACTTTCAGCCGGCCAGTGCCGCCCTGATCACTTCCCGGGCCACGGGGGCGGCCACCGCTCCGCCGGCACCACCGTTTTCAATGATTACGGCCACCACCACCCGGGGCTCCTCAGCCGGGGCAAAGGCCACAAACCAGGCGTGGGTATCCCCCCGGGGATTCTGGGCCGAGCCGGTTTTACCGGCCACGGTAACGCCGGGCAAGGCGGCCCCTTTCCCCGTCCCCTCCCGGACCACGGCCACCATGGCCTCCTTCACCACCGCGGCCACTGCGGGGGATGTGGCCGTCAGCCAGGCCTGGGGCGCCGCTTTTACCAGCGTCCTGCCCCCGGGTTCCTGTATGCGCTCCAGGAGGTGGGGCCGCATGATTACCCCGTTGTGAGCAATGGCCGCCGCAGCCAGGGCCATTTGCAACGGGTTCACCAGCACCTCGCCCTGGCCGATGGCGCTGGAAGCCAGCTCCGGTCTGGTCATTTTTTTCGGCGGGGTAAGGGTACCCGGCCGGTAATCCAGTTCCGGGGACCCCGGTACTCCGGGAAGGTTGTGTTCCCAGGGATTTCTGGTCAATCCGAAGGCCAGGGCGTTCTGATAAAACCTTTCCACCCCCAGTTCCAACCCCAGGGTGGCAAAGGTGGTATTGCAGGAAACGGCCATGGCCCGGCGAAAATCTACCGCCCCGTGGGCGGCCAGATCCGGCAGCTTAAAACCATCCACCGTCAAGCTCCCCTGACAATTAAATATACGTTTCGACACCGAGGGATCGGCGGTCAGGGCACCGGCCCCGGTAACAATTTTAAAAGTGGAGCCGGGGGGGTAAGCTCCCTGGGCGGCCCGGTTCAACAGCGGCGCATTGGGGTCTCGCTGAAGCAAATCATAAACGGTGCCATTATTCCGGCCGGGCACAGCGGCCGGTTGATCGATCTGGTTGGGATCAAAGCCCGGACTGCTGGCCAGGGCCAGTATGGCTCCGGAGCGGGGATCCAGCGCCGCCACCGCCCCTTTGCGCTGTCCCAGCAGTTCCCGGGCCAGATGCTGCAGGCGGGCATCCAGGGTCACCACCAGATCGTTGCCCACCCGGGGGCGGCCCAGCAGCCGGTTGATCAGGGCCTGGATTTTATCATCATCGGTCATGCCCAGCAGGTAACGATCGTAGGCCGATTCCAGCCCGGTGCGCCCGTAACGCCGGGAAATGAAACCCACCACCTGGGCCGTGTCCTGTCCCAGGGGATAAACACGCCGGCCGTTCTCCGTTTTGGCCAGAACCACCCCCTGCCGGTCGAAAATGGTGCCCCGCTTTATCCCGGCCTCCCAGGCCGCCAGCCGGCCGTTATGGGGATCGGTGGCCAGGGCCGGCCCCATAAACACATTGACATAACCAACATAAAAGGCCAGCACCACAAAGGAAGCCAGAATTATATAACCCAAACAACGAATGTTATTTTTCATGGTTTGCCTCATGGGAAATATTCAGCAATAAACCGAGAATAACAAAGTTGGCCACCAGCGAGCTACCCCCGTAACTGACAAAGGGTAGGGTAACTCCCGTCAGGGGCAGCAGTTTGGTCACCCCGGCCAGGATGATAAAGGCCTGCAGTCCCATCAGGGCGGTCAAACCGGAAGCCAGCAGGGACGCAAAATCATCCCGGGCGGACAGGGCAATGACAAATCCTCTATAGACAAAGAGCATATACATGACCAGCAGGCCGGTACCGCCGGCCAGTCCCAGTTCCTCGGTGATGGCCGCGTAAATAAAGTCCGTATGCACCAGTGGAATAAAACCGGGCATCCCGCCGCCCAGTCCGGCTCCGGTCAGCCCGCCGGCGGCAATGGCAAACAGGGACTGTACCACCTGGTAACCCGTTGTTTCCACGAACCGCCACGGGTTCAGCCATACCTCCACCCGGGCCCGGACGTGATCAAAGAGGGTATAACTGCCTGCCGCACCGGCCAGAAAGAGGGCCAGGCCGAAAAACACATAGGAAAACCGGCCCGTGCTGGCAAAAATCATGGCCAGAAAGGTGCTGAAATAAATCAACCCCGTCCCCAGATCGTTCTGAAAGATCAGCAACAAAAGGGATATACCCCACATGACCAGCAAAGGACCCCATTCCTGGGGACCGGGCAGGGCTATCCCCCGGAAAGTGCGGGTACCCTCCTTTAAGGAAAGGCGGTTTTCCGCCATAAAGGCGGCCAGAAAAAGCACCATGAGAATCTTTACGAACTCCGACGGCTGCACATTAAAGACTCCCAGGTCCAGCCAGCTTTTGGCCCCTCCCTCTTCCACCCCGAAAAAAATGGGCAGCAAAAGGCCGATTACCCCGGCCACGGCGTACAGGTACTTGTAATCGGCCAGAGACCGGTAATCAAGAAACAAACGGGTAACCAGGAAAAGGGTGCCCAGGCCGATCATCAACCAGACAAACTGCCTGAAAGCGTAAGCCGGTTCCAAACGGTAGAGAAAAACCAGGCTGGTGGAGGAAAATACCGCCACCAGGGGAAGTAAAAAGGAATCCCCGGCAAAACCGGTCCACAGCCAGAAAACATGCACTGCCAGAAAGGCGGCGGTGGTAATGAGCCCTCCGGCCAGGACCACCACGGTGGCCGGAACCGGGTTCAGGCAATAAATGGTTGCGGCACCGGTGAGCAGGTAAGCGCCGGCGCACAGGAGGAGCTTTCTTTCCACGGCCCTTGTATCATATGCCCCGGAAGAAAACATCATCAATCCACCGCCACCAGGATAACGGTAATGTTATCGGTGCCGCCCCTGTCCAGGGCGGTCCGGACCAGCATCCCCACCGCTTCCTCCACGGAAGCGTTCTGCTGTACCAGGGCGCCGATTTCCTCCGGCCGCAGGTGAACGGTCAGTCCATCGGTACACAGAATAATCCGGTCCCCCGTCTCCAATCCTATGCGCAAACTATCCACCTGCACCCGGGGTTCGGTACCCAGCGCCCGGGTCAGGACATTGCGCTGGGGATGACGGATGGCTTCTTCCGCCGTCAGGCCGCCTATGCGCACCATTTCCTGCACCAGGGAGTGGTCCTCGGTAAGCTGTCTGATTCTATTCCCCCGCAGCAGGTAAACGCGGCTGTCCCCCACATGGGCCAGGAACAAATCATGGCCGTGCACCATAACGGCGCTGATGGTGGTACCCATTCCCCGACAACCGGCACTGGCACAGGACAATTGATAAACCAGCCGGTTGGCTTCCTCCACTCCCCGGACCAGCACGGTTCCGGGCTCCCCGGCTTTTTTCAACCGGCTGCGCACAAAGCGCACCAGTTCTTCCAGGGCCATCCGGCTGGCCACTTCCCCGGCCTGGTGCCCTCCCATGCCGTCAGCCACGGCAAACAACCCCAGAGCGGGCTCAATAACCAGGCTGTCTTCGTTTACCTGGCGCACCAGCCCTGTTTCACTGGCCTGACTCCATTTCATAAGCCCACCTCACAAACTGAAAGGTAACGCCGCCTATACGCAAACGGTCCCCATCGGCCAGAACGGTGGGCCGCTCCAGGCGCACCTCATTAAGATACGTGCCGTTTAAACTGCCCAGATCCTGCACCCAGTACTGGTCGTTGCGCATATAAACCAGGGCGTGCTCCTGGGAAGAAAAGGGATCCATAATGACCAGATCGTTTTTTTCCCCCCGCCCCAAAGTCAACTTTTCCCCGAGGTAAAAGGTTGCCCCTTTTTCCAGATGGGGATCGGAACTGGTCAGCACCACCAGCTTGCCCCCCGGCCTGGGAGCCTGTAAATCCCGGACCGGGTGCAGCCGCTGTCTATCCCGGTGGGGTATGGCCTGTTCCTGTTTTAAACCGGAAAACATCAAGCGTACCACCAGGATTAAAAAAACATAAAGCAAAGCCAGGAAAAGGTACCGTAATACGGTCAGGATCAATCCCACTTCATTCCACCTCGAAAACACACAGGGTGGTACCCATTTTAATGGTGTCCCCGGGCTCCAAAACCTTTGTTCCCACCCGGACGCCGTTGACATAAACACCATTGGTGCTGCCCAGGTCCGTTATAATATATTCACCGCCCCGGTATTCTATCTGGGCATGGCGGCGGGAAACGCTGGCATCATTGATCACCAGATCGCATATGTCCCTCCGCCCGATGAGAGTAACGCCCGATGGCAGGGGAAAGCTTTTTCCTTCCTGGGGACCGGTGGTGATCACCAGCCGGGCCCTGCTTTCCAACGGCACCACCGGCACCGGCGCCGTATGCCTGGCCGGGTGGTAGTGCAGGGTATCCTCCCACTCTCCCTCTTCCCCCTCTTCAGGCGGGGCGCTTTTTTCTTCCGTAAAGGGTACACCGGTGGCCTCGCCAAAGCGCCCGTCCACGCGCATCTGGCCTTCCCCTACCGATGGGTCCTCCTGGATCTCCACCCGGGGTGGAGCCACCAGGGTGAAGTTTTTTTCGGCCGCCTTCTGGGTCAAATAATCCGCCAGTTCGCCGGCCAGCATGGGGGCAATGGCAGCCACCGCCTGAAAATCCGTGGGGTTCAAATAGATGGTGTATTCATTGGGTGCGTAAACCCGGCTGATACTCACCCTTTTACGCTCACGCATTTCCCGGGCCAGGCGTTTGGCCATTTCCAGGGGCTGCACCCGTCCCTTGAATTTATCCCGGAAAAAACCTTCGATATATTTTTCCAGGCTGCCTTCCAGGCCGGAAAAAAATCCCATCCGGCGTCACCCCTATCCCTTATTCAATCCCAGCAACCGCCGGCGCAATTGTCCACAGGCAGCGTCAATATCGGCACCCAACTCCCGGCGTATGGTTACGCTTACCCCCGCCCCCTCCAAAATCCTTTGAAAAAGTTTCACCCGTTGGGCCGGCGGGCGGAGAAAATCCCGACCCCTCACCGGGTTGAAGGGAATGAGATTCACATGGCACAACATCCCCCGGACCAGGTGACCCAGTTGGCGGGCATACCGCACCCCGTCATTCACCCCGGCCAGAAGGGCGTATTCAAAGGTAATGCGCCGGCCCGTCAAACAGGCATATTCCCGGCAGGCCGGGATCAGTTCCCCCAGGGGGTAGCGGCGGTTTATGGGCATTATCCTGTTGCGCAGGGAATCGTTGGGCGCATGCAAGGACACGGCCAGGGTCAGGGGGAGCCGCCGCCGGGCCAGTTCCCGGATGGCGGGGACCAGGCCGCAGGTGGAAAGGGTTATGTGCCGGTAACTGATATTTAATCCGTACGGTGCAGTGACATGATCCAGAAAAACCAGGACGTTGGCCAGGTTGTCCAGGGGTTCCCCCGAACCCATGAGCACCACATGGCTGATCCTTTCTTTAGTATCCATCTGTATTGCCAGCACCTGGTCGTATATTTCCCCCGGGGAAAGGTTGCGCACCAGACCGCCCAGGGTGGAAGCGCAAAAACGGCAGCCCATGCGGCAGCCCACCTGGGTGGACACGCAAACACTGCAACCATAGGAATGGCGCATGAACACGCTTTCCACCGCCTGGCCGTCGGACAAACCAAAGAGGTATTTAAGGGTATCCCCCCGGATGGAAGATTGCTTTTGCACCAGGGTCAACCCTCCGGGGCTGACCTCTTTCGCCAGTCTCTTCCGGAAATCCCCGGGCAAATCGCTCATTTCATCCCAGGAAAGGACCCCCCGCTGAAAAAGCCAGCGGGCCAGCTGCCAGGCCCGGTAAGAAGGCTCCCCCAGGCGCACCACCAGTTCCTTTAACTGATCAAAGGTAAGATCTTTCAGATTGATCATCACTGCTCACCATTTACCGGCATAGACCATGTATCTATTATACCACATCCGCCAGGCCAACCCATCCCCAATTGGTCGCCGGTCGCCGGCCATTGGTCTGACCCTTGCCCCGGCAATTCATCACGGTTCCGGCTTCCGGCACAGGCGGGCGATAAAGAAACCGTCGGTTCCATGGCGGTGGGGCAGGAGCTGAAGGTAACCGCGTTTCATTGTTCCCCGGTGGTCCAGACCGGCCGGCAGGACCGCCCTCAGGTCACCGGGGGCGAATTCCGGGTGGCGGGCCAGAAAATTTTCCACCTGGCCCAGATTTTCCTCCCGGGTAATGGTACAGGTACTGTAAACCAGGACACCGCCCGGTTTAACGCAGGCCGCCGCTCCATCCAGCATTTCCCTTTGCAGGGCGGCCAGTTCTGTAATGGCCGCCGCTTCTTTGCGCCAGCGGATGTCCGGACGGCGGCGCAATACCCCCAGACCGGAACAGGGGGCATCCAGGAGGACAAAATCACAGCGGGCGATCAGGTCACCGGCGGGACGGCGGGCATCCCCCTCCCGGGTTTGCACACAGCTGATACCCAGGCGGCGGCAGTTGCCGGCAATGAGCTTTAATTTATGGGGATGGATATCCTGGGCCACGATCTCCCCCCGATCCCCCATCAGCTGGGCCAGGTGGGTGGTCTTGCCTCCCGGGGCGGCCGCCGCGTCCAGCACCCGGGCGCCGGAAAAGGGGGAAAGGGCATGCCCGGCCAGCATGGAACTTTCGTCCTGCACTTGAAAAAGTCCCTCTATAAATGGTGAAAAATCCCGCAGGGAAAAAATCCCGTCGATGCGCAGCCCTTCGGGGGCGTAGGCGGTTCTTTCCACCACCAGGCCGTCCCCTTTCAACCGGCGTTCCAGTTCTTCCGGGCTGATTTTCAAGGTATTGGTACGCACGGTATTTGGCGCCGGGGTATTGTTGGCCCGGCAGAGGGCCACGGTCTCCTCCGGGCCGAATTCCGCCAGCCACCGCTGGACCAGCCACCGGGGATGGGAATAGCACAGGGAAATGTGCGCCACCGGGTCATCCTCCAACCGGGGGAAAGATATTTCTTTACCCCGGCGGGCCAGATTGCGCAGTACGCCGTTGACAAAACCCACCGCCCCGGGACGACCGTACCGCCGGGCCAGTTCCGCCGCTTCATTGCAGGCGGCCGGCACGGGCACCCGGTCCATAAACATGATCTGGTAGGCCCCCAGGCGCAGTATATTGCGGATCCAGACCGTCTGGCCGGCCAGGGGCTGGCGCAGCAGGTGGTTTAAAAGCCAGTCCAGGGTATTCAACCGGCGCAGAACCCCGTATACCAGTTCCGTGGTAAAGGCCCGGTCCAGCCTGCCCGGCCGGTAATGCTCCAGCACCCGGTCCAGGGCCAGGTTGGCGTAAGCCCCCTTCTCATCCACCGCCTGCAGCACTTTTAAGGCCATCTCCCTAGCGTTGATCACGGCAGCACCCATCACTTCCCCTTATCTCCACAAAAGGATTTCACGGCTTCTTCCACCCGGGTCAGGGAAACCCGGGTGTTATAACAGGGTCCGCAGGGGCGCATATTGGTTACCCCCAGCACGGGAATGGGATTGCTGTCCCTGATACCGCTGGTCAGATCCCGCTCGCAGGCAATGGCTACAATGGCCCGGGGACGGTATTCCCGCACATATTTACGGGCCAGGGTACCGCCGGTGGCCAGACCCATATGAAAGCCGTATTTATCCCGCAATTGCAAAAGGTCATTAATACAACATCTCCCGCAGCGGCGGCAATTATCCACATGCACGGTGATTTTATAAGGACATTCGCTGTACTGCAGACAGTGGGGAGCCAGTAAAAGCAGTTCCCCGGGGTTGACGCTAAGGTGGCGGGCCTGAACCAGCTGGTTGTTCACTTCGATAAAAGAGCTTTTGATCCGGTCCGGATCAATGCGCAGAAACCGGCCCAGGGCCAGCACCACGGGAAAGAAAATGTTCACCGCCACCCCCATGGGCCCCTGCAAGGGCTCAAAGGTGCGGGCCGCCAGCAACGTGAGTACGATTCCCCCCAGACCGCAGGCCGCCAGAAACATGATACCCGCCAGCAGGGACACCATGGCCAAAAGGATCACCTGATAAACGGGGGAACGGTTGGGGGTAAAAAGGAGATACCAGATGCCCACGGCCAGCAGGGCCACCACCACCAGGCTGCCGCCCAGCAAACCGAGAAAAAGTCTTTTATGGATCACCGGGCTCTTGATCAACGCTCACCGCCTCCCGGATCACCCAATATCATACCGGGGGTAAGGCGGTGCCCCCGCAAAAAATCAGTAACGGATAGCCGCCTGCCTCCCTGTAGCTGCACTTCCCGCAGGGAAAGACAGCCCTTTCCGGTGGCCACCAGCAACTCCTCACCGGCAAGGACCACCTGACCGGGTACGGAATCCGGAGGAGGACCCTGGCTGCAGTAATCCGCCCGCCAGATTTTGAGCAGCCGTTCTCCCCACCAGGTGCGCGCCCCCGGCCAGGGATCCAGACCCCGCACCTGGTTGTATAAATCAGCGGCCGGCCGCTCCCACCGGAGGATCTCGTCCTCCGGGGTCAGGGGGGGCGCATAGGTGGCCAGGCGGTGATCCTGGGGGCGGCGGGGCAGCCGGCCTTCGGCCAGCAGTTGCAACGTTTGCTGCAAGAGTTCCGCCCCCAAGCGGGCCAGCCGGTCATGAACCACACCCACATTGTCCCCTTCCCCGATGGAAATGATCTGCTGGAGCAATATGTCCCCCGTATCCAGACCCTCGTCCATGAGCATGGTGGTAATACCCGTTTCCCTCTCCCCATTCATCACCGCCCGGTGAATGGGGGCGGCCCCCCGGTAACGGGGTAACAGGGAGGCATGGATATTGATACACCCCCGGTCGGGCAGGTGCAAAACGGCCGGGGGCAAAATTTGTCCGAAGGCGGCCACCACAATCACCTCCGGTGCCAGTCCTTTCAGCTGCTCAATAAAGGGTGCTTCCCGCACCCGCCGGGGCTGGTAAACCGGCAGACCACGGGCTAGAGCCGTCCTTTTGACAGGAGGGGGATGCAACTTCCGACCCCGGCCCACCGGCCGGTCCGGCTGTGTAACCACCCCGACCACATGATGGCCAGCGTCAATTAAAGCTTCCAGTGCCGGCACGGCAAAATCGGGCGTACCCATGAAAACCACACGCATAATCCTTCGCCTCAATACCGCTAGGATCCAGGCCTGATCCGTTTGATGGACAATGCCCGGTCGATGAACAGGATGCCATCCAGATGATCAATTTCGTGCTGCAGCGCCCGGGCCAGAAATCCGCTGGCCTGGTGTTCCACCGGCCGGCCATGGCGGTCCAGTCCCCTGACCCGCACCTCCACAGCCCGGGGCACCTCCCCCAGCATGTCGGGCAGGCTCAAGCACCCTTCCGTATCAGTCTCTTCTCCCCGGGCCTCCACAATTTCGGGATTGATCAATTCAATCAACCCCTCTCCAGTATCAACCACAATCACCCGCTTTGATACGCCCACCTGGGGAGCGGCCAGACCCACACCCCGGGCGTCATACATGGTATCCCGCATGTTGTCCAGCAGTTTCAGGATGTTGGGGGTGATCCTGGTAACCGGCCGGGCCTTTTCCCTGAGCACTTCGTCACCATAAAGGACAATTTTATAAATGGCCAAGTATTTTCCCCTCCTTGACTATCACATCATGCTCTGGGGATCCATGTCCACTGAAACCACCAGTTTCCGCCAGCGGGAATGCCGGTTTATAAAATCCAGGGCCGGTTTGACCGCCGCGCGCAGGGCGGCCGGGGCGTGGGACTTGAGGACCAGGTGCCACCGGTAGCGGTCCTTGATCCGGGTAAGGGGCGCTGGAGCCGGCCCCAGCATGTCCACACCCTGAATGAGACCGGCTATGGCCGCGGCAGCCTCCTGAACCTCTTCTTCCTTCCGGCCGCTGACCAGTATCCGGCACAAATGGGTAAAGGGAGGATAACCCAGACTGCGGCGCAGGGTCATCTCCTGCCGGTAAAACCCCTGGTAATCATGGTTTACTGCACAGGTGACGGCATAATGGTGGGGGGAATAGGTCTGCACCAGCACTTCCCCCTCCCGGTCCCCCCGGCCGGAACGGCCGGCCACCTGGGTAAGCAACTGAAAGGTCCTTTCGCTGGCCCGGAAATCGGGCATAAACAGGCTGAGGTCGGCGGCAATCACCCCCACCAGGGTCACCCCGGGCAGGTCCAGCCCCTTGGCCACCATCTGGGTGCCAATGAGAATACCGGCCCCGCCCCGGCGAAAACCTTCGATGATCTCCCGGTGGGCACCCCGGCGGGCGGTGGTGTCCCCATCCAGCCGCATCACGCCGGCATCGGGAAACAGCTCCCGGATCTCCTGTTCTATCTTCTGGGTGCCGGCCCCCAGGTAGGCCAGGTACCGGCCGCCGCAACCGGGACACAGGGAGGGGGCCAGCACACTGTAATGACAGTAATGGCAGCGCATCCGGCCGCTGGAATGGAAAGTAAGGGAAATATCGCAGTGGGGGCACTTGAGCACCAGGCCGCATTCCCGGCAGACCACCAGGGTGGAAAACCCCCTCCGGTTTAAAAAAAGGATGATTTGCTCCCCCCGGGAAAGACGTTCGGTCATGGCTTCCCGCAACTGGCGGCTGAAAAGGCTTTTGTTGCCGGCCCGGATTTCCTGCCGCATATCTATGGTTTTTACCCGGGGCAGGGGACGCCCACCTATTCTTTCCGGCAGTTCCACCAGCCGGTAGGAGGCGCCGGCCGCCGTAGCCCGGGCGTAGGATTCCAGGGAAGGAGTGGCGCTACCCAGCACCACCACGGCCCCGGCAAGGCCCGCCAGACGCAGAGCCACCCCCCGGGCATGATAGCGGGGCGTTTCCTCCTGCTTGTAAGAAGGTTCGTGCTCCTCGTCAAGAATAATCAAGCCCGGTTTTTCCAGGGGGGCGAAAACGGCGGAGCGGGCTCCCAGGGCCACCCGGGCTTCCCCGGCACGCAGGCGCTGGTATTCATCATATCTTTCCCCCTGGGAAAGACGGCTATGTAACACGGCCACCCGGCGGCCAAAGCGGCCCCGGAAAATGTCAATCATCTGGGGCGTCAGGGCTATCTCCGGCAAAAGCATCATGGCCTGCAGCCCCTGCTGCAGTGCCCCGGCTATGCACTGGAGGTAAACTTCGGTTTTACCGCTGCCGGTCACCCCGTGGAGCAAAAACAACCGGCGCTCCCCCAATCCCAGGGAACCGGTGATTTCCTGCACCGCCCGCCGCTGGTGAGGGTTCAGGGCCGGGGGGCGGTGCCGGATCTCCGGCAAACCGGCACAGGGGTCCCGCTGAACAACCCTTTCTTCCCCCCGCAACAGCCCCCGGGCCACCAGGGTATCCACCACGGCGGGAGATACTCCTGCCGCCAGGGCCAGCTCTCCCCTGGTAAGACCGGGGCGGGCCAGGGCCACCTGCCACACGGCCGCGCTCTTGGGAGCCCGTTTAACATCGGGGATCCGGTCGGGACAGGGCACGGGCCATAAACCCCGCATCTTACGGGGACCGGCGGTCCGCAGCAGGGGCCAGATCATGGCCTGCAAGGCCTTAACGGTGGGACAGAGATAATAGGCGGCCATCCACCGGGCCAGTTCCAGCTGGTGGGGAGTAAAAAGGGGTCCGGGATCCAAAAGGTCCAGCACTTCCTTGAGCTTGATGCCATCCTCCGGGGGATGGCCAAAGCCTACCACGTAACCTTCGATTCTACGGCGGCCAAAGGGTACCAGCACCCGGCTGCCCACCAGCACCCGCCCGGCCAGGGACGGTGGAACGCGATAATGAAATACCCTATCCACCTGGCGGGCAGCCAGATCCACCAGCACTTCCGCATACACGGCCATCGCTCCCCAAATGGTCATTGGTTATTGGTGATTGGTCACCGGGATTTTATATTGATCAGTTTTATAAAACCGCTACCAGGCAACAGAGCACCGCGTCGGGATCAGACGGTTGACCGGTTAAAAATAATCCGGGGCGGTTCCCGACGGGCCAGCTCGGCACCCACC
>NZ_WHYR01000053.1 GCF_009428905.1 Desulfofundulus thermobenzoicus | reverse complement strand
ATGATCAGATGGGTGGGGGAGAAGGCTTCTATTTGCTCCAGGGTTACCTGATCGTTGCGGAAAACCCGCACCTTTTCCCCCAGTTCCTGCAGGTACTGCACCAGGTTATACACAAAGGAATCGTAATTGTCGATCATGACGATCATGGTTAAAACCCGCCTTAACCGAAAAAACAAAAAACCAGCCCCTCGCTGGTTCTCACCCCAAAATCTCCGAGTCGTCTCGTCTCAACTATGGCTCATCTTCGCTCTTCTAAAACTCGCCTTTCAGTTGTCAGGTTTAGATTAGCATAAACCCGGCTGCAGTGTCAAGGCCCTTGCCGGTCCTGCGGTGGCTGTGATATGATGGAAAGGGTGCAGGTGGGGGCCATGACTGGAGCTCAGAAAGAAATAGCTGCAGCCCTCGATGAGGAGGGTTCCCGCCGGTGGGACAGCAGTTCCTTCTGGGTAACCGGGTACAGGCCGTGTTAAGGGATATCTATAAGAAATGGTTATTCAGGAGGTTTATAAATTGCGCGCACTGGTAGTTCAAAATATAGACATCGAGGGACCCGGCCTTTTGCAGCCGACCATGGAGGAGGCGGGCTGGGAACTGGACATCCGGGTAATGGATCAACCGGGGGCGGTTTTGCCCGGCACCCTGGAAGGCTATGAGGCCCTGTTGATCCTGGGCGGGCCCATGAATGTTTATGAGGAGGAATCTTACCCTTACCTGAAGCAGGTTGATCAACTGATTAAAGAGGCTGTCCGGCAGGACATGCCCGCCCTGGGCATCTGCCTGGGCGGCCAGCTCATGGCCAAAGCCCTGGGTGCTCCCGTCACCCGCAATCCGGTGCAGGAGATCGGCTGGTACAGGCTCCGCCTTACCCCCGCCGGCCAGAAGTCCCCTTTATTTGCCGGACTGCCCGGGGAGTTTCCCGTTTTCCAGTGGCATGGCGATACCTTTGCCCTGCCGGCAGGAGCCACCCGCCTGGCTACCGGTGATGACTGCACCAATCAGGCCTTTTCTTGCGGCCGGGGCATCTTTGCCCTGCAGTTTCATCTGGAGGTCACTCCGGAAATCATCAGAACCTGGGCGCAGGCATATGGTGATGAACTGGCGGAATTTGGCGGTGCGGGTGCGGCGGAACGATTGGTGGAGCAGACCGCAGCCCTGTGGGATGAATACCGGCAGGTGGCCGGAAAGTTTTTAAGCAACTGGATTGATATTCTAAAAGGCAGGCGGTAAAAAACTTTGATAAGCTAACATAAAAAACGACGAAATGCCGGGGTTTGGGCAGACCATTTCAGAGGGTCATGTTACCGGTTTAATTTCATGCGTGATTGGTGACAATAAATATCATAGAGGTCAAACAGGAAAATATTGCCCTGGCGGCGAATGATCAGGGCAATATTTTATTTCCCGGGGGGAATCAATTATGGATGTGCGTATCGGTTCAACCCTGCTGCGTTTGATGGTCGGTGATATAACCAAACAGGATACGGAAGCCATAGTCAATGCGGCCAACTCCAGCTTGATGGGCGGCGGCGGGGTGGATGGAGCCATCCACCGGGCCGGTGGACCCCGGATCCTGGAGGAATGCAAAAAGATCGTGGCCCAAATAGGCAGCTTGCCCACAGGGCGGGCGGTAATGACTACAGGCGGCAATTTAAAAGCCCGGTTTGTAATCCATACCGTGGGCCCCGTATGGTCCGGAGGCGGCCGGGGGGAGGACGAATTGCTTAGAAATGCTTATTATAACAGCCTTTCCCTGGCCGGGGATAAGGGAATCCGTTCCATTTCCTTCCCTTCCATCAGCACCGGCGCCTACCGTTTTCCCCTGGAACGGGCGGCAGCTATAGCCCTGACCACTGTGCGGGACTTTGTGCAGGAACACGATTTCTTTGAAGAAATACGTTTTGTTCTCTTCCGGGAGGACGACTACCGGGTTTACCGGCAGGCCTGGGAAAAAATTTCAGGTGAAGACGGTTAAAGGCAACTGCCAGCAGGTTGCTCTGATGGAATGAATCAGGAAACGGGTGGCGGTCGTCCCTGGGTGGCCGCCACCCGGCTGGTTTAATAGATAGTAATAAACTATTGAGTGTTTATTGAACTATTTGGTCTTGTCAGTCGGATTGTTCCGGCCGTCAGATAAGGGTTACCGGAGAGCTATTTATCCATTTACTTGGCCGTTCCGGTTGCCGGTGTCCGGACATTTGCTTCCGGTTTGCGGCCGGAGAACAACTGGAACCACACCCGGACGGAATCGGCGATGATCAGGATGACCATAATCAGCATGATCGCTGAAATGGCTGCCAGCAGGTAGTTGTGCTTCGGCAGGTAGTTGATAACAATATTTTGATATCCGGCTGTGATGGTCGTAACCGCCAGGAAAACCATGGGTACGAAAGTGGTCCAGGCATAGCGGGCCTTGCCCATCCTGATCAGCATGGTGGTGCCGATGGCCAGGGCCATGCTGCCCAGCAACTGGTTGTTCACACCAAACAGCGGCCAGATGGTGGAAATGGTGCCGCCGTACAGCAGGTATCCCCAGGCCAGGGTGAAAATACCGCTGGTCAGGATGATGCCGGGCCACCAGTTGTGGTCCTTTAAGGGTTTGTAGAACACGCCGCCGATCTCCTGCATCAGGTAGCGCCCCACCCGGGTGCCGGCGTCAATCAGGGTCAGGATGAACAGGGCCTCGAACATGATGGCAAAGTGGTACCAGTAGCCCATCAGATGCCGTAAGCCGCCAATTTTGGAGAAGATGTCGGCCATGCCCACGGCCAGGGACACGGCACCACCGGGGCGGCCGGCCAGGTTTTCCGACACCAGCTGGGAGAGTACCGGAAGGTCCTGCACCTGCATGCCCAGCTTGGCGAAGACTTCCGGCGGGCTGTTGATGGCGAAGTAGTCGGCGGCCGGCAGCACGGTGGCTGCAATCAGGGCCATCAGGGCCACAAAACCTTCCGTCAACATGGCGCCGTAACCGATGGGCAGGATGTCCGCCTCATTGCGTACCATTTTCGGTGTGGTGCCGCTGGAAACCAGGGCATGGAATCCGGACAACGCACCGCAGGCAATGGTGATGAACATAAAGGGCCATACCTTGCCGGGGATTACCGGTCCTCCACCGGCCACAAACTGGGTCACCGCAGGCATTTGCAGCACCGGGTTGACCACGATTACGCCCACGGCCAGGAGCAGCATGGTGCCGATTTTCATATAGGTGCTCAGGTAGTCCCTGGGCACCAGCAGCAGCCAGACCGGCAGTACCGCGGCCAGGAAGCCGTAGGCCGCAATCATCACGGAAAGTTGTTGCCTGTTAAAGGTGAGCAGCGGAGCCAGGGCCGAATGTTGGACGGCCGGTCCCAGCACCACACCAAGAATAATCAGGGTGACGCCGATAACAGTGGCCTCAGCAATGCGCCCGGGCCGCAGCCATTTGAGGTAGGCCCCGATAAATAGAGCGATGGGGATGGTTGCGCCCACGGTAAAAGTACCCCAGGGGCTCTGGAACAGGGCGTTGACCACGGATACGCTGGCGCCGGCCAGCACAATGATCAGCAGGAACAGAATGGCCACGGAAGCCAGCCAGTAGGAAAAGTTACCCACTTCCCGGCGGGCTATTTCCGCCAGGGATTGTCCGTCATGCCGTACTGAGGCAAAGAGGATCACCATGTCGTGGACGGCACCGGCCACCACGGCGCCGATGAGGATCCACAGGGTGCCGGGCAGGTAGCCGAACTGGGCGGCCAGAACCGGACCGATTAAGGGGCCGGCGCCGGCAATGGCGGCAAAGTGATGGCCGAAAACCAGCCAGCGGTTGGTGGGCACATAGTCCCGGCCGTCATTATGGGCTTCCGCAGGGGTGCGGCGCTTTGGATCCAGGGCCAGGACTTTCGCTGCCAGAAAAGCGCCGTAAAAACGGTAGGCCAGGATAAATACCAGTGCGGCAGTAATCACCAGGGTTAGACCGCGCATTTTTTTCCCTCCCTGTTTTGAATATTTAGAACCGGCCGGTCTATTTAAAGTATAAAACCGGCCGGTCAAGCCGTTAACAAAAGATTAACCAACGGAACAAAAGGGGGGGTCACCAGAAATATAGGCCGATCAACAGAAAAGGCATAAAGGGGGAAAAATAACATGGCAAGAAAAGAGCTTTCCAGAGTTTAAAAGGGACAGGATAGCCGATTTTGCCGGCGAAGAAGAAGAGCGCGGGTTTTGGGACAGCATTCCCAGCATTCCCATTGTATCGATTATCCCGGCTGTTTTGATAATCAGAACAGGCCATGCCCGTACCGGCGATGTTCAATTGGCCCTTGCTTCCGGTTTTTGACGGCAGATTTCCGGGCTGCATTCCAGCCCCAGCGCTGACTTCAACTCCTTCACCTGGTTTTTGCTCACCGGGACTTGCGTCCGTTTGGGGTCGTTCATCACCAGCCAGTAGGTGCCCTTGAACCAGGGTAGCACCCCCTCCACCCGGTTCAGATTGACCAGAAAGCTCTTGTGCACCCGTAGGAAGCCCTCACCATTTAAACGCCCTTCCAGTTCGGTCATACTGCCGGTGTAGGTGTAACTGCCGCTGCCGGTGAAAACCTGAACACCCCCGTCTTTGGCCCGGCCGAAGATCACATCCTGGTAATCCAGCAGTTTAATTTCCCCATTCTTTTCCACCGGCAGTTTCCTCACCCGGGGCTTTCTGGCTTCCAGGAGCCCGGCCACCCGTTCCACCGCCTGTGCCCAGTCACCGGAATGTCTTTTCAGATTTTCAATCCGCTCTATGGTTTTAGCCAGCCGCTCGTCTTCGAAGGGCTTTAAGAGGTAATCCACCGCTCCCAGTTCAAAGGCTTTTACGGCATATTCGTTATAGGCGGTGGCAAAGACCACCAGGGGCGGGTGGGGGAAATTGATCATTTGCCGGGCGGCATCAAAGCCGGACATTCCCCGCATTTCAATGTCCAGAAACACCACATCGGGATGCTGCCTGGCCACCAGTTCCAGTGCTCCCCGGGCATCCTCGGCCTCGCCAATAACCTGGCATTCCTTATGGGCTGAAAGCAGGTATTTCAGTTCATCCCGGGCCAGGGGTTCGTCATCAACCACAACTGCTGTAAAGGGCATTTTCCTTCACCTCCTGGGAATGCGCTTCCCTGGGAAAACGCAGGGTTACGGTGGTCCCCTCGCCGGGAATGCTCTTTAGATCCACCGCATATGCCGGTCCATAAAGGTTCTTCAGCCGTTCATTTACCAGGGACAGGCCCAGGCCGTGCCCCCGCCCGTATCCGGGAATAAAGATTTTATCCTGCTCGGTGGGGGAAATACCCACCCCGTTATCCTTGATGGTCACCACCACTTCTGCCGGGCTGTTGCTGGCGATAATCTCCACGCAGCCGCCCTGCAGCCTGGGTTGCAGGCCGTGTTTGACGGCGTTCTCCACCAACGGCTGCAGGGTAAAGGCCGGGACCGGGCAGCTCAAGGTGGCCGGATCGATCTGCCGGACCACTGCCAGCTTGTCGCCGAAGCGGGCCCCCTCAATGGCCAGGTAGGCCTCCACATGGGCCAGTTCTTCGGCCAGGGGGATGGGGTGGTCATCCTTACGCAGGCTGTACCGGAAGAAGCTGGCCAGTTTTAAGAGCAGTTCCCGGGCCTTTTCCGGTCTGGTGCGTACCAGGGAGACAATGGTGTTCAAGGCGTTGAACAGGAAGTGGGGATGCACCTGGGCCTGCAGCGCCTTCAGTTCCGCCTGGGCACGCAGCCGGGCCTGGGATTCCACTTCGGCCAGCTCCAGCTGGGTGGAGAACAGGTGGGCCAGCCCCCGGGCCAGTTCCAGGTCCACCGGGGTGATGCTGTTCTCCCGGTCATGATAAAGCTTTAAAGTGCCTATGGTTACCTCCCGCCTTTTCAATGGCACCACCACTGCCGAAGCCAGGCGGCAGTTCTTTTCCCGGCAGCCGATTTCATCCCTGGTCCGGGCCAGCTGGACCTCTCCGGTGTCCAGCGCCTTTAAAGTGGCGCTGGTCAATATGGGAGTCCCGGGGTGATGATGGTCGTCCCCCCGGCCCACATGGGCCAGGATCTCCTGCCCGTTGGTGATGGCCACGGCGGCCAGCTTGACGGAATTATAAATAATTCGGGCCGTTTGTGCGGCCGACTCCCGGTTCAATCCGTGTCGTAAATAGGGCAGGGTTTGGGTGGCAATGCGCAGCGCCTGCTGCGCCTGGCAGGCGGCGATGCGTTCCCGCTGCTCGGCAGCGGTTTTGACAATGACCATAAAAATGGCCACGCCGGTGGAATTAACTATAATCATGGGCAGGCCGATGATCTGCACCAGTGCCCAGGCCTCGCCGAAGGGACGGGCGGTGGCCAGAATAATGGCCATCTGCAATGTTTCTCCCGCCAGACCGGCCAGTAAAGCTACATGCCACGGAATGGGGCCGCGGCGGTAGTAGTGCTGCACCAGCCCGCCCAGGGCTCCTTCGGCCACGGCAGCCAGGGCGCAGGAAAAGGCGGTGAAACCACCCAGCAGGTAGCGGTGTACACCGGCGATCAGGCCCGCTCCGGCCCCCACCAGGGGACCGCCCAGCAAACCGGCCACCATCACCCCCACCACCCGGGAGTTGGCCAGGGCGCCGTGGATGGGCACGGCGGCATAAGTACCCACTATACCCATACCGCCCAGGGCCAGGGTTAAAAGCAGCTTGTCCCGGGGGGTGAGCTGCCGGGATAAAATACGCCCCAGGGCGGGCATGCGGGAAAGAATAAAGGCCGCTGTGGCCACCATGCTCAATCTGTACGCCAGGGTCAGGGCTAAAGACCAGGTCACTGCAGTCACCCTTTCTAACTGTTTAATCGACCTGTCTGACAATTAGTATACCACAGGTTCACTCACCAGTACAGACGTGGCTGGAAGTTATGGGGTAAGTGGGCATCTAAAGAAGGTTTTCCGGCACTGGAAAAAAAGTTGGTCTTTTACCCCCTAAAACTGGCTGGCCAATCGTATAAGGTGTACGAAGCAAAAAACAAAAGAATGGAGGGTGGTTCATGAAGAGGTGGAAAAAGTTATTCTCCCTGGCGCTGGTTACCGTACTGATCTTTTCCCTGGCGGCCGGTGCGTGGGCCGCGCCAAAGGGTGGGGGGCAGTACGGCCAGGCCAGAGGACACGCCGAACGGAACATGGAGCAAGAACAGGAAAGGAACATGAATGAAGGGGCCACGGTTGAGGAAAAAGAGCAAAACCGGAACAAGGAAAGAGAGGAAAATGGGCTACAAGAGCAGGAAGAAAAGAAGAGCGTGACAGAGCACGTTTATAAGGGTGTAGAAAACGCCCTGCAGCATGTGAAAAACCCGGTGGCCCGGGCTGCTCTGCAGGCCATTCTGGAAGGGAGAAGCGTTGCCCAGGCGGTTTATGAAGCAAAGCAGTGCCTTAAGGATTGGAACGACCAGAATGAGATCGTCATCGTAGCCGGGGAATTGAAAGAGGCGCTGGAAGAGGATGTGTCCGCCGATAGCCTTACCAGGGCACAAGGTTATAAGCACCTGGGCGAGATGTTCATTAAGGCCGGAAAAATGGAGGATGCCCGTTCGCTGTTGGAGCAGGCCCTGAGGAACAACCCGGGTGACGATGAAATCTATTCTGCCTTAAATAAGGTTTTTGCTAAAGTAAAAGATAATAAGGTAAAAGTGTATATAAAAGGAAACATGCCCATGTTTGATGTGGCCCCCGTGGTTGAAAATGGCCGCGTCCTGGTGCCGCTCCGGGTACTGGCAGAGAGCCTCGGTGCCGCCGTTGATTACAAGGATAACACCATTAACATTCAACTCAACAATTCCACCGTTAAACTGGTAGTGGGCAGCGGGAATGCATTAGTTGACGGAAACCCGGTTATGCTGGAGGTTCCCGCCAGGGTTGTTGACGGACGGACACTGGTGCCTCTGCGCTTTATCGGGGAAGGTTTGAAGGCTAAAGTAAATTACTACCGGGAAGGCAATCTTGTGGCGGTAGAATAGTAAATAAAGTGCTCGAAAAGCCACCCTGTCGGGTGGCTTCGATATTATATCCCCAGAACTGGGGCCAGGTTGCCCCGCGATGAGTAAATATTCAATGAACCCGGGGTGCTGTTACCGGCGCTTCGCAAGTCGTTCGCTCCGGACAGCGCCGCATCCTTGTCATAACCGGTTTTACTGATACGCGATGAAAACCGCAGGGGTAAAGTGGCCTATGCTATGCTTACGACCACTCACTCTTTATCCGGCCTTATCCGCATCCGTTCCCGGACTATGATATGTGGTCCCTTACCGCCATTTTTATCTCTCCGGTTACAACTCCTGGTTGTCCGCTACCGATGGGGCGGTCATTAATTTTTACCAGGGGCATTACCATCATTAAAGAATTGGTCAGGAAACACTCGTCGGCGTCGAGCAGTTCATGCGGGGAGACCGGCCGCTCCTGTGCCGCAATGCCCAGCCGGCGGCAGGTTTCCAGCACCACCTGCCTCATGATGCCGGGCAGCAACCCCTGATCCGGAGAGGGAGTAATCACCTGGCTGTTCTTTACCAGGAATATATTGCTCACCGCTCCTTCTGCCACATAGCCGGCGGTGTTCAAAAAAAGTGCCTCATCCCACCCTCTTTCCCGGGCTTCCTTTTTGGCCAGCACATTTTCCAGGTAGTTTAAAGTTTTGAATTTTACCAGAGGAGATTGTTCATTACGCCGGAAAGATGACCAGCCGGCCCGAAACCCCTTTTGATAGTCCAGGGTGCTGTAAGGCAGAGGGCGGGTGGAGATGACCACGTTACCGGCGGCTTCGCCCGGGGCCGTTCCGGCGGAAAGGGTTAGGCGCAGGGCGCCGTCTGTGGTATCGTTTAGTTTTATTGTTTGATATACCAGACGGCCCAGCTCAGTCAGTAACAGGGGCAGGGCCATCCCCAGGGCTGTGCATCCTTTCTCCAGCCGTTTCAGGTGTGCTTCCAGCAACACGGGTTGACCCCCACGTACCAGGATGGTCTCAAAAAGGCCGTAGCCATAAAGGAATCCCTGGTCCAGGGCGGGAACTTGGGCGCGGCTTGCCGGCAGAAACTGGCCGTTTATACATATCACGGTGTTCAATTATCTATCACCTCACCTCACCGCATCCTCGTCATTGCGTTTTTGCTGAACATTCACTGATATTCTGTCACCGGGTTGATCGATGCTTCTCATGCACCACCGGCCTGACGGCCAGGGAAGCGAAAGCCTGCCGGTCATCCAGACCCAGCGCCCGTACCAGTGCCCGGGCCTTGTCCAGCGTTTCTACATACTCCATGTAAGGGTCTGAATCGATGGTAATGCCACCGCCAACCTGGAAGTAGATTTGTTCCTCTTTAAATATCAGCGTGCGGATCACTATGTTTAAATCGGCGTTACCATCAAAGCCGATGTAGCCGATGGAGCCGGTGTAAATACCCCGGCGTACCGGTTCCAGTTCCTCAATGATTTCCATGGCCCGGATCTTTGGCGCCCCGCTGATGGAGCCGCCGGGAAAGGCCGCCGCCAGCAGGTCCACCACATCTTTATCCGGGGCCAGTTCCCCTTCCACTGTGGAAACCAGATGAAATACGGTGGCATACTCCTCCAGCCGGTAAAGTTCCGGCACCCGCACCGATCCCGTCCGGCAGACCCGTCCCAGGTCGTTGCGCTCCATATCCACAATCATCACCAGTTCGGCCCGGTCTTTTTCACTGTTCCACAACTCCTCCCTGAGCTGCATATCGCTGGCCGGGTCTTTTCCCCGGGGGCGGGTTCCTTTTATGGGGCGGGTCTCCACCCGCCTGCCGGTTACCTTGAGGAAGCGTTCCGGTGAAGAGCAGACCACCTGGAATTCTCCAAAGTTCAGGTAGGCCGCCATGGGAGCGGCATTGATGGCCCGCAGGCGCCGGTACAGGGGCCAGGGCTCCACCACCCGGGGCAGGGAAAAGCGCTGGGACAGGTTGACCTGAAAGATATCCCCGGCGGCAATGTAATCTTTGGCCCGCTGCACCGCCCGGCAGTAGCTGATTTCGTCAAAGTGGGCAAAAAGGGTGGGCGCATTTCGTTTCCCGGAACAGCTTCCATGGTGAGAGCTGTTTACCCGCGGTATGCCCGTGTCACCGGCATGTGACCACGGTTCCCGGCTTGTTTCTACGGGAACGGTTACCATTTGTTGCCGTTGCAGCCCGCTGGCCAGCAAACTGCAGGTTTCAGCCAGCCTTTGCCGCGCCCGCCGTACGGCAGCTGCGGGACCGGTTTCCGGAAAACCGGTGGAAACCACCCATACTTCTCCCGTAACCCGGTCTACCACCGTGACCACGTCGTAAAACCCCAGGCAGAGGTCGGGGGTTTGTAAATCGTCCACGGCCAGGGAAGGCATTTTTTCCAGTACCCGCCCCAGGTCGTAGCTGAAGTATCCCACCGCGCCGCCGCCGAAAGGAAGGGGACAGCTGCCCGGGGGCAGGCGATAATGGGCCAGTAAATCTTTGAGCTTTTCCATAGGGTGGCCGGCTAAAAGAGTAGTTTCTCCTTCCCGTTCCAGCCATAAGCGTTTTCCCCGGGAGCGCAACACCAGAAAGGGATCTGCCCCCATCAGGGAGTACCGGCCCAGTCCCTGGATGACCAACCCGCTGTCCAGCAAAAAGCTGTAGGGGCGGGAGGATAGCCCTTCGAAGAGGGCCAATACGTCTGCTGTTACCGGGATTTTCTTTATTAGAGGTAAACACACCGGCATAATCGATCCGCCCTTTCATTGGGATTCAGGCCAGGGTCAGAAAATTTGCCAGCAGTTTTTTCCCCACCATCGTTAAAATGGATTCCGGGTGAAACTGTACCCCCTCCACCGGATATTCCCAGTGCCTCAAACCCATGATTTCCCCCTGATCGGTTTGGGCGGTAATGGTCAGGCAATCCGGGAGGGTTTCTCTTTCCACCAGCAGGGAGTGGTACCGGGCAGCGGCAAAGGGGTTGGGTAACCCGCGGTAAATACCAGTGCCGTCATGGTAGACCAGGGAAGTTTTGCCGTGCATGGGCCGTCCGGCCCTTACTACCCGCCCGCCAAAGGCCTGACCGATGGCCTGGTGGCCCAGGCATACGCCCAGGATGGGGATGCGTCCGGCAAAGTGTTTAATTGCAGCCAGGGATATTCCTGCTTCATCTGGTGTGCAGGGACCGGGGGAAATCACAATGTGGCTGGGAGAAAGAGCTTCCATTTCCTCCAGGGTCACCCGGTCGTTACGGAAAACCCGTACCTCTTGCCCCAGTTCCTGCAGGTACTGGACCAGGTTGTACACAAAGGAGTCGTAATTGTCGATCATAATGACCACAGTGAAGACCTCCACCAATCGAAAGATTCAGTGAAGCCACTCCCGCACTGTAAAAACAAAAAACCAGCCCCTGGCTGGTCCTCACCCCAAAATCTCCGAGTCGTCTCAAGCTCCCCCTGGCTCTTCCCTGCTCAGCTCAAGCTCAGCTTTCAGTTGTCAAGGTCAGCTTAGCACAGGTTTTAACGGTGTGTCAAGGAGGTTTAACGTAAAAATTACAGGGGTTTAATGTGAGCTTAATTTGTATTTAACAGGTTCATGCGATAGTAAAAGTAAAATACGAAAATATAAACCCGGTTCTTATGAGCCGGGGAGTTTTATTTTAAGGGGAACGTATCTAGACATCTATATCTCTCGGATGTCCAATTTGGCTGAGTTGATATCTCGTTTACGGATCTAAATGTTAAATGAGGTGTAAGTGTATGCTGGATAAGGCCAACGGCATTCCTTACTACCGGCAAATTGCACAGGATTTAGCAAGACAAATCCGGCAGGGGGCCTTCAGTGCTCAGGAGCGTTTGCCCTCTGAATCGGACTTAAGTACGTATTACGGGGTCAATCGCCATACCGTGCGACAGGCCATTGCCGAGTTGATAAATGCGGGCCTGGTTTACCGCCTCAAGGGGAAGGGAACCTATCCCGTGCGGGGGGCAGAAAGGCAAATACAGTATAAGGTATCAAGCCGCACCTGTTTTACCCGAAACATTATGGAACTGGGGCATTCCCCTGCTGCAAGGATTTTAAAAGCGGTGGAGATGCCCCCCTCTCCCGAAGTGGTCACAGAACTGAACCTGGATCAGAACCAGCGGGTCGTGGTTCTGGAAATTTTACGCTCCGTAGACAATGAGCCTTTTTCCGTAACCACATCTTATCTCCCAAGCCATCTGGTGCCAGGCCTGTTGAATCATATGGAAGGATTTACTTCGCTTTACCACCTCCTGGAAAAACACTATCGTCTGCGCCCCATTCGCGCTCGCTCAATTTTGCGTGCCGTCCTGCCTACCGCTGATGATGCAGAAATATTGGAGATTTCACCCAATGTACCGGTGCTGCAGGTGAAAAGTACCATGCTTACGGAAGAGGGGGTGGTGATAGAATACTGCGTCTCGCGATTCAGGGGAGACAGGAGTTGTTTGCAGGTAGATTTTTCCCGTGATCAACGAGGCACGTAAATAGGATGAGACCGCAAACCCTGTGCAAGGAGTTCAGTATTTAATCAGTCAGAGCAGTCTGCGAGGAGGGAAAATATGTTCCGGAAAAGCAAATTATTCATCCTGTTAGCTACCCTGGCGGTATCAATGCTTCTTGTGACCGGTTGTGGCGGTGGAAAAGAGAACGAAAGATCTAATCCCCCTGCTGATAAACAAAACGCAGAAATGAAAGTGTTAAAAATGGGTCTGATTCCGGCGGAAGATCAGGAAGAAATGATGAAACGCTTTGGTAGTACCATTGCCTATCTGGAGAAAAAATTGGGAATAAAGGTGGAGCCCTTCATGGCCACCGATTATTCCGGGGTAATCGAAGCCATGCGTTCGAAGAAGGTCGACGTTGCTTTCTTTGGTCCTTTTTCCTATGTACTGGCAGCCGATGTGGCCAATGCTGAGGCTTTTGCTGTAGGGGTACGCAGTAACGGTAAGTCAACCTATCAGAGTATCATTGTTGCCCACAAAGACAGCGGGATTAAAACATTGAACGATTTAAGGGGCAAGGACTTTGTGTTTGTGGATCCTGCCTCTACTTCCGGCAACCTTTTTCCGCGTGTGATGTTGAAAAAAGCCGGCATTGACCCAGAAAAGGACTTCAAGAGTGTGACTTATGCCGGCGGCCACGATGCGGTGGAGTTGGCGATCAAAAACAAGAAAGTGCCTGCGGGAGCGGATAATGACATTACTTATGAAAAGATGGTAAAAGAAGGGCTGATCTCTCCTGAAGAGAATATCATCATTGCCAAATCGGACCCCATTCCGGGATCTCCCATTGTCTACCGGAAGGATTTGCCGGAAGACTTAAAGCAAAAGATCAAACAGGCTTTCTTGAATATGCACAATGAAGATCCCCAGGCACTGAGTGGTTACGGCGAGATCATTCGTTACGACGAGGCCAGGGATAGCGATTATAACATTATCCGGGAAACGGCAAAGATTTTGAACCTTGATCTGAAGAAAATGAAGTAAGATGAACCTCCGTTGGCGTGGGGCGGGTTATACTCGCCCCACGCCAACCATGGCGCAGGATGGGCATGGGGTAATACTTATCTGACCTGAAATAATGTGGAGGTGTTGGCAGTGATCAGAATCACTGGTTTATATAAGGAATATCCCAATGGTGTGCAGGCACTGTGCGATGTAAATCTGGAAATTGGTAATGGCGAATTTGTGGTCTTGCTGGGGCCGAGCGGGGCGGGTAAATCAACCCTTCTGCGTTGTATCAATGGCCTGGTAAGACCAACTGCCGGGCAGGTAGAGGTAAACGGGGTACAGGTGGGGGCAGAAAACGGCAGCAACCTGAGGAAGTTGCGCCGCCAGATCGGTATGATATTCCAGCAATTCAACCTGGTTAAGCGACTGCGGGTACTGGATAATGTACTTTGCGGCCGGTTGGCCTATACTCCCTTATGGAGCAGTTGCTTTCGCTTCTTTTCCCGTCGAGATGTGGAACTGGCCAAATCCTGCCTGGAACGGGTGGGTCTTATTGATAAGGCTTACCAGCGGGCTGACCAGTTAAGCGGTGGCCAGCAACAGCGGGTGGGTATTGCCCGGGCTCTTGTTCAGCAGCCTGCGGTGCTTTTGGCCGATGAACCGCTAGCGAGCCTGGATCCCCGTTCTTCCCGTACGGTTATGGAAACATTACGGGAAATCAACTGCCAGGATCATATTACGGTGATCGTCAGCCTGCATGACGTGGACCTGGCCATGGAGTTTGCCCGGCGGGTGGTGGGCATTCGAGAGGGTAGTGTGATCATGGATAAGCCCGTAAGTCAAGTAACACGGAAAGATCTGGAGTACGTCTATGATGGTATGGCAACCGAACCATCGATTAATTCGGGTACTTACGGGAGGACAGAGTATGCTCATGCCTGACCACGAAAAAATAGGCCCGGCCTGGGATGGCTATCTTCTTCTGCAGCGGGTACTGGTTCTGGCCCTTTTGCTGAGTGTCTACGTTTGGAGCGCCTACGGTACCAACCTTAGCATAGCAGAGTTGGTGCGGGGTTATCCACATGTGCTGGATTTTCTTTCCCGCATGTTTCCACCAAACCTGACCATCATCCCGGAATTGGTCCGTCCCACTATTGAAACCATTCAGATAGCCATCTGGGGGACTACTCTGGCAGTATTGCTGGCCATTCCTTTGGGTTTGCTGGCGGCAGCTAACCTGACTCCCCACCCGGTTCTTTATGCTGTGGCCAGGATCATCCTCAATGCTCTGCGGGCCGTTTCCGAAATGGTTTTCGGCTTGATTTTTGTGGCCGCAGTGGGTTTGGGGCCCTTTCCCGGCGTGCTGGCGCTGGCTTTGCACTCGGCAGGAATGCTGGGCAAGTTTTACGCCGAAGCTATCGAAAACATTGACCCCGGACCGGTGGAGGCACTTGAGGCCACCGGTGCCCATAAATTACAGGTGATTATTTACGGTGTAGTGCCTCAGGTACTTCCTGAGTTTATCACCTATAATCTTTACCGTTGGGAACACAATGTCCGTGCCGCTACTGTTCTAGGTCTGGTAGGAGCTGGAGGGATTGGTTTTGAACTAATCACCAGCATGCGTTTGTTTAAATATGCCGATACAGCCAGTATTCTGCTGGTGATTTTGTTGACAGTGACAGTGGTGGATTATATTTCCTCGCGTATCCGTTCTTATGTAATTTAAGTGATCATTGGTTGTTATAAGGAGGATTGGGATAACTTTGGATTATCAAAAAATCAGTTACATTGTGGCTGAAGGGGAATTGGAGGTACTGGTCACGCTGGCCGAAGAGTTGTTGCAAGCTGCAGAAATAAAAGTAATACAAGAACCTGCTGCCAGCCTGGTAATGATGCGGGCGCTGGAATCGGTACAGGGATACCCGTTTAATCTGGGTGAGGTACTGATTACCGAGTGCGTAGTAGAGGTAAACGGGGTGCCAGGGAAGGGATTTGCCCTCGGCGATGAACCAGAAAGGGCACTGTGCCTGGCGCTTTTCGATGCTGCCACCAGGGGGAACCACCCGCTGACAGCCAGAATCATGGCCGTTCTGCGGGAAGAAGAAGATAAAATCCGGCGTCGGGAGAGGGCTGAATTTTCCCTGGTGAGCCGGACCAGGGTCGAGTTTGAGGTGATGAATCCGTGATTGAAGGGAAACAAGGCTTTGACCCGGTTTTTGATTCTCAGAAAATATTTCGCTGTATATTAGATTCCATGGCCCGGCCGGGCAAGATCAACCTGTTACCCGCTACCGGTCTTTGCCCCCCTGGTGAATGGTGTTCCCATGTGGCAGCGGTAGCTTTTACGCTCCTGGATCGGGAGGTTACATTCTGCGTACTGGGCAGAGAAGCACAAAAAATGGAAAGTTACCTGGTTGTAAATACGGGCAGCAGGCCCGTAAAAGTTGAGGAGGCAGATTTCATTATAGTACCAGGGAAGGATCTTATACCCCGGTTATCTCTGGCCAAGCGTGGGAATTTGGAATACCCCGATGGTGGGGCCACGGTTATTGTTGCTGTCGATGAAATCCTTTCTGATCCGGAGCACCGTTACCAGGGGCTGGCGGTAACGCTTTCCGGACCCGGTATACCCGATCATTGCCGACTGCTGATCCGTGGCCTGCACCTGTCTTACCTGGAACACTTCAATAACCTGAACCGGGAATATCCCCTGGGAGTTGATTGGATTATGGTGGCTGAGGATGGCCGGATAGCCTGCCTGCCCAGAACCACCACGGTGAATCAGGAGGTGGTGATCTAGTGGGTTATGTGGCCGTAAGGGGTGGTACGGAAGCCATTACCGAAGCGATGAAAATGCTGCGCTATTTTCGCCTCAAAGGGGGGTCCCGGCCGCTGGAAGTCCGTCAGATTCAAGAACAGTTGCGTCTGGCCGTGGACAGGGTGATGAGCGAAGGTTCTTTATATGCCCCGTTTCATGCCGCCCTGGCCTTAAAACAGGCTGAGGGAGATACCATCGAAGCGTCTTTTATCCTCCGGGCTTACCGTTCTACCCTACCCCGCAGTTATGTTTCTTTGCCGGCGGATACCAGGCAAATGCGTATCCTGCGGCGCATCTCTGCTGCTTTTAAGGATATTCCTGGCGGCCAGTTGCTCGGGCCCACCCGGGACTATACCCAGCGCCTGCTGGATTTTACCCTAGTCGAAGAAGGGGAAAAGCAGGTAGCGGAATTTATTGAAGAGTATCTTAAGGACCTGGATATCCCGGAAGAAATTCCCTCATTTCCCAAGGTAATCGAGTTGTTGCGCCTGGAAGGGTTACTGGCAGAAGAGGAACCGGTAAAGCCGGAACCCCCCGACATCACACGGGAACCCTTGACCTTTCCTGCTCCCCGGCAGGCCGCTCTGCAGGTGTTGGCCCGCGGGGAAACAGGAGGGTTGCTGGCGCTGGCTTACAGCAGCATGAAGGGTTATGGAGATATTCATCCCACCATTGGTGAGTTGCGAGTAGGTTACGTTCCCTTACGCCTAAAGGACTCCTGGGGGCGGGAAGTATATGCAGGCCGGGTGCTGGTTACCGAGGCCGAAGTGATTGCCAGGTTGGAAGCCGTCGGTGAAAAGGGCAAGCCGCAGTTTACTTTGGGCTACGGGCTTTGTTTCGGTCACAACGAGTTGAAAGCAATTTCCATGGCCGTGCTGGATCGGGCCATGCGCAGCACCAAACCTCAGGTGCCAGCCGAGGATCAAGAATTTGTGCTCTCCATAGTGGATGGTATCGAATCATCCGGGTTTGCTGCCCACTACAAGCTGCCCCATTACATCACTTTTCAATCCGATCTGGACCGTTTGCGTACTGCCCGGCGGTATAAGGGGGGAGAAGTGGAATGAGATTTGCTAAGCTGGTTCCGCCGCGCCGTACGGGCTATAACTTTGCCTTTCTTGACGAGTATACCAAGCGAGAAGTACGGCGAAAGATTCTTAAAGCCGTGGCCCTTCCGGGATACCAGGTTCCTTTTGCCTCCCGCGAGTTGCCCATTGCCCGGGGATGGGGCACCGGGGGCTTACAGATTACCCTTTCCCTGCTGGGGCCACATGATGTGCTTAAAGTAATCGATCAGGGTTGCGACGGCAGCGTTAATGCGGTTAACCTGCGGCAACTGGTGGTGCTTACCACGGGTATCAAGACCACCTTTGATACTACCCAGGCGACGATCATCCAAACAAGACACCGCATTCCTGAAGAGCCTTTGACCGAAAAGCAGATCCTGGTGCTGCAGGTACCCTATCCGGACGCCTTACGTATTGTGGAGCCCAGTGAACGGAAGACCAGGCAAATGCACGCCGAGCAGGACTATAGCCGGATATGGGTCTATCTTTACGAGGATATTGTGCGCTGGGGGGAAATCACTATTGGCGCCCGCTACCCGGTGCTGGTGCATGGACGATATATTATGGATCCATCTCCTATTCCTCGCTGGGATGTACCCAAGCTGAATATGGCCGAAACCCTCTACCTCTTTGGTGCCGGCAGGGAAAAACGTATTTATGCCATTCCGCCTTACACCCGCGTCGTTCCCCTGGAATTTAAGGATCATCCCTTCCGGGTGGAGGATTTCTCCGGGCAGGCCTGTTTCCGCTGCGGCAGCGTGAATAGCTTTCTGGATGAAATCTACGACAGCCGTACCGGTCGGAAGGTTTACGCCTGTTCCGATACGGCCTATTGTGATAAACGGCTGGGGATGCGTTTTAGTGCGGGGAGGAATGGCCTTTGAATGAACATGGATGGGATAGTTTACTGCTTCAGGTAAAAAACCTCCTTAAGATTTACGGTGAGCAGTGCCCTTATTGTCTTGAACTAACGGGACCGCAAGCAAATAGCCAGGTTTGTTCCCGCTGCGGTTCAGTAGTGGCCTGCGGCGGCATTTCCCTGGAGTTATACGAGGGGGAAGTTCTGGGGATCGTGGGAGAGAGCGGTTCCGGTAAGAGTACTCTGCTGCGGTGTCTTTATTTTGATGAAGAAGCTACCGGGGGTGAGGTTTACCTGTCCTGTTACGAACAAGGCAAAGTTAATATTTTACAGGAAAGCGGCCAGCGCAAACGTTACCTTCGTAATCACCTCATTGGTATGGTTTACCAGAATCCTCAACTGGGGCTGGATTTTAGTTTTTCGTGCAGCGGTAACATCGCTGAAAAACTCCTGGCAGCCGATGTAAGGCATGTAGGCTATATCCGTGAGCAGGCAGCCCGCTTACTGATGCGTACCGAAGTGCCCGTAGAACGGATGGATGAACTGCCAGGTCGTTTTAGCGGCGGGATGCAGCAACGGGTGCAAATAGCCAAGGCTTTGGCTCACAACCCTCCCCTGCTTTTGTTGGATGAAGTGACTACCGGCCTGGATGTTTCAGTCCAGGCCCGGGTGCTGGATCTGATCAAGCAGTTGCAACGCCAGTTAGGGATCGCCATGATTGTGGTTTCCCATGATCTGGGGGTAATCCGGTTGCTGGCCCATCGCACTGCTGTGATGAAAAACGGTCGTGTAGTTGAAATTGGGCTTACCGATCAGATCCTGGAGGACCCACAACATCCCTATACCCAATTGCTGGTAAATTCTCTTTTATAGTTAATGGGGGAAAACGAATGAGCGTGATTTTGAAAGTAGAAAACCTGTGTAAAAAATTTACCCTGCATATGCTGGGCGGCAAAACCATTGTGGGCTGCCAGGACGTTTCCTTCGTTGTTGAGGAAGGAGCTTTTTTGGGCATCTTTGGCCCCAGCGGGTCCGGTAAATCTACGATCTTAAAATGCATTTACCGGACTTATCTGCCTTCAGGCGGATGCATCAAGTACCTTTCTCGCTGCTACGGCGAGGTAGATCTGGCCCTGGCACCGGAACGACAGGTGCTGGTTTTACGGCAGGAGATAGGCTATGTTTCGCAGTTTTTGAAAATCATGCCCCGTGTGCCGGCGGTGGACGTGGTGGCCGAAGGGCTGTGGTTGCAGGGCACAGACCAGGAGGAGGCCCGCAAGGTAGCCAGGGAATATCTGGCACGGCTGGGCGTAGCCAGGGAGTTGTGGGATGCCTACCCGGTTACCTTCAGCGGAGGAGAACAGCAACGGGTCAACCTGGCCCGGGCACTTATTACCCGACCCCGCCTTTTGCTTCTGGATGAGCCCACTGCCTCCCTGGATGTAAATACCAAAAACACGGTAATTGAATTGCTGCGGGAACTGAAGGGATCCGGCACAAGCATGGTCGGCATCTTTCACGATATGGATGCGGCCAGGCGGCTGGTAGACAGCGCATTCGTTATGCGGGACGGCTATTGTTATCCGGAAAAACGGAGGGAACTGGCGTGATTAGTGATCTGTTAATTGTTAACGGTCGCGCTGTTATTCCGGGAGGCGTGGTAGAAAATGCCTGTGTTATGATTTCAGGGGGGGTAATTACGGATATCAGACCGGCCGGGCAGATACACGCTTTGGAGAGGCAAATGGAAAAGTATGTAATTAATGCCGGTGGGGCCTGGATACTGCCTGGATGTGTTGACCTGCACAGCGATGCCATTGAAAGGGAAATCGAACCCCGCCCCGGGGCGATATTTCCGGTTGAACTGGCTTTTCGTGAACTGGAAAAACGCCTCGCCGGCTGCGGAATAACCACCGTATTTCATTCCCTTTCTTTTGCCAGGGAAGAACTGGGTTTGCGTTCCAACGAACTGGTTGCCCAGGTTATCCGGTGCATCTGCCAACTGTCCGCCGGTCCGACCCTGATCCGGCACCGGATCCATTTGCGTTATGAAATTACCGACCTGTCGGCGGTACCTGTTATTATGGAACTGATGAACGAAGGCAGGGTGGATTTGCTTTCATTTATGGATCATACCCCCGGCCAGGGCCAGTTCCGGGAATTGGAAAAGTATAAGGAGTGGATGCGCTGGTCTTCCGGTGTACAGGAGGAAAAGATAGAAGAGCTTTTGGCCAAAAAGAATAATGTGGATAGACGACTGGTGCTCGCCAGGATGCGCCAGCTGTCAGATAAAGCCCGGGAGTTGGGTATACCCGTAGCTTCCCACGATGATGACAGTCCGGCCAGGATAAAAATGGCTCATGAGCTGGGAATCAGTATCAGCGAATTTCCTGTAAATATGGAAACTGCCTCTTTTGCCAGAAGAATGGGCCTGAATGTCTGCGTGGGGGCCCCGAATGTGGTGCGGGGGGGTTCCCAGGCCAAGAATCTGAGTGCCAGAGAAGCAGTGGCTGTTGGAGCAGCGAACATCCTGTGTTCCGATTATTACCCGCCAGCCATGCTTTCTGCTGTTTTTGCACTGGCTGAAACTCCTGATTCATTACCTCAGAGCGTATCTCTGGTATCGACAAATCCTGCCCGGGCTGCCGGACTAGCTGGAGAAGTAGGAGCACTGGAGGTTGGACGGCGGGCGGATCTGGTACTGGTGAGGCTTGACGAAGGAATTCCCGTTGTGTTAATGACAATGGTTGATGGCCGCGTTGTTTATTCCCTGAACTATCACTGTAGGGGAGAGCAGGTGGCAACCTGCAATAACCGGTCATTTTAAGGTAAGGAGCAGGATTTTTATGCCCATCAAAGGATTTGGTATCAACGCCGATGCTACCCGGCTGGATAACAATTTGGACACCCTGGCCCGGGATTTAGAGTATTTTGCTGGGCTCGGTTTTGAGTATGTGGAAATTCCTGTGCACGGAGTGGGGGCCATGATAGGGGGACGGCTGCTGCCCCCGCGGGTGGAGGAAATATGCCGGCTGCTTGCCCGGTTTCCCTTTTGTTACACAGTCCATGCCCCCAATCCTTTAAACCTGATGGATATTGAAAACCTATTCTGGCAAAAACAGGCTTTTAAGCAAAGCCTGGAGTTTGCTGCAGCCATTGGAGCGGAGGTACTGGTTTACCACAGCGGCAGATATGTACCGGAGGAGACCTTCCACCTGCCCGGAGGTCGACAGAACCTTAGCCCGGAAGTCAGAGATGAAATGCGACGGCAGGAGCGGGAAGCGTTACTGGATCTGGCCGAAAGGGCGAAACAACTGGGGGTTACCATAGCTATGGAAAATGCCCGGCCTTACCTGGATGGCAGCCCCTATTGTTATGCGGAGCACTTGTCCCTGCTGGTGGAACAGGTGAAGGCTATCGGCCATCCCCAGGTGGGCATAACTCTGGATGTAGGTCATGCATATCTATCGGCCCGGCATTATGGCTTTGATTTCCTGGGAGCCGTGGCCCTGGCTGCTCCATACGTACGCCACGTGCACCTGCACGATAACTTCGGCCGGATTTCCGGTTCGCTGGAAAAGAAACAGGCTGAGTTGATGGCCGCCGGCCGGGGGGATCTGCACCTGCCCATCGGTTTTGGTGAAATCCCGGTCGCTGACGTACTTGCTTTATTGCGGGATTACTCCGGTGTGATAATACACGAAATTCGCCCCCGTTACCGGGGGTGGGCCGGGACGGCCCTGGAACGGGGGCGGCAGCTGGTGGCCTGTTGTTATTAGCTTCTCGATTGGGCTTGTCCGGCAAATCCAGCCATGGTATTATGGAGAATAAATGTGAAGGCATTACAAGAAACAAGACATAATGGACACCCTTATCCACGTCTGCGGTAGTTATCGGGGTCATTTTCAATTGTGTTCACGGTTAAGCAAAAAACGAATTGATTTTTGGAGGTTTTTGTCTTGCGAGCACTGGTAGTACAAAATGTGACCATTGAAGGGCCGGGTCTTTTGCAGCCGGCCATGGAGAAAGAGGGCTGGCAGCTTGATATACGGGTGATGGATCAACCGGGGGCACACTTGCCCGCCTCTTTAGATGGCTATGGCGCCCTGGTAATCCTGGGCGGCCCGATGAACGTCTATGAAGAGGAGTCCTACCCTTATTTAAGGCAAGTTGATCAACTGATTAAAAAAGCAATCCAAAAAAGTTTACCCGTGCTGGGGATATGTCTTGGCGGTCAGCTGATTGCCAAGGCCCTGGGTGCACCTGTTGTCCGCAATCCGGTTCCGGAGATCGGCTGGTATAAACTCCGGCTTACCGCCGACGGTTTGAAGTCGCCCCTGTTTGCCGGTTTGCCGGAAGAATTTTTTGTCTTCCAGTGGCACGGCGATACCTTTGCCCTGCCTTCCGGGGTTTCCCACCTGGCTGCCAGCGAGGATTGTGTTAACCAGGCCTTTTCTTTAGGGCGGCACATCTTTGCCCTGCAATTTCACCTGGAGGTGAACCCGGAGATAATTAATACCTGGGCCGAAGCTTATGCCGATGAATTGGAAGAATACGGCGGTCCCGGTGCCGCCGGCCGCCTGTTGCAGGAGACTGCGGCAATCTGGGAAGAATACCGGCAGGTGGCCGGGCAATTTTTGAATAACTGGATGGCTATTTTGTCGGGACACGGGACAGCGCCGCATCCAACCGGGTTCACTGAGTATTTACCTTCAGGTTAAAATAAAACGCGAAAAAGAGAGGAAAACTTTGCCCGAACGCGAATTATTTGGGCAAAGTTTTCTGGTTCCGGGAGGGATTTTTCATGGAGGTGCGTTTGGGTTCAACCTTGCTGCGTTTGATGGTGGGGGATATCACCCAGCAGGATACCGAAGCCATTGTTAATGCGGCCAATTCCAGCCTGATGGGCGGTGGGGGTGTGGACGGGGCCATTCACCGGGCCGGGGGGCCGCAGATCCTGGAGGAATGCAAGCAGATTGTGGCCCGGCAGGGCAGCTTGCCCACGGGTCAGGCGGTAATTACCACCGGCGGCAAATTGAAAGCCCGGTATGTCATCCATACCGTGGGCCCCATCTGGTCGGGGGGCAACCGGGGAGAAGACGAGCTGCTGCACAATGCCTATTATAACAGCCTTTCCCTGGCCAGAGAAAAGGGTATCAAATCCATTTCCTTTCCCTCCATCAGTACCGGTGCCTACCGTTTTCCCATCGAGCGGGCGGCGACCATTGCTTTGAAAACGGTGCGGGATTTTATTTTAGAAAACGATTTCTTTACGGAAGTACGCTTTGTTCTGTTCCGTGAAGATGATTTCAAAGTCTACCAGAGGGCCTGGGAAAAACTTTCCGGTGGGGTGGAAGGTTGAAAAATACAGGCGCGCTCAAGAGGCTTTTCTGCCTAAAAAGCCCGGGAAATTCCCGGGCTTTTTAGGGATTTTTCCTTTTTAATGTGGAGTAACCTGTCATGATCTATTACTTATTGGCCTGGTCATGCTGTGGGAGCTTTTTCAAGGCGCTTCATGCGGTTAGCCTGTCCCTTTTGGGAGAGCAGCTTTATCCACACCCTCACGGAATCGGCGATAATCAGGATAACCATGATCAGCATGATTGCTGAAATAGCCGCCAGCAGGTAGTTATGCTTCGGCAGGTAGTTGATGACAATATTTTGATATCCGGCTGTAATGGTGGTTACTGTCAGGAAGACCATAGGGATGAAGGTGGTCCAGGCATACCGGGCCTTGCCCATCCTGATCAGCATGGTGGTGCCGATAGCCAGGGCCATGCTGCCCAGCAGCTGGTTGTTCACACCGAAAAGGGGCCAGATGGTGGAAATGCTGCCGCCGTACAGCAGGTATCCCCAGGCCAGGGTGAAAATACCGCTGGTCAGGATGATGCCCGGCCACCAGTTGTGGTCCTTTAACGGCTTGTATACAGCACCGCCGATTTCCTGCATCAGGTAGCGCCCGACCCGTGTGCCGGCATCAATCAGGGTCAGGATAAACAGGGCTTCAAACATGATGGCAAAGTGGTACCAGTAGCCCATCAGGTGCCGTAAGCCGCCGATTTTGGAGAAGATGTCGGCCATGCCCACGGCCAGGGACACGGCGCCGCCGGGGCGGCCGGCCAGGTTTTCTGACACCAGCTGGGAGAGCACGGGCAGGTCCTGTACCTGCATGCCCAGCTTGGCAAAGACCTCCGGCGGGCTGTTGATGGCAAAATAATCGGCGGCCGGCAGCACGGTGGCTGCGATCAGGGCCATCAGGGCCACAAAACCTTCCGTTAACATGGCGCCGTAACCGATGGGCAGAATGTCGGCTTCACTGCGCACCATTTTGGGTGTGGTGCCGCTGGAAACAAGGGCATGGAATCCCGACAGGGCGCCACAGGCAATGGTAATGAACATGAAGGGCCATACTTTACCCGGGATAACCGGTCCTCCACCGGCTACAAATTTGGTCACAGCCGGCATTTGCAGCACGGGGTTGACAATAATCACACCTATGGCCAGCAGCAACATGGTGCCCACTTTCATGTAAGTGCTCAGGTAGTCCCGGGGCACCAGGAGCAGCCACACGGGCAGTACTGCGGCCAGGAAGCCGTAAGCGGCAATCATCAGGGAAAGCTGTTGCTTGTTAAAGGTAAGCAGTGGAGCCAGGGCGGAATGCTGGATAACCGGTCCCAGCACCACCCCCAGGATGATCAGGATTACGCCGATTACAGTGGCTTCGGCAATGCGCCCGGGACGGAGCCACTTGAGGTAGATGCCGATGAACAGGGCTATGGGTATAGTTACGCCGACGGTAAAAGTACCCCACGGGCTCTGGAAGAGGGCGTTGACTACAGATACGCTGGCACCCGCCAGTACAATGATTAACAGGAACAGGATGGCTACGGAAGCCAGCCAGTAGGAAAAATTACCCACTTCCCGGCGGGCTATTTCGGCCAGGGATTGCCCGTCATGTCTGATGGAAGCAAACAGAATGACCATATCATGGACTGCGCCGGCCACCACGGCGCCAATAAGAATCCACAGGGTGCCGGGCAGGTAGCCGAACTGGGCGGCCAGAACCGGGCCGATCAGGGGGCCGGCACCGGCGATGGCGGCAAAGTGGTGACCGAATAATATCCAGCGGTTGGTGGGTACGTAGTCCCGGCCGTCATTATGGGCTTCCGCAGGGGTGCGGCGCTTTGGATCCAGGGCCAGGACTCTCGCTGCCAGGAAAGCTCCGTAAAAACGGTAGGCCAGGATAAATACCAGTGCTGCTATAATTACCAGGGTTAAGGCACGCACATTTATTCCCTCCCTGTTGAAAAATTATGAAACCGGCCGGTCCGTGCTTACATTATAAACTCTCCCGGTGAAACAGGTAACAACGGCTTAATCAACGGAACAAAAGAGGGGTTGATCGGAAATATGGGCCCCATCAACAGAAAAAACCCCACTTTCCGTGGGGTAGCATTTTACGAAGCTTCCAATCCCAGTATTGATTTCAGTTCCTTCACCTGGCTCTTGCTGACCGGGATTTGAGTCTTTTTAGGGTCACCCATCACCAGCCAGTATGTTCCTTTGAACCAGGGCAGCACCCCCTGAACCTGGTTCAGGTTAACCAGAAAACTTTTGTGTACCCGGAGGAAACCTTCACTTTTTAACCGTGCTTCCAGTTCTGTCATGCTGCCGGTGTAGGTGCAGGTATCACTGGCGGTGACGATCTGGACGCTGCCGTCTTTGGCCCGGCCGAAGATGATATCCTGGTAATCCAGGAGCCTGATTTCCCCGTTTTTTTCCACAGGCAATTTCTTAATCCGGTGTCTTTTTGCTTGCAGCAGCCCGGCCACCCGTTCCACAGCTTCCGCCCAGTCGCCGGAGCGCCTGCGCAGTTCTTCAATGCGATTGATGGTCTTGGCCAGCCGTTTGTCTTCAAAGGGCTTCAAAAGGTAATCCACTGCTCCCAGCTCAAAGGCCCTGACGGCATACTCGTTATAGGCCGTAGCAAAGACCACCAGGGGCGGGTGCGGGAAAGAAAGCATCTCCCGGGCCGCTTCACATCCAGACATCCCCCGCATCTGAATGTCCAGAAAAACCACATCGGGCTGCAGTTCGGCCACCAGTTTCAGGGCTTCCTGTGCGTCCTCGGCTTCACCTACCACCCGGCATTCCGGGTAGACCGACAACAGGTATTTTAGCTCGTCCCTGGCCAGGGGTTCGTCGTCAACCACAACAGCTGTAAAGGGCATCTTCCTTCACCCCCTGGGAGCTGGTTTCTTTAGGAAAGCGCAAGACCACTCTTGTACCCTGGCCGGGTGCACTGTTTACCTGCAGCGCATACCCCGGTCCGTACAGGCCCTTCAAACGTTCGTTGACAATGGATAATCCCAGCCCGTGGCCGCGCCCGTAGCCGGGAAGGAGGATTTTATCCAGTTCTTCCGGGAAAATACCCACACCATTATCTTCTATGGTGACTATCACTTCTCCAGGCTGATCTTTAGCTGTAATTTTTATCCTCCCGCCCTCCCTCTTGGGTTGCAGGCCGTGCTTGATGGCATTTTCTACCACCGGCTGGAGGGTAAAGGCGGGAACGGGGCAGGTTAAAGCTGCGGGATCTACAAGCTGGACTACCTGTAGCTTGTTGCCGAAGCGTGTTCCCTCGATGGCCAGGTAGGCCTCCACATGGGCCAGTTCTTCCGCCAGGGGAATGGGAGCATCATCCTTTCGTAAACTGTACCGGAAGAAGCTGGCAAGTTTAATCAACAGTTCCCGGGCCTTGTCCGGCCTGGTGCGTACCAGGGAGACAATGGTATTTAAAGCGTTAAACAGGAAGTGGGGATGCACCTGGGCCTGGAGCGCCTTCAGTTCCGCCTGGGCACGCAGTCGGGCTTCGGATTCCACTTCGGCCAGTTCCAGCTGGGTGGAAAACAGGTGGGCCAGCCCCCGGGCCAGTTCCAGGTCTACCGGCGTGATGCTGTTTTCCCGGTCATGATAAAGCTTTAAAGTGCCTATGGTTACCTCCCGCCTTTTCAGTGGCACCACCACTGCCGAAGCCAGGCGGCAGTTCTTTTCCTGGCAGCCGATTTCATCCCTGGTCTGGGCAACCTGGACCTCCCCGGTGGCCAGCGCCTTTAAAGTGGCACTGGTCAATATGGGAGTCCCGGGGTGATGATGGTCGTCCCCCCGGCCCACATGGGCCAGGATCTCCTGGCCATTGGTGATGGCCACCGCGGCCAGCTTGACGGAATTATAAATAATCCGGGCCGTCTGCTCAGCCGACTCCCGGTTCAACCCGTGCCGTAAGAAGGGCAGGGTTTTGGTGGCTATGCGCAGCGCTTGCTGTGCCTGGCAGGCGGCGATGCGTTCCCGCTGCTCGGCAGCGGTTTTGACAATGACCATAAAAATGGCCACGCCAATGGAATTGACTATAATCATGGGCGGGCCGATGATCTGCACCAGTGCCCAGGCTTCGCCGAAAGGACGGGCAGTGGCCAGGATAATGGCCATTTGCAATGTTTCTCCCGCCAGCCCGGCCAGTAAAGCTACATGCCAGGGAATGGGGCCGCGGCGGTAGTAGTGCTGCACCAGCCCGCCCAGGGTGCCTTCGGCCACGGCGGCCAGGGCGCAGGAGAAGGCGGTGAAACCACCCAGCAGGTAACGGTGTATACCGGCGAACAGGCCCGCCCCGGCCCCCACCAGGGGCC
>NZ_WHYR01000052.1 GCF_009428905.1 Desulfofundulus thermobenzoicus | reverse complement strand
GTGCCCCGCCGGTCACTCAATTGTACCACACGCGGGGACCCCGGCCGTCAAGACTTCCCTGACGGCGCCACTTTGATTAAGGTTAACCTCAAGGGCTCACCAGGAACATGTCAATAAGGGGAGCAGTAATTATTCTCGTTATGTCAACCCCTTGACAACTTAACTCAGCTTATAAAACCCTTCAACACCCAAAGTTATACGCCCCCTCCTCGTGCGGCGATGGCCGGAGATTGGCCGCCTTCGCTTCCGGCCGAACCGTGCCCGCGGCAAAACTGCGGCAGGACAGGCCCAGACCCACCAGCATCCAGAACAGCTTGATCTGGAAGAAGTCGCTGTAAACAAGTGTCAGCAGGGCAAGGACCGCCAATAGCCGCGCGGTTATGGCAATGCCCTGGGCCAACGGGGGTAGCGATAGTCCTTTAACCCGTGCTGTGCGTCTGGCCAGGCGCCACAGCACCCAAACTGCCGCCGCCGTACCGAGAAGCCCCGTCTCGGCCAGCCGGGTAAAAAGAAAACTGTGGGCGTCAATTTCCGAATTGCCGACCAGGCCGTAGGCCACGCATAGCGAATAGTACGTTTCAGGGATAAAAGGGACCCATAATTGACCAAAACCACCTGGGCCAATCCCGGCCCAGGGATGCGCGGCGAAGATGTTAAGCGCCGATCCCCACTGACCCAATCGCGTGTAAAGCGTATCCAGGCTGCGGTTCTCAAGATAGACCAAATAGGGACCAAGTTTTGGTAGTAAAAGGATGATGCCCGCAGCGCCGCTGACCGCCACAACGCCCAAGAACCGCAAAAAACGTTTGGGTCGACGGTGGATGAAGGCCTCCAGAATCGCTAAAACCAATAAAGCCACCAGGAGCGAAAACCATAGTTCGCGCACTTGGGTTAACAGAAAACCGAAGGTGAAGAATATACCAGCGACAGCCCATAAGAGCCTGTGTTTTAGTTCGGTGTATGTAACAAACTGGACCATCGCAAAAAGCAACAGCATAAACATATACCAGCCCAAGTCATTGCCCAGGGTGCCGGTAACCCGGCGGAAATCCTCCATCCGCGCCGCCTGGTAAGCGGCTAGAGCAACTTCGAAGAGGCCAACGCCTATGAGCGTACCGACGAGGAGACGGAGGGTTTTTTCACCACGTCCATAGTTCACTGTAAGATAGAAGAGAAGAACCCACTCAACCAACTGAACGGTTTTAACCAGCGCCCGACCATGGTCAAAAGCAAAAACTGCCGAAAGGATGTAAGCGCCTGCGAGAACCCCAAAAGCGAGTTCGAGGCCGGTCCTTGGAAATGTGAGCCTTTCACTGGCGATTGATCTGAATATCCAGGCTAAGGTCAGAGCAACGATGGCAGCATCTGCCAAAATGACATAGACACCCGCGATCTGGGGGCGGGGCTGGAGGAAAAAATTCGCTCCCAATGTTATGGTGAGGGCGTAGGCCGGCCTCACCAGGGCGAGCAAAAAGACGACTGTTCCGCACACCAGAAGCAGGATCAATTCCTTATCCATATCTGTCAACCCTTTCACGTGAGCGAGGTAAACGATACTGAATCCTGCGGCTGTAAAACCGGTATTGCGGGGCACGCCGTGCCCTCTAACCGGATGGAAACCTTCATCAGCTTCCGGAAGGGAAAGGCCGCCACATCAAACTTCGGGCCCCTGGCCGCCCAATCCTTTACTCGCATCGGCGCGTCAATATCCTCCACCACCGCACATTCTCTCTTGTCGTGTTGAAGGTCAATACTTCCTTTAGGAACGGGAAACAATGAATCGCAAAGATTCGCCAGCGTGGCAAAGAGTTCATGCAGTTGGACGAGCCTATCTTTAGTACCAATGTGGCGGCTAATCTTAATGCTTGCCGCGTTAACAGCACTTTCCAGCTCCCGAACAAGCTATAAGTTCTTGCAAGCGTTTTATTTAAAAGCCACCTTAGGTGGGAAGAAGATGGTTTTCCAACCAGGGTTAGCAATTTTTCTTTTAACTGAAATCCGGATGGAGCTACCGCTTCACCAAAAGGATAACTGTTGCTCAAATCCCAGAAACGATCAAAGCCTCCCCCAAAACCTGTCGCGGGCGAAACCAGAGCGTTGCAGGAAATACCCTCCGTGTAATATCCTGTCTGGCGGAGAATTTCCGGTATCGTCAACAGGTTATCGTCAATGTAAAGATTTCCCCAAGGGCACCCGTGCTCCGAAGACAATTCGTTTATCTGGAATCAATAAGCCCCCCGCCTGGCCAGCACTACTCCCACCGTGCGGATGAGCAGGGTTATATCCAGCCACAGGGACCAGTTGCGGACGTACCAGGACTCCAGGCGGACACGCTCCGGGTAGTCGATGTCGTTGCGGCCGCTCACCTGCCAGAGTCCGGTGATGCCCGGACGCACCAGGTAAAAGTCGTCTATGTACGGCCCGAAGCGCAAAATTTCTTTCCTGACTATGGGCCGCGGCCCCACCAGGCTCATTTCGCCCTTGAGGACGTTGAAGATCTGCGGCAGCTCATCCAGGCTTGTCCTCCGCAGGAACCTGCCCACCCTGGTTATGCGGGGGTCGTTTTTGAGCTTGAAGTCGCGCTCCCACTCGGCCCGCAGGGCGGGGTCCTTGCGCAGCATTTCCTGCAGGACGGCCTCGGCGTTGACCACCATCGTCCTGAACTTGTAGCACTTAAACTCCCTCCCGCCCCGGCCGATGCGCCGGTGGGCGAAGATTACCGGCCCGGGAGAGTCTATCTTGATGGCCAGGGCAATGGCGGCCATGAGGGGCAGGGCCAGAAGCAGGATGATTGTCCCCACCGCCAGGTCGAAGGCGCGTTTGATAAACATGTTCCAGGGGCTGGCCAGGTTGTTTTTAATGCGCAGGGACAGGGCCTGCTCATCGAAGAAATAATCCGTTTCCACGCCCATGACGGGTACCCCGAACAGGTCCGGGATGACCGTCACCGAGGCGGCGGAGCGCTGCAGCCGGTTGATCAGGCCCACCAGGGCCTTCGGGTCCATGCCCGGGGCGGCCACGATGAGGTGGCACACACCGGTTTGAACCATGACTCTATCGCTGTCCCGGAAGCCCCCCAGTACCGGCAAACGGGTGCCGTTCACCTGCACGCCCCGGGCGCCCTTGGCCGGGTCGTCGTCCAGGAAGCCGGCGATGCGGTAACCCAGGTATTTGTCCCGCAACAGGGCCTGCGCCACCAGTTCGCCCGTTTTACCGGCGGCCAGGATGAGCACGGGCAGCGCCCACAGGCCCAGGCGCGCCAGGACGCCCTTGGCCGCCAGGCGCCCCAGGGGCAGGAGGAAAAGCCCGCCCGCATAGCCCAGCACCAGCACGGTGCGGGAGAACTCGCCGCTCATCTTGCCCAGGGATACGGCGGCCAGCACCAGCAGAAAGGCCAGGGTGAGTGCTTTCACCAGCCTTTTCACCTCCCGCCAGAAGGGCAGCCGCCGGGTGTACAGGCCTTCGTAGGCCAGGCAGAGGACGGCGATGATCGGAACCCAGGAAAGTTTCTCCACCATGGACGGGGGGACACCCGGCGGGAAAACCGGAAGAAGCACGGGCAGAATATGTATGCGGATCAAAACAGCCAGGGTCAGGGATACGGCCAGGGCGCACAGGTCTGAGACGACCAGGGCTGCCGCGGCAACCCCGCGCAAATACCCCTGCCTTCCCACCGGCATGGGAAGGGTAGCCGCGTCCCAACGGGGCAATCTCCCTTCTAGAGCCAGATTCCGGGACGTTTCAGCCACTGTATGCTGCCACTCCCTTTCAGGCCGCCTGGGGAGCCGGCAGGCTGCACTGCAGCATAACCGGCCCGGTAAAAACGGGCAGGCCGCCTTATTTGTACAGCGGCCGGTTGCGCCACCGGCTCGCCACCGCCCAGGCGCCCAGGTACGGGCGGCGGTTCAAGGCCTCCGCTCAATTAAACATATAATCATAATCTTTTTTTCGACGCAATGGCCGGTCGATCCTTCCAGCAGAACCTTAATTTTCTCTTAAATTTTGGTTGATTTTTTCTAAACACATATCCACTTCGTTCCCCATAGTTTATATTCGAAAAAACACTTGCAAATCCTTCCTGAAAACACGAAATATTTCCTGTGTTTCCAATGCTTTTATCCTATCTGACGGGGTTCCCGTCTAAAATTTAACCTTTTCTTCCTCTTCCTTCCGGCGGTAATAGTAGTAATAATGGTAGTCCCGGGCGGGCATTTTCACCTGGTTTAAGACCACGCCGATGATGCGGGCGCCGGCCTTGGCCAGCTGCTCCTTTGCTTCCCGGGCGATTTCCACCCGGGTGGCGGCGGCCCGGATCACCAGGAGCACCCCGTTCACCTGGGCGGCCAGCAGGGCGGCGTCGGTGACGGCCAGCACCGGGGGCGAGTCCACAATCACGTAGTCGAAGCGTTCCAGCAGGGCCGGCCAGAGGGCGCGCACCTTCTCCGAACCCAGGAGTTCCGCCGGGTTGGGCGGTATGGGGCCGCTGGTGAGCACGGATAGATTGTCCACCAGGCCGTTGTGGGAGACGGCCACAGGGTCCAGGTCCTGCAATAGGCAGTTGGTTATGCCCCGGTGGTTTTCCACCTGAAAATTTCTGTGCTGTGTGGGCTTGCGCAGGTCGCAGTCCACCAGGATCACCCGGTGGCCCGCCTGGGCCAGCACCACGGCTAAGTTGGCCGCCGTGGTGGACTTGCCGTCCTCCGGGCCGGCGCTGGTCACCATGATGGAACGACAGGGTTGATCCAGGGCGGCAAACCCCAGGTTTGTCCGCAGGGTGCGGTAGGCCTCGGCGGCGGCCGATTTCGGGTGCTTTGAGGCTATGAGAGGGGGCGCGTAGCCGTTATTCTTGAACATTTATCTAGCCTCCATAGGATGGGTTCCTGCCGGTGCGGGGGGTGACCTGGGGGATGACCCCCACCACCGGCAGTTCCAGATGTTTCGATACATCCTCCGGTGTTTTGATGGTATAATCCAGGTGCTCCAGGACAAAGGCCAGGGCGGTGGACGCCAGCAGGCCCAGAACCAGGGCTACGGCGATATTCAGCTTTTTATTTGGTTTTATGGGGCGGGAGGGGACCCCCGCATCCGAAACCACCACCACGCTGGTGTCGCCCAGGTTTACGGATTTGGCGATCTGGGTTTCGGTGGTCTTCTGGGCCAGTGTCTCCACTGTCTGCTTGAGCCGGTCCACTTCGCTCTGCAGTTTATCCTGCTGTAACTTTTTGCCCGTCAGTTCCGCCTGCAACTTGTCCAGTTCCTGCCGCAGCCCGTCCACCACGCCCTGCAGGCCCTGTACCTGGGCGCTCTTTTCCGCCAGGGCGGCCTTTTTCTCACCCAGCTTCTGGGCCAGGGCCGTATATACCGGGTTCAGGTCCTGCATGGTAACGGTTTTCCCGGTAGCCGGATCCTCTTTTTCCACCGCAACCATTTTCGGTGTGGAGCTTAGTTCGCCCTCCAGGGAACTTACCCCGGCGGTGAGCTGGTCCAGTTCCACGCCGGCCATTTTCAGCTGGGATTCGTAACCGGCCAGGTCTTCCGATTTCTTCTTGAATTCCTGTTCCAGGACGGCCACGCCCCGGGGCTGGGCCTGGAACTTTTTCAGCTCTTCAACGGCATTCTGGAGTTCCTTCTCGGTGGCGGCGCGCTGATCTTTCAGGAAGGTTACCGAGCGGGACATTTGCTCCTGGTTCTTTTCAGATAGAAGTTTCAGGTATTCTTCGTTGAGGGCGTTGGCGATGCGGGCGGCCAGCTGTGGGTCCCGGTTCTGCACCCGCACGTCGATCAGGTTGGAATCCTTTACCACCGTGGCCTTGATCTGGCCGGAAAGGGTGCGGGGAGTGTACAGGTCCGGGTCCAGCTTTAATTTATCAATGACCCGCTGGAGCAACACTTCGCTTTTCAGCTGGCCCAGGTAGGTGTTCATGGTCAGGATGGGCAGGCGGGACATGGCCCCCACCACTCCCTCCAGGCCCCCCTGGGGGTTCTGGACAACGGGCTGCTTGTCCGTGGCCATGGTGACCAAAAGCAGCGTCTGGGCCTCGTAAACCGGGGGCAGCACGAAAAAGCTCAATATGGCGGAGGTGAACACGGCCAGCAGCGTGCCCAGGGCGATGACCTTGCGCCACTTCTGTAACACTTTCACGTACTGCCGCAGGTCGATGACTTCCTCCTCGATGAGGGCGGCGTTCGGGGCTGGACTGGGTTCGGCCAATTTCTTTTTCCCCTTTCTTTATGGCTAAAGAGACAAGGACAGGACTTCCCTATAGATTTTATCGGTCTCCGGTTCTTCCTTCCGCAGATTTTCCAGCAGGGCTGCGGCCTTTTGCCCCTGCCCCTGCCGGGTGTAAAGGGCGGCCAGCCACAGGCGGGCCTCCCGGCCGGCGGCTTCCTTATCCCGGGCGGCTTCTTCCAGGTAAGCCGCGGCACCGGGCAGGTCCCCCATGATGTAGGCGGCCTGGCCGGCGCTCAAGATGAGGGGCGGTGTGGGTCTGGGTATGGCCGCCGGCAGTTGCCCGGGCATCTGCGCCGCTTCGGCCAGGTACCGGCGGGCCGGATCCTTTTCCCCCCGCTGCAGGTGGTAGCGGGCCGCATCCAGCCTGGCCCGGGCCAGAACTTCGTAATGGACTGCCTGCAGGGGATCGGCCGCCACCAGGGCGGCGGCCTCCTGCACCATCAGGTCGTATTCCCGTAAAAGGCTGTATATGTTCACCAGGGTGGCCCGCACCCGGGTGTTGTAGGGCTCGGCCCCGGCCGCTTCCCGGGCGTATTTGATGGCCCGGTAGCGGGCTGTAGCATCGTCTCTGGCCGCCGCCTGCACCGCCCAGATCTGGGCCAGGTCGGCGGCGTAGGAGGCCGTGAAGGGGTCAAGGCGGTGGGCCTGTTCATAGCGACCCTTTGCCTGCTCCATATCTTTGGCCAGGAGTGCCCGGGCACCTTCGGCTCCGGCCACCCCGGCGGCATGAAAGGCGCGGGCCGGGTAGATCACCGCGGCGGCGGCCAGGGTGCCGGCCATGGCGGCCAGGATGAGCCGCCGGGCTGTGGAACTGGGCCGGGCAGGGGCATCCCGCCCGGCCAGGCCCTTCCGGCCTCCGGCCGGTGAGCCCGGGCCGTCCGGGATACTCCGGAAGAACCGGGAAAAGATAACCTTTATCCAGGCGGCCCGGTTCCGGTTGCCGCCTCCGGTGAATGCCGCAGGGCGGTCCGGCGGAACACCCTCCGGCCCGCCGTGCCCTGCCTGCGCCCGCCGCTCCGGTTCCCCGGCCATCCCCCGCACCGCCCCGAACAGGGCAAAAAGGAAGATTCCCAGGGCGGCCAGCGACAGGTCGAAGTCAAAGGCGCTGTGCACGCCCAGAGTGAGGGCGGCCACCGCCGCCGTCCAGGTGGAAACGGCGGGGCCTTCGCCGCTCTCACGCCGCTTGAGTCGCACGAGCAGCCGGATGAAACCCGCCCAGGCGGCCAGCAGGGCGGCAAGGCCGAGGGTACCCGCCTCCACCCAGGTCTGGAAGAGGTGGCTGTGGGTCTCGGTGGACCAGTAAAGATGGGATGCGTAGCGGTGGTACAGGGCGTTCCAGCCGCCCCCGCCCGCCCCGGTGACGGGGTGGTCCCGCACGATGCGCAGGGCGTCCCGGTAATATTCCAGCCGCTGCCGGAAGCTGGGGTCGTAGGCCGAGATGGTTTCCGCCCGGGAGATTACTTTGCCCGGGAGGATCTGGGCCGCCGCCACGGGATAGGCGGCCGCCGCGTACCAGAGGTAAACGGCCAGGACCAGGCCGCAGTAGGCCAGCCCCCCCACGGCTACTAAACGGCGGGTGGCCTCCGCCACCTCATCCCGGTTCAGCCACAGGGCCAGAAAGTGGTAGGCGGCCTGAAGCAAGAAGGCAGCGGCCAGGCCGGCCAGCAGGTATTTCAGCAAAGCAGCGCCCTGGGCCACCGGCAGATGGGCATAGAAAAACCGGGCGGTGACCAGGCCGCATCCCAGGAAGATGAACAGATGATAGGCCGCCCGCCAGCGCAGACCCCGGGGAATCAGGGCGACCAGGGCGGCCATGGCCAGGGGGTAAATTATCCACCCGCCCCGGGACTGGGTGCCCAGGATGACCGTTATCAGGACCGTATTTCCCGCTGCATAGATAATTTTCGGCAGCAAAAGCTCTGTCTTGAGACTCAAACCCAGGCCCAGGACGTTTACGGCGGCCAGGTAGACGGCCAGGGCGTTTTTATACTGCAGGGTGGACATGATCACACCGTTTTCAAAGGCGCCCGGAAAGTCGATCACCCGGGCGGCGGCCAATAGACCCACGGCGGCCACTCCCAGACCGGCTATGTACAGGACGTGCAAAAGGCGGTCCATGTCTTTTTCGCCCCGCACGGCCCTGGCGGCCGTCCAGTAGACCATGAAAAAGGCGGCCGCTTTCAGCAGTTCGCTTATGGCCGGGCGCAGGTGTACGGCGGTGATCAGGGACAGGGCATAGGCTGCCACCAGGGCGGCAACGGCGTAATCCAGGGGTGTGCGCAGGAAATAAACTTCCCGCCGCAGCACCTGGTCGTAGACGCAGAAGGCAAAGGCGGCGGCGGTGATCATGAGATACGTGAGCAGTTCCGGCTGGAAGAAGAGGCCCCGCATGAAAGGAGAGGTGAAGAGTACAAAGCCCAGCCCCCCCAGGAAAAAAGGACGCAGGTTCAGATGGAGGATGGGTTGTGGTTTAAGAGATGGACTTGCAGATGTTTTAACTGGTTCGTGCATTTTCGACATTTTCCTTGACCTTCCAGTTCAACTTGTGATTCTCTTCGCCATAGGGATCGATTTTCCTGCTTTTCTGATTAAATTCCTGATAAAAAGCTTCTTTGATTAAAAAACCCCCGCTGCCGTAATGACAGCGGGGGTCTTCACTACTGTTTACTTTTTACAGGCTGCCGGTGGTGGTCAGGAAGCGCTTGACCATGACCACGGCTTCGGCCCGGGTGGCATCGGCTTTCGGCGCGCATTCGTCACCAAGGCGGCCGTTGACGATGCCCGTCTTGACGGCCACAGCCATGGACTGCTTCGCCCAGGAACCGATCTCGCCGGCATCCTTGAAGCGGGACAGCTGCGCCTGCACCTCGGCCTCCGTCAGGGCGGCGGATTTGCCGCTCCTGGCCAGAGCCCGGGTGACCATGGCCGCCACTTCTTCGCGGGTGATCTGGGCGTCGGGCCGGAAGGCACCGTCCGGATAGCCTTTGACCAGGCCCTGGGCCGCGGCGGTTTCCACCGCCCCAGCGTACCAGATGCCGGCCGGTACGTCACTGAACCGCCCGCCGGTGGCTTTCTGCTCGGGTATGTTCAGAGCCCGCAGCAGGAAGGCGGCAAACTGCGCCCGCGTGACGCTGGCATCCGGCGCAAAGGTGGTGGACGTTACGCCGGCGGCGATATGTTTGGCCGCCATCAGCTTCACGTCGTTCACCGCCCAGTGGTTGACCATGTCGGTGAAGTTCTTGTCGTAGGCCATCACCGCATAGGTGGAAAGGCTGGTGCGGGTGACGGACACCTTGTTGGCCGCCCGGTCAACCTTGCCGCCCACATACTCCCAGGTGCCGCCGGTCAGCCTGTAGATACCCAGGTAGTCCGCCGGCACTTTGCCCAGCTTCGTCGGGTCGTAGGGCAGGGTCAGGGTGACGGGCTTCGCCAGGCTGCTGATGCCGCCCTTGTCGACACCGCCGGCCTCGGCCCGGATGGTGATATTAAAGACATCGCCGGCCACCTTGTAGGCCGTATCAACCGGGGCCGCTGCTTCGGTCTTGCCGATGCTGACATTCAGGGTCACGCCCTGGCCCTTGAAGGCCGCCAGATCGATGGCTCCCGGCGGCAGGGTGAGTTGCACATCGGCCACCTTGACCACCGCCGGCTTGCCGGCCTCAAAGACCTTCGCCAGGGTGTCCGCCGTCACGGCCACCGTGCCCTGCTGCGTGGCCTTGTCGGCGGGGATGGTGAATTCCACCTGGGTCACCTGCGGGTTGACCACCAGGGACTCCACCTTTTTGTCGTCCACGGTGAGGGTGGCCTGGCCCTGAGCAGTTGTGGTCACTGTACCGGTGTCGGTGGTAGTGGTGGTCGTCGTGGAAGGAGGCGCTGCTCCGCCGCCGCCACCGCCGCCGCCACCGCCGCCGCCGGTTTCAGGTGGCGGGGCCTCCAGGTTCAGGGTGATGGAAGCAAGCTGGTCGTGGTTGCTGCAAATAAGCATTGTATAATTCGACAGGTCGCCCGTAGTCAAACCCGAATCGTAGACCCAGTGGTAGACGAACTGGTAGACATAGTAGACGGTACCGTAGACTTTGCCGTACACAATGTTGTTGATGTTTTGCCCATATACCTCACCCAGCACCTTATCGCCCAGCTTGAGCATGAACATGATGTTATCGAATCTGTCGGGAGTAAGGACCTGGATGGTGAAGTCAACTGCCTTTTTATCCTTGTCTGTTACCAGTTTGGCAGTACCGCCGTTTCCTACCCAGCTGCCGCTTTTGTCCTTGACAATGGCGGCGGGCTTGGAGGTATCGCCGCCCTGCCAGGTAAGATTTGGGTCAAAGGTCGGAGCTGCCCCCGCCGGAGCCGGGTTGGCCACCCCGAAAGTCAGGGTCGCCAGGAAGGCCAGGAACACCACCAGGGCGATGTTCCCCAGGAGGGTGCGGTTCTGGTATAACTTGCCCATTTACCTGTTCACCTCCTTTCCCGGCAGAATACGGGGAAAGCCTGCCTTCAGAAAGGTAGAATTTCCCTCGTTTAATTTTATCATCAGTTAAATAAGAATTGCAAGAGAAATTTTGTAAAGTGCGGCTACCTCCAGGATAACGGAAAAATCATTACCGGATCCCCCGGAGGGGTATGGTGCATTTTGAACCGGCCTGCCCTGGAAATTAAATTTTTCAAGATGGTCTTACTGAACGGACCTGCCCGGTTCCTCTTCTCTGCAGGACCGGGGCCTGCAGCCAGCTGGCGGGACCACCGGCCGGGTGGCCGCCCCGGCCGGTGCCGCTCTGCTTACGTACCACCACCGCCTCCGCCACCACCGCCGCCGCCGGCCTGGAAGGGCATCTGCCGGGCACCCGGCCTGGCGCCCTCCACGCTTTCAATCTTCTTCACTTCACCCTGGATCTGCACCTCTACCGTTTTTCCATCCCGGGTGGTAATGCGCAAGGTGGTACGGGGTTTTTGCTGACTGCCGCCGGTCTGTCCGGCCTGGTTGGCCTGCCCGCCCTGCTGGTCCCCCTGCACCTGGTCGCCGCCCTGATCACCGCCTTGCTGGCCACCCTGATCCCCCTGTCCCTGGTCACCACCCGGGCTGCCGCCACCCTGATCCTGCCCGCCGCCGGACTTACGCTCCAGCTCCTTTCCCCACCGCTCCTGCAGCAGGAAAGAGTTGGCCTGGCTGATTAAACGCACGGGAACGATGCGTGCCGGAATGCTGTAATCCCCGCTGGTCACCCGGGTGTCGTACTGCCAGTGCCCCGTTTTGGCCAGGCCCACCGCCGCATCCAGGGCATACTGGCCCAGCAGGTCGGGGCGGTTATCCACTTCCCCGTCATGTTCCCCCGCCACCAGTGCCCGGGATACCTCCTTGCTGGCCCCCACACCCACGGTAAGCACCCGGTTGTTTAAACCGGCCGCCTTCAGCACTTCCACCGCCGGTACGATCAGGTGGCTGTCTGCAGCCAGGATCACGTCTATCTGGTTGTTCAGCTTAGCCAGCGCCCGCTGCACGGCCGGGGAAACCGTGGATGGGTCATTCCCCGGCTGGTCCACTTCCGCCACCACCTGCACCCGGGGGTTACCCTTTAATGCCTCCCGGGCCGCGGAGGCGATAATCCGGGCCGCACTATCCCGGGGATCTCCGGCCAGAATCATTACATTCAGGGGACGGCGGGCCGGCAGCTGCAATCCCGGCGGGACCACAGGGGAAACCTGCCGCCCCTGGCCTGGAGACTGGCCACCCTGGCCCTGATCCTGACCTGCGGATTGGCCGCCCTGTCCCTGTGCGCCGCCGCCGGAGGGGCCGCCGGCCGTTGCACCCGGACCGGGACCACCGCCGGCGGCCTGTTTCAAAGCCTCTTCCACAAACCGCGCCTGAAGCTCCCCGGCCCGCTGGTGATCCGAAGCCACATAGGCGTCCACCGGGGTATTGGGGGGCAGGCTTTCCAGGGCCACCACCTTGATGTTGTTCCGGGCCAGCTGCCGGACCATCCCCGGGGCGGCGGCGGGGTCCACGGGCTGCAGGATTACGGCCCTGATACCCTGACCGGCCAGCTGCTGCAGTTGTTTCTGCTGTTCAGCGGCTTTGTTTTTGGCGTCCAGCCAGGTGATATCCACCTGCTCCTGTTTCTTCCGCCCGTCCATCACCTGCTTGATGATTTGATTGCCGTCCCGCTGCATATCGGCCAGGCTGACGGCAATTTTCACCTGCCGGGCTACGGACTGGTTTTCCCCCCGCTCGGGACAGCCGGCCGTCAGGAGAAGGCTCCCCAGCAGGAAAACCCCCAAAAACCTCTTCCACCCGGCCATCCGGCCCCCCATCCTCAGCCCCCCTTCCGTGCATGTTGTCCGCTTCACATTATTTTAAATTTAAATCTAGTATGTTTACGTTCCGGGGGAATTATCAACCCGGCACCACTTTTATTGCGGACCATGCCGCGGACGGAAGCGGAGCGGGAAGCGCCGGGAACATCACGGGTAAAGGCCATAAATCATCAAAAAAAGCCCTTCTAAAAGGGCGGCACCTTTCATACCAGTAATATGAAAAAATATGGAAGAAGCCCGTGTTGGGTGGTGGGCAACCTAACCCGCAGACCAACGTCTGACGACCGGGGACTTTTGGGGAGGAGGGTACCACTTTATGAAAAATCTATGGTTTTTCCTGCACACCTGGTACCGGCGGGTAAAAAGCAGGTGCGGACCCTTCTTTATCCGGCAGGTACCCTCGGCGGTGGATATTATCGACCAGGCACGTAAGGACTGGCAGGAGGCCAACAGGGAATTTGATCTGGTGGATAGTGAACTTACTGATTATATTATTTTTAAGATCAACACCGCTGAAAGAAGGCTGGTGGCTTTGCTGCAATGGGCCCGGCGCCAGGGAATAACCGCCTGGCCGGCCGGCAGTCTCACACCGGAAGTCAGGGAACAAAGCAATCACCCGGGACCGGCCCCCGAAGCAAGCTGAAGTTTCCACCGGCCTGAAACATGCCGGGCTGGGCTGCCCCACCGGCTAGCAGTGGGGAGAATAATGCTGCGGATCCACCAGTTCCCGGTATTTGGCCACCACCTGCTTGAAGTCTTCCCAGGTGTCCCTTTTTAAATGGGGGTTGCGCAACAGGGCGGCCGGATGGTAGGTGGGCATGATCCACAAACCGTTTTTCTCCACCCAGCGGCCCCGGTCCCGGGTAATGCGCCCCCGGGGGTCCAGGACGGCCTGCAGGGCGGTGGCCCCCAGCAAAACCATGATCCGGGGGCGGATAATCCGCAACTGCGCCTCCAGGTTGGCCCGGCAGGCCGCCCTTTCCTCCTCCGTGGGTATCCTGTTGCCGGGCGGCCGGCACTTTACCGCATTCAATATGTATACGTGTTCAAACCGTCCAAAACCGCAGGCTTCCAGGATTTTATCCAGCAACTGGCCGGCCCTTCCCACAAAGGGGCGCCCCAGGCGGTCTTCATCCGCCCCGGGCCCTTCGCCGCAAAGAACCACCTTTGCCTGCGGGTTGCCTTCCCCGAACACGACCCCCCGGCAGCCCGCCCTCAATCCGCAGCGGGCGCAGGTCCGCACCTTTTCCTCCAGGGCGGCCAGATTGTTAAAAGCCGACAGATCCCACTCTGCATCGAGAAATAAACTCTCCTGTGGCCAGAGCACCCATCTCACCTCACCTGAACCATACCATACTTCCGGTATCTTCCGGCACCTGCCCGGAGTAACCTGCCGCCCGGGGCGGATTGCCGCCTCCTCCTTAACCGGCACGGGAGGGTACCCCCTGCGGATACTCCGTGACATGCAGAAATCGATTGTCAGTGGTATAATTTCTCCTCATCTTGCCAATATCCTGCCGCAAAAAGAAAAAGGCACGGGCACAGAAGAAAGCAGACGCGGCAAAGACCCCCCGCGCCTGCGAAAAAGAAAAAGGAACCCGTTTGCTTAATGGAAATTAAATAGATCGCCTTTATTCTTCCTCTTCCAGAATGATCCGGTGGTCCACCAGGGCCAGTTCGGCGATCTTCGCCCTGATCAGCTTGCGCCGGCCAAAGATATCCTCCAGCATCAACCCCTCTTCGTGGGGCACCACCCGGTCCACCGCTTCCAGGAACAATTCTTCCCGACCGTTTTTACGCAGGTAGGCATTGGCTTCACACATTAATTTCACCCCCCGATTAAAAAAAGGCCGCCGTTGGCTCGCCTTGTTTACGACCTCCGTGGCCTTTTTTTGGTTCACAGCTCACCTTCGCGTGAAAAGATCCGGAGCCATTTTTGCCGCCCGCGCCGGCCTCCCTGGCCGGTCCCGTTCAATACGATTATAGTCCCCGGCGGCCCCGGGTGTCAACGGGCAAATTATGCCCGACCCCCGCATCCGCAAATCCTAAGGGGAGTTTCTTCCCCTGAAGCGGCGCCCCAATTCCATCCACCAGCGGCCCAGGGGACCGGCCGTGGACAGGTCCATAACCTCCTCTTCATTGCCGGAGGGCACGGCTAAAAGGCCGAAGGGCCGGCCTGCGGGACCGGGGAAAGCCACCGTCCGGTGAAAGACCTGCTGCGGCCCGTGCAGGAATTCCACCTCCACCGGCATGCCCGCAGCCGGCAGGAGCATTTGCAGTTCCGCCCGGCTGTTCACCGGCCAGCGGTTGAGGGAGAGAACCACGTCCCCGGAGCGAATGCCGGCCCGCCAGGCCGGGGTGTCGGGAACCACATCCAGTACCCCCACCCCCCTCACCGGTGGAACAAAAAGGGGGGACCGTTGAAATTCAACCCTCTTACCAATGTAAATGACCATTTCGTGGCCAAGGGGGGAAAAAAGGGCGGCCAGCAGGGCAAAGGGACGATGATACTGGGCCAGCACCGCCAGCAGGAGGAGGGTCAGGCTGTAAACCCCCAGAAAAAGGGCCGACAGGCGGCTTTTTTCTCCGGGGCGGCGGGAAACGGCCAGGTCCCCGTAACCCAGGCCGGCCACCACGGGAATCAGGGTGTAAACCAGATCGGCGGGGTTCCCGCTCACCTCCGGCTTTAAAAGGGGCCACCAGTCGGGCATGCTCACCCCCTGCTGCACCGCTGCCGGCCCCACCACCGCCAGGGCCACAATGGGGATGGGCCAGAAACGCTGCAGGGTGAACCCACCCACCACCCGCCCACCCGGGGTTTTAAAATAGGCGGGCACCGCGCCCAGATGGCCGCTGGTCAGGATAAGCATACTTTCCACCATATGCAGAACGGCCACCAGGGCCAGCACCTGGGCAATATTGAGCTCGGGAAAACCAAAAAGCAGTTTGGTCAGCGCCAGCAGGCCGCCGGCATAGGCAAAGCAGAGAAAGCGGGCGTTGATGAGCATGAGCAGGATGGCCACGGGCCACAGGTAAATCAACCCGGAACCGGAAAGGGTCAACCCGATGAACACCATCAGTACGCTGCCCAGCAACCCGCCCAGCAGGCCGTAACCCGCCGCGGCCAGGGTATCCTGCCATACTCCCCCGGCGGGGATACCGAAAAAGTTATGCTTTACCCGGGCCATACGCCGGTACTGCAGGGCCACCAGCAGCACCACCACCCAGAACAGGGGATCCAGAAATACCTGGATCAGGGAAAACAGAATCAGGGGCAATACCTGATTAAAGGGAAACACTTTTTCACCCCATCAGTAACTGCAGCTGCCGACACCCATACCGGAACAACTGGGTTAAAATTGCCGGTGGCCGGTTGACGTTTAAGGCAGGGGCTTATTACCCCGGCGTAAGCCGGTCCTCTGAATCCGGCAATCATGGTTACGCTGCTGCATACCGGGCACCAAATACCGGTTCCCGCCGGTAACCGGCGTCCGGCACGGGCGTACATTGACGGACCCGGCCGCCGGTGGGTGTCCGGCAGTTATTTTTTATGCTGCCTTTGCCATCTTGCTCTCCAGTATCTGCAACGCCTTTTCCATCTGCTCATCCACCGCGGCATTGGGTTCCTGTTCCACCACCACGTCGGGGGTAATCCCCTTCTTATGAATATCATGCCGCGAGGGGGTCAGATAACGGGCGGTGGTCAGCTTCAACCCCGCACCGTTATCCAGGTCGAAAACCGTCTGGACGATGCCCTTGCCAAAAGTACGCTCCCCCACCAGCACTCCCGAACCCGTGTCCTTGATGGCTCCGGCCAGAATTTCCGCCGCGCTGGCGCTGGCCCGGTTCACCAGCACCACCAGGGGCAGCTTCAGGTTCTGCCCGTCGGCGGAATAGGTTTCCTGCTTACCCGAACGGTAATCAATGTAGACCACCGGACCCTGGGGCACGAAATAACCGGCCACTTTCACCGCCGCATGGAGCTCCCCGCCGGGATTGTTGCGCAGATCCAGGAGCACTCCCCGCATCCCCTGGCTCTTCAAACGGGCGATGGTGGCTTCCAGTTCCCCGGGGGTTTTCTCCGTAAACTGGCTTAAAGCAATATAACCTATACCGGATTCTCCCGGCAGCATACGACCTTCCACCGTGGGTACGCTGATCTCTTCCCGCACCAGCTCCACATCCCAGGGCCGGGCCACCCCTTTGCGGGCAATGGTCAACTTCACCTTCGTGCCCACCGGCCCCCGCATCAAGCCAATGGCCGTGTCCAGGTCGATGCCCCTGGCATCCCGGTCATCTATACGGGTGATCATATCCCCCTTCATAATTCCCGACCGCTGGGCCGGTGTTCCCTGATAGGAACGCTCCACCGTCAGGTAACCGTCCTTGATTCCCACCAGAATGCCCAGACCGCCGAAGGCACCCTGAATTTGCTCCCGCAACTGGGCGTATTCACCGGCATCCAGGTATACGGAATAGGGATCGTTCAAAGATTTGACCAGCCCGCGGATGGCGCCATCCACCAGGGTGGTGGTGCTCACGGGCTCCAGGTACTGGGTACGCACCAGGGAAATCACTTTGAAAAGGGTGCCGAAATGCTTATAATTGCTGGCCAGCAATCCCCCGGCAGCCACAATAAGGGCAAAGACCAGCACGGCTAAAGCCACCAGCCAGCGCATCCCCCTGACCCGGCCGGTGCAGGAATGCTGATTAAACTCCATGGCCACACCACCTGTTCCGTTTCTCTTGCCTTTTTATTGACCGGCAGAAAATTACTTCCAAAATATTTCCTGCCACACACGTATTATACTACACCAACAGAACGGCAATTACAACCGGGACAAAAAAAGTTGCCGGCAACAGCCGGCAGCCGGGAAGAGCCAAAGATAAACGACATAAAAGTTCCGGTTCAGCCCGTCTTTCCGTCATTCAAACCGGGAGATCTACCTGCAGGCGGGAAAACACCCCGTGCTTAAATCAAGTTATTCCATGCCCGGCCGTTCACCCGGGGGCGGGAAAACCGCCAATCCACCCTCCGGGCCGGCGGGAGGAAGGACTGCGGCCGGTCCCCGTGTACAACCGGCCGGCTGCTAGAGATAGCCCATGGGATTTACCGCGGACCCGTTGACCATTACCGTAAAATGCAGGTGGGGGCCGGTGGACAGGCCGGTGCTGCCCACCCGGCCGATGGTCTGCCCTTTTTTAACCTCCTGACCGGGGGAAACCAGCCGGGCCGAAAGGTGGGCATACATGGTGGTCACACCACCGCCGTGGTCCAGCATGACCACGTTGCCGTAGCCGCTCATGGAACCGGAATAAATGACCGTACCCTCCTGGGCGGCCACCACCGCGGTACCCGTAGGGGCGGGAATGTCAATACCGTCGTGCAGGCGCACCGTACCCAGAATGGGATGGCGCCGGGAGCCAAAGCCGGAAGATATGGATGAATACCCGGGTAACGGCCAGGTAAAAACGCCGCTCCCCCGCGGCGGGGAGGGGTGGGATCTGGCCCTTTCCAGGGCAATCTGGCGCAAAATCTCCTGCTCCTGGGCCTTCAACCTTTCGGCCGCATCCTCGTGACGGCTCAATTCACTCTGGGCCGCGGCCAGCAGAGCTTTTTGCTGACCCTGCTTATCCGCCAGCTGCTGCCTGGCGGCCTGCTGATCCCGTAATAATGCCGCAATCTGGTCCCGGCGCTGTTCCAGCCGGGCTTTCCTGGCCGCCACTTCCTGGCGCCGGGCGTTTACTTCGTCCACAATGGCCGCATCCCGGGCCACCGCCCGTTTCAGCAGCTCATAACGGTTGATAAAATCGCTGAAATCCCGGGCGGCCAAAAGCACTTCCAGATAGTCCACCCGTCCCGATTTATAAACTTCCCGCAGGCGATTGTTCATAACCTGCTGGCTTTCCTTCAGCCTGGCCTCCGCATCCGCCAGATCCTGCTGGGCAACAGCCACATCGGCCAGGGCCTTTTTTAAATTACCGTCCAGCTCGGCAATACGCTTTTCAATGGAAACAATATCCCGCTCCGTGGCCGCCACCTGCCCGGCGTAATCCTGCACTTCCTCCCTGGTGTCCTGGGCCTTCTTTTGTTCCTGAAAGAGCTTCTGCCGGGTCTGCTGCAACATTTCCTCCAGGCTGGCCCCCTGGGCGGTGGAAATGCCGCCCCCCAGCAGGACCAGAACCAGGCCCAGGGAAAGTAATGTTCTGGCTGTGCCCTTCAAACCAACACCCCCTAAACGCTTAAAAAACGGTGAATGGATATGGCGCTGCCCAGGGCGCCAATGAGCAACCCCAGCCCCACCAGGCCTCCCAGCAGCGAAAGCAAAACCTGGCTGTCGGTGACCAGGGGGATGAAGGGCAGCGTTTCCGCCAGGCGGTGCACCACGGCAAAGTAGCCCGTGCGTACCAGCACCGCCGCCAGCAGCGCACCCACCAGCCCCAGGACCATTCCCTCCAGCAAAAAGGGAAAGCGCACAAACCAGTTGGTGGCCCCCAGGTATTTCATGATACCGATCTCCCGCCGGCGGGCAAACACCGACATGCGAATGGTGGTGGAAATGAGAAATACTGCCGCCGCACCAACCATGATCATGGCCGCCATACCGGCCAGCCGCACCCACCGGGTAACGGCCACCAGCTTCTCCACCACACCCTGGCCGTAACGCACATCATCCACCCCGGGCAGGGCGGCAATCTCCCGGGCCACCCCCACCACCTGATCGGCCGCCCTGGTTTTCACCCGGAAGGCGTCGGGGAAGGGGTTATCCTTATCCAGGCCTTCCAGGATACTCTGGCGGGGGCCGAAATCGCGGCGCATTTCTTCAAGCGCCTGCTCCTTGGAGATAAACTCCACCCCGGCCACTCCGGGCAGGGAATTAATCCGTTTGTTCAATTCCCGAACCTGGTCCGGTTTCAAATCTTTTTGTAAAAAAGCGCTGATTTCCAGGCTGGATTCCAGGTGATCCGCCAGACGATCGGTATTGACCACCAGCAACAGGGAAGAACCCAGGATGAGCAGGGATACGGTCACCGTGCCCACGGCGGCCAGGGAAAGCCAGCTGTTGCGTACCAGGGATAAGAAAGCTTCCCGGAAATAGTAAACCAGGGTGTTAAGCCTCATCCCGGTAGCCCCCGCTTTCCTCGTCCCGTACTATTCGCCCGGCACTTAAGGCCACCACCCGTTTTTTCATGGCATCCACAATATCCCAGGCATGGGTGGCCATAATAATGGTGGTACCCTTCTCGTTAATCCTCTGAAACAGCTCCATCAGCTCCCAGGACGTTTCCGGATCCAGGTTGCCCGTGGGTTCGTCGGCGATAATCAAAACCGGGTCGTTGACTATGGCCCGGGCTATGCCCACCCGCTGCTGCTCGCCTCCGGAAAGCTGCGCCGGCAGGAATTGACCCTTCTTTTCCAGGCCCACCATCTGGAGCACCTGGGGTACACGCCGCCGGATCTCCCGGGGGGAAACGCCGGTAACTTCCAGGGCGAAGGCCACGTTTTCAAAAACCGTCTTCCGGGGCAATAAACGAAAATCCTGGAATACCATGCCGATCTTGCGGCGCAGCATGGGTATGTCCCGGCCCCGCAGGCGGGCCACATTTTTGCCGTTGAAAAGCACCTGCCCCTTGCTGGGCAACTCCTCCCGGAAAACCAGCTTGGTCAGGGTGGACTTGCCCGCACCGCTGGGGCCCACCAGAAAAACAAACTCGCCCTTACGAATATGCAGGTTGATGTTATCCAGGGCCTTGACCCCGTTTTTATAAATTTTCGTCACACCATACATGCGGATCATGACCACACCCCAATTCCGTCAATACACCCTGCTGACATGGTCCCCCTCACAGCCAGTACACTTCGACACCAGCACCACAAATCCTCCTTAAAACCCAAAAAAATGAAACAACCTTCCCCGGCCAGGGAGAAGGTCTGGTAATATCTTTATTATTACCTGTATCCCATTCGCTGGATAAAACAGGACACATACAAACGGTCCTGTTGCCGGACTTTTGATATCCCCTCCACTCCCGGTGCACCACAGCAGGTAGAAAACAGCTCCTTTTCTTTTATAATTATCCATAATAGATATTGCTAACCAGTATTGCATGATATAAACTAGTATCAGGTGATGTTTACCTTTTATTCTCCCGTGAATGTTCCCGGGAAAGGGCAGTGACTGGACCGGTGGGAGATAGACCGTTGGAACGCCGAACCGTCCCTGTCCTTCAGGTGGGAACCTTAGGGCGACAAAACCGGATGACGTACCGGTTTGGCAGTCACTATTTCGGGCGAAACTCCAGAAGCCCGTGGTCCAAGAAGGGTTGGTGTTGTATGAATATAAGAGGAGTACTGGATGACAGCGGCTGGATGGTATGCAAAATATTAGCGGGCTCTGATGCGATATCCCAGCAATATTATATGGCCGGGGGTACTGCTTTGGCACTGCAGTTAGGCCACCGTAAGTCTTACGACTTGGATTTCTTCCAAACGAAAACAGATGAGCGAATTCACTACGAGAAAATTTACCGCGAATTAGTAGGTCTGTTCTCTCAAAAATATGTGCGTGTTGAGCTAAAGCAGGTAGACCAGGCAACCGTTAGCATTCACGGAGTTAAAGTTACATTTCTGGCTTATCCTTTTCCTCTGGTCGAACCCCTTGTTTCCGGTCATACAATAGCTCCGGAACTGGCCGGCATAAAACTGGCATCGCCCCGCGAAATTGCCTTGATGAAGGCGTACACCATTGGGCGTCGGCCAAGTTACAGAGATTATATCGATTTGTATTTTTTGCTCAAAAGCGGTAAAGCAACGATTGAGTATATTTTGGAGAAGGCTCCTGGGAAATTCGTTATAGAGAATGAGACAGTTTTTTCGAAAAAGCTATTTTTGGAACAGCTGGGTTACACCGGGGACATCAGTGATAAAGAAGCAGCTTTGACTACCGTACTGGGGGCAAAGCTGACCAGCCAAGAATTGGAAAGATATTTAGGCCAGCAGATACGAGAAGCAATGCGAGTGCTCTTACGCACTCGGAAGAGAGGAATGCGTCTATGAGGCTTCCCGAGTGTCTCAGCCCGTTTTTCAGGAATTATGCCTTTCACTGTTTGGATACTGATGAACATGCTGAACTCGTAATAAAAACGGTGTTAGCCCGGGGTACCTGGGAGCAAATAATGTGGTTGTTTGATTGTTACGGGTTCGATAAAATAAAAGACGTGTTTCTTAAGGATTTTTACGGGCTCCGGGAGTTGCCTGACCCGACAGTGAACCTGTGGGGGCTGCTGTTTCTGGATGAGAAAGAATATTGGGAACACAGGAGAAGGCGAGAAAGGATGTCGCTTGCTGAAAAGTGGCGGCCTCGGCGCCTAATTGGGAGAATTGTTGGCAGATAAAGCTAAACGCCAAGATTGTTTACATCCTGGGACCTATCCTCGGCGGCGCATAGTCTACCGGTATTCTCAGAATCTTAACCAAATTTCTATCATCCCTTTTGTCAATCCTATCGAAAAGTTCTTAATAAAAAACAAGCCCCAACTATACATATAGCAATTACCAGCGCAATTTCTAATATTGTACAGTTTTCTGAAAGGTCCTGGATTAAAAAACTGGGGACATTCGCCAAAACGTTATGGAGGCGGTTCATGCGTTAGTTGAACCTGCCCACCTTCAGCCATCATTTTTATCCTGTCTTCAACTTCAGACCGGGAGGGCAGAGCGGAAATGGCCCCTTTCTGGTGCAGGTTAACGCAGCGGTGACGTTGGCAAAAAGGCAGATTTCCCGCAGGGAGCCTCCGGAAAAGCAGGCAATGTCACCCGCTTTTTCCACTCCCATTTCAGCCATCACAGTCGGGGCGGTGGTCGCGGGAGTAACCCAGTTTCGCGATCAGGCAGCGGCTGCCTTCCAGATAAGTAGAGGTGAGGTCGACTGCTGAGCCAACTGCCTTTACAAAGCAAATTCACCGGGATCTGCGTTTGCTGCCTGTTCGACAAGGCCGGTAACTGGAACCCTTCAGGGGGTCTGTGTCACCAGGTTGCCTGTTTGGGCCACCACCGCCACGCCAGCTTACCTGGCCCGGCGTATAAAATCCATCCGGGGTAAGGTTTACCTTAAAGCCGGGAATGGACTCCAGCTTATCCACAGTTCCGCCGGTGTGGCCCAATCCCCGGCCGGACATCATGGCCACAGGTACCCCGGCAACAGCCACAAGGGGGGCCAGCATACGTCAGACTGGACTTTGACAGCGATCCCTGAAACCCTTGTCATTACTCGACTTTTCGCGTGGCACAATTTAAGGGGTCCAGGAATTGAAAGTAACCTCATTCTTACAGCCTCAAGGCTTTCTAAATTTTAGGTGTCAAAGTCAAGTCAGAGAACCGTCCCCTGTCACACAGTAAATGTGCCAGAGAACCGTCCCCTGTCACACTGTCACACCACAGTCCCAGTGTGTCAGAGAACCGTCCCCTGTCACAGTCTTATTCATGGGACGCAGGCAAGCACAGATGATACAAATCATCTTCCGGCAATTTACCTGCCCGCCCGCACCTGACGGTCTTTAACCTCCCGGACCGCCGCCGCCAGGTGACCGGCCGTTAGGCCGTATTTTTCCATAAGCTCCCCGGGTTTACCCGACTCGCCAAAAACGTCGGGCAGTCCCACCCGGTACACGGGCACCGGGCAATGGGCACAAACCGTTTCCGCCACCGCTCCCCCCAGCCCGCCAATGATGCTGTGTTCCTCGGCGGTGACAATGGCCCCGGTCTCCCGGGCCGCTTTAATCACCGCCTCCTCATCCAGGGGTTTGATGGTATGCATGTCCAGCACCCGCACCACAATACCCTCCTGCTCCAGCATGGCGGCCGCCTCCAGGGCCACGGACACCATGATCCCGGTGGCAATGATGGTGGCGTCACCACCCTCCCGCATGACCACCGCCCGGCCGGGCTGGAAGACAAAGTCATCACCGTGCAGCACCGGCACCCCCGGCCGGCCCAGGCGGATGTACACCGGTCCGGGAATTTCCACCGCCGCCCGCACCGCCGCCCGGGTTTCCACGGCGTCCGCCGGCACAAATACAGTCATGTTGGGCAGGGAGCGCATCAGGGCGATATCCTCCACCGACTGGTGGGAACCCCCGTCTTCGCCCACAGTAATCCCGGCGTGGCTGGCGGCAATCTTCACGTTTAACCGGGGATAGGCCACGCTGTTGCGCACTATTTCAAAGGCCCGGCCGGTGGCAAAAATGGCAAAGGAACTGCAGAAGGGGATCTTGCCGGCCGCCGCCAGGCCGGCGGCGGTGCCGATCATGTTCTGCTCGGCCACCCCCATGTCGAAAAAACGGTCCGGAAAATGCTTGCCAAAATCATAGGTTTTGGTAGATTTGGCCAGATCCGCATCCAGGACCACCACGTCCGGGTTTTCCCGGCCCAGCGCTAAAAGGGCCTCCCCGTAGGCTTCCCGGGTGGCAATTTTTTTCATACGGATGCTCCTCTCTTACGAAAATAGCCGTTGGTTACTGCTCGACCCACGAATGGTACGGCAAACCTGCTTTCTAAAGGTGAAAATCCGGACGCCTGCCGGTACACCCGTCCATTTATGCCAGTTCGGCCAGGGCCCGTTCCACTTCGTCGGGTTTGGGGGCCACGCCGTGCCATTCCGCCCGGTTTTCCATGAAGGATACCCCTTTACCTTTCACCGTTTCAGCCACAATCATCTGGGGTTTCCCTTTCACCGAACGGGCCTTTTCCACCGCCGCCAGAATTTCCGTCATACTATGGCCGTCAATAACCTGCACATCCCAGCCAAAGGCGCGCCATTTATCCGCCACCGGTTCCGGGGACATCACCTGGCTGCAGGGACCGTCGATTTGAAAACCGTTATGATCCAGAAAAGCAGTGACGTTATCCAGGCGGTAGTGGGCCGCCGCCATGGCCGCTTCCCAGACCATACCCTCCTGGATTTCCCCGTCGCCCAGCAGGACATAAACCCGGTAATCCCGGCCGTCCAGCCGGGCCGCCAGGGCCATGCCGTTGGCGACCGCCAGCCCCTGGCCCAGGGAACCGGTGGACATTTCCACTCCCGGCAGGTGTTTCATATCCGGGTGTCCCTGCAGGGGACTGCCCAGTTTACGTAAGCTCAGCAAATCTTCCAACGGGAAAAAGCCCCTTTCCGCCAGGGCAGCGTAGAGCACCGGCGCCGCATGTCCCTTGGACAGGACGAAACGGTCCCGGTCCGGCCAGCGGGGGTTCCGGGGATCCAGGCGCAACACCTCAAAATACAGGGCGGTGACCATATCCGCCGCCGAAAGGGACCCTCCGGGATGACCCGAACCGGCGGCACCGGTCATGCGGATGATATGCCGGCGGATTTCCCGGGCCTTTGCTTCCAGTTGCTTGATTTTTTCCTGTTCCATGGCTGCACTCCTTAAAGATTCTGTTTGACCGGGGCACACGGGCCGAACCACCCTCTCCCCCGGGCACAATGCCCCACCGGGTCAAAACATTTGTGCTGGCTTTTCCGTCAGGGTGAACCCCTGTTGAAAACACGGAGTATAATTATTCTTGCCCGGCGGATATATTCCTGCTTATCCCGAGAAAAAACCAACACTACGGCACAACTGGATCATCACTGCACCCCATAGGTATCCCGGAGGATCCAGGGACATCAACCACTTAGAGGTTGGCAGTGAAGAGTGTTACCCGCATGGTAGTTTAATGTTACGCTGCAGTATAATCCGGTTGGTGCCGCTGGGGCTTTCCCGGCCGCCTGGCCACTGAACGGCCGCCGGAAAACGCAGGCGGACCGCTCAGCGCAGGCCGTCCCGATAACTGCGCCACTCCTTGAACCCTTCGCCCAGCACCTCGTGCACATCGGCCAGGACCACGAAGGCCCGGGGGTCCACCCGGTAGACCAGATCCTTTAATCGGGTTACCTCGGAACGGTTCACCACCACCAGGAGCACCTCCCGCTCCTCCCCCGTGTACATTCCCCGCCCCTTAAGGGCCGTGGCCCCCCGGTTCATCTCCTGCAGCACCGCCCGGGCAATGTCCTCCACCCGCCCGGAAATAATCAGAAAGGCCTTGGTGTAGCTGATCCCTTCCTGTACCAGGTCGATGAGCCAGGCGGTGACAAATATGGTGATCAAGGCGTACATGGCCAGCTCCCAGGAGCGGAAGGTAAACCCGGCCGCCAGCACCACCAGGCCGTCCACCAGAAAAAGGAGCTGGCCCACATTGGCGCCGGTGTAGGTCCGCAATACGGCCGCCGCCAGATCGGTGCCGCCGGTGGTACCCCGGTAGCGGAAAACCAGCCCCAGTCCCAGGCCGGTGAGCACGCCGCCGTAAACGCTGGCCAGCAGGGGGTCGTGGGTGGGTACGGGCAGGTAGGGGGCCAGACCGTCCACCACCGCCGACAGGGCAACGGTGCCGTAGAGGGAGCGGAAGCCGAACTTCAACCCCAGCCGGTAAATGCCCATGAGAAAAAGGGGTACATTTAAAACCAGCATGGTCGCCCCCACCGGAGTGCCGAGTACGTAGTGGATGACCGTGGCCAGGCCGCTTACCCCGCCGGCGGCTATCTTGTTGGGCACCAGGAAGAGATCCAGCCCCAGGGCGGTGAGGACCACCCCCAGGGTCACCCCCAGAAACTCGCTCAGTATACCTGCCAACAGGTATCATCCTCTGCAGCAAAAAAAACAAATCCACAACGGGTAGGTCTCAAATAATGCCCAAACCCGGCTTATATCCCATGATAGAGGGTTAATCCAGATTCGGGAATTCCGGCTACGGACGGCATACCAAAGCGGCCGGATGGTAAACCTAGTTTATCCAGAAAAAAAGGAAAGGATAATAATGTGCAAAATAAATTCCCATAGACCAATCTGGCCGGGACAAGGTATATTATTCTTGGTCCAGTAACATTTTCCTGCTTAACGACAGGAAAGGTCGCCCCGCTACTGCTCCACGAAGGGAGGAATCCGGCCATAAAGTCGACCGTCAGCGCGAGCACAGTAAAAAAGCACATAAAAGGCGCATCGATCAACCGCGTATGGGAAATTGACCTGTTCCGGGGAGTGTCCCTCCTATTGATGGTGACCTTTCACTTACTTTACGACCTGGCAGAGTTTTACCATTTTCCCCTGGATTACCAGAAGGGGCCAATTTACTATACAGGAAAAGAAGCGGCCACTCTCTTCATCCTCATTGCGGGTATAAGCTCTTTCTTTAGCACCAATAACCTGCGGCGGGGTATAAAAATCCTCCTGTGGGGTTTCGTCATTTATCTCGTTACCGGGGTTACGCTCCCCGGGAGCAACATCATATTCGGCATCCTGCAATTCCTGGGGACAAGCATGATCCTGGCCCCCCTTTTCATGGGACTGCCTTCACCGGTTCTAACGGTCCTGGGCGCCCTTATCCTGCTGGCCGAACGCTATACCGGCACCCTTACCTGGCCCCACAACAGGCTGGCCTGGTTGGGGTTAATGGGGAAGGACTTCTCTTCTGTGGACTATTACCCCCTTATCCCCTGGTTCGGGGTGTTCCTGTGGGGCATGGCCCTGGGGCGGATGTTTTACCCCTCTAAGCGAAGCCTTTTTCCCCATTCCCCCCTGCCCCGCCACCCGCTGGGCCGGTCCATACAATTCCTGGGCCGGCATTCGCTGTCCATATACCTGATACACCAGCCTGTTATTTTATTACTCCTGTACCTGTTTTTCCTGGTTGTAAAATAGTAGAGTGCTCATAATTGCGTGACTCCCGGCATTTCCTGGCCTCAACCGGGCTGCGTAAATTAAACCCTTTCCACCACCATGGCCATGCCCTGGCCGCCGCCGATGCACATGGTGATCAGGCCGTAACGCAGATTGTTCCGCCGCATGTGGTGCATGATGGTGACCATCAGCCGGGCGCCGGTGCAGCCTATGTAAAGCATGACCGGCCCTTTACTCAGGTGGGGAATTCCAGATTATAAAGAACTTGACGGTGGAATGCCCGGTGCCATCCTTCCAGACCGGATTAAGCATGAATGGGTTTATAATCCTGCATAAAGGACAGATGGGGTCAGAAAATCTGCTAAACCGGGGTGCTCTTTGAAAAAACCCCCGGATGCCAGGTATGGCCCGGGGTTTTTGCTGTTTATTTCCGGCAATTTTTTCTTCCTGAATGGCGGCATTTTCCCTACTTCTGCAGTTGGGGCAGAATCTTCTCGTAGTAATCCAGGCATTCCGGATTGGCCAGGGCGTCCCGGTTGGTCACCGGCCGTCCGTTGACGATGTTCGTTACCGCGCTCTCCACTTTCTTCATGTTCAGGGTGTAGGGTATATCCGGCACGGCCACGATCAGGGCGGGAACATGCCGGGGCGATGCCTTTTCCCGCAGGGTTTTCTTGATCTTGTTTTGCAGTTCCTCCGTCAGGGTGTATCCCGGATTCAGCTTGACAA
>NZ_WHYR01000051.1 GCF_009428905.1 Desulfofundulus thermobenzoicus | reverse complement strand
GTAAAAGATGGGGGTTTGAGAAAAAATGAAAAAGTTCCTTGTTAAATCTTCTGTTCGGGGGGGGGGGTAACCTGTTCACATCTGGCCCTGCTTATTATGCCGTTAAACAACCCTTTTGGGGTTCCTCCTCTCTGCTTCTCTCTTCCCTGGTTCCTCCTTTTGCGTTCCCCACCCCTGTCTTGTATCCGCAATCATTATTCCCATAAGAAATTGTCCTCATGGGGTTTTTCACCATTTCCATGATAGAGGTGCTTCCATGAAGTCCACACTCTTGTTTACGCTGCTCGAGTACTGGTCCAAGTCGACCTGCCTGCATCCTCAGCGCGTGGCTTTTCGCCGGCCCCGGAGAGCCGCGGCAGAGCCGCCTAATGCCTGAGACATTATCGAGATAAGGTCATCCTGCGGCCAATATTCTGAAAGGAAATATAGCCGGGAGGAGCTGACAGGCAGAAGGGTGGTGAAAAAATGCGACGTTGTCTTGAATGCGCAAAAACAGAACCGGACCGCCATTGTGTGGAATGCCATTACTTTATTCAACCGGGCCCCCTTCGCCGGGTGCCTTCGCCGCCTGTCCGGGTATTGCTGGAAGATGAGCATGGCAGGCAGTATCCGGCCCGCATCCTGGCACTAAATACAACGGAGTTCGGGCTGGAAACGAAAGCTCCTCTTCCGGGCCGGTATGTAATCAGGCTGCAGGAAAGCCTGTGGGTCGAGGTGGCCGGAGTACCGTTCAAAGGGAAAAACAACGTCCATGTTTTTGATATCCTGTGTGTCCACCGGAAGCGGGGGACTGCCCGCCGTCTTAGCAGGGAGGAGTATCAGTTGCTGGCCGGAAGCGCCGGCGAACTAATACAGGAGATTTCCCGGCACTTGCCGGAGCACCTTCAGGATCTGGTCAGGGAGAAACTGCTGGCTGAGGTGGAGAAATCCGAACTAATTAACGCTCTTAAGGTGGGGAAGGTGATGAAATATGAAGGGGGGCGCTTTCGCTACCTTTCAGGCCAGGCTGACCTGGACCTGCCCATGGAAGAAGCGGAAAAACTGATGCACCAGGCTATCCGCCAGGCCGAACACCGGCGCGAGGTGATCATTAGCGCCGACGGGCAAAAGGTGTTTGACCTTCACGGCGTACCGTTCGACCACAGGAGCGGTGGACTGCTGGCCTTTGACATCACCGGGGTGATTGAAAAGGAGAGAAAGATGCACCAGCAGGAGATGCGGATATACCGGGAGGCCATAGCGGCGGTAACGGGGTGGCGGCTACACCTGGTGAATGGTGAAGAGATGGGAAAGGTGGTCTCAGAAGGTATAGAACTGGCCAGGGGTGAGGTCCGACAGAACCATGACATTCCGGAAGCCCGCCGGGCAATGCGGGAAGCCTTGCCTGTTCTCGACAGCCGCAGGCAGCATGCGATTGTCTTGTGCTTGACGGAGGCGCTGGCCAATGCTCTCAAACATGCAGGGGGCGGTTGCTGGCAAGCCAGGCAGTCAGGGGACACCGTCAGGATTATTGTGCAGGACCGGGGCCCGGGAATCAAAACCAGCGAATTGGCCCGGGCAACGCTGATGCAACATTATTCAACCAAGAATTCCCTGGGGTGTGGATTTACCCTGATGCTCTACTATACGGACCACCTCTACCTTAATACAGGACCGTCAGGTACCGCCCTGGCCCTGGACTTTGGCGTTGTGCCGGTAGATAGGTTAAAACAAGACCATTGAAGGAAGGTGATGTTATTGCTGAAAGTGGATGTTTGCGTTGCCCGGGGGGTGTGCCGGCTGGTGCTGAGCGGTGAATTGGACGTGGAAACGGTAGCGCAGTTGCAAGAAGTTGTTGGGAAAGTGGGAGAACACACGCTGGAAGTTGACCTGTCGGGCGTTTCTTTCGTTGATTCCACCGGTCTGAAAAGTTTGCTGGACATTAACAACGACTGGCGGCAAAAAGGAGGCCGGATACTGATTTTAAGGCCGCAACCCGATGTGGCGGAGGTGATGCGGCTGGTAGGGCTGGACAGGCTCCTGGCGCAAAACACCGCTCCGGGCGGAGAAGAGAGGTAGGGGCAGGATGGGAGAAGTGATTAGAGGGAATGGGAAAATACTAAGGGCTTACGGGTTGGAAGTCAGTGGGTGTAGCCTGCCTGCCGAACAGGTCGGGGGGGATTTTTTTGAGTTTATTTCCTGTGACGAGAGAACCGTGTTTGCCGTAATCGGAGACGTAATGGGCAAAGGATTCCATGCGGCCCGGCTGATGGAAACAATCCGCCATATGCTCCGGGAGTGTATCAGGATTAATCCCCATCCTCCGGAGGTGGTGCGCCGGTTAAACAGGGTGGGAGGGGATGAACTGCGGAAATGCGGGGCTTTTGCCACCCTGTGCCTGCTGTGTTACGACGGGATAGCTGGACGCCTCTCCTGTGTCAATGCAGGGCATCACCCTCCCCTCCTTCTATCTGACGGCAAGGTGAAAGTGGCCCGGTGCCGGGGAGTCGCCCTGGGCCTGTTGGAAGATTACCATGGGTCAGGGGTGGAGGAATTTTTTCTTGTCGACGGAGATGCGGTGGTGCTGTATACCGATGGACTTGTGGAGGCCTGTGGTCCGGGCGAGCAAAGGTACGGACAGGAGCGATTGATGAAGACAGTTCGCCTTCAGAATGGCGCTGATGCAGACAGGATGAGACAAAACATTTTATCTGACCTGGAGACATTTACCCGCGGTTTTTCCCAAAAGGATGACGTGACACTGGTCGTTATGAAGGTAACGGGAAAGGGAGGTCAAAGGGGTGGAGATTAGAGTCCGGCAAAAGAAAGGGATGGTAATCCTGGAGGTGGAGGGCGAACTGGATTTCAGCAACGTGGAGCAGTTGCAACAGGAAATTCAGCGACGGCCGGAGGAAGTGGTGGAGATAGATCTGCAGGGACTTCGGTTCATAGACTCTTCCGGGGTGGGAATGCTCCTGAGTCAGGTCAGACACCTGTACAAGCAGGGGCGCACCCTGAAAATTGTTCACATCCCCGATTTTATTCGAGAAGACCTGGAAGTGATAGGTTTTTTTCAGGTACTGGAAGTTCTTAAGGCAAATTCCAACGCTTAGCAGGAGTGATTTCTTATGAAATATAAAGAAGAGACTACCCGGGGCTCCCCCGCAGCAACAGCGAGTGCAGTGGACAATGCTTTTCCGGACGGAGAAGCAGTGGGTCCATATGCTTTTGTGAAACAGGGGCGCCTTGTTGTCCGGCACCGGCCGGAGGGACCTTACCCGGTGGTGGTACCTTGCCCGGGGGTAAGGCTCATTGTTAACGGCCGGGAGTGCACTCAACCCACCCCCGTATCCATGAAAGATACGGTGCGGATGGAAACGGTGGAAGAGCGTAGAGAAGGGGAATGGTCCGTGTCCGTTTCTTCCGATGGTCTACAGGCGATATTGCGAACGCGCCCTGCGGTGGTAGTTCACCGGGAACTGCCGGATCTCCCGCCCGCCAGGATACTACAACTGGCGGTAGTGGACCGGGAAGAACGTTTTCCACCACTTACCAAGGACGAACTATTGCGGGAGTTGTCCCGGCTGGGGATTAACTATGGTGTAGACTGGGAAGCATGCTCTCGCGGTGTTACCTCCTGCACTGAAGAGGAGGTGATTATCGCCCGGGGTATTCCTGCAGAACCGGGAAAAGACGGCCGGGTGGAATTGCTTTTTTCTTCCAATTCCAAGGTGCCGGTACCGGCGGGGGAAGACGAAGCGGTGGATTTCCGGGAACGCTATGTTTTTACTTCGGTGGAGGCGGGAGACGTCCTGGCTGTCAAACACCCGCCTGAGCCGGGACGTCCCGGCACCAGCGTCAAGGGTGAGGTAATTGTGCCGCCGTCGCCCCGGGACTTCATCCTTTCGGCAGGCGAAGGAGCGGTGCTTACCAGGGATGGTGACCGGGCCGTAGCGGCCCGGGCTGGACGTCCCGTGGCCTCCCGCTGGAGCGACCTGGTGAGTGTGAGCGTATTGCCTGAGCTGGTGCATGCCGGTGACGTGGACCTTGCTTCAGGTAACATTGTCTTTAAAGGAGATATCCTGATTGCCGGAAATGTGGCGGAAGGGATGGTGGTAGAAGCGGGCGGGAATGTCAGGGTGGGAGGGTTGGTCTCCGGAGCGAGGGTTCAAGCCACGGGGTCCGTCCTGATCCGGATGAATATCCTGTCATCGGTGGTAATCGCGGGAGGAGTTCCTGCTTTCCTGCAAGGAATGTTGCCCCAGGTTCATACCCTGGCGGCCGGTTTGCAGGAGATGACCATGGCTATCCGGCAGCTACTGGGTCACCCGGCGTTCAAGCAGGGCGATCTCAAACGCGGTATCGGCCCCCTGGTAAGATTGCTGCTGGAAGGGAAGTTTCGCCATCTTCCCGCTGCCGCCAGTACCTTCAAGAAGCAGGTTAAAACCATGCCCCCGGGAATGGCCGCTGAAGGCCTGGAAGAGTTTATCCGGGAAGTCGAACGGGTGCTGGTTAGTTCCCCTCTGGCTGTGCGTGACCTCCGGGAACTCGAAACACTGGCCCGGCGAGCCGGGGAATGGGAACAGACCTTTGCGTCCCCGCCGTCCGCGGAAAGTGATGTGGTGGCGTCAAGCATCCACAATTCTACCGTTATAGCTACCGGCGATGTCCGGGTGGTGGGGAGTGGTTGTTATAATTCCCGGGTCCAGACTGGCAAGAAGGTGACTGTATCCGGGGTATTTCGCGGTGGCGAGATACAGGCTGGCGGGGATGTGCATGTGGGCGAACTGGGGTCCAGAGGTGGGGCCACAACCAGGGTGGTGACCGGCCCGTCAGCCGTGGTTACCGTGGGATATGTCTTTGAGAACACTTCTATTGTGGTGGGGGGCCGGGTTTGTCGTTTTAACAGGGAGGGAAAAGGCATCCGCCTCTGGTTGGATAAAGAAGGAAACATCAGCTCCAAGGGAATTCCAGCCTGGGAAATTGCAGATCTGCCGCAAAACCGTCGCTGATTCCGTTGGATTACCAGCAATAACGGCCACGAAGATCTGATCTGGCGCACCTTAACGGGTGGTTGTGTCCAATACGGGCCGGTCTGCCCGGCAAAATCCACGAGCACCTTCTCCCCGGTGCGGTGGGTCTGGTGCATGACGTCAAGTTTCCGGCACCACCGCCGGTAACGCTCACAAAAATGGCTGTACCGATAGCCGTCGGGGTGGTTTCCTTGTATTCGAACCATAGAAGTCATTGGTGGTCGAATTGCCAGAGCGGCCCGCTTTGCAGCTTCCTGCACTCGTGCTTTTACATTTCCATGAAAATAGCCGGCGGGTTGGTAGAGGTTTTTACAGCTTCCTGCAGAATAATTAAATGGTTTCCGTGCTGGTAAAGCGCGGGGAAAACAGCCGTAAGAAATGCCGGGCAAATCAAATCATGGAAAGGAGCGGAAGCCCGGTCACGGGAGGCCGGTTTACAAACCCAATTAATCGTCAGGTTTTGTAAACTTTCTCGAACCGGGCAAAAAATGACCATATACAGGAAGCGAATATTGATCACCGGCGCCGCCGGCATGCTGGGGCAGGCGGTGGCGGTTGAATTTCAAAGGCGGGGGGATGAGGTGCTGCCCCTGACCCGGCGGGAACTGGACATAACCGATTTTGCTGCCGTGCGCAGTGCCCTGTGGCATTTTAGACCCCACGTGGTGGTCAACTGCGCCGCCTATACCAATGTGGACGGGGCGGAAGGCGACTACCGCCAGGCCCTGCTGGTCAACGGCCTGGGACCCCGCCACCTGGCCCTGGCCTGCCGGGAAATGGACGCAGATCTGGTACATATCAGCACCGACTACATTTTTGACGGCAGCAACCCCGTGCCATACGGCATTTTCGACCCGCCGGACCCCATCAATGCCTACGGCCGGAGCAAGCTGTGGGGAGAGCAGTCTGTGGCGGCGGCCGGGGGGCGTTATTATATCGTCCGGACCAGCTGGCTCTTCGGGCCGGGAGGCAAAAATTTCGTGGATACCATACTGCGTACCGGCCGGGAGAAGGGGGAGGCCCGGGTGGTGAACGACCAGCGGGGCTGCCCCACATGCACGGTGGACCTGGCCCGGGCACTGGCCGACCTGGCAGCCACCGGCTGTTACGGCACCTACCACGTGACCAACAGCGGCAGCACCACCTGGTACGATTTCGCGGCGGCGTCCCTTGCCATGGCCGGATTTAAGGTCAGGCTGAGCCCCTGTACCACGGCCGAATTCCCCCGCCCGGCGAAAAGACCCGCCTGCTCCATGCTGGACCCCTTTCCCCTGAAGGAAACCATTGGCTATCTGCTGCCGCCCTGGGAGGACGCCCTGCAGCGGTATTTGTCCCGGGTGACCTGACACTGGGACGACTATATATTAATGTGGAAGGCTTATGAAAAGAAACTCGAAAAATACAAGAAACAGGCCAGACCGGAGGGATGTTAGTGTTTTTTGCCGTGATTATGGCCGGCGGGACGGGGCAGCGCTTCTGGCCCCTTTCCCGGCGGGACAGGCCGAAACAGTTCCTCTCCTTGGTGGGGGAGCGCACCATGCTGCAGCTGACCTTTGACCGCCTGGCCGGGCTGGTGCCGCCGGAAAGGGTGCTGGTGATCACCGGGGCCGGCTATGTGGACACCGTCCGGGAGCAGTTGCCGGAACTGCCCCCGGAAAACATAGTGGCCGAACCCTGCGGCCGGGATACGGCCGCTGCCGTGGGCCTGGGTGCCCTGCATGTTTTGCGCAAGGATCCCCGGGGAGTGATGGCGGTATTGCCCGCCGACCACTATATCGCCCATGTGCGGCGTTTCCAGCAGGTGCTGCAGGCGGGGGTATCCCTGGCCGCGGATGGACGGTGGCTGGTGACCATGGGCATCACCCCCACCCGCCCGGATACGGGTTACGGATACATATGTCAGGGTGAACTGCTGGCAGAAGGGCCGGAAGTGCCGGTCTACCGGGTGGAGAAATTTCTGGAAAAGCCGGCCCTGGACAGGGCCCGGCAGTTCCTGGCGGAGGGCCGGTACCTCTGGAACAGCGGTATGTTCATCTGGCGGGCGGATTTAATCTACCGGTTAATCGACGAAAACCTGCCGTCCCTGGCGGCCGGCCTGGCGGAAATCGGCCGGGCCATGGGAATTAACGCCCCCGGCCGGGACGGGGAACCGGCTGCGGCAGGGGAAGAGGGGTCACCGGCATTCCCTGAAACCCCGCCACCGGCGGATAACAGGGCAGCCGGTAATAGGACCGGCGCCATAACCGGAAGCAAAGGGTCTGGCGTAAAAACAGTACAGGAAGCCGGCGCTGCGGTGGATTTCTATAACAAAGTAATATCCCGGGTATATCCGGAACTGCCGAAGGTGTCCATAGACTACGGGGTCATGGAGAAGGCCGCCAACGTGCTGGTTCTGCCCGGTGACTTCGGCTGGGACGACGTGGGCTCCTGGCCGGCCCTGGAGCGGTGCCGGGAGGCGGAGGAAAACGGCAACATCATCGAAGCCAGGGGGGTGTTCCTGGAAACCCGCAACAGCATCATCCATGCCCCGGGCCGGCTGGTGGCCACCCTGGGGGTGGAGGACCTGGTGGTGGTGGACGACGGGGAGTGCCTGCTGGTGTGCCACAAGGACCGGGCCCAGGAGCTGAAGCGCCTCACCGCCGCCCTGCAGGAAGCCGGCCTGGACCACGCCCTGTAGAATCAGCCGTGGCTTCAGTTCCGGCAACCGCCAACCGATAAGTTTATTAGAGGTGGTTGGAGTGGGTGGAGCAAAGAAAGTGTTACCGCATAAAAATCTTTTGGCGCTGCTGGCCTTTGGGCTCATCTGTCTGTACGGCCCTTTTCCCGCCATGGCCGCGCCGAAACTGGTGGACTATTCCGCCCGGAGCCAGGAGGGCAAGCCGGCGCGGATTATCTGGCAGTTGACCGGCGTCGGCCGTCTGTCTTCCGATATGATGAGCGGCACCAACGGCCTTTTATACCTGCCCGTGGGCAGCAAACTGGTGGCGGTGGATACCGGCGGCCGGGTGGTATGGGAGGCTCCCGGCCCGGCCGGGGGAAACATGGGCCGGCCGGTGTTCGGCCCCGCCGGGTCCCTGTTTTTGCCCGGCACGTCCGCGGTGCAGGAAATAAAAGTGAATGGGGCGGCCGGATGGAGTTTCAGCATCTACCAGAACTCCCGGGGAAGCGGGCCCGCCCCGCTGTGCGCCGGACCCGGCGGTCTGTTGTACCTGCCCCTGCCAACGGCCCTGTATGCCGTGGATGGGCAGGGCCGCTATATGTGGGCATTATTGCACTGGGATACGGACGATCTTTTCCGCAGCATACCCGTCAAGGATCGGGTGATGGTCGATTGTACCGGCGATAACAGGGCGATCTACGCAGTTTTTGGGCGGCGCCAGGGCGGATATGCCCTGGTGGCCGTGGACAACGACGGCCACATCCTCTGGCGTTACTGGTTGGCGAACGCCAAAGAGGTTCATCTGGTTGTAAAAGAGGGGACATTGTATGCAACGGTGAACCCGTCCAGGATGGACCGGCTTAACAGGGGAAAGGTTTATGCCTTCCGGCCGGAGGACAACGGCCAGCCCGCCTGGAGCTACAGCCTGAATTTCGACGACCTGACAGGCCCGGTCCTTTCCATGGACAACACCCTTTATTTCTCTGCCGGGAAACGCATTTATGCCTTAAATGGCCACACGGGGACGGAATTATGGAGTCAGCAGCTTCTGGACCTCAATTCGCCACCGGCGGTGGACAGCAATAAAAAATTGATTTTTGCCGGCACGTCCGATAAACGCCTGCTGGCGATAAACGACCAGGGAAGACTGATCTGGGACCTGGAACTGGACGGGGCCATCAGCAGGGCGCCCCTGGTGGGCCCGGACGGCTACCTGTACGTGGTCACGGACAGGGGGAGCCTGTACAAGATAGAGGGGTAGGGCCGGCCGCCCTGTTCCCCGGGGCGGCAATATGGTCAAATAAATATCACACGGGGTGGGTCCATTGTTCCTGCCGGTTAAGCGATATTGTTTCCGGGCCGGTTTGGTGCTGGCAATGATGGTGATCATCACGGGGTTTCTTTTTGCCTTCCCATGTCTGGCGGCAGTTACCGGTCCCGGTTCCCCCGGAGGGGACCCCTTCAGCGACATCCGGGGTCACTGGGCGCGCCAACCCATCCTGCGCCTGGCCGCCCTGGACCTGATCCGGGGCTACCCCGACGGCACTTGCCGGCCGGATCGATCCCTCACCCGGCTGGAACTGGTGGCCCTGATCATGCGGGTGGGCGACTTCGAGAAGGCGGCGGCAGCAGCCGGGCGCCAGCAAACAAAGGCCCCCATCCAGACGGGTGCCGCCACCCCGGAAGACCGGCTCCCCCGGGCACCCTGGGGGCAGGATTCCCTTACCCTGGCGGTGCAAAAGGGGTTTCTGCCCCCGGAATGGGTGGCATCCTTTGATCCGGACGGGGAGGTAACCCGGGCCGAAACGGCCGCCCTGCTGGCCAGGAGTTTTTACCTGCCCCCGCCCGGGGAGGGTGGGGGCAACTCGCCGGCGCCGGCCGGTTTCCCCGATCTGGATCAAGCCCCCGCCGCCTACCGGCCGTATATTTCCGCCGTGGCTGCAGCCGGGGTGATGTCCGGATACCCCGACGGCACCTTCCAGCCCGAAAGGGTATTGAGCCGCGCGGAAATGGCGGCCATTCTTTCCGGGCTCCTGGACCGGAACTGGGTCAAGGTGCCGCCCGGCCGGCGGCTGGAAGGCTGGATCTCCGGTATAAGTACCGCACCGGGCCGGCAGGAGCTGGAATTGACCTCCCTTTCCGGTGTGCAGAAGCTGCGGGTGAACCCCGGCTGTCACTGCTTTGCCGGCGGGGTGGAATACCCGCTGGAGCAGTCCGGAAACCACCGGGCGGAAGTGATCCTGGATAATCGCCGGCAGGTGAGTTTTATCAACCTGCTGGAAGGGCGTACTACAGAAGGTAAAACCGAAAAGATGACGGGTTCCGTAAAATCGGTGGCCCTGGGGGAAGATAACCTGCTGGTTCTGAACGACCTGAACTGCGAGGATCATATTTTACCCCTGGCCTGGGACGCAGTGCTGGCGGGGAAGAATGCCCGGCAGGATTTCCGTTCCCTGAAAACCGGCGCTTTTGTGGATGTGGAACTGCAGGGCGGCATGGTGAAGAAAGTGACCCTGCTGGACACCAAAAAGATTTCCGGCACTGTGGGGATGCTTACGGGGAAAACCCTGACCTTCAAGGATGGTTACAGCCAGAAGGGCAGGCCGGACAGTTTCATCTACTGGGACCGGGCCAGGATAGTGGACAAGGACGACCGGCGGGCCGGGGGTATTCAGCGGGGGGACCGGGTGGAGATCACTTACGTGGACCCCATACCCGATGAAATTCAGGACGAACGGGTGCTGCAGATAAAAATAACTTCCCCCAACAAAACGAAGAAGCAGACCGGCGTGCTGCAGTCCATTGACACAGGGGACGCATACCGCATCGTCCTGCAAAAGGACCGGGAGTACGCCGTGGACCCGGCAGTGCGGGTAACGGACCTTAATAATCGGACCCTTTCCTTTTCCGACCTGAATGACTTTAAGGACCGGAATGTGGAGCTGGAGCTGGATGGGGCCAACGTGGTGGTATCCGTCCGCGTTCTGCAATGAGCCATGTGGCCGGAGTCAAAAGTGTAATTATGGGGGAAATACACCCTGCTGAAAATTATTCTTGCCCGGGATAACCCGGGCATGTTATCATTTCACCGGTGGAAAACCGGTAAATTACCAGGAGCCGCCGGCAGGAAGGGTGGGTAAAAAAATCAGCCCGTACCCCTTTGTTGGAGGTGTTACGGCACTGGAAGGTGAAAGACGCATCGCCCGGGACACGGCTGTGGTCGTGGGCGCCAACATATTGAGCAAGATTCTGGGTTTTGGCCGGGAGGCCGTTCTGGCGGCCGCCTTCGGGGCCAGCGCCGCCACCGATGCCTACCTGGTGGCGCTGATCATCCCGGTCCTTTTATTTGGCCTGGTGGGCAACACCATCACCACGGTGGGCATCCCCTTTTTCAGCGAATACATCCACCGGCCGGAAAAACGGGCTGAGCTGCCCGGGTTGATCTGGACCAGCTTCCACGCCTTCACCCTGACCCTGCTGGTCATCGCCCTCGCCGGTCTGCCGGCGGCGCCGTGGCTGGTGCACATCCTGGCCCCGGGGTTCGCTCCGGAACAGGCGGCCCTCACCGTACTGCTGGTGCGGATACTGCTGCCCATGGTGGTGATCATGGGGGTGGTGGGCTGGGCCCAGGGCGTGCTTAACGCCTGGCAGCATTTTGCAGCACCGGCCTTCATGGGCGTGCCCTACAATATCATTATGATCACCGGCATCCTGCTGGCCGGAGCCTGGGGCGGCATTGCCGGGGTGGCCTGGGCCACGGTGCTGGCCACCGTCAGCCAGTTCCTCATCCAGGTGCCGGCCCTGTACCGGCGGGGCATCACCTACCGGCCCATTTTCCACCGGCGGCATCCGGCATTAAAGAAAATGCTCTGGCTGTCCGTGCCGGTGCTCATCGGCGTGGGCGCCAACCAGCTGAATTTGATTGTGGACCGTATGCTGGCCTCCCTGCTGGCAGAGGGCAGCATTTCCGCCCTGACCTATGCCCAGCGGGTGCTCACCCTGCCCCAGGGCCTCCTGGCCCTGCCTCTGATCACTGTACTTTACCCCGCCCTGACGGAACGCATTGCCCTGGAGGACACCGCCGGCTTCCGTACGGGACTGGGCCGGGGCCTGACGGTACTGGCCTTTATGCTGCTGCCCATTACAGTGGGCACCATGGTCCTGCGGCAGGACCTGGTGCGGTTCATCTTCCAGCGGGGCGCCTTTGACGCCACCGACGCCTCCATGACCGCCACAGCGCTGCTCTTTTTTACGCCGGGCCTGCTCTTCCTGATGTGGCGGGAATTCTTAAGCCGCGCCTTTTACGCCCTGCAGGACACCGCCACGCCCATGTGGACCGGCCTGGCGGCGGTGGCGGTGAATATCACCCTGAACCTGCTCCTGATCCGCCCCATGGGCCTGGCCGGCCTGGCCCTGTCCACCTCCGCAGCGGCGGCGTTGGGCTGCCTGCTTTTGTTCTGGCTGCTGCGGCGGCGGCTGGGGCATATTGGCGGGAAGGCCCTTTTAGGGGAAACGTTACGTATAACCGCCGCTTCCCTGGTGATGGGTCTTTTGGTCTGGTGGCTGGATGAACGGGGGCTGGGGCTTTTGGGCTGGCCTGCCCCGGGGAAGGCCATGGGCGGCCTGGCCGGCTTTGTGCTGCAGGGCCTGCGCCTGGGCCTGGTAATCACGGCCGGGGGCATTATCTACTTCTTCAGCTGCCGCCTGCTGCGGGTGGGGGAAATGGGCTACGCCCTGAACCTGGTCCGGGGCGTGCTCAAGCGACTGATCCCCCGCCCGGCGGCGCGGTAGGGGAGGCTGTTATAGTGGGAGTTCCCCCCGGGAACTTACCCGCCGGATAGACAACATTAACAAGCTCCTGCACCCCCTGGCGCAGGAGCCTTTCATTTTTAATACAGTGGATTAATTACCAGCCCGGTGAGCAACTTCGGGTAAAAAAAGGTGGACTTCTGGGGCATCTTTTCCCCGGCGGCGGCCACGGCGGTCACTTCCTCCACCAGGGTGGGGTTTAAGAAAAAGGCCAGCTGGTAGCGGCCGTCGTCCACGGCCCGCAGCGCCCCCTCCTCCTCCCGGGTATAGGTGAGGTGGCTTTCCTTTTCCCTTTCCGCCCCGCCGATGCCCAAAACACCTTCCAGGATCAAATGATGCAGCACCGATACGTCCAGACCCTGCCAGGCGGCGGAACGTCCGGCCGGCATCAGACCGGGCAGTGCCCCTTCATCCCGCAGGGTCAGCAGGTAGAGCCGTCCCCGGCCGCAGTATAGGCCGAAGGCATGGCGGTGGGAGAGGGAACGTTCTCTGCGCCCGGGATCACCAGTAACGACGGATTCGCCGGCCTCTGGTTCTGCAGGCCGGTTTACCAGAGAGTCCGTACCGCCACCACAGCCCTTTTCTTGACCGGTGAAAGCAGCGGACCCGGTCTGGCCGTCTGCCGCGCAGCCCCCCCGGCCGGCCAGCTCCCTTAGAAACTCTCCAAAATGGCCATAACCGGGTGCCAGGGCAAAGGGTTCCACCACAAAATGTTCGCCTATCTTCTCCAGAAGTTCCTCCATATCCAGCCCATCCACATTTGCCACCAGGCGGTGGGTGGGCAGTATTACCAGCCCGGGATCGTAAAGGTTGACCAGGGTCATCATTATGTAGTCATAGGGCCCGTCACCCGCAAAGTTTCCTTCCTGTTCCCGCCTTTCCCGGGCATAGGCCAGGGCCGTTTCATAACGGTGGTGGCCGTCGGCGATGAATATGCGCCGGTCGGTCAGGGCCTGCTGCACCTGCTCAATCACAACCGGATCGGTGATCACCCACAGGCGGTGGTTGTGGCCGTATTCATCGGTAAAGGACACGTCCGGGGCGCGGCCGGTTTCCGGGGAGCATGTTCCTCCGGTACTGGCGCCGGTCACATCGTATTCTCCCGGAAAGGGCTGTGCGGCACCACAAACGGTGCCCCGGCGCAGCAGGTTGTCCACGGTCATTTCCGGATCGGCGTAAAGGCCGAAGACGGGGCTGAAGTTGGCCCGGCAGGCACGCATCAGGGCCAGGCGGTCAGCCTTGTGCCTGGGCAGGGTCTCCTCGTGGGGCAGCACCACACCCTTTTCATAGGGCTCCAGGCGCACGCCGCAGATCATGCCGCTGCGCACCAGCTGCCGCCCGCCGGTGGTAAATTCCTGCTCATAGAGGTACAGCGCCGGCGCCCTTTCCGCCGCCAGCACGCCCTTTTCCAGCCAGGCGGCAAAGTCGGCCGCCGCCCGGGTGTAGCGGTTGTTTTTTTCATCGTCTCCGGGATGGATCTTGCCGTACTCCAGGCGGATAATGTTAAATGGGTGACGGCGGTAGTACTCCTCCTGGGCCGCAGAGTCGATAACGTCGTAGGGCGGGGTCACCAGGTCGGCCATGGAGCCCACCCCCGGAGCATACCGCAGCCCCCGCAGGGGAATTATGCCGGCCAAAATTTATCACTCCCTAGCAAATAGTCATTGGTCGCCAGTCACCGGATTCAATCTGGAATTCGCCTGAGCGGATTCCAGACTTGACCGGCCTTTTATAAAAGATATTTCATCTTTCGTGGTGCCGCTGTCAACGGCAGGAAGCAAAATAAGTTAGTGCAACCGGTTCATTAATTTATCTCCCTTTCCTGGTCCAGCGGTTGCTGTCCCGCCGGCGGTATTTTTCCATCATGCGGCTGAAGGCCTCTTCCAGATCGATGCCCAGGGAGTTGGCGTAGCAAACGATAATAAACAGTACGTCGGCCAGCTCCAGGGCCAGATCCCCCGGCGGTTCGCCGGGCTTTTTCGGCTTTTGCCCGTACAGGTGATTGACCTCCCGGGCCAGTTCGCCCACCTCTTCGGTGAGGCGGGCCAGCATGGACAGGGGATGCCAGTATCCCTCCTCAAACTGGCTTATCCAGCGATCCACTTCCTGCTGCATTTCCTTGATCTGCACCTGTAACCTCTCCCGTTTGCCCGTTGTCCCTTACCTCTGCCATTATACCTTACGGAACCGGTGGTGAAAAGGGTCAACGGCAACTAATCCACCAAAACCATATTTCCATATCCGGTCATATTTTCCACGAAGGGATCATAGTTTTTTTGCAGCAAGAATAATGAGGTGAGGCATATATGGTGGAGCCCCGCTGGCTGATCCTGCGTAAAACACACCTGCTGGCCCTGGTGGGAATAATCCTGCTTTTGCTGGCCCTCTGGGGGTTGGCCGGCCATTTCTCCCGGAAGCCGCAGATAGCCCCGGAGCAGCTGCTGGCCGAGTCCCTGGGAAAAACCGCAACCAGTAAAAGTTTCCGCTATCAAATGGAAGCCCGCCTGGGGGACGGGGGCATGCTCACCCGCATTGACGGGGAACGGGTGGCTCCCGACCGGGTACATATCAAGGGCACCATGTACAATAACCCGGTGGAGTTTATCCAGGTGGGGGACAAAACCTATATGCGGGACCTGTGGACGCAAAAGTGGCTGACCCTGGAGGGAAACCGGCTGGCCCAGTCGGAGCTGTTTGTCACCGAGTTCAACCCCCTGGGGTTTTTGAAATTTAAGGACGCTCCGGGCATCCGTTACCGGGGCAGGGAAAAATTAAAGGAAGGGCAAATGCTGGTGCTGGAGTGCCATCCCCTCATCGACAACACCTACCTGGAGGTTAAATACACCGATTATTTCTGCAAGCTGTGGATCGACCCCGCCGACCACCGCATCCGCCAGGCGGTGCTGGAGGCCAGAGGCCCCGGGGACAAAACGTCCCTTTCCGTGGGCTTGAAGTTGTGGGATTTCGACCGGCCCCTGGAAATCAAGCCGCCGGTTTAAACGGCCGGAACGCAGGCGGGCGGGATTTCCAACCCCCGGTTTGCAGATCGTGAAAAACCGGAGGGAAACCGGAGCAGGCGCCAGCAGGACCGGTCTCAAGGGTGCAGTCTTGACGCCCGGTTCCGTTCCCTGGTATAATTTTGTCGGTTAAGTTGCGCAGCAGTGCGGCTGCATTTTTATTTTTCGACCATTACGGGGAGTGATTTTAGTTTGCACAACGACACGGAAAGGGTGCTGCTCACCGAACAGGAAATTGCGGCCAGGGTGCGCCAGCTGGGTGAGGAAATCTCCCGGGATTACGCCGGTAAAGAGCCCCTGGTGGTAGGCATACTAAAGGGAGCGGTTATTTTTATGGCCGACCTGGTGCGCTGCTTGAGCATACCGGTTAGAATGGACTTCATGGCCGTCTCCAGCTACGGCGCTTCCAGCCAGTCCTCGGGGGTGGTGCGCATTTTAAAGGATCTGGAACACAACATAGGGGGCATGGACGTGCTGCTGGTGGAAGACATAGTGGACACCGGCCTGACCCTGAACTACCTGCGGGAAAACCTGCTCACCCGGGGACCGGCCAGTTTAAAAATCTGCACCCTGCTGGACAAGCCCGGCCGGCGCCGGGTGAATGTGCCGGTGGACTACAACGGCTTTATCATTCCCGACGAGTTCGTGGTGGGCTACGGCCTGGACTACAACGGACGCTACCGCCACCTGCGGGATATCATGATCCTGAAGCGGGAGGTGTACACCGCGAAAGAAGATAATGAGAATTGCCCGGCGGATGACGGCTCGTGAGCAAGACAATGGGGTGTCAATGTAAATTCATTCGAGCCAAAGCCGGCCCGAAGTGAGTATGGCAGCGGCACTGGTTTCTTTAAAAACATCTAGTGTGTCAAAGAACCGTCCCCTGACACACTCCCAGCGCAAATTTTTTCCCAGGGGGTTCCCACGATAATGTCCATCCAGGAACAACAGGAAATGGTCATTGTCCTGGACTTCGGCGGCCAGTACAGCCACCTCATCGCCCGCCGCATCCGGGAATTGAAGGTTTTTTGTGAGATGCTGCCCTACACCACATCCCTGGAGGAAATCCGGCGCCATCATCCCCGGGGCATTATTTTTTCCGGCGGTCCGGCCAGCGTCTACCAGCCCGGGGCACCCACCGTGGATGCGGGCATTTACGACCTGGGCATCCCCATCCTGGGGATCTGTTACGGTATGCAGTTGATGGCCAAACAACTGGGGGGCGTGGTTACCCGGGCCGATCACCATGAATACGGCAAAACAACTCTGGAGGTGGTGGATACCACCGGCCTCTTCTGCGGATTCGCCCCTGCCGAACAGTGCTGGATGAGTCACGGCGACCGGGTGGAAGCCCCTCCGCCGGGCTTTACGGTCACCGCCCGCACGGAACTGGCCCCCGTGGCCGCCATGGCCGATCACCGGCGCCGTCTTTATGCCGTGCAGTTCCATCCGGAGGTGGTCCACACCCCCAGGGGCCGGGATATCCTGCGCCATTTCCTCTATGACGTATGCGGCTGCCACGGCACCTGGACCATGGGCTCTTTCATCGAGGAGTCCATCCGGGAAATCCGGCAGAAGGTGGGGGAGGGGCGGGCCATTTGCGCCATCAGCGGAGGGGTGGATTCCTCGGTGGCCGCCGTGCTGGTGCACCGGGCCATCGGCCACCGGCTGACCTGCATCTTTGTCAACCACGGTCTTTTGCGCCGGGGAGAGGCGGAACAGGTGATCAGCACCATGCGGGAGCAGTTCCACATTCCCCTGGTTTATGTGGATGCCTCCGAACGTTTCTTAAAGCGCCTGGCCGGGGTAACCGACCCGGAACAAAAGCGCAAAATCATCGGCGAAGAATTTATCCGGGTTTTTGAAGAAGAGGCGGCCAAACTGGGGCAGGTGGACTTCCTGGTTCAGGGCACCCTTTATCCCGACGTGGTGGAAAGCGGTACGGCCACCGCCGCCGTCATCAAGTCCCACCATAATGTGGGCGGCCTGCCCGCGGATATGCAGCTGGCCCTCATCGAACCCCTGCGCTGGCTCTTCAAGGATGAAGTGCGGGAGGTGGGCCGGGAGTTGGGCCTGCCCGACGAGGTGGTCTGGCGCCAGCCCTTCCCCGGGCCTGGCCTGGCGGTGCGCATCATCGGGGAAGTGACCGCGGAAAAGCTGGCAATGCTGCGCCACGCCGACGCCATCTTCAGGGAAGAAATCCGGCGGGCCGGCCTATCCAGGGACATCTGGCAGTATTTTGCCGTCCTGCCCGGCCTGCGCAGCGTGGGTGTGATGGGGGATGGGCGGACCTATGCCCACACCGTGGCCCTGCGGGCGGTGTACAGCAGCGACGGCATGACGGCAGACTGGGCGCGCATACCCTTTGACGTGCTGGAGCGGGTGTCCAGCCGCATTGTGAACGAAGTGCCCGGCGTAAACCGGGTGGTGTATGACATCACGTCCAAACCGCCGGCTACCATTGAGTGGGAATAACGACCGCTTTACTTGGAAATGCAAACAGCGACTCAAAGAGAGGGGTGTAAAATTTGCTGGAAAAAATCTTTAAACTGCGGCAGTACCGCACCGATGCCCGCACGGAAGTGATTGCCGGCCTGACCACCTTTATGACCATGGCCTACATCCTTTTCCTGAACCCCAATATCCTGGCCGGCACCGGCATGGACAAAAACGCCGTCTTCTTTGCCACCGCCGTGGCCGCCGGCCTGGTGACCATCGCCATGGGACTGATTGTGAACTACCCCATCGCCCTGGCGCCGGGTATGGGCTTAAACGCCTACTTTGCCGCCGTGGCCGCCCAGCACGTGGGTATGCCCTGGCCGGTGGCCCTGGGGGCCGTCTTTATCTCCGGTATTTTATTTATCATCCTCACCATCACCCAGATCCGCCAGCTGCTGGTGGTGGCCGTGCCCAACTCCATGAAAAGGGCCATCATCGTGGGCATCGGCCTCTTCATTACCATGCTGGGCCTGAAAATGGCCGAATTCATGGTCATCAAGGCCGGCCCGGTGATCCCGCCCACCCTGCAGGCCCTGCAGCAGGAAGGGGGCATCGCCACCCTGCGCTTTTTTGAGTGGAACATTTTCCTGGGCTCCTTTGCCAACCGGGTCACCCTGCTGGCCCTGATCGGGCTGGTTATTTCCGCCCTGCTCATGGCCAGGAAAGTAAAAGGGGCCCTTTTAATCGGCATCATCCTGACCACCCTCATCGGCATCCCCCTGGGCGTCACCCAGGTGCCGGCCGGCTTCACGCCCTTTGCCCTGCCCGACTTTTCCCGGCTGGCGGTGGGCAGGCTGGATCTGGCCGGTGCGCTGCACATGGGCCTGTGGACGGTGATCTTCACCTTCACCTTTGTGGAACTCTTTGACACCTTTGGCACCCTGGTGGGCACCGCCGGCAAGGCCGGCCTGCTGGATGAAAACGGCCAGTCCCCCCGGCTGGGCCGGGCCATGCTGGTGGACGCCTGCGGCGTGGCCTTCGGCGCCCTCATGGGCACCAGCACCGTCACCGCCTACATCGAAAGCACCGCCGGCATTGCCGAAGGGGGCCGTACGGGCCTGACGGCCGTAACCACCGGCATCCTGTTCCTCATCGCCCTGGTGCTGGCCCCGGTGGCCGGGCTCATTCCCGGGGCGGCCACCGCGCCCGCCCTGATCATCGTGGGCCTGCTCATGGCCCAGGCGGTGAACGGTATCGACTTCGAAGATTTTACCGAGGGGCTGCCGGCCTTTTTAACCATGGTGCTCATGCCCTTCACCGGCAGCATCGCCAATGGTATCGCCGCCGGTATTATCTTTTACGTGGTGCTCAAGCTGATCAGCGGCCGCGCCCGGGAAGTACACTGGCTCATGTGGATCCTGGCCGTCCTGGTGCTGGCCCGCTACCTGTTCCTGGCGGAACATTAAAAGCACATATTGATCAGAACCATCGACTATGTGGCCAAGAGGTGAAACCATGTCCCATCCGCTGGTTGGTATTGTCATGGGCAGTGACTCGGACCTGCCTGTAATGAAAGACGCTGTGGAAATGCTGGACAAATTCGGACTGCCCTACGAGGTAATCATCTCCTCCGCCCACCGGGCGCCGGAGCTCACCACCGATTACGCCCGGTCGGCAGTGGAGCGTGGCCTGGCGGTGATCATAGCCGCCGCCGGGGTGGCCGCCCACCTGCCGGGGGTCATTGCCGCCCAGACCCCCCTGCCCGTCATTGGCGTGCCCATCAAAAGCGGCCCTTTAAGCGGGGTGGACGCCCTGTACTCCATGGTGCAGATGCCCCCGGGCATTCCCGTGGCCACCGTGGCCATTAACGGAGCCAAAAACGCGGCCATCCTGGCCGCCCAGATCATCGGCGCCACCAACCCGGAAGTACGGGAAAAGGTGCTGCACTACAAGGAAGAACTGGCCCGGGCAGTGGAGGAAAAGGCCCGGAAATTGCAGGAACTGGGCGTGGCGGGTTACCTGGAGCAAATGGGAGGTTCAAAGGGATGATTGAACGCTACACCCGGCCGGAAATGAAAGCCATCTGGTCCCAGGAAAACAAGTTCCGCAAGTGGCTGGAAGTGGAAATCTACGCCTGCGAAGCCATGGCTGAAATGGGCCTCATCCCGGAGGAGGCCCTGCAACAGATCCGGGAGCGGGCCAATTTCGACGTGCAGCGGGTGGCCGAAATCGAAGAGGTGGTCAACCACGACGTAATCGCCTTTCTCACCTGTGTGGGCGAGTATGTGGGGGACGCGGCCAAATACATCCACATGGGTCTGACCTCCTCCGACGTGCTGGACACCGCCCTGGCCGTACAGATGAAGGAAGCGGGGGAGCAGCTCCTCAAGCGCCTGGAGGAACTGCGGGCGGTGCTGCTGGACCGGGCCCGGGAGCACCGTTACACCCTGATGATCGGCCGCACCCACGGTGTGCACGCCGAACCCATCACCTTTGGCCTGAAAATGCTCCTGTGGGTGGCGGAAACGGAACGGAACATGGACCGCCTGCAGCGGGCGGTGGATGTGATCAGCGTGGGTAAAATTTCCGGGGCGGTGGGCACCTACGCCAACATCGACCCCCGGGTGGAGGCCCATGTGTGCCGCCGCCTGGGACTGCGCCCGGCCCGGGTGTCCACCCAGGTGCTCCAGCGGGACCGCCACGCCGAATACATGACCACCCTGGCCATTATCGGCAGCTCCCTGGACAAGTTTGCCACCGAAATCCGCAACCTGCAGCGCACCGACATCCTGGAGGTGGAGGAATACTTTGCCAAAGGGCAGAAGGGCTCCTCGGCCATGCCCCACAAGCGCAATCCCATTACCGCCGAGCGGATCAGCGGCCTGGCCCGGGTGCTGCGGGGCAACGCCCTGGCGGCCATGGAAAACGTGGCCCTCTGGCACGAACGGGACATCTCCCACTCTTCGGTGGAGCGGGTGATCATCCCGGACAGCACCATCACCCTGGACTACATGCTGTACAAGTTCACGGACATCATGCGCAATCTGCTGGTTTACCCGGAAAACATGCGTAAAAACCTGGAGCGCACCCACGGGCTGCTTTTCTCCCAGCGGGTGCTGCTGGCCCTGGTGGAAAAGGGCCTTTCCCGGGAAAGGGCCTACGGGCTGGTACAGCGCAACGCCATGCGCTCCTGGCGGGAGGGTACCGACTTCCAGCGCCTGCTGCAGGACGATCCGGATATCACCGCCGTGCTGCCGCCGGCGGAAATGGCCGCCCTCTTTAACTACGACTATCACCTGCGGCACGTGGACGATATTTACCGGCGGTTCGGATTATAAAAACATAAGCCGGGGAGAATAGCCACGGCCCGACGGAGCGGCAAAGGAACCGCCGTCCGGCCGGCAAGCCCGGCAGACAAATTTTCATACATTCACCCAGACGGGAGGATTTAACATGCAAAAGGGAGAATTGCTCTACGAGGGCAAGGCCAAAAAGATTTACCGGACGGATGATCCGGATGTTTACCTGGTGGAATACAAGGACGACGCCACTGCCTTTAACGGCCTGAAAAAGGGCACCATTTCCGGCAAGGGGGAACTGAACAACCGCATATCCGCCCACTTCTTCCACCTGCTGGAGGAAAAGGGCATCGCCACCCACTTTTTGGAACAGGTAAGCGAGCGGGAAATGCTGGTGCGCACCCTGGAAATCATCCCCATAGAAGTGGTGGTGCGCAATATCGCCGCCGGCAGCCTGGCCAAACGCCTGGGGCTGGAGGAAGGCACGGCACTGCCCCGGCCGGTGGTGGAATATTACTATAAAAGCGATGAACTGGGCGACCCCATGATCAACGACGACCACATCGCCGCCCTGAACCTGGCCACCCCGGATGAACTGGCCGCCCTGAAAAAGACCGCCCTGACGGTGAACAACATCCTCAGGGAATACCTGGCCCCGCGCCGGCTGGAACTGGTGGACTTCAAGCTGGAATTCGGCCGCCACCGGGGGAAGATCCTGCTGGGGGACGAAATTTCCCCGGATACCTGCCGCTTCTGGGATACCCGGACCGGGGAAAAACTGGACAAGGACCGCTTCCGCCGGGATCTGGGCGGCGTGGAGGAGGCCTACCGGGAGGTCTGGCACCGGCTGGCCGGTTAAACAAAAAGGAAAGGGGGAGAGCATTGAAACCAAGCGGAGGACCCCGGTGGATCAATCACCAATGGCTTCCGGACAAACCCGGGGAAGAATGCGGCGTATTCGGCATCTACGCCCCGGGGCGGGACGTAGCCCGGCTGACCTATTACGGCCTTTACGCCCTGCAGCACCGGGGTCAGGAAAGCGCCGGCATTGCCGTGGCCGACGGCAAACGCCTGCAACTGCACAAGGGCATGGGACTGGTGCCCGAGGTTTTCCATCACCGGGAACTGAGTGAGCTGCAGGGTCATCTGGCCATCGGTCACGTACGCTATTCCACCACCGGAGCCAGTTCACCCATCAACGCCCAGCCTCTGGTGTTCCGCTATGCCGGCGGCATGCTGGGACTGGCCCATAACGGCAACCTGACCAACATCACCGAACTGCGCGCCCGGTTGACGGCCACCGGTTCCGTCTTTCAGTCCTCCACCGACAGCGAAGTGATTGTCAACCTCATTGCCCGCTACGGCCAGACCGGCCTGGTGGACGCGGTGATGAAATGCATGATTGACCTGAAAGGGGCCTATTCCCTGGTCATTCTCACCGGAGACCGCCTGCTGGCCGTGCGGGATCCCCACGCCTTCCGCCCCCTGTGCCTGGGCATCCTGGACAGGGGCGGCTACGTGGTGGCCTCCGAGTCCTGCGCCCTGGATACGGTGGGCGCCCGCCGGCTGCGGGACGTGGCCCCGGGGGAGATCGTGATCATCGACGAAAGCGGGTTGACCAGCCTGCAGGGGATGCTTCCCCGCCGCCGGGCCCATTGCATTTTTGAATATATCTATTTTGCCCGGGCCGACAGCCTGATGGACGGCTTCAATGTGAACCGGGTGCGCCGGGAAATGGGCCGCCAGCTGGCCCGGGAATACCCGGTGGAAGCCGACCTGGTCATTCCCGTCCCCGACTCGGGGACGGCGGCCGCCCGGGGATATGCTGAGGAATCGGGCATTCCCTTTGAGGAAGGACTGATGAAAAACCGTTATATCGGCCGGACTTTCATCCAGCCCAGCCAGGATCTGCGGGACCTGGGAGTACGCTTAAAGCTCAACCCCATCCGGGAGGTGCTGGCCGGGAAGCGGGTGATTATGGTGGACGACTCTCTGGTCCGCGGAACCACCAGCAGCAAGCTGGTGGCCATGCTGCGGGACTGCGGGGTGAAAGAGGTGCACCTGTGCCTTTCCTCCCCGCCGGTGGTGCATTCCTGTTACTACGGCATCGACACCTCCAACGAGGAGGAGCTTATCGCCGCCCAGATGCCCCTGGATGAGGTGCGCCGCCTCATTAACGCCGACGGCCTGCACTACCTGAGCATTGAAGGAATGCTGGACATTTTCGGGGAGCGGCGCAACGATTTCTGCACGGCCTGCTTTACCGGCGACTACCCGGTACCCGTACCCCAGCCCCCAAAAGCTGGAAAATTCAGCCTGGAGTAGGAGGAGAATCTCATGAACCAGGAGGGGAAAAAGGGGCTCACCTACGCCGGCGCCGGGGTGGACATAGCAGCCGGCAACCGGGCCGTGGAATTGATGCGGGAAAGCGTGCGCAGCACCTTCCGTCCCGGGGTGCTCACGGACATCGGCGGCTTCGGCGGCCTTTTCGCCCTGGACACCCGGCGCTACCGCCGGCCGGTGCTGGTGTCCGGCACCGACGGCGTGGGCACCAAGCTCAAAATTGCCATGCTCATGGACCGCCACGACACCATCGGCATCGACGCCGTGGCCATGTGTGTCAACGACATCCTGGTCCAGGGGGCGGAACCCCTCTTTTTCCTGGACTACCTGGCTGTGGGGAAGCTGGTGCCGGAAAAGGTGGCGGCCATTGTCTCCGGCGTGGCCGCCGGCTGCCGCCTGGCCGGCTGCGCCCTTATCGGCGGGGAAACGGCCGAGATGCCCGGTTTCTACGGCCCCGGTGAGTACGACCTGGCCGGATTCGCGGTGGGCGTGGTGGAAATGGATGCCATCATCCAGGGACACCGCATCAGGCCGGGGGACTGCCTGGTGGGCCTGCCTTCCTCGGGACTGCACAGCAACGGCTACTCCCTGGCCCGGCGGGTATTGCTGGATGTGGCCGGGTACCGGGTGGATACCTACCTGGCGGAACTGGGCCGCACCGTGGGGGAGGAAATGCTGGAACCCACCCGCATTTACGTACCCACCGTGCTGCCCCTTTTACAGCGCTTTGCCATCAGGGGCATGGCCCACATCACCGGCGGCGGTCTCACCGAAAATATACCCCGCATCCTGCCCGCCGGCACCGCCGCCGTTATTAAAAAAGGGCGCTGGACCGTCCCGCCGGTGTTTACATTAATCCAACGGATTGGGCAGGTTGAAGAGCCGGAAATGTACCGCACCTTTAACATGGGCCTGGGGCTGGTCCTGGTGGTACCGGCGGACCAGGTGGACGGCCTGCTTTCCGCCCTGGCCGGCTGCGGCGAAAAGGCCCGGGTGGTGGGAGAAGTGGTTGAGGGGGAGCGGGAAGTAAGGTATGTTTAAGGCACTCCGGTTTCCTTGATGATTTTAATCGGGGGGAGAGGTATATGAACAATTTGCGCCTGGGTGTGCTGGCCTCGGGACGGGGTTCTAACCTGCAGGCCATAATGGACGCCATAGACGGGGGACGGCTGCCGGCGGAAGTGGCGGTGGTCATCAGCGACTACGCCGATGCAAGGGCCCTGGAGCGCGCCCGTTCCCGCAACATCCCGGCCTTTCACATCAACCCGGCCGCCTTCCCGCATAAAGGCGATTACGAGGAAGCGGTGGTGGACACATTGAAAAAACACGCCGTGGATCTGGTCTGCCTGGCCGGTTACATGCGCCTGGTGGGAGCGGCCATGCTGGAGGCCTTCCCCAACCGCATCATGAACATCCACCCGGCCCTGCTCCCGGCCTTCCCCGGGTTGCACGCCCAGCAGCGCGCCCTGGAATACGGCGTGCGCTACAGCGGCTGCACGGTGCATTTCGTGGACGAGGGCATGGACACGGGGCCCATAATCCTGCAGGCGGTGGTACCCGTGCTGCCGGACGATACCCCAGAAACCCTGGCCGACCGCATCCTGGAGCAGGAACACCGCATCTACCCGGAAGCCATCGCCCTCTTTGCCGCCGGCCGCCTGGAAATCCGGGGCAAGCGGGTGTATATAAGGGAAGGATAGTACTGGCAAATTACCCGACGACTATTTTAAGGAGGCTTTCTATGCGCGCCCTGATCAGCGTTTCCGACAAAACGGGAGTGGTGGATTTCGCCCGGGGATTGGTGGACCTGGGGGTGGAGATCGTCTCCACCGGCGGCACCGCCCGCGCACTGCAGGAAGCGGGCCTTCCCGTTACATACGTCAAAGAAGTCACCGGTTTCCCGGAGATCCTGGACGGGCGGGTAAAAACCCTGCACCCGGCCATCCACGGAGGCATCCTGGCCCGGCGCACGGCAGATCACCTGGACCAGCTGAAGGAACACCGGATTACCCCCATTGACCTGGTGGCCGTCAACCTGTACCCCTTCCGGGAAACCATCGCCCGTCCCGGGGTCACCCTGGAGGAGGCCATTGAAAACATCGACATCGGCGGCCCGGCCATGGTACGGGCCGCCGCCAAGAACCACCAGCACGTGCTGGTGGTGGTCAACCCCTCCCGCTACCCGGAGGTACTGGCCGCCCTGCGGGCAGGCAATGTCACCGGCCGGCTGCGCCTGGAACTGGCCCGGGAGGCCTTTGCCCACACGGCCGCCTACGACGCCGCCATTGCCGCCTACCTGCAAAAACAACTCCAGGGGGACATGCCCTTCCCGCCGGCCTGGGTAATGTCCCTGGAACTGGCCCAGTCCCTGCGTTACGGGGAAAACCCCCACCAGCGGGCCGCCTTCTACCGGGATCCCACCGTCACCGGCCCCTGTGTGGGTACCGCTGTGCAGCTGGCCGGCAAGGAGCTGTCCTACAACAACATCCTGGACGTGAACGCCGCCCTGGAACTGGTGCGGGAATTCATGGACCCCTCGGCGGTGATCATTAAACACAACAACCCCTGCGGCGCCGCCAGCGCCGGCGACCTGGCCACCGCCTACCGCCTGGCCTACGAAGGGGACCCGGTGTCGGCCTTCGGGGGCATTGTGGCCTGCAACTGCACCGTGGATACGGAAACCGCCCGCCAGATGGCCGAAATCTTCCTGGAAGCCATCATTGCCCCCGGTTTCACCCCGGAAGCCCTGGAAATTTTGACTGCCAAACAAAACTTGCGTCTTTTGCAAACCGGCCCCCTCACCGGCCAATCCACCGACGGGCTGGATATGCGCAGGGTAAACGGAGGCCTGCTCGTCCAGGAGGCCGACCGGGCGCTGACCCGGCCCGATCGAGTACGGGTGGTTACGGAAAAGCAGCCCACGGAGGGGCAACTGGCCGAAATGGCCTTTGCCATGGCGGTGGTGAAACACGTAAAATCCAACGCCATCGTGGTCACCAAAAACCGGCAGCTCATCGGGGTGGGGGCCGGTCAGATGAACCGGGTGGGCTCGGCCCGCATTGCCCTGGAACAGGCCGGGGAAAAGGCCCGGGGTGCCGTGCTGGCCTCCGATGCCTTCTTCCCCTTCCGGGACACCGTGGACGAGGCGGCCCGGGCCGGCATTGCGGCCATCATCCAGCCCGGGGGGTCCGTGCGGGACGAAGAGTCCATTGCCGCCTGCAACGAACATGGTATAACCATGGTCTTTACCGGCATGCGCCACTTCAAGCATTAAGTGTGTCAGTGTGTCAGGGGACGGTTCTTTAAGTGTGTAACCATGGTCTTTACCGGCATGCGCCACTTCAAGCATTAAGTGTGTCAGTGTGTCAGGGGACGGTTCTTTGACACAAAAGTGTGTCAGGGGACGGTTCTTTGATACACAGTTGTGTCAGAGGGAAGTGACATCACAGGCATCAAATGGGGACGATTCTCCTTTGAACTGCGGGGGTGGCCCGAAGTATTTCGATTGCGCTTGTAATGGGTTGAGGGGCACCTTTGCCGCAAACACAAGAACCGTCCCCATATAAGGAGGACGTGCCGTTGAAAGTGCTGGTGGTGGGCGGGGGCGGCCGGGAACACGCCCTGGTATGGAAACTGTCCCAGAGCCCCCGGGTTAAAGAAATATACTGCGCCCCGGGCAACGCAGGTATCGCCTCCCTGGCCCGCTGCGTGCCCGTGGCGGCGGAGGACATCCCGGGCCTTCTGGCCTTTGCCCGGCAGGAGAAGGTAGACCTCACGGTGGTGGGGCCGGAAGGACCCCTGACCATGGGTATTGTAGACTCCTTCAGCGAGGCGGGGCTGGCCATTTTCGGGCCCACCGCCCGGGCGGCGGCCATTGAAGGCAGCAAGGTGCTGGCCAAGGAAATTATGGCCAAATACCATATTCCCACGGCCCGTTTCGCTTCTTTCACCGATGCCCGGGAAGCAGCGGCCTACATCCGGGAAAAGGGCGCCCCCTGCGTGGTCAAGGCCGACGGCCTGGCTGCAGGCAAAGGGGTGATTGTCTGTGAAACGGTGGCAGAGGCCCTGAAGGCCGTGGAAACCATAATGGTGCAGAAGGCCTTTGGGGCGGCCGGCGCCCGGGTGGTGGTGGAGGAATACCTGACGGGGGAGGAGGCCAGCATTCTGGCCTTTACCGACGGGGAAAGGGTGATCCCCATGGTGCCGGCCCAGGACCACAAGCAGGTTTACGACGGCGACCGGGGACCCAACACCGGGGGCATGGGCGCCTACGCCCCGGCTCCCGTATGCACGCCGGAAGTGCAGCGGGCCGCTCTCGAAAAAATCCTCATCCCCACAGTACGGGCCATGGCCGCCGAGGGCCGGCCCTACCGGGGGGTGCTGTACGCCGGATTAATGATCACCCCGGACGGCCCCAAAGTGCTGGAATTCAACGCCCGCTTCGGCGATCCCGAGGCCCAGCCGGTGCTTATGCTCCTGGAAAGCGACCTGGTGGAAATCATGGAAGGACTGCTGGCCGGCCGCCTGTCGGAGACAGACATCCGCTGGCGTCCCGGCGCCGCCGTATGCGTGGTGCTGGCCTCGGGCGGTTATCCGGGGTCCTATGAAAAGGGCAAGATCATCTCCGGGCTGGATACGGTGCCGCCCGACGTGGCCGTCTTCCACGCCGGCACCGCCCTTAAAGACGGGCAGGTGGTCACCAGCGGCGGCCGGGTGCTGGGCGTGACGGCCATGGCCCCGGACATCCCGGCGGCCATAGAGAAGGCCTACGCCGCCCTGGAGCATATCCATTTTGCGGGGATGCACTACCGCCGGGACATTGGCCGCAAAGCCCTGAACCGAAACAAAAATTGAACACAAAGGGGAAGCAATCCCTTAAAAAAAACAGGGTTGTCCCCCTGAATCGCAACAGGTGGTGACAGAAGATAATCATCCGCCAGATCCAGATAGTTGTGGGAGGACCAATACCTTTACAACACCGGCTCCCGGGCCGGTGTTTTTAAGTCCCTTTTAATCTCGAGAAATATAAGAAAAATTTTGCTCTAATGGAAAGGATTTTAGGTTATTTTGTAGAATAGGGTAGGACTGTGGGCTGATTTAACCAAGAGGAAGGTTGATATGATAAAGTCACATTGCCGGATGGAGAACATATGTACCCTCGGGGGGGGGGGGGGAAATTCATAAAAATTTCCCTTTTTCATGCATAAGAGGTTACTTTATGCATTTCCCCTATTATGGCTCGGTTTTTTTGCGTTCCCCCCCTTTAATTTCCCCCCATGCCCCCAACCCCCCCAAAACAAGGGTTTCCCCATCAATTCCCCAATAATA
>NZ_WHYR01000050.1 GCF_009428905.1 Desulfofundulus thermobenzoicus | reverse complement strand
CCGCCCGCCGGACGGCAGCCGGCCGGCAATATTTCTAAATATTTGCACAACGGCCCTTCCATGTTATCCCGAACGGTCCTCAGGCGTAGCTGTGCTGGCCGGCCATTAAAAAGGTAACGCCCACAAAAGTAAACATGACCACGATAAAACCGGCCACCGCCAGGTAGGCCGCCGGCCGGCCACGCCAGCCCAGCACAAACCGGGCGTGAAGATAGGCCGCGTAAACAAGCCAGGTGATCAGGGACCAGGTTTCCTTGGGATCCCAGCTCCAGTAGGCCCCCCAGGCGTACTGGGCCCAGATAGCTCCCGTAACGATCAATAACGTTTGAAAGGGCAGGCCGACCACCACCGCCTTGTAAACCAGCCGGTCCAGAACATCCCGATCCGGCAGGCGCCGGCGCAACCCGGCCAACAGGGGGGATTGGCCGCTGGCGAACAGATAAAGGACCGCGCCGGCAAAGGAAAGGGCAAAGGCGCTGTAGGCCACAATGGCCGTTAATACATGATAGGTCAGCCACTGGCTGCGCAACGCCGGCATCAGGGCGCCGGCCTCCCGGGGCAACATGGATATCAGGGCAATTACCAGAAAGCCCATGAGGGTTGTAAATACTCCCAGTCCCTTAATCTTTACCTTCAACTGCAACAGCAAATAACCCAGCATGATTCCCCAGGCAAAGCACAACCCGTACTCGTAAAGGTTGGCCAGGGGCAGCCTGCCGGTAACGGCAATCCGGGCACCCAGGGCGGCGGTATTGCCCAGCAAACCCAGCCAGGCCAGTGCTGCGGCCCGGCGGGCGGCAGACGGTTTGTCCGCCATAAAATCGGCCAGGTAAAGAATAACCGCCCCCAGATAGGCACCAAAGGCAATTTTAAAGGCAAGCGGTTCGAGCCACATCCTGTTCACCCCCTTTCCACCGGGCCAGACTGGATTCTATTTCACGGACCATTCCGTCAAACTCTTCCCGGGCCAGGGCGCGGGCAGGCATGGCCCCGCTGCCCAGAACCAGGCTCAGCCCACCGTCCGCCGTCTCTTCCATGCGCAGCCAGCACCGCCTGTGCCGCACAAACATGGTCAGGAAGAAAAAGAGGCTCATCAGGGCTAAACCAGCAAACACCAGGGGGATGCTGGGATCGTGCTTTACCTGCAGCACCGAAAAGGGTTTGGTTCCGGTCAGGCTTAAGATCCCGGTACTTTCGGGCAGGGTAATGCTTTCCCCCGTGGAGAGGGTACCCGCGGCTATTTCCTGGTGCCCTTTGTAAAGGGCATAGTCCACGGTGCCGTTTTAGCCAAACCATAGGCCATATTGCTCCAGGCCGGGCAGCCGGTAAAACCGGTTTGGGGAAAGGACCGCCGCCTGGGGCGTTCCCAGTACCCCGCCGGCAAGCTCCACCTTTAAGGCCTGGCCGTAGGAATACTGGTATAAATGATAGCCGCGATAATTAAAGGGGTGGTTGACCATGACCTCCCCCCTTTGCACTTCCCGGCCATTGGCAATGATGGTCACCCTGCTCACCCAGTTATCAATGGCCCCGCTGGCATCGTAAAGGGTGGTAAAGTCATCCAGCCTGATGGTAAAGCGGTCCACACCGGAAGACTGCTGGGAACCCGTGACCACTTCCGCCTGCTCGCCCACGGGAAGGACCACCCGGGTTTCCGACCGGGCCACTCCCCCCCAGGCAAAACCGGCCACCACCAGCACCAGGGAGATGTGCAGCCCGAAGCTGAACCAGGGGCCCGCCTTACCCCGGCTGGCATAGAGCCAGGTGGTGGAACCATCGCGGCATCTGCGTACGGAATAATGGCGCCGGCGAAAAAAATCTACCATCCGGTCTTCTGCCGGAAGCCCGCCGGTTTCCAGGCTGGTCCGGTAAACCAGGGGCATTTGTTCAATGTTGCTCTTTTTGATCTGTTCCGTAGACGGGAAAGTGGTTATTCTTAACATATACAACCGGTTGATTGAACAGGCAATGAGATTCAGGGATAATAAACCGAAAAGGAGGAGGAACAGGAAGGAACGGTATATGTTATCCAGGCCCAGCACCTGCACCAGCCGCGCCGTCTCAGAGCCGGGGGCGAACAGGGAAGCAAAGGCCAGGGCTGCGGAAAGGATACATAGCAGAATCAAACCGAAACGCATGGAAGAAAACAAGCGCCAGGCATGTTTAAAGACATTTCGCTCTGCCACGGGCATTCATCCTTAATATATAATAGTCTGGTTTTGAGGAAAGCGCATTTCCCGCCGGGACGGGAAATATTTAAAACTTTTTAGGGTAACCGGTAAATAGTAAGTGCTTGTGGCTACTTTAACATTAAGTTAGCATAAAACTATTAATATGCCAGAAACAATTTATTAACAAATTCTTAAGGAAAACTGAATAGTGGTTAATAAATTCGGGAGCGAATATCCAGTGCACCCGCCGGCACAAATGAAACCGCTTACCCCGGGAAAAAAAGCCGCCGCCCGTCAACGGCAACCACCTGTATAGAAAAGGCCCGGGAAGCGGCTTTTCCTAAATGCAGCTGTTTAGCAAAACCATCGCCGGCACGGCAGCGCGCTGTCCAAAGTGAACGAATTGCGGAGCGAAAGTGCTTTTAGCCACGCCCCATTGGCAGCACCACCGGTCAGATGGCATTGACCGCCAGGGTATGCCAGCGCCAGCGCTGCGGGGCAAGAGTGGACAACCCGGCACCGCAGCAGGAACACTGTGTTACCCGGCGACAAATTTGTAACCCACGCCCCAGATGGTTTTCAGATAGCGGGGCTTACGGGGATCGGCCTCGATTTTTTCCCGCAGCCGGCGCATGAATACGGTTACCGTGCTTAAATCGCTCAACACGTCATCGCCCCAGACGTGTTCAAAGATTTGCTCCCGGGTAAATACCCGTCCGGGGTGGCGGGCCAGAAACCACAGGAGATCAAATTCCTTTGGCGTAAGCTCCACCTCTCTTCCATCCACCCACACCCGGCGCTGGGAGGCATCTATCTGCAGGCCTGCCGTTTCCACCCGGTCCGTCCGGCCCTGCCGGCTGCGGCGCAGCAGCGCCTTCACCCGCAAAACCAGCTCCACCGGGCTGAAGGGTTTGGTTAAATAGTCATCGGCGCCGCAATTAAATCCGACGCTTTTATCCACAATGTCCCCTTTGGCGGAAAGGATCAGGATGGGCACGTCGCTCACCTCCCGCCAGCGCCGGCAGAGCTCAAACCCGTCAATCTCCGGCAGCATGACATCCAGAATGACCAGATCCGGCCGCCGGCGGGCAAAAAGATCCCGGGCCGCCAGCCCGTCGGCGGCATAGTCCACCGCAAACCCCTCCCGTTCCAGGGTCTGCTCCACCACCCGCTTGATACTGATCTCGTCATCCACCAGCAGGATGCGGGCCAAACCTTTCCCCTCCCCTGTTTTAACGAATTAACCGGTTTTTATAACAATTAAGCCACAGGCAGGTGAATGGTAAATGTACTGCCTTCCCCCGGTTTGCTGATCACACTGATATGCCCACCATGCAGTTCCACCAGTTCCCTGGCCAGGGACAAGCCCAGCCCTGACCCCCCGTATTTATGGGCCCGGGAATTGCCGGCCTGATAAAACCGTTCGAAAATCCGGTTCAGCTCCTCCGGTTTGATGCCCACACCATTATCGGTCACCCGGATGAACACCTCTTTCCGCCCGGGGTCGAATCCGGCCCGCATCTCCACCCGCCCGCCGGGAGGAGTGAATTTCACCGCATTGTGGGCCAGGTTCAAAATGGCCCGGCGAATCTTTTCCCCGTCCATCTCCATCAGGGGCACATCCGGCTCCACTTCCCAGTACCAGCCAAGACCGTTGGCTTCAATCAAGGGGCTTAAGGTTTTATCAATGGATTCGAACATATCGGCCAGATCCACCAGTTCCCGGTGCAGATCGAAACGGCCGGCCTCAATCCTGGCCAGATCCAGCAGATCTTCAATCAAAGCTAAAAGACGCCGGGCGCTGGCCTTTATTTCCCGTAAATTCTGCCTTTGTAGCCGGTTTTCCTCCCTTGTCTCCTGCAGCAGCAATTCGCTGAAGGCAATGATGGAGGTAAGGGGAGTGCGCATCTCATGGCTCATCCCGGCCAGGAAACGGGATTTCATCTCACTGGCCCGGGACAGCTCCCGGTTGGCCTTCTCCAATTCCCGCCGCTGTTGTTCCAGAAGGGCATTGGCCGCCTGCAGCTGGGCCGTGCGCTCCTGCACCTTCTGCTCCAGGCCGGAGTATAATTCGCTTAATTGCCGGGCCATCTGGCGGAACTGGGCGGCCAGCTCATCTATCTCCGCACTGCTTTCCAACCGTGGAAAAGACAGATCCAGTTCCCCTTCCCCCAGGCGTACGGCGGCCAGGCGCAACTGGTTTAAAGGCCCGGCGACCAAACGCTGCATTAAAAAGTAAACCGTGCCAAGGATGACCAGCAAAAGAATAAAAAAGAGACCCAGGTGGCGCAACAGGTTGTGCCGCAGGGCGGCAAGCAAATTATTCACCGGCACCGTCAGGCTGATGGCCCCTCCCAGATCACCCAACCGGTAACCTTCCCGGGGATAACCGGAAATGTCCGGCTGCCCCGCCGGTTCCCCGTGACACTGCAGGCAGTATTCCTCCACCCGCATGGGTACCATATACCGGAAAACCCTTTGTCCGTTCTGCTCATCAAAACCGGAAAACTCGGTCAAATACGGATCACGGGCCAGGACTTCCAGTCCCTTTATTTCAAAGGCGTCGGGTGTATTCCGGGGATTACGGGGATTGAGGCGGGTCTGTTTGATGTGATAACCGGTGGACTGGTTGAATATCTCTGCCACACCCCGCCCCACCGCCGCCGGATTGAGACCCTTAAATTCAAAATGGCCGCGGGAATCAGAATTGATCCGGTCCTGATTGCGGGCGATAAATTCCCGGGTGGCCAGCAGCTGGCCGGTAATTACCCGGGATTTTTCCTTTAACTCCTGCTGTATTTGATTCTTCTGCTCATAATAATCCAGCCCCACGTTTAAGCCGGTAACCAGAAGCAGCACTGCGATGATCCGGATCATGAACCTTTTGCTCAAGCTATCCCCCATGCCCATCCCACCGTATGACTATTTCAGAAAGTGCAGAATATCCTTGCGGGCAACGATACCCACCACCCGGTTGTCCCCATCCACCACGGGAATTCTTCCGTAACCGTGCCTGATAATTAATTGAATAGCCTTCTGGATGGGATCACCGGGATGAACAGTGGCCACTTTTTTAACCATGATCTCCCCGACGGTATGACCGGTTTTCGGTAACCGCTTGCGCATGATCAGGTCCAGCAGGGAGCTGCCGGTGGGAACGGCGGCAAACTGCAAAATAAGATCCGATTCGGTAACAATCCCTACCAGTTCATCCCCCGGGTCAACCACGGGAAGGCAGTGGATATTTTTTTCCAGCAGAATGTGCGCCGCTTCTTCAACAGTGGTGTCCGGCGTACAGGTAATCACCGGTGCGGTCATTATTTCCCCGATCCACTGTTTGCCTTCAAAGGTACTTTGGCGTTTTTCCACCTGGTCCAGGGTTAAACCGATGATGGTCAGTAAATCTTCCGGGGTAATATCCATCATTTTCCCCGTTTGCTGCAGGACAGCTTCCACATCTTCCAAAATAACAGATGGCCTGTTGCCCATTTGAGCCACCCCCCCTTTAAAAATAGCAAACCCCTTCATTTGCCGCCGGTCGATGGACTAAAGCCAGTATTTCGGATATTTCCTTTCCGGCAGTAGATTATTGGTGATCAACCCCACCAGTACCAGTAGGGTGGCACCCAGGGCCACGGGCGTGAGTATGTACATGGGGGATACCCTGGCCAGCACCGCCCCCAGGGCCGTGGCGCCACCAGGCGGATGGGCGGTTCTGGTTAGCAACATCAACAGTATCGCCAGGGAGGCGGCCAGCGCCGCCGACCACCAGGTCAAACCGCAAAGGGCGTAAACCGTTACGCCGCATATGGCCGAAATAATATGCCCGCCAATGACATTCCGGGGTTGGGCCAGGGGAGCATCGGGCAAACCGTAGATCAACAGGGCCGATGCTCCAAAGGAAGAAACAATCATGGGCATGTTGTAAACCAGGGTCAGGACGGCCACCACCCCGATACCGGAAAAGGCGCCAAACCAGGAAACCAGCAGTTCCTTCCACGAAGGGGCGGATAGGGGGGCCGTACGCCTGCTGCCGAGCATTTTGCGCAGATAAATGGTTAAAAAGGGCAGCCGCCCGTCCTGATTCCTGATCGCGGAAGAGGAATCGGGATTGGTGTTCACCAAAATCAACTCCTTAAGTTAATCAATTCTAAAATTAAGTTTTTTCATTTCAACAGATCCAGTAAAATTACCTGCGTAAGCTTTCGTGTTTATCAGCAAATAAATATAAATGTACCGGGCACCGGGTAAATCACCTTCCGATAAATACTGGCGCTTGTACCCAATATCCCCCCTTTACCTGTTTACGCCCATCCTACCACACCGCTTCCGCCAAAACATTGATCCAGATCATACTTCCGGAATGATTTATTTCGTGGCAAGTAATGTGGTCAATCGGAACGGTTCCCTGATTGCCCGCGGGTTTAACCGGCACCGGTTTCTACATTTTCAACCCCGGCCGGTTTAAAACGGGCCCTGTTCACCAGATCATCAAGCAGCGCATACACCACCGGTATGACCACCATGGTCAGCAGTGTGGCCACCAGTATTCCCCCGATGACGGTGATGGCCAGGGGAGAAAACCTTTCCGAACCCAGAGCCCACTCCAGGGCCAGGGGAAGCATCCCCACCACACAGGCCAGGGCGGTCATCATGATGGGACGGAAGCGCACCCGCACCGCCTCCACGATGGCCCCATCCCTGGCCGTGCCCGCCTCCCGGGCGCGGATAATGTAGTCCACCAGTACAATGCTGTTGCGCACCACCGTACCCACAAGGAGGATCAGTCCCAGTATGGCCGGTAAGGAAACGCTTTTATCGCTCAGCAGCAGGCCCAGGGCTACGCCGAAGAGCACTAAAGGAACGCTCATCATAATGGTTACCGGGTAAACGAATGACCTGAACTGGGCCAGCAGCAGCAAATACACCGTCACCACGGCCATGAGCAGGGCGCGCTTTAAATCATCGCTGGACTGCTGGAGGTCCGCCTTTTCACCGGTCACTTCCAGCCTGTAGCCCTCGGGAACTTTCACCTCCCGGAGCGCTTTTTCCACATCGGCAATCACGTGGCTGAAGGGCCGCCCCCCGGTATAACCCAGAATATCAATGGAAGGCAGGAGATTTTCCCGGGTGACCACGCTGGCCGCCGGCTTGATCTCCACATGTACCAGCTCCCTTAGCGGCACCTGCACGCCCAGGGGAGAGGTGACGGTGACGGCCAGCATACTTTCCAGGGAATCCCGGTCCTCGGCCCGGTAGCGCACCACGATGTCGGTATCCTTGCGGTTTTCCACCTGCAGGTAAGACGCCTTCAGCCCCTCCAGGGCGGCATAAACCTGCCGGACTATTTTTTCCGGGGTAAGGCCCAGGGCCGCCGCCCGGGCTTCATCCACCACCATGTTTACCTCCGGCGTGTTTAACGACCAGCTCCGGTAGAGGTTCACCGCACCGGGCACCGCTTTTACCCGGGCCAGCACCTCACCGGCCAGGTAATCCAGCACCCGCGTATCGTCCCCGGTGATGCGTACGTCTATGGGCGCGGCGGTGCTGCTTTTAGCCGTACCGCCGACTTCCTTCACCACAAAGGTCTCGATGTCGGGAATGCGGGCCATTTCCCGGCGCAGCCGTTCTTCGATTTGCCAGATGGTTTCTTTCCTTTCCTTCCGGGAGGTAAGGGTAACGGTGATTTCCGCCTGGGTCACCCCCAGGGCGCCGCTACCGCCCATGTAATGCGTCCCCGGTTCATAACCGATGCGGGTGCTGTAGGAGACTACCGCCGGCTCCCTGTCCAGCAATTCTTCCACCCGCGCCACCACCCGGCCCGTCTTCTCCAGGGAACTGGCGGGGGAGGTTTGCAAACTGATCAAAAACGACCCGGCGTCCATCCTGGGCAGCACTTCCATACCGATCAGGCCCAGGAGTTTAATGCCCAGCAAAAGCAACCCCAGGGACAGGAGCAGGGTAACCATTCGCCATTTCAAGGCCCTGACCACCAGCAGCGCGTAGAAGTCTTTCAAGCCGTTCATGGCTTTCGTAAAAGGGGCAATTGCCGCGTTTAACGCCCTTTCCGCCGCCGCCCAGCGCCTGCCGCCCAGCATAACTGTGAGCAGGGGGATAATGGTCAGGGAAACCAGTAAAGAACAGCTGATGGCGTAAATGAGCGTTTTGGCCAGGGGGCTGAACATCTGTCCCACGAACCCGCCTACAAACAAAAGGGGAATAAGCACCGCCACGATGGTGGCCGTACCGGCCATCACGGGCAGCATGATTTCGTTTGCACCGTCAATGGCCGCGGTGCGGATGTCCTTCCCGAGTGCGTGGTGATGGCGCATAATATTTTCCACCACGACAATGGAGTCATCCACAACAATGCCCACACTCAAAATGAGGGCGGAAAGGGTGATAATGTTCAGCGACAGGCCGGAAGCCTTCATCAGGGCAATGGCTCCCAGCAGGGACAGGGGCATGGAAAAGGCAACGATAATCGATTCATTCAAGCTGATGAGAAAAAGCAAAATGATGGCCGTGGTGAAGATGAGGGCATCCCTGACGCTGGCGGTCATGTTCTCCACCACCTGCAGGGTGAAAATGGAATCATCATCAGCTACGGCAAACTTTATTTCGGGAAATTGCCTTTCCAGTTCGGCCAGCTTTTCTTTCACCCTCTCAACCACTTCAACCGTGTTGGCCTCACACTTTTTGATGATCTGAACGGCCAGGGAATTCTTGCCGTTAAAGTTATAGCTGCTGCGTTGTTCCTGGCTGGAATCTTCAATCCGGGCCACGTCTTTCAAGTATATGTTGTGACCGCCGCGGTTTTCCAGGATGATGCCGGCCAGCTCCCCGGATTGCAGGCGCTCCTGGGTGACCCTGATTAAATACTCCTGCTCCTGCTGGGTAACCCGGCCGGCGGGCAGGCTGATATTTCCCCCTCCAATGGCCGCCGCCACCCGGTCGAGGGAAATATTGAGGGCCTCCAAACGGTGCCGGTCCACGTAAACATTGACCTGCCGCCGGTAGCCGCCCAGCACGTCCACGACACCCACCCCGTCCGCCAGCTGCAGCGCGTTTTTAATTTCGTTGTCGGCCAGCGTCCGCAAGGCGACCATATCCAGGCTGTCGCTGCTTAAGGCCAGGGTGAGCACCGGTTTATCCTGGGAGCTGAACTTGAGCACCTGTGGTTCCTGAATGTCCGCGGGCAGGCTTCCCTTTATCCGGCCGATGGCATTTTGCACGTCCACCGCCGCCTGGTCCACGTCTTTTGCGTAGTTGAATTCCACCCTGACCACGGACAGCCCCTCCTGGGAAGACGAGGAAATCTTCGTGACGCCCTCGATGGTAGCAAACTCTTCTTCCAGTGGTTTGCTCACATCCCTGGCCACGTCCGACGCGGTAACCCCGGGGTATACCGTGATGACGTTCACCATGGGAGGGGATGTATCGGGAAACAGCTCCAGTTTAATTACGTTTTTGGCGTAGAGGCCGAAAAACACCATGGTCAGGACCAGGGCGAACACCGTATATTTGTGCTTGATGGCAAAGGCGGGCCAGTTCATGACTTACTCCCTTCCTGGTACACAAAAACTTCTTTACCGTCATAAAGCCTGGTCAAATCGGAGACCACCACCGGCTCGCCGGGCTTCAGGTCCCCTTTTATTTCATAGTGTGTTTCGTTCTTCAACCCCGGGGTTACCGGCACCCGGACCGCCCTGCCGTTTTTGACGGTAAACACCCAGGCCTTGCCCTGTTCCGTTTTCACCGCCCGGCGGGGGACCAGCAGTGCCCGACCGCTCCGGCCGACTTCCAGGGAAACATCCACGCTCATTCCCGGCCTGACCCCGGCAGAAGAAACCGGCACCTCCACGATGGTGCTGCGGGTGAGGGGGTCTTCGGCCGGGTAAATCCGGGAAACCTGCGAGACGGTTTCCCGCCCGCCGGGATAGCGCAGCGTCGCTTTTTGCCCCACTCTTAAATGGGGCAGGTCTGCTTCTGCTACTTTTACCCGTGCCACCATTTTCCCAGTATCATCTAAGGCGAGAATTGGTTTGCCCGGCGCGGCCAGATCGCCGGGATATTGATGCACTGCCGTAACCACGCCGTTAAAAGGGGCCCGGATGGTGGCATTGCCATAGGCCTCCCGGGCCAGGGCCAGTCCTGCTTCGGCCTGGGCCAGCTGGGCCCTGGCCGCCTCAACCTGGGCCGGTGCGGTACGTTCCACCGATTCCTTTGCTTGCAGGAAGGGCAGTTCATATTGATTTTCAAAAACAGACCGGGGAATAGCACCCGCATCCAGCAACTGTTTGCCGCGTATGTAATTGGCTGAAGCCTTTTCATAGTTCGTCCGGCTGAGGGACAGGGCACCCTCGGCCTGTTCCAGGGCGGCCCTGGCCTGATCCACCGCCGCCGCAGCTTGAGCCAGGCGTTCATTTAATTCCCCATCGTCCAAAAGAACCAGCAACTGGCCTGCCGCCACCCGGTCGCCCTCTTTAACGGTAAGGGTTTTGATCTCGGCCATCACTTTGGAGGCGATGGCTGCCCGGTGAGCCGATTCAATGGTTCCCGTATAGCTCAGACTCTCCGTGATGGGACCTGTGGTCACCGGAACGGTCTCCACCGGTACGCCCGCCGCCTGCGCCGGTGGCGGCAGCTGGCGCAGGGCCGCCATCTTTGTGCCCGCCAGCAGGCCCAGGGCGGCCAGGAAAAGCACCGGGAGAAGCACCTTGAGCGGCCTTTTAACGAAAGAAAACACCTTTAAAAAGTGCAGCGGAACATTCATGGCTGCAAACCCCCTTTTTAGACGAAAGTAAGCAAGTATTCACTCGCTAAATAACATAAAATTAATTTTGCAGTATTGTCGATAAAAAACGTAAAATTTGACCGTGCGTATCAATTAGAGACGATTGACACCCCCCCAAAGACCAGCGCAACAGGCTTACCTGTACCAGGCCCAGGTAAGCGGCAACGACCATGGGTACATCCAGATCGGGTTTGAACTGCCCCTTCTCCATACCCTCCCGGATAACGGCCCCTATAAGCTCCATGTATTCGCCAATGGTCTCCGCCATCAACTGGCGCAGCTTTTCGTCGTGCAGGTGGACCTGCTCGGAAAAAATAATTTTGGGAATTCCGCTGTTCTGTTCAAAAAGCTCCAGGTGAAAGTGCAAGATATCACCTAACTTTTCCAGTGGTTCACCACCCCCGGACACCCTGGCCCGGCTCCAGCCCAGGAGGGTGTCTCGTATATAACGTACGGTGGCCAGCAGTATTTCATTTTTACTGGCAAAGTGGCGAAAAATGGTTCCCTCGGCAATGCCCACTTCCCGGGCAATTTCGGCAGTGGTCAACCCGGAAATGCCCCTTTCGGCAACAATTTTCAATGTGGCCCGGACGATTTGCTGCTGTCTGATCTGCGTATCATATCGCTGCGCCATGTAAAAATTTCCCCCCTGGTCCATTAGTCTTGCAAGTGAATACTCACTTATAAACTAGCATACCTGGCATAGTTTGTCAAGAAATTGCCAGGTATTTTCCTGAGGTCAAAACAGAGATCCTAAAAAATACGCCTTGGGCAGAAGATCCCCCCATCCTCAAAGCAGGAAAACCCCTTTTTCTACCGAAAGGATAATCAGCCGAAAATGAAAATATAGAAGGCAACAATCACTCAGAACCCGTGGTATAATATTCTATAGGGAAGTGTGCTGATTGCCCAGGAAACAATGGCACCCAGCATTTGTGGCCGCCTTAAAGGAAGCCTTAAAAGATGCCCCGCCGGGGGCTGTGGAAACAGAACCGGAAGTGGCCCTCTCCTCCCGTCCCCTGGACATTGACGTCAAAGTATTTAAAAAGGCCCGGGAGGTGCAGCTTGCCCACCCTATTACCAGGATATTCCGACGCTATAATCTTTTTGAGTATAAGTCACCCTTTGATCATCTTGAGCCCAACGACTTTGACAAGGGTATCTCACTGGCCTTCCTTTATAAAGCATTGCGGCATCCTCGTATACAGGAACTGAATGATTTCACCTTAAGCTTTGTGTCCAGCGCCCGTCCTGTGGCCATGCTACGAATGCTGGAAAAGGCAAGGGGCCTGGAAATTAAAAAAGGGTACCCGGCTCCAGGCATCTATAACATCAGCGGGTGGGTGTTCCCTATCCAGATAGTGGTATTAAACGAACTGCCTGACCCTCAGACTGCTTATATGTTTGCACCTTTTCTCACCCGGCGTGGAGAGCTTAAGGATGCAGCCACCACACTTCTGATAAGAAAATTCCTGGAAGACACCACTAACCCGGAAACAAGACAACTGCTGGACTTCATGCTGGAAAACGAACTGGTGGAACCACGGATTATGAAGGAGGCGCTGAATATGGCCAGGCAAACGCGGGCAGAAAAGAGGAAAATGATCCTGGAAATCCTCAACAGTCATCCCGTTTCCCGGGAGTGGGCAAAAAGTTGGGCGGAAAAAAGCAAACTGGAGGGGAAGCTGGAGGGGAAGCTGGAAGGGAAGCTGGAAGGGAAGCTGGAAGGGAAGCTGGAAGAAACCAGAATAATCATTCTGGAATTTTTAGAAAGCCGCTTTAACCAGTCACCTGCCGGTGCAGCCGCCGCTTTAGACGCCATTGCTGACATCGAACAGTTAAAGAAGCTGCGTCGTGAAATCTTCAAAGCCAATACACTAGAAGAAGCCCTGGGGTTGATTCAAACAGCCACCAACAAGGTGGCTGGAAAGGATTAACTTTACCTGTTTCGACCATACATCATCATAACTACTGAAGGTTTAAGCGTTCTATTTTCCCGGATGGGAAAAGTACTGGCTGTACGGAATCAGTGCACTGTAGTCGGCCGGAGTAAGGACGGTTAAAGCAGGTAACCGTTGACGGCAGGTTTCTGCCATACCCCCGCCCCCACATGCTGTCCGGCGGGGGCCGGTATTCCGGCGGCATGGTCACAGGCGGTATTCTCCATTATGCTCCCACCTTCTCCTAAAAATATTGACGTTTGCCCATCATTATATCCCGCCCGTTTTTTAAAGGCAGTGAGAAGAATCACAATTGCCCAGCAGGCCCCGGTGAGCACCCGCGAGAAATCTTTTTCATACCTTTAAAAAATAATAAGCCCGGCGGGTTCGAAAACCCGCACAGGCATTTGTCAATTCAGGCGACATGCACATTTCTAACTAACCGGCGGCAGGGAAGGTCGCCCGGCCGGTGACTCCAGTAAAAACATCCCGTGCACCCCGGCCATCTGCTGCCGGTCATTGTATCCCATCAACTCGATGGCCTTGTTGGGACACTCGCCGGCACAGGTGCCGCAGCCCCGGCACTGTAGCGCCTCGATTTCCGCCCGGTTGGTGCAGGGGTTGATGTGCGGCGCGTTGTAGGGGCACAGGCGCACGCAGGTTAAACAGGCGGCACATTTTTCCCGGATGACCCGGGCGCGCACGCCCCCGGACTCCAGCCTTGGCCGGCTCAAAATGGTGGCCGCCCGGCCGGCGGCCGCTTTGGCCTGGGTAATGCTTTCTTCCATGTTTTTGGGCGCATGGGCCAGGCCGCACAGATATATTCCTTCCGAGGGAAAGTCCACCGGGCGCAGCTTCATGTGGGCTTCCAGGAAAAAGCCGTCGCCATTCAGGGGCACCCTGAACAACCGGGAAAGTTTCTGGTTATCGGGGGCAGGCGCCACAGGCGGCGCCAGCACCAGAAGGTCGGCATCCAGACACAACTCTTCCCCCTCCAGGACGGGATCCCGCAGGAAAACCCGCAGGCGGCCGTTTTCCTGTGACACCACCGGTTTTTGATCCGGCTCGTAGCGGATGAATATGACGCCCTCTTCCCGTGCCCGCCGGTAGTGGTCCTCAAAGAAGACATAGGTACGCATATCCCGGTAGAGGATGTAAATGTTCACTTCCGGATTTTGTTCCTTCAGCCGCAGGGCCAGCTGGACGGACTTGCTGCAGCAGACGCGGCTGCAGTAGGGGCGGCCTTCCTCCCGGGAGCCCACGCACTGGATCATGACGATGCTGCGGGCATTTTGCACCGCCGGCTCCCTCAAGGCCAGCTTTTCATCCAGCTCCAGCTGGGTGACCACCCGGCCGTCCCGGCCGTACAGGTATTCCTCCGGTTTGTTTTCCACAGCCCCGGTGGCAATGACGGTCACGCCGTGTTTAATTGACCGGCCGTTGCTCAGTTTGCTGGTGAAGTTGCCCGCATAACCGCCGGTTTCCACCACTTCCGTTCCGGTGTGGACGTTAATCAGCGGATGGCCGGTGACCCGGGCCGCCAGCTTCTCCAGGAAGGAAGGAATGTCCTCGCCGTTAAGCCCGTGCCGGATGCGCCGGGCCATACCGCCCAGCCGGTCTTCCTTTTCCACCATTTCCACGCTGTAGCCCTGTTCAGCCAGGGAAAGGGCGGCCGTCATGCCGGCCACACCACCACCCACCACCAGGGCACCGGCTTCCACCGGCACGCTGACGGAAGCCACCGGCTGCAAAAGCGCCGCCTTGCAAACGGCGGCCCGGGTCAGATCCAGGGCCTTGGCGGTGGCCTTTTCCGGTTCGTGGCTGTGCACCCAGGAACACTGGTCGCGGATGTTGGCCATGGCAAACAGGTGGGGGTTCAACCCGGCATCCCTCAAGGTTTCCTGGAACAGGGGCCGGTGGGTGCGCGGGCTGCAGGAGGCCACCACCACCCGGTTCAGCCTTTTCTCCCGGATGATTTGCCGCATGGCCGCCTGGCTGTCCTGGGAGCAGGCATAGAGGTTTTCCTGGGCGTGGACCACATGGGGCAGGTTCTGGACATCCTTCACCACAGCCGGCACGTCCACCACGCTGCCGATGTTAATGCCGCAGTGGCAGACAAAGACACCGATGCGCGGTTCCTCGCCCCCGGTATCCCGCTCGGGCGGGAACTCCCGGGCGGCCACCAGGGTGTTCCGGGCCGCGGCCAGCAGGGCGGCTGCCTCCCCGGCGGCGGCACTGGCCTGCATGACGGTTTCCGGAATGTCTTTGGGACCGGAGAAGGCGCCGGCCACATATACCCCGGGCCGGGAGGTAAGCACGCCGGTCAGGGCTTCCAACCGGCAGAAGTTGTACTCATTGAGATCTATGCCCAGCCTGCCGGCCATGTCCACGGCTTCCGGGCGGGGCTTCAAGCCCACGGAGAGAACCACCAGGTCGAAGTCCTCTTCCACAAAGCCGCTGCCGCCGGCCTGGTAACGCAGGCGCAGCTTTTTGCTCTGCTGCAATTCTTTGACGGTGGAAATCATACAATTGACGTATTGCACACCACAGTCGTTTCTTGCCCGGTTATAATACTTTTCAAAATCCTTGCCGTAGGCCCGGATATCCATGTAAAAAATGGTCACTTCCGTATCCGGTATGTGTTCTCTGGCAATGAGCGCCTGTTTGGTGGCGTACATGCAGCAGATCCCGGAGCAGTAGCCGCTGTCCCGGGCCACATCCCGGGAGCCCACACATTGGATGAAGGCGATTTTTTGCGGAACGGCGCCGTCGGAGGGCCGTCTGATATGTCCGCCGTATGGACCGGAGGCACTGAGCATACGTTCGAACTGCAGGCTGGTGATCACATTGTCGTAAACACCGTAGCCGAATTCCCCCCGCAGTTCGGCGTTGAAGGGTTCGAAGCCGGGGCAGAGGATAACGGCGCCGACGTTTAGATTAACTTCTTCCTCCTCCATATCGTGGTCAATGGCTCCAGAGGGACAGGCCTCCACACAGGCCATGCACTCCAGGCAATTTTCCCTATCCACCACATAGGCGTTGGGGTAAGCCTGGGGGTAGAGTTTATAAATGGCCTTGCGCTGATCCAGGCCCTGGTTGAAGCCGTCGGATACTTCGGCCGGGCAGGCTTCGGCACAGGCGCCGCAGCTCACGCATTTGGCCGTATCCACATAGCGGGGGTGTTTTTTCACCGTAACGGTAAAATTGCCCGGCTCACCGGTCAGCCCGGTAACCTCACTTAAAGTGAGCACTTCGATATTGCGGTGCCGGCCGCATTCCACCAGCTTGGGCGACAGGGTGCACATGGCACAGTCGTTGGTGGGAAAGGTTTTGTCCAGCATGGGCATGGTGCCGCCAATGGCCGGGGAGCGTTCCACCAGGTAGACCCTGTAGCCGCTTTCGGCCAGGTCCAGGGAGGCCTGGATGCCGCTGATGCCGCCCCCCACCACCATTACCGCGCCGGTGATTTCATGCTTTGCTTCCTTCATCGGTATGGCAAACCTCCATAAAATAAAGATGTGAGAGGTGAGAAGTGAGAGGTTGGAGGTGGGATTAAGTAGAAACCGGCTTAAGCCAGTTTCCGGATAAACCTCCTTCAAACCATTTCCATCCTTCATGGTGCATGGGTTCGGCTTTGTATAATTACCCGGCCAGGGACAGGCTCTGCAGCAAAGGGATGGGATCCACCAGGTGCTTGACGAGCCACTCTTTTCTGGCCGGCAGGTCCAGGGCCATGCCGATGAGTTCGGTAAAGTAAAAGACCGGCATTTCAACTTCCGGGCTGCGGCGCATTTCCAGGGCGGCCTGGCACAGGGGGCAGGCAGCGACCACCGCATCGGCGCCGGCCTCCCGGGCCATGGACAGCAGCCTGTCCACCACCCGGCGGGCCATGGCGGTATTCACCAGGCCCTGGCTGGAGCCGCAGCAGTCCGTTTTATAGGACCACTGGCGTGCTTCAGCCCCCAGGGCGTCCACCAGTTCGTCCATGATCACTGGATTTTCCGGCCGCTCAAAGCCGGTGACCTCCGGCGGCCGGACAATCAAACAACCATAGTAGCAGACCACTTTCAGGCCGGTCAACGGCCTGATCACCCTTTCAGCGATTCTTTTCGGGCCATATTTAAGGGCCAGCACATCCAGCAGGTGGTAGACCCGCACACTGCCGTCAAAGGTAAAGTGTACTATTTCCTCTATTTCCCGGCGCCTTTCTTCATCATGGCGCATCAGGTGATCGGTCTTTTTCAGCCGGCTGTAGCAGGCCGAACAGGGTACGGCCACGTCCCGCCCCATCCTCTGGGCAATGCACAGGTTGCGGGCCGGCAGCACTTCGGCCAGGAGCCTGCTGGTACTGTGGGCCGAGGTGGCGCCGCAGCAGTTCCAGTCTTCCAGTTCGTGCAGCTCTATACCCAGGGCCGCACAAACGCTCCTGGCCGACCGGTCGTATTCTAAGGCGGTGGATTCCAGGGAACAACCCGGATAGTAGGCAAACTGCATGTTTTCTCTCCCCTTTCCAATTGTTCAACCACTGGCCCTGGCGAATATCCTTTTTACTTCGCCGTTGTTCTTTACACTGCTGGCGAATAGGGGTAGTTTTCTTTTCTGGAACATTTTCAGGCCTATGTCCAGATCCGAAAAGAGGTCGCCGCTTTTTAATTTATAGCCCATCATCATGAATGTTTCATGGACGCGGCCGCGGCTCTTGACTGAATTCAGGAATACCCGATGAAACAGCGGGGCATTTTTAATTCCGGCCGGGATTTTCTCCTCCAGGGCCATCTGCCGCAAAGCGTCCATGACCACGGCCATGTTGATACCGTTGGGGCAGCGGGCGCCGCAGATCTCGCAGTTGAAGCAGAGCCAGATGGCTTTGCTTCTCAATACTTCCTCTTTTCGTCCAAACTGAATCAAGCGTAAGATTTGATTGGGGTAATAGTCCGTGAATTCCCCCATGGGGCAACCGGAAGCACATTTCCGGCATTGATAGCAGAGCTGGATCTGTTGGCCGCTTTTTTCCCTTACTTCCCGGGCGAATTTTGCCGTGCCGTTCGGCGATGCATGTACCGCCATTGCGGTCATTTCCCCAATACCTCCCCAATATGATCACATGTTCATAACAGTCAAACTTTTTATTATTTTATAAGGCCTTTTTCATACGCGCAGTAATCTACATCACAAAAGAATCCCTTTCTTGATGTTAACAAATTTTTATAAACATATTTAAAACGTTTTGTTAAAAAATTCTTAAGTTTTCCGGGAAATAGCGTACGGTTCCGCCCCGGTGACTTTTAGCCACAATTATCAAGCTTTGCTGCCGGCAACCCTTTTAGTTCGCCGAAGACAACCCCGATTATTTTTTTGAACGCAGGGAGGTAAAATGAGAGCTATGGCGAAAATGGAATCAGCGGGTTTATCCGGGATACAAGGAGGGAGCCACATGGATAACGCGGGGGTTAAAATAGCTGTTTTAGTTGAAAACACCGTGGGCGTTCCCACCGGCATCACCGGGGAGTGGGGCCTGGCCCTTTTCGTGGAAACAGGGGGCAAAAAGGTGCTCTTTGATACCGGCACCCGGGGGCGTGTGGTGAGCAACGCCGCGGCCATGGGGGTGGACCTGCGCTCCGTAGACGCCCTGGTGATGAGCCACGGCCACTACGATCACTCCGGGGGCATGCGGGATTTTTTAAGCCTGCAGGGTCGTCTGCCCGTTTATATTCACCCGGATTTTTTCACCCTGCATTACGGGGCCATGCCCCACGAGCATTACATCGGCGTACCCTTTTGCCGGGCGGAACTGGAAAGCCTGGGGGCCGAATTTATCCCCGTGCGGGAGCCCCGGGAAATAGCCCCGGGCCTGTGGGTGAGCGGCGAGGTGCCCAGAAAAACGGACTTTGAAAAGGGGGACGACCGCCTCTTCTCCCTGGTGGACGGCCGGAAACAGCCGGACCCCTTCCGGGATGACATGAGTCTTTACTGCGTCATCCCGGAAGGGCTGGTGGTGATCCTGGGCTGTGCCCATGCCGGTGTGGTGAACATTGTGGAACACGCCCGGCAGGTAACGGGCGTAAGCCGGGTGTACGGGATTATTGGCGGCACCCACCTGGGGCCGGTTCCGAAGGAGCAACTGGAGGACACAATAAACTACCTGCAGGGGCTGAACCTGCAGTTCCTGGCGGCCAACCACTGCACCGGCCTGCCGGTCATGGCCCGCCTGGCGGGAATTTTCAGTTCCGTATTCCATTTCGCGCCGGCCGGGGCCGTCTTTACCCTGCCCATGAAGGAAGGGAAACCGGCATGAGCCTGGAAGAAGTGAGAAAAAGCCGCGGGGTCACCGCAGCGGCCATGGCCATTAACGTGGGCCTGACCGTCCAGGAACTGCTGGCCATTGAAAGGGGAAAGCAATATCCCCGCCTGTGCGTTGCCCAGAAATGGGCCAATGCCCTGGGGATCAGCTTTGAGGAGTTTTCCCGCCACTTCTATGAAAAGGCGGATCCGGCCCAGTTGCTGGAATGCGAGGGGAAAAACTCTTAGCGGGCGCCACCGTAAAGAATCCTTCTGACGTCAGGGTCCCGTCAAAATCACCCTCAACAACAACATATGCTATATTTGCCAGGGCCTACAATAATATATTGCGGCACAGGTATGAATTAAACGATCCCTGTAATGGACGTGTCCTCCGGCGGAGCGTAAATTAATTATCTCAATATCATCCAAAGAACCTGGAGGAACAGATGATGAACATTCAAAAGGCTGTAGAATTTTTCCTGGACAACCGGGACCTGATCCCTGTTTTTGTCATGCCCAGGGGAGACTATGCCGTTCCCGTGCACAACAAGCGGGATTTATTCCTGGTGGTGGAAAAGGAAGGCCAGGGAATCTTTGTGGCCCGCCTGGCCCCGGATTTGATGAACCTGAAGGAGATAAACGAAGAGGCGGCCGAAGAAGCGCGCCAGTTTATTTACCGGCGCCTGCGGGAGGCCAACCTGGCGGACCGGCATTAAATCCGAAAACCCAGTCTTCTATGCCTTCCAGCTGAGCATTAACATACACATGACCCATGGCTGGCCAACTCCTTTATAAAAATTATATAAGAGCATATACCACATCCCCCGGTCATAAAGGAGGAGAAATCTTGTCCAGCCTCAAACTGGCCATTGTCCAGTTTCCCAGAGATACAACAAATTTAAATAAAAACATCACCCTCATGCAGCAGTATTTCAGCCAGATTACAGCAGGGGCTGAGGTAATCTTGCTTCCCGAGGACTGGCTGGGGGCGACGGTGATCGACTGGAACGATTACCGGAGGATTGTCACCGAACTGTTCCACACACTGAAAGACAGCTCTTCTCGCCCCCTGCTTGTCTCCGGTGCCCAGTATGTCCGGGCGGAAGGAAACATCTATTCCCGGGGTGTAGTTCTGGGCGGCGCACTGTCCGCCCCCGTGGCCTTTGAAAAGCATTTCCCCTCCCGGGCCATAGGTGAAAGGGGCTATGTAAAACCCGGCAGTTTATTGCCGGTGGTTGAACACCGGGGAATAGCCCTGGGTATGGCCGTGTGTGTGGATATCATGTACCCGGAACTGGTGCGCGGCCTGACCTTAAGGGGAGCGCTGCTGGTCTTGAACCCGGCCAACATTCCGGCCACCCGGATGCCTATGTGGCAGGGCATTGGCATCGCCCGGGCCTGTGAGAATACCGTTTTTGTGGCCACGGCCAACAATACCGCCACCGCTTACCCCGATGGGCGGGAAGTGCTGGGAGAAAGTTTTGTGGTCTATCCCGACGGGTACACCCTTCTGGCCTGCGGCCGCGAACCGGGGGTATTTTACTTTGATCTGGATCTGTCCCGGCTGGACCGGGTCCGCCGGAGGTGGCCCTACCTGGAGGACGTGCGGACAAACAGGGAAATAATCTGCCGGTGGTATTACGGTTAACAATATAAGTGTCCGGAAATGAAGGTTTTCGCCCTGGTAAATGCCGGAGTGAAACACGAACCAAATTGGTATTCTGATACCAACCAATGGCCTGGGTTAAACCCCAGATTACAATGGTTTTACGTAAAAGTTATTATTGTATGAATAATCAGTGCACGGGAGGTCATGGTGGTAAAACGACCATAAAAAAACGGTTCCAGGCGTACGTTAACTCAGCAACACCCGGTCATCCACAAAGGAGTTGCCGCTGGCCTGCTCGAACATGTGCAACAGCTGGGCCACGGTGGTCCTCTCCCTCTCCGGGCCCTGCAGATCCAGGATAATCCGTCCCTCATGCATCATTATGGTCCGGTTGCCGGTGCGCAGCGCCTGCTCCAGGTTGTGGGTCACCATGAGGGTGGTCAGCCGGTGCCGGGCGATAACCCTCTCCGTCAGCTCCATCACCGTGGCGGCAGTGCGCGGGTCCAGGGCCGCCGTATGTTCATCCAGCAAAAGCAGCTTGGGCGTGGCAATGGTGGCCATCAGCACGGTCAGGGCCTGGCGCTGGCCGCCGGAGAGAAGGCCCACCCGGGTGGTCAGGCGATCTTCCAGACCCAGCCCCAAAAGGGCCAGGCTTTGCTTGAACAGGTGCCGCTCAGCCGGAGTAATACCCCGGCGCAGACGGCGGGGCTGACCCCGGCGCAGGGCCAGGGCCAGGTTTTCCTCAATGGTCATGGAAGCAGCCGTGCCCCGCAGGGGGTCCTGGAAAACACGGCCAATCCAGGCCGCCCGGACATGTTCCGGCCAGCGGGAAATATCCTGGTCATCCAGAATCACCTTTCCCCCATCCAGTTCGTATACCCCGGCCACCACATTTAAAAGGGTGGACTTGCCGGCACCGTTGCTGCCGATGATGGTTACCACATCTCCCGGCCGGACATGCAAGGTAACTCCCCTTAAGGCCACCTTTTCATTAACCCCGCCGGGATGAAAGATTTTGTTCACATTGACCAGTTTCAGCATCCCGTTCACCCCTCAAACGCAGTGACCGCAACCCCAGGCGTTGCCGTAGCAATGGAAAGGCCAGGGCCACCACCACAATTAATGAAGTGAGCAGCTTCAAATCAGTTGCCGGTAAACCCAGCTGCAAAACCAGGCTGATCACAGCCCGGTAGATAACGGACCCTACGATGGCGGCCATTATGGCCCGGAAAAGGGTCTGGCTGCCCACCAGGGCTTCGCCGATAATCACCGAGGCCAGGCCGGCAATGATCATACCAATGCCCATGCCGATGTCGGCAAAACCCTGATACTGGGCTACCAGTCCGCCGGAAAGGGCCACCAGGGCATTGCCGGTGGCCAGGCCCACCAGTTTCATCACGCCCGTGTTTACACCCAGGCTGCGGATCATTTGCTCGTTGTCACCGGTGGCCCGCACAGACATACCCAGTTCGGTCTGCAGAAACAGGTACAGAACCAGAACAACCACCAGTGCTACCAGCAGGCCCAGAACAACCGGCCCGAAGGTCTGTAGCCCGGGGATGTCTCTCGCCCGGGTAAAAATGGTATCTACACGGAGAAGGGACAGGTTGGCCTGTCCCATAATCCTCAAGTTAATGGAATAAAGGGCGATCATGGTCAGTATACCAGAAAGCAAAGGGGCCACCTTCAATCCGGTGTGCAAAAGGCCGGTAAGCAAACCGGCGGCAGCGCCGGAAAGCAGCGCCAGCAGAATGGCCAGCCAGGGATTACCCCCCAGCAGGATATACTGGGCGGCCACCGCCGCCCCCAGGGTAAAAGCGCCATCAACGGTCAAATCCGGGTAATCCAGCACCCTGAAGGTTATATACACCCCCAGAACCATGGCCCCCCACAATAAACCTTGCTCCAGGGAACCCAACCAGATGCTCAAAGACACGCAGATTCACCTACTCTATAATTTTGCTGGCTTTCTTTTTCAATTCTTCCGGAATGGTTACCCCGAAGGCTGCGGCCGCTTTAGCATTTAACACCACGTCCAGGTCCTTTTGCTTTTCTATGGGCATATCCTGGGGCTTTTCCCCCTTTAACACCCGCAGGGCCATTTCCCCGGTCTGCCGCCCCAGCTTCCTGTAGTCAATACCAATGGTGCCCAAAGCGCCGGACTCCACCGTATTGCTCTCACCGGCAATCACCGGCAGCTTTTGCTTCTCGGCCACCTGAAGCACCCCGGAAATGGAGGATACCACGGTATTGTCGGTGGGTACATAAATGGCGTCTACCCGCCCCACCAGGGACTGGGTGGCCTGCACCACTTCGTTGCTGGCCGTCACCGGGGCCTCCACCACCGTCAGGCCCAGGCCCGGGGCCTCCTGTTTGACAACTTTAACCTGTACCTGGGAATTTACCTCACTGGAATTGTAGATAACCCCCACCTTTCTGGCATTGGGTACCAGTTGTTTAATCAGCTCCAATTGTTCTTTTATGGGGTTCATGTCAGTGGTACCGGTAACATTGGTGCCCGGTTTATCCATGCTTTTGACCAGCTTGGCTTCCACAGGATCGGTCACGGCGGTGATTAAAATGGGAATGTCTTTTGTTTCATTGGCCATGGCCATGGCCGAAGGAGTGGCAATGGCCAGGATCAGGTCCTTTTTGTCCTGGGCAAACTTGCGGGCAATGGTCTGCAGGGTGGACTGGTCTCCCTGGGCGTTTTGAAAGTCCACCTGCAGGTTCTTCCCTTCCTCATACCCGTTGGCGGCCAGGGTTTCTAAAAAGCCCTTCCGGGCCGCATCCAGGGCCGGATGTTCCACGATCTGGATAATGCCCAGCTTCACCGGCTTTGTTCCCTCATTGCTTCCCGTCTGTTTGCCGCCACCGGCTCCGCACCCCGCCAGGACCAGCACAGCCATGGCCAGGGCCATTGCCGGCAAAAACCACCTTTTCAAATTTCCTTCCTCCTTTTTCAAAAGGTTAACCTGCTCGTTAACTTTTTATCAATGCGCCTAAAAAGGGGCCGGTGTACGCAGGAGGTAAACAATCACCAGTACCGTCACCAGCAGCAGCATGGCGGCCAGCAGCATATCGGCGGTGAGGGAGTGCCGGTATACGCCCTGGTTGATCTGGCAGCGGGTCTGCCGGTAGCGGGCAGCGGCCAGAATGATCACCAGCGCGGCTATAACGCTAAAACCCACCCCCAGATAGGCACTCGACCCCCCGGCCGGGGCGGAAACCATACCAGTCTGCCATTCCAGCAGGCGCAAGTAAAAGGAAAACTTTTCAATAACGAAGCCAAAGGCCAGGATGGCCACCGCCGTGCGGATCCAGGACAGGAAGGTGCGTTCGTTGGCCAGGTGCTCCTGAATGTGCTGCCGGTCGCCGGTACGGCTGCATCTGGCGGCTTCAATATCCTTCCCGTTTGTTTTTTTGCTTTCCCCGCTCGCTCCCTTAATTTTGCCGTCCGCTGCGCTCCCATTTCCGTTCAATTTCAACTTCTCCCCTGGGAATTAGTAATAAACATGAAAACAGGTGAACCACCGGAGCAATGAAAATAGGGTACAATTTTTCCAGCGGATCACCCTCTTTCACCACCCCCTGCTATACTCCCCCGCACAGGGGATACAGGCAAATTTACCTTCCCGCACCCTGGCCCGGGCCTCGGAAACAGCCTCGCCGCAAAAGGCACAGGTCACGGAATTGAAAATACGCGCCTTCGGCGGCAACTCCATTTCCACATGCTGCACCGTGCAGAACTCCTCCGCCGGCATGTCCAGGATACGGCGAATCCGCTGTTCCTGGTGTTCCTGATATAGCTGCCTTTCCCGGTCATCGGCCCGGCCGCTGAAGACCTTTTCCCGCAGGGCGCGAAATTCCCCATTCTGCGGCTGCCGGCCCCCATGGACTGAAACACGCACTGCTTTCCCGCTGTTCCGGCAGGCAAAGGTGTACACATGCTTGCCGTAATCCCGGTAGAGCAAATTGCCCTTGCCCAGGGTACAGCCGGTAAGGACCATCACCGCATCCACGCCGCAGGCGTCGTTTTCCACAATGGCCAGCAATTCCTCATCCGCCGCCCGGCGGCCGGCCAGTTCCTGCAGTCCAATCTTTGCCGCCCGGTAACCCATGGCCAGGCCGGGGCAGACATGGCCGTGAAATTCCGCGCATTTTTCCCAGTCTGTTTTTTCCAGGCACATACCGCTCACCCCTTCAAAATCTTTAAACTTACTGCCTTTAGTTTATTCCAGATGAAAAAGAGAAATCCTGCTGGCCGGAAAACCCGGCGGTAACATTTAGAGATCCCCAAAAAAAACAAACAGGGAATAAGGGGCCGCCCGGATGTCCGGAACTACCCCAAAAAAAGACCTGCCGTTTGCCCATGACAATCAGACGTTTAACGGCAGGTAAGCTCCATTTTCAGGTATCTCAAACCGTTTTGCGTGGTATTGGCTTGCGGAACGGTTCCGGCTCTGTTGGCAGGGGCTTCCAACAGACACCCTGCTATGACCAATAAAGCCGGCTCAGGCTGCCTGTACCTTAAATTTTTCCACCAGCAGCAACAGTTCCCGGGACATGCGGGCCAGTTCCTGGGTGGAAGCCCCGATCTGCTGGACGAAACTGTTCACCTGATCGGTGGAATGGGCCAGTTCCTGGGCCCCCTGGCTGGACTGTTCCGCTCCCCGGGCAATTTGTTCCACAATTTCCCCGTTGTGCTGGATTTCTCCGGTAATGCGCACCAGAGCCTGGCCGGCCACATCGACCACCCGCACCCCCTCATGAACCTCCCGGACCCCCTCGTTCATGGCCGCCACCGCGTCCCGGGTTTCGGACTGGATTTCTTCGATCAGGGCTGCAATTTGCCCGGTGGCCGCCGCCGATTGCTCCGCCAGCTTACGCACTTCCTCGGCCACCACGGCAAATCCGCGTCCCTGGTCGCCGGCCCTAGCGGCTTCAATGGCCGCATTCAGGGCCAGCAGGTTGGTCTGGTCGGCAATGCCCCGGATAACATCCACAATCTGGCCGATCTTTTCCGAACGTTCCCCCAATCTCTGCACCGCCGCGGTACCGCGGTCCACAATGGCCCGGATGTGGTGCATCTTGGCCACCGCCTCCTGCACGGCCCGGTTGCCTTCGGCAGCGGCCGCTTCCACCTGGCGGGCCATCTCCACCGCATTGGCCGCGCTGGCCGCTTCCTCTTCAGCCACGGCCGCCACCTGGGCGGTGGTGGAGGCGATGGACTCCACACTGGCGGCAACTTCCTGTCCGGCCGCCGAAAGCTCCCGGCTGTGATGATCCATGATGTGGCTGTTTTCTCTGATTTCCCGGGCCAGTTTACGCAACTCCCCCACCATCCGGTTAAAGGCGGCGCCCAGTTCGGCCAGGGAGTCACGGCCCCTGTCCTCCACCTGCACGGTGAGATCACCCCCGGCCACCAGATTGGCCCTGTCCCGCAGGCGGCGGATGCGGCCGGTCAAACCCATGGAAAAGGTGTAACTGAAGATCAGACCGAAGGGCAAAGAAATAAGGGCCACGGCGGCAATGAGCAGGCGCGTCCATCTGACCTGCTGCCCCCCGGCCGCGTTAATGGCATTCATCTCCTGCTGACGTTTATTGCTGTACTCCTGCATCAGCTGTCCGATGGCGGCGGCAGCAGGCTGCACCTTCTCCCGGGCCACCTGGGCGGCTTCTTCCAGCCGGCCGGCACTGATTAGAGGGAAGAACTCTTTTATGACAAAAGAATTATATCGTTCGTCCAGTTCCATCATCCGCCGGGCGTAATCCCTGTTTTCCTGCCGCCGGGCCTGATCATAAAGGGCCTGCTCCAGTTCCCTGTTCCGGGCGGCATATTTTTCAAAATCCCCTTTGTACTTTTCATCCCTATGTAAAAAATACCCGTTTGCGGCAGCCTGCCTGGCCACCACGTTAAAATACATTTCCTGGGCCGAAGTGACTCTTTCCATCTGCACGGCCATTTCCCGGGCGTACTCGTCCGCTTTGTTCACCCTGACCAGGGACACTGCCGCCAGAACGGCCATGAGCAACCACAGGGTCATAAAGCCGGCCAGCATCTTTACCCTCAATCGCATGTCACAACCCCCTTTACAACCATTCTTTCACAAGCGAAAAAACATCAATATTCCTGGTCTCACCTTCCTTCATTAAACAAGCACGCAGGCACGGGCGGGTATAACTTTTTCCCGTTTCATAGCTTCCTTAAAATATGCCCGGTGCATGTGAAATGTTTCCTTTTTCACAATATATCACAAGCCCTGGTTTTATGGAAGGTAGTATTGGTCTTTTATTAAGACTAAATGAAAAAAGGCGAACCATAGAGCTTAGTGGGAAAATTTTTCGGAAGGTCAAACCCCTTCGGGGGTGATTGAACAGGGCAAAATTTTCATCTGAGGATTATAATTACGTTTTTTACACCGGTTAAAAAGTTGATACGGGGTCCGGGGTATTTACCCGGTAGGATAACCCTCTTTTGTCATACAATGGAAATACTAGCCCGTGCAGTGGGCGGCCCCCACCAGTTCACCGATGCTTTTTACACCTTCCTCCGCCATAAACCTTTCGATCCCCTCCAGCACATCCATGGTCGCCCGGGGATTGATGAAGTTGGCGGTACCTACGGCCACGGCGGTGGCCCCGGCCATGATGAATTCCAGGGCGTCTTCCGCTGTAACGATGCCTCCCATGCCGATAATGGGCACCTTGAAAGCGCGGTAGACCTCCCACACCATCCGCACCGCCACCGGGCGGATGGCCGGACCGGAAAGGCCGCCCATCCCGCTGCCCAGCACCGGCCGGCGGCGGCGGATGTCAATGGCCATCCCCAGCAGGGTGTTGATCATGGACAGGGCGTCGGCCCCGGCCTCCATCACCCCTTCCGCCATCCGGACGATGCTGGTGACATTGGGGGACAGCTTCACAATCACCGGCAGGCCGGTGGCGCCCTTCACCGCCCTGACCACGGCCGCCGCCGATTCGGGATCCACCCCGAAAGCCATCCCCCCCTTTTTCACATTGGGGCAGGAGATGTTCACTTCCAGACCGGCCACCCCCGGCACCCGGTCCAGCCTTCCGGCCAGGGCGGCGTAGTCTTCCACCGTATCCCCGGCAATGTTTACTATCACCGGCAGGTCGAACTGCCTTAGATAGGGCATGGCCACCCGGACAAAATGCTCCACCCCGGGGTTTTGCAGGCCGATGGCATTAAGGATGCCGGCGGGAGTTTCCACAATACGGGGGGTGGGGTTGCCCGGGCGGGGCAACAGGGTGGTGCCTTTAACCACGATGGCCCCCAGACGGTGCAAATCCACAAAGGGAGCGTATTCGGGACCGAAACCGAAGGTGCCCGAGGCGGTGGTCACGGGGTTTTTCATAGGTATGCCGGCCAGGTTTACGGCCAGATTGGGTTTGGTCATGGCTCAAGCGTCCCTTCATCTTTTGTGAGCAATTCACTGCCGGCATGTGGTCATCGTGCCCGTCCTGCGATAACGAAGCCTCATCCTCAGCCCCATACCAGCTGATCCACTGCAAACACCGGCCCTTCCACACAAACCCGGCGGTAGACAAAGGGCGCCCCTTCTTCGCCGGCTGTTTGGCAAACGCAGGACAGGCAGGCGCCCACACCGCAGCCCATGCGTTCTTCCAGGGAAACCTCCCCGGGCACACCGTAGCGGGCCAGCAGTTCCGCCGTCCTGCGCAGCATGGCCCGGGGTCCGCAGGCATAGACCATGCCCGCCCCCGGTCCGGCCAGCACCTTCTCCAGCAGGTCCGTCACCGGGCCGTGGTGACCGCAGGAGCCGTCGTCGGTGGCCATGGCGCAGGTAAAGAGCCTGTCCGGAATATCCCCGGCATCACCAGGGGTGGAAAAACCGTCTCCAGTTCCGCAGTGATGTCCGGTCTCCCCGACCACCATTGTCATCTCACCGTCGTTCATATCCCGTTTGCCCTCATCCCTGAAAAACATGCTCCCGGGAACACCGCCGGCACCATTCCATATTTTCCCGACAACCAGCTGCTCCGCGCAACGGGCGCCGGCCAGAAAAGTCACCCGGCAGTTTCTTCTGCCCAGTTCCTCCGCCAGAAAGAAGAGGGGCGCCACGCCCATTCCCCCCCCCACCAGCACCACATCCGCCC
>NZ_WHYR01000004.1 GCF_009428905.1 Desulfofundulus thermobenzoicus | reverse complement strand
GTGGGTTTGTCTGACCACCTGCGGGGTGGATGTCAAGGCCGCTGCCTTGAAACTAATGTTTTTGAGCGGTGAGGTCTCAAAACGGGAAAAATTTTTATGGAGATACCTACTGGATCTTGACACGGACGGAACGCCGATCCCGTTGAGACCACCTGTGATTTGATCTTCGATAGCTTTCAGCAGAACATCTGCCCAGGTCAGCAGCTTATCCACTATATCGGCGATCTTGCCGGCATATTTTCTAATCGTGCTCGCTACGCTCGACGAGCCGTAGGTTTCAACGAACCTGAGGAGGCTATCCAACGAATGGGAGCGGAGCATCATTTGAAAACGTCCTCAGGGCCGCCTTGATCACCGCAGACTGGTACTTTGGGCTTCTATCTGACCATCCTATCCTAGCGCAGGTTTGAACATTAACCCCTTTTCCTTGATTTTTTGTTGAACAGCTTTAGAAGAGGCATCCCAGGTGCGTCTTTGCTTAGAGCTTCAATAATCCGTTCCAAGTCCTCTTCGCCTCTGGTTGGCACGAGACACTTGAAGGCCTCTACCAAGCGTTCGCGGGCCAGTTTAGGTTCGGCCCAAAGCCTGTCATGGTTATCAGGTATCCAGCGCATGAACTGCTTGAAACCCTCATATTCTTCTTCACTGAACTCGCTAAGAACGCGGTCCAAGTTAGGAGTACCGCCGGAGACGCTCATGTTAGAGCAACCCCCACTCAATGACCCATTTGATGCCGAGGGCGATCCAGTGAGACGTAGTGTGAGCGAAACCGAGATTCCAGCGCAAGAAGTTATATGTCTGGTCGTAGATGGTTTGATACGCTAGCTCCTCCCACGTAAGCAACCTCTCAAGGAAATCGGCAATCTTACCTGCGTTGTTTTTGAGCACAGTAAGGTATCGGCCAGGAACATAATCACGTAGTTCACTGATAACCGTGTCAACGTTGTGGCGCAGATAATAAACCAGCTTACGGATGGCCGCCTTGATCGCCGCCGTCTTGACACCCTTAGCTTCTACCCGACCATCTTGCCCTGGCGCTGGCTGGACGCTAATTCCTTTTCCAGCAGGAACTACGATATTATTATTTGCTTCAGCGGCAAACGCACTTATACCAGGTAAGAACACATTAGCTAACAAGACGAGCACAAGTATAAGACATAGTTTCTGCTTAATCGATCTCATCTGAATACCTCCTTATCTCGTATACTTTGGTTTAGTAACCCAAAAGGTTCACGAATTGAATCTTGGATGTGTCTCTGAGATAATCAACCCAAGCTGGTCAGAATCGCCTGAAATCATCCCGAGACACAACACCAATAGCGTCTCTCGCTAAAGTCAATCTTCTCAACCGAGCCAGTTCACCGAAAACCCGTAAAACTTATCGCCCTACCTTGACCCCTACCACCTACCCTTACATTTCTTCCGCTACCTGCCAATTCCTCCTGTAAAATAACATAATAGCAAAAAAAACGCAACGGGTACCTTTTGTGGCTTTTTGTCGAACTGCTCAGCAAACAGGGTCAAAAATTTTGACCAGACACGGTAGCCACTCCTGCCGGACGGCAGTAATTCTCACGTAAGCGAACGGCTCCGCTCGGTAATTCAGCCTGCACTGGTGGACGAGCCAGCATTCCACCGCTTTTTACCTACCCGCCGGGTCTGGGTCTTGCGGCCGGAAACCAAAGGCTCACCGTAAAGTATGTCATGCAGGGCCTTAAACCCGGCGAAATCCAGGAATACTGTGTAAGCCGCCTGAAAAACGCCGGCCTGCACGAGGAGATCTTTACCCCGCAAGCTCTGGAGGCCATTTACACCATCACCAAAGGATTGCCCCGGCTGGTTAACAATCTGGTGACCAGCTGCCTGATCTGCGCATACGGCAGGAAACAAAAGCAGATTGACGAGGATGTGGTGTACCAGGCAAGCCAGGAGCTGGAAGTTTAGGTGAAGAGGCGGCTCATATGTACAAAAGACTCAGCCTGGAATATTACTTTGCCAGTCGGTTTTTATGATTTACTGCCACTGGCACTCCAAATGGCCAGGGAACTGCACTTTACCCCGGAGGAAATGATTGAGGCAGTCTGCAAGGTGGCCGATAAGGCCAGGCATTACCCGCCGACAAAAAATCGGGCTGCCTGGTTTGCCACCGTATTCCGGGAAAAATTAGGTGAAGCCCGGGCTGAAATGCTGGCCATTAAAAAAAGGCGGCTGCTTTAACCGGAACAATTGGTCGGGGTGCCTGAAAAATGAGGCAGCCCGGCTTTTTGTTTGCCAACGTTATTTGAGAATTGTATTTGGGTTTACCTTTTTAAAGTGATAATTTCTTTGGTTTTTGTGGCTGGCCGACCTAATTTAATGTGATAATTTTTTCCGGTTTATTTTGAGAATCGACATTAAGACGTCCCGCTCTGCATTTCCGCCGCACGAGGTTTCTCCCGTCCGCCGCAGGCTACTCTTAAATCGCCACCGCCGCGGGTTATTTATTTTTCAGCTTCTTTATTTTAATTTCAAGGTTCCCGAGTTCATCCTCGACGACCACACGCACCACGGTAATGCCCCGCTCCCCGGCCAGGTGCCGCTCGCGGCCGTCCGTTACCGGGGCGCCGCCGGCGTCGAAAAGGACGCGCACCCGGGGTTGACGGGACAGACCGCGCACGGTTTCCACCACCACCCCTATCTCGCCGCTGCTCAGGGCCACAACGGTGCCGACCGGGTAGGCCGCTACGTTGTAAAGAAAAGCCCGCACGATCCTGAAGTCGAAGAGAAAACCGCCCGAGCCCGCCAGCATCTCCCACGCCTCGTGCACCGGCAGGGCGCGGCGGTAAACCCGGTCGGCGGTAAGCGCGTCGAAAACGTCCGCCACGGCGACGATGCGCGCGAACGGGTGAATCTCGTCTCCCCGCAGGCCCTCCGGATAACCCTGGCCATCGTGGCGCTCGTGGTGCTGGAGGGCCACGCAGGCCGGCGCATGGCCGACACCGGACAGGCACTGCAGAAGTTCGTAACCGCAAACCGTGTGCTGCTTGACGACTTCGAATTCCTCCCCGGTCAGGGGACCCGGTTTGTTCAGGATCTCCTCCGGGACGCGGACCTTGCCGATGTCGTGCAGGACCGCCCCCATGCCCAGGCGGAACAGCTCCTCCCGGCCGTACCCCAGGGTAATGCCCGTAATCAGGGACAGGACGCAGACGTTCACCGAATGGCCGAAAGTATAATCGTCCAGCGACCTGATATCGGCCAGGTTTACGACCACGGACTCGCGGCTCAAGAGCTCGTCAATGATCTCGTTGACCGCCTGCGCAATTTCCTGCACCCTGATGAGCGCGCGGCCAGCGGGCGCCCCCTGCGGCTCCTCTTCCAGCAGCAGGCGGACCTGCTTCATGGCCTGCACGCGGACGTCATCAGAAATAACGTCCTCAACACAGACACCGGGCAGCAGGCCGTCGTCGATGTACACGGCAGGAACGCCGTGTGCTTTAAGCCGGCGGATGTAACCCCGGCCCAGCACGGTGCCGGCGGCGACGAGCAGCCGCCCGCGGGAGTTGTAGATGGAGCGCCAGACCTTCATGCCGGGCCGCAGGGAATCAACGGAGACCTTCCGCACTTTTCAGTACCCCTCTCCTCGCGTTCTACAACAGGGTTTCCGGTTTATTTCAACAAGATCAGGCCTCGCGGGGAAGCCCGCCTTCGCCGTACCAGCCCCGTACGTCAGACGGAAAATGCCTCTGAAAACCGGCAGGCCTGTCCTGTCGGAGGAAGGAGTCGTCGCCCGGAGGGCGACCGAAATCTTCCGGAACGGGCTTGCCGGGTGAACCCGGTACGCCCCCTCTCCCGGGCAGGGCCCCCCCTAAAAAACGACCGGGACGCCGGCCCCGGTGTCCCGCGGCCGCGTCCCGGATCCCGGCGGGGTCCTGCTCCCCTGCAAAATGGCGGAAAAGAGGGGGGAAGAACGGCGCAGCGACGTTAAATTGTAGTTGCTTCTATCGTCAGCGTTCCCTGGTAACTCTGGGAAGGGGTATTTGCCGGTACGCTCAACCTGTAGCTGAAAGTGTACGTCGACCCGGACCCCGTCGTAGCCGGTTGGTTGTTCGCAACTACCGTAGACGTACCGGGAACTGCAGCCCAGTTAGTGGGGGACCCGTTATTGATCGAAAGTTGGTACTCCATGTTGTTTATCGCAATTGACTGACTGGGATTTGTCTGTCCAGCCAAGTTTGTTCCTGATAGCGCTACGTTGTAGCTGAAACTCGGAGACTGGACGGTGGCCACAACGGGGTTGTCTGCCGGCTTACCGGTACTCCCTGCTGTTACCAGACCAAAGTTGATGGAGGTACGGTCCAGGGTTAACGCTAACTCCTGTCCGACCGTAACATTTGTGGTAACATTCTGGATGGCGGCGTAGGCGACAATGCCTGCCATGAGGCTCACCACGAGGGCCACCGCGACCGCCACAGCTAAACGCTTCATCCTCATCGTTCTCTACCTCCCTGTTTTGTTTTTCGTTCCGCGAGGGATTGCCATCTCCCCCGCTGGCCATATTTTCCCGTTACTCACCAGGCCACCCCGCCGGTGCTGGACGGCACCGCCGCACTCCCCCCGCACCCTTACTTTCCCTTCTGCTCCCTGCGCTGCCCGCACCACCTCCCTTCGATTTAATCGCTGGCCTGCCGGCCCGGTCCTGCAGGCGCGGCGTCCCGCGGTTTTTACGAGAACTCCCTTTCATCCCCGCCGTCACGGGCGCTTTCCCCACGGGCAGAAACTGCCGGGCGAAAGCGGCAAGCCTACTCCCTGCTCCGTACCTGCTCCAGCTCTTCCAGCATGCGCTTCTTCAGGCGGCGCACGTAGAGCTGGATGGACAGGAACACCAGCACAAACGTGAGCACCACTGCCAGCACAACAGTATTGGGCACGCGGACGAACCAGGTCCGGTAGCGCTCGTAGCGCTCTCCTCCGTCCAGGGTCACTTCAATTTCGGCCTGGAAGTACCCGAGCCGCTTCGGGTTCTTCCATTCCACCACCAGCTCTTTTGTCACTCCCGGGAGGAAGTTGGTATATAAAAGGGGCTCTTCTACTGTCTCGTTGTTCAGCCAGTCGTAAATTTTCAGCTTCCCCTCGGAGACAAGATGCACGTTGCCCGTGTTGCTCAGGCTGAGCACGTACCTGCCCCCGTTCCATCTGGCTCCTTTAACCCAGTTTAACTTCCAGTCCCTGACGACGTTCATATTTCCCTGCGGGTCGGTTACTTTCACGTAAAAGGCAACAGAGAGGCTCGTGTGGACTCCCATCCCCGTCCCCTGTACTTTCTCTTTTGGCTGCACCGTGCGCACATTAACGGCAGCGACGTGCTCCCCTACCTCTGCATCCCGGGGGACGCGCACGACCACCCTGGCCGTCACCCACTTGTTTGGGGGCAGGCGGATCGGCCCCCCGGGGGTTACCTCAGCCCAGGCGGCCACCGAAAATTTCGGGTCTCCCGGTTCTTCTAAAAAAACTATTTGATTCCCGTGCCTCTCAAAATCCTTCACCCGCATTTCCACTACCTGTTCTTCCTCTGACACGTTCCTCAACATGACCTCTGTTTCCACCGTTTCCCCCTGCTTCGCCGTTACCTCAATAACGGCGGGAGAGATACTGATCCCGCTGGCCTCCAGGGACCCCGCCGGTACGGCTTTTGCCTCAAATGCCGCGAACATGACTGCAGCAAATAAAATAATACCCGCATAAAATACCCGCACCTTACACCTTCTCCTTCTTTTTGTAATTCGCGTGCAGCACAACGACTGGGCGGTCGTCACCCCGTTAAGACCCGGGGATAAGACCCTTTATACTAAAGAGGCATAATCTGCCATCAAAAGGGCAATACTTTTCTCAGCCAGCACCGCGCTCCGCCTGTTTGGCTTACGCTGGACCCGGTGTTGCCTTTGTACGGGCTCCTGCAGGCTGCCCGCCGGGCCAGCCCGGACTGGGCAAGACCGGCCTGGAGCCGGGCCCTGCGCAAACAAGCACGCATCCGCCGCCTCCTGGTTTATGTGCTATTGTTTTCCCTATGTGCCTTATGGACACATTATATGTGTCCTATTAGAAACTTGTCAATAGCAATCTTGCAGGGCTAAAGTTTCTATTAGAAACCTGCCGGGGTGATTATATGATCCAGTTTGGAGATGCTTTAAAACGGCTGCGCCGGAAGCTGGGCCTCAGGCAAGACGACGTGGCCAGGATGGTGGGGGTGGAACGCTCCACTGTTGCCAACTGGGAACGCGGGGCAAAGCAGCCCGGCCTGGAGACTCTGGTAAGGGTGAGTGAGATTTTCGGGGTTTCTCTGGACGAACTGGTCGGCGCCGCCAGGACCACCGCCCCCCTGCCTCTGGCCTGCTATTGCTCACTGGTTTCGGATCCCCTGGTAAGGCTTTTGGCCGAGCGAACCGGCGTACCGGCAAAAACTATCGCCGCTTTCATCACGGCGCTTCAGATTCCGGAGGGCATTCGGGAGAATAATGGGGGAGAGGGTCTGAAGGACAAAGCGGGCAACCATGATAAAGACGCCAGGTAGTTCTGGATCCCGGCCAGGATCAAGCAGAAACTTACCAGTGTTCAACTGTCGAGAAGCCCCGGTTTTTTAACCCGGGGATTAGGCGGTCACTTGTCTTTCCGGATAATCAGTTATAGAATGGAAAGCGGAATACCAGGTACACCTTAAGGGGTTACGAATCTCCGTGTCCGGCGGCCGCAACGGATGGTGCAGCCGGGGCCAAAGGCGTTACGGGCAGATATTCAAGGCCCGGCTGCGTGGGGGGACATTAATGTTCCTGCGGGCTATTCAGGTTACCGGAAAGCGGGGTGCAGCCGGGAAAGGTTATCCTTTCAACATCCCGGCCTTCCGGAATGCCCGGTTCCTCATGGCCACCCACTCGCCCATCCTGCTGGCCTACCCCGGGGTAACGATCTACAGCCTTCCTGCTCGATGGCTATATTTCCCGGCAATCCGGTCAGCGGGTTGGCCCCCCTGACCCCCGGGAAAGGTGACCAGCCAGAATTTCATGAGCATACCCTTCCGCAAGCTGGTTAACCTTTAGGAATACAAGCTGGGAGAATTGGGCATAAAGGTGGAAAAAAGACGAGCCGCTTCCCGGCACCTCGCGCAGGCCGAGGGGGTATTCGCGCCCGAGAGGCGGACAGTACAGAGCCCCAACCCCTGGCAGCCGGATCAGGCCGCCGTGGCTGTAGCCTGAAAGCTGAAGTTGAATGCCCGCACTGGCTGCATGGGGCGCGAAGTCAGGGGTATGGACCAGGAGGATTTTGAAGTCCCCGGGCGGTATGGGAGCCATCGCCCTCACCAGGTCGGGCCACCAGAACTACTGAAGGGACTTATTGAGACCTTCCCGGATGATGTCCCGGCCTCTTCCAGGGTGTTGGCGGCAAACAATTCCTCCATTACCCCGTCCAGCACTTCCAGGCTGGTCATCTCCCGGACTTTCTGCTGCAGGCTGGCAGATGCATCACCGAACCTCCTTCTGAGGTATTTGCAGATGGCGTCTTGTGCCTTCTCAACCTTACCCCTGGCCTCGCCGAAAGCCTCGCCTTCAGCCCTGCCTTTAATTAACCCGCGCATTTCTGCCTGCTGCTCCATCTCTTCAAGGGCTATTTCCAGATTCGTAATCATCACATCCACCTCGCCTTCAGCACGTGCCCCAGCCAGGCGGCAAACTGCCTGAATTCGTCCCGGCTCAGGTTTCTTAACCCGCCGGCCAGCTTCCACAGCCGCCCCATCAATTCCGACGTGGGTTGGCTGCCCGACAATCAGTAACGCAATTCCCCTGCCTTCCACGGCCAACGGCAGGGGCTGCTTCTGTTTACTTTTATATTTTATAAACCACCTGAAGTTCTCCCCTTTTGGATCGGGAGTTCTTTCCAGCCGAGGGTAATGGATACAGGAAAATGTCAATCCTCATTTTAATTTAGATTAATTTAGCCCAACCCCGGCCCATTTTCGCAGATTGAACAATCTGCATCAACCGTCTCTTCTTCCCCATTTTTTCAGCCGGCGTTCGCACTCGGCACGAGGCAGGCGGCTTCCCTTCGCCCGCATCTTTTCCAGCGCTCGGGCCGCTTTTTGGGGCGTAACGATCCGCTGTCGAACCAGTTCGTCCAGTATCCAGAGCGTCCCGTGCACGGGTACCTTCTCCTGTTCCGCGGCTTTCCGCAGGTGCCTGTCACCGGTTAGCAAAACAGCGCCCCTTGCTTTGGCCAGCGCCAGGGTAAAAAGGTCCACGCGCGAAGGCGCGGGATACCGGCTTGCTATTTGAATGACTAGCCGGACCTCGTCGCCGGCAAGTTCCTCCTGCTGCAATCCGAGGGATACCAGGGCTCGTCCATCGGGCGCCTGTAATTCGGCAATAATCACATCAGGGGCGATAAACCGGAGCGGCAGTTGGAACGCTTCGTGAATAATCCCGCCGGCATACAGGTCGATCCAGATGTTCGTGTCAGTCACGTGGATCCGCCGGGAATCCGCCATGCCGCTCGGCCACCTCCCGCCAAAATTCGGCCAGGGATTTGGCAAGCAGTTCGGCGGCACGGGATTCTGAGATCAGATCCTCCGCAAGCGCACGCATCACCAGCCGTTCCATCCGCTTTGGTTCCTCGGGGGGCAGAGCATCGCCGGGTTCTTTCTGGTACCAACCACGGCGGCGAAATTCGCGGAACAAATTCGTGGCGAGCGCTTCCGAAATGATACCCAAATCCTTCGCCCGGTAAATCCAGGCCTGCATACTGAGGCCGTATTTATGCTTTAAAAGGTGCAGTTCGTAGAGGCTAAGCGCCTGCCGCCTTTCCCCCAATTCGCGGCGCGCCGCCGGTGCGGGAACTAAAAAAGCACCGGCAAACCGGTGCGCCGCTTTCTCTGCACTCGCCCCTTTTTCGGGCCGGAGAATAATGTGCCCTAATTCGTGGGCCAAATTGAAGCGCTGGCGGTCGCCGGGAAGACTACGCCGCATAACAATAACCGGGGTGTTGTCCTCCATCGTGAAGGTGCAGGCGTCAAAGCCCTCCGCACCGTCCACCAACCCAACTTTGATCCCTTTATCCTCAAGAAGTTCGGTCAGGTTTTCGATGGGAGCCAGGCCTAACTGCCAGGCCGCCCTTAGCTCTTCCGCCACCCGCTCCGCTTCTTCCGGCACGGTAATCCTGGAATTTACGCCCTCCGGTGAAGCAAAGCCGCGTGCGTCGTCGCCGGGCGGGAAAAGCGCTTCAATCTCGAGATATCGTTCAAGCCACCCCTGGATTTGGGCAAGGACCGTTTGTTCTTGCTTGCGGCGCAGGGCAGAATTTTTACGGTAAGCCGGCACGGAAAGTTTCACCCTACGCGTCCGGAAAAAATATTCAACCTTGACCCCGAGCGCCTCTGCCAGACGGAGCAGGACACCGGAACCTGGTATGTCCAGGTCCCGTTCGTACTTTGAAATGGCCTGAGGCGACACACCCACCCGGTTGCCCAATTCCCGCAAGCTCAGTCCGGCGGCCCGCCGGGCCAGCCTGAGTCGTTCTCCGATCATCACCTCTCACCTCTCCGGTTTACATTCTATCAAAAATATTGCATTTTGTAAACCGAAGAATAATTGGAAATCAGGGGGGACACCATACTCAATTATCTGCTCAGTTCCTCGTCCGCCGAGGTCCTTTGGCTCCGCTCTTGCGCGGCCTCAGGGTCCGCGGCACTGCTCAAGGGATACTGCCAGACCTCTTCTACCAGCCCGGCACGGACGGGATTACGCTCCGCCATCAGGTGCAGGTATGCTTTGTATCCTCTTCGCAAAAGAATGTTTGCTGCCGCCGGTTGCCCCGCTGCGTAACGTGGTGGGGCACGCCGGGAACCACTACTCGCGCTGCCCTGGCCATGCGTTTGTCATCATACTACGAGCACAGGTCTCAAAGGCGTAATTCAGTATGGTGTCCCCCGAATTAACCGAATTAACCAGGGGTACCTGGCCAGAAGCTTTTCCGCTTCCGGCGTGCCCTTCGCCGCATTGATGAGCGCGGCGTCGGCAACGCCCGGCCAATAGGCAAAAAGCCCGTTCCAGGCCACGGCGCCATAATAGACGAAAGTAACTTCCTCGGTCACGGGCTCCATCTTTTCCACTACCTGGTTAAGGCCGCTGCCGTTCGGCAACACCCTGGAAAAAACAACCGCCAGTCAAAAGCCCAACCGGCCGTAAATTTTATCCCTGTAAAACTGAAATGCGCTGTTGTTCATTTTCCTCTTTTCCATGAGCATATTGAACCGGAGCATTTTTTCGGTCAGCTTTTTCTTTAAACCGGTCTTCTGCTCTTCCTCGTAACAGCAGTCGATCAGTTGCTGCAGGGTGACCATTTCTTTTTTCAGCTGCATTTCTTCGGGCAGCACCCCGGCGTTTTTCAGTATAATGTACCCGGCCCGCAATTCTTCAGGTACATGGGACAGGTCGTCCACCTCCAGGGGCCGCCCTTTACCCGCAAGGTTTGCAAACTCCCCCCTTCTCATGGCTTCCCGGATTTTCTCTTCCGCCAGTACGGCCAGAATGTCCATGAAATCACTCCTCCCGGTGAGCAGGCTCCGGCGGCTCTTAAAAAGGCCACGGCCTGAATATCCGCCCTCACGGGCGCCCGGCTGCGGCGATCCATTTATAGATAAGCCCGGATGATCATCAGGGAAACTATACCGCAGAAAACCGTTAGAAAAATGTTTTTAAATTTCACCGCCACCAGAAATGTGGGCATGGCGGCCAGAAGATAATGGTTATCAAGCCGGAAAGCCAGTTGACCATTTTGCACCAGCAGGCTGGGAACCAGCAGGGCCGAAAGCACCGAAACGGGCACAAATTCCAGCCAGCGGCGCAGTCCCGGCGGGATATGCTTACGGGAAAGAACGAGCAGCGGCAGTACCCGGGGCAGATAGGTCACCAGGGCCATACCGGCAATTATCCACAGCGTCTGCGCCATTTTTCCCACCCCATTCCTAAAGACGCCGCTATGAGCGTGGCCAGAATGATGTTCCAGCTGCCCTGCATAAAGTGGGACAGGATTAGGGATACGAAACCGGATACCACGGCAGTGGCGGCCAGCAGCCGGTCCTTCACCTGGGGCACCAGCAGGGCGATAAACATGGCCGGCAGGGCAAAGTCCAGGCCCAGTTGCCCAATGCCACTGACCAGACCGCCCAGCAGGCCGCCGATAACAGAACCGCTAATCCAGGCCAGGTAGGGCATCAGGTGGATACCGGCCAGAAACACCGTTGACCTGGAGCCACGGGACAGTTCCACGATATCCAGGGAAAAGGCTTCGTCGGTCAGACCAAAACCCAGGGCGGCCAGGCGGCCCATCCCCACCCGCTGCAGGTACGGCGCCAGGGATGCGCTGTACAGCAGGTGCCGGATGTTGACCAGAAAAGTGGTGGCGATAATGGCTGCCCCGCCGGCCCCGGCCGCCAGCATACCCACGCCGATGAACTGGGCGGAACCGGCATAAACCAGAACGGACATGAGCACGGACTCCACCAGCCCCAGGCCGGCCTGCCGGGCCAGAATGCCGTAAGCCACGCTGATGGCCAGATATCCCACCACCACCGGCGTGGAAACCAGCACCCCCCGGAAAAAGTCCGCCGTCTTCCCCGTACTGCGCCCCAGCGCAGGCGAGATTACCGGCTCCATTTGATTCGCCTGGCTCCCCTGTCCGGACAAAAGAAACCATCTCCCCATATATGTAATAACATTATTCCAAATCCTGTTAAGAGCCGGGAGGCCCTCATTAAGTATCGGCAGGTGATGGCCCTTCAGGATGCTCCCGAAGGGCCTGGATATACCCGTAATTGTTCGATCAGGGATTATTGTAACATGGAACTGATTGCTATGAAAACAAAAAAGGACCGGTAGGCGGATTAAACAACCCCATTATGTACACGATAATGCCTGAGGTGAAATGCTTTGAACAGGAAACTGGATTCACCCCAACCCCTGCCGGGCCGGAAGAAGCCCCCCCGGCCCTGGGACGACCGCAAAAAAGAGGGCATGAGCCTGGGTGAGCTGTTTAAGGAAAGAATAGAAGATATGGGGGAAAAATAAGTTCCCTCTCTTCCAGGGGAATGCCACCGTCTCCTACCGGAAAATGCTATTTAAAAAATACTTTCCACCTGAACCGTCAATCCGGCGATTACATGGGATTGAACCGTCCCCTGCTGCTCCACTTCCCGGTCCAGAACAAATTTTCTTCCCTGCAGGCAAAAAACCTGGACCGATTTACTATGGGGATCAACGATCCAGTATTCCCTGACGCCGCTCTTTTCGTAAACCTTATACTTGCTCCGCAGGTCGTAATAACCGGTGCCGGGGGAAAGGATCTCCACCACCAGGTCCGGGGCGCCATTTATCCGCTTCTCTTCGATAATGGACAGCCTCTCGTTGGAAATGAAAATTATGTCCGGCTGGTAGGTTTCCGTTTCCTCCAGGTAGACGTCAACAGGAGCGTATAAAACAATACCCAGGCCCTTTTCCAGGACAAAGCCCGCCATTTTAAATACCAATTTCATGGACACCATCTGGTGATATGGTGTCGGCGAGGGCGTCATGACCAGTTCCCCCCCAATCAGTTGATAGGGTGACCCTTCCGGAAGGCGGCAGTAGTCTTCGTAGGTATACCTTTGCCGGCCGGCCGCCGGCTCATCCAGGACGATGCTCATTTTTCGCACCTCCATTTCTCTGGTACCGGTTTTGGCATTGATCTTTGCCCGTAGCTTTTTCTTAATTTTACCTGAGCGCTGCTTTTTGCGCAAACCACCTGAACTCCTGGTTAAAAAATTTATCAACGGGAAACGGGTAAGCCCCATGCTAAATAAACCACACATTCCACATGCTGCGTCCAGGGGAACATATCCACCGGCTGAACCTCCTCCACCCGGTATCCTTTGCCGGCCAGATAGCCCAGATCCCGGGCCAGGGTGCCGGGGTCGCAGGAAACGTAGACCACCCGGGGCACACCCATTTTCACCACCGCCTCCAGGGCTTCCCTGCCGCAGCCCCGGCGGGGCGGGTCCAGAACCACCACGTCCGGGCGCAGGCCACAGGCGGCCAGGGCGGGAAGCCGCTCTTCCACCGCCCCCGGGTGGAATTCCGCATTGTCTATCCCGTTCAACACCGCGTTAAGGCGGGCGTCCCCTACCGCCCCGGGCACCACTTCCAGGCCGTACACTTTTTTTGCCCGCCGGGCCAGGAACAGGGCGATGGTACCCACGCCGCTGTAGGCGTCCACCACCGTCTCCCTGCCGGTCAGCGCCGCATAGTCCAGTGCCTGCCGGTACAATACCAGTGTCTGGACGGGGTTCACCTGGTAAAAGGAAGCGGGCGATATGCGGAAGGTGAGGTGATCCAGGCGGTCGGTGATGCATTTCCGCCCCGCCAGGAGCCTGTTCTCCCGGCCCAGAATCACCCCGGCCGGGCCGTCATTGATATTGCGCACCACCGAAGTCAGGCCGGACCTTTGGGACAGCAATTCACCGGTGAAAGCCTTTTCCCCCGGCCACTGCCCGCCGCCGGTCACCAGCACGACCATTATTTCCCCGGTAAAGAATCCCTTACGCAGGACCACATGGCGAAAAAAGGGTTTGTGGCGTTTCCAGTCATTGATCCCGCCGGGAGCGCCGTGCCCGTATTTATTCAGCAGATTTTCTATGACTTTCGCCACTTCATTGAGATCCCGGTCCACCAGCAGGCAGCCGCCCGGGCCATCTTGAAAAATGGGAACCAGGTTGTGGGAGTCACCTGCATAAAAGCCCAGCCGGTAACGGCCTCCCCTTTCCCCCACCTGTAGAACGACCTTGTTCCGGTAGTGCCAGGGATTATCCATACCGGCGGTGTCCCGGACGGCCACCCCGGAAAGGCCGCCAATGCGGGCCAGGCTGTCCTTCACCAGGCCGGTCTTCAGATGGAGCTGCTCCGCATAATCCACATGCTGCAGGCGGCAGCCCCCGCAGGCTGAAAAACGGGCACACCGGGGAGGGCGGCGGCCGGGGGAAGGCTTTTTCACCGCCAGCAGGCGTGCCCGGGCATAGTTCTTTTTCCATTCCAGCACTTCGGCCAGGACCGTATCCCCGGGAGCCGTTTCAGGAACGAACACGGCCAGCCCCCGGTACCGCCCCACCCCTTCCCCGGCATGGGTCAGGCCGGTTATGGATAGTTCAATTTGCTCCATCTTTTTCAAGGGAAATTCTTTATTCATAGGTATAACATTCCCACTGATACATTTCTTTAGAATCCGGGCCAATTCCATGTTCGCCGGCCGGATGGCTTTGCCGGCCACCGTAACCAGGGACACGGGAAATTTCGCCGCCTGACGGCAGATTTCCAGCACACTTTTCGGGGTGGCGTCGTCGTCAACAATAAATCTTCATTTTCGCCCCATCCTGAGAAACAGCATTTTCTCAACTACGCAATATTTTGCACCCGCTATACGTTATAATTAAAAACGAAGGGCCGCAATTCCTTGCGGCACCTGGCTTTTTCTGGAGCTGGTGGTCGGATTCGAACCGACGACCTGCGCATTACGAGTGCGCTGCTCTACCCCTGAGCCACACCAGCATTATTCTGTTGTTTCACATGAAAGACCCGGCCCGTGCGGGCGACAGGACACCGAACAACCGGTGCACTAAATATATTACCGCATAGATTCGCTCCTGTCAATCGGTACCCCACCCGGCCAGTGCTGACGCACCCATAATAGCTGCAGGTTTTGTCTGCCGGGAAATCGGGCATGTGTTTTGCCCGATAAGGGTTTCAGAGCCTGATATCCCTCAATAATCTATGCAGTGCCGGGCCTGCCATTCATGCCCTCAGCCGTGTTACCCGCCCGGTGGACACCCCTTTCACTCCCCTTTCAACGAATAGCGCCCGGCCGGATCGGGCCGGCAGCCCTCCAGCTCCAGCAAACGCCTTTTTAAAGGCAGGCCGCCCCCAAAACCCCCCAGAGAACCGTCCCGGGCGATTACCCGGTGACAGGGAATAACCAGCGGCACCAGATTCGCCGCCAGGGCGTTACCCACGGCCCGGGCCGCCCCGGGGCGACCCACGGCGGCAGCCACCTGCCCGTAGGACCACAGCTGGCCGTAACCTATGTGCCGGACAAATTCCAGTACCCGGGCGAAAAATAACGGATAGGGGGAAAGGTCAACGGCAATATTCAAAAAAGACACCGGCCGGCCCTGAAAGTACCGCTCCAGCCCACCGGCCAGCAGGGCAACACTTCTTTCAATTATTAGCCGGTGACTTGTCTCCGTACCTTCCGGATGCCCGTCAGTTGTCCCCTCTGATCCGTATTCTGCACCTGATTCTGAAACCTGATCACTTTGGGATGGACAACATCCTTCCCCGGGCCGGGGGACTATGCCGGGGTTTTTCCGGAACCGTCGCCCGGCTGCAGGCAGCACTTCCTTAACGGCCACCCGGGCCTCTTCCCTGGTGGGCCGGGGGAAGGACAGGGCCAGCAGGCCCTGCCGGCTCCAGAGGGTGCCGATCCAGCCTTCAGCCGTGGATAATAGATGAAATTGTTCCACAACATCACCACCAGAATATCATGAACAGATTGGCCAGGCTGTAAGCACCTGGCATGGGGTGGATATACTCCTGATATAAGAGGTTGCCCAACATGACATATAAAAAGAACCATTTCCGATAAGCGGCTCCAATTCGGAAGGAACCGGAGCCGGCCGGACCGGAAGAGGGCGGCTAGATAACCGGCACCGGCAATGTTCAAGATTGTCCCGATATTGCGGTAGCTGCTGACACCACCAATATAGCATAAAAACCCAATTATTACGGTTCGACAAACCCGGAGGCTTCATTCCGCAAGGTATCTTATGCTATGGAAAGGCCATGCACATTTACGCCGGCATTAAAACCCCCGTGTTACTTCACCGCCGCCCGGATGAAAATAGCCAGACCCGTGATGATAACGGCGCCGCCAATTAACTGCATGGGCGACGGTATCTGGTGAAAAATGAAATATGCCAGGACGGTGGCCCCCACCGGTTCACCCAGGATGCTCACCGAAACCACGGCCGCTTTTACATAGCGCAGCGCCCAGTTGAAAAGGGTGTGCCCGAAGATGGTGGGCACCAGGGCCAGCAGGAAAAACCACAGCCAGCTCAGGGGCGGGTATGGATACAGGGGGGTGGCCGTGCACAGGCACCCCAGGAGCAGGGTCAGGGCGCTGGCGCCGTAGACCAGGAAAATGTATGGCACCAGGGACAGATGATTACGCAAACCGCGGCCGATGAGCACGTACCCGGCAATGAAAACAGCCCCGGCAAAGGCCAGGATGTCCCCCCACAGGGCCTGCCCGCCCACCTGGAAATCTCCTATACCAACGATTATACTGCCGGTCAGGGCCATGGCCGCCCCCAAAAGTCCGATCCGGGCAATTTTTTCTTTAAAAATCAGGTAGCCGCCAACAACCACAAACAAGGGCTGCATGGTCACCAGCACGGTGGAGCTGGCAATGGAGGTATAATTCAGGGAACTGATCCAGGAAGTAAAATGCAGGGCCAGCAAAATGCCCGACAGGCAGGCCAGGACCACGTCCCGCCGCCCCATGGCCCGCAGTTCCCTGCGCCCGCCGGAAAGGGCAAAGGGGGCGATCATGAGCACGGTAAAGCCCAGGCGGTAAAAGGCGATGACCATGGGCGGGGCCGCGGCCAGCCTGGTAAAGATGGAAGAAAAGGCGGCCCCCACCACACCCACCAGGATGGCCAGGTAGGGGTTGATCGGGGCTCGCTCCATATCCAACCCGGCCGGTGTTGAACCATTGATAGCCGGGCCGTCAATGGTAACCTTACGAATTGCCGTCATAAAACCCTCGTCCGATTATCAACGTAATCAGACATTCCCCTTTCTTCGGAAAAGTCGTCGGTCGTCAGTTATGGGGAACACCTGGCACAAATGGACCGGAACAGGGTGGTGCTTAAATAGCGGTCGCCCCGGTCGGGCAGGATGGTCACAATGTTTCCCGCATCCATCATTCGGGCTATTTTCAGTGCCCCGGCCACCGCCGCGCCGCTGGACATACCGACAAAAAGGCCCTCCCGGGTGGCCAGCATTCTGGCCATTTCAAAGGCTTCGTCATCTTCTACGGTAATCTTTTCGTCCAGCATTTCCGGGCGGTAAATGGCCGGAACAATGGCCTCTTCCATGTTTTTCAGTCCCTGGATGGCATGACCCTTCACCGGCTCAACCCCTACAATTTTCACCCCCGGATTTTTCTCCTTCAGGTATTTTCCCGTACCCATCAATGTACCGGTGGTGCCCATACCGGCCACAAAAACGTCCACTTCACCCCTGGTTTGGGCCCAGATCTCCGGCCCCGTGGTTTCGTAATGGGCCAGGGTATTATTTTCGTTCTGGAACTGGTTGGGCATATAATATCTGTCCGGGTTTTCGCCGATAATCTGGTGCGCCTTCCGGATAGAACCATCGGTGCCTTCTTCCGCCGGGGTGAGGATCACCTCGGCGCCGAAGGCCTGCAGGATGCGGCTCCTCTCCATACTGACGCAGGCCGGCATCACCAGGGTAACCCGGTATCCCCTGGCCGCCCCGATCATGGCTATGGCAATGCCCGTATTCCCCGACGTGGGCTCCAGGATGATCTTATCCCGGGTCAGCTCTCCTGCTTCTTCCGCTTTTTTAATCATGTAGTAGGCCGGGCGGTCCTTGATAGATCCACCCGGGTTGCTCCCCTCGAATTTGGCGTAAATTTTTACCGCAGGGTTGCCGTTGGAAATTTTTAATTGTACAAGTGGTGTATTTCCGATGGCGGATAATATGTCCATACTGTCATCTCCAGGAATTTGTGATATTTATTTGCTGACAGAAACGTTTTCGGAAGCGGGGCGATAATAGCTGGCAGTGGACAGGACCCGGCCTGGAGGCCGCTTGTTCACAGGCTGACACCCTCCTCGATACGCGCCTGGCTGTCCCGTATGCTTTGAACATCCCCTTTGAGAGTTGTAACATCCTTCTGGATATTTTTCTGGCCTTCCGCGAGGGATTGCAATTGTTGCAATACCAGCTCCTGGAACCTGTCCTGTTCCACACCCATTCTCCTTTCATACATATTACCTTTCGGAGGCAGGGGGAAAGGTTACTGGCAATGCCGCCCAGCCATGAAACAATTCTCCCTCGCCGGCCCGATCTCCTTCTGCCGGAATTCTCCAGTGTCCATAAAACATTTGTGTTTCCCCGATTTTCTTAAGTATGTCAGGACAAAATTCCCCCGGGAATTTCGCCTGATTCCCCGGGCATGTCAGGACTAAAAAATACCCGTGGACAGGTAGCGCTCCCCGGTGTCCGGCAGCAGCACCACCACAGTCTTGCCCCGGTTTTCCGGCCGGCCGGCCACCTGCAGGGCCGCCCAGGCGGCCGCCCCCGCGGAGATGCCCACCAGCAGTCCCTCCTCCCGGGCCAGGCGGCGGGCCGTATCCATGGCCTGCCCATCGGTAACGGTAATTATTTCATCCAGCAGGGAGACATCCAGCACATCCGGCACGAACCCCGCCCCGATGCCCTGTATTTTATGCGGTCCGGGTTGCCCGCCGGAGAGAACGGGCGAAGCGGCCGGTTCCACCGCCACCACCCTGACGGAAGGTCTTTTTCCCTTTAAAACCGAGGCCACACCGGTGACGGTCCCCCCGGTACCCACGCCGGCCACAAAGAAATCCACCTCTCCGCCGGTATCCCGCCAGATTTCTTCCGCCGTGGTCATCCGGTGGACGGCCGGGTTGGCCGGGTTTTCAAATTGCTGGGGCATAAAGGCGTTGGAGTAGGATTCCACCAGTTCCCGGGCTTTGCGCACCGCCCCGCCCATCCCCTCATCACCCGGCGTCAGCACAATTTCGGCCCCGAAAGCCTGCAAAAGCATACGCCTTTCCATGCTCATGGTTTCGGGCATGGTCAGCACCAGCCGGTAACCCCGCACGGCACAGACCATGGCCAGGCCGACGCCTGTATTACCACTGGTGGGTTCAATGATCAAAGTATCTTTGTTAATCAAGCCCTTTTCCTCGGCGGCGCGGATCATATTCCAGGCAATGCGGTCCTTTACACTGCCCCCGGGGTTAAAAAATTCCACCTTGGCCACCACGGTGGCGGGAAGCCCGGCGGCCAGCTTGTTCAACCGGATCATGGGTGTGGACCCGATCAAATCCAGCACGCTGTCAAAAACAGGCACGGAGGTCATCCCTTTCAAAAATATAGTTTAAGACCCGTTGCAACCGGCTAAACACCGGAGGAATTTTAAGCCATTTTCCTTATGTCCGGGTACCGCTTTTTTATTTTACCCTTTTCAAACCCAACCGGGCAACCCGGTTTCGAACTGAAGACATATAAATTATCTTGCCCTTTCCTTCCCGCCGGCAGAAACAATCTTTTTATCCTTTTGGCCGGCTGGTAAAGTTAACTTGAGTACTGATGTAAAGCGATGGATATATACACAAAATCAGCCGCACCGGCATGTAAAAGGGAGAAATATTGATATATTTATCCCCTTTTACCTTTTAATGGTTAATATAATCAGTAATAATTATTGACAGCATCCCGTCTCTGTTTTAATTTTTAATCAGGTTGACCAAAAAGGTCCGGACCTCTTAGCCACAAACAAAAACCAAAGGAGGATGAAAAAATGTCGCTGATCCCCTGGAACCCGTGGCGTGAATTGCAGGAATTGCAGGATGCCCTGGACCGTGCCTTCAGCAGCAGGCTCAGACAGCTGCAGTTGCCCGGTGTGGCCGCTTCCTGGAAACCGGCGGTGGATGTTATCGACCGGGAGGACAGGCTGGTAATCAAGGCCGAATTGCCGGGGGTGAAAAAGGAAGACATCGATATCCTGGTTACGGAGGACCATGTATCCCTCAAAGGGGAGATCAAACGGGACGAGGAGATCAAGGAAAAGGATTATTTCCGGTCGGAACGCTTCTACGGCTCCTTCACCCGGACCATCCCCCTGCCCACGCCCGTAGAAAAGGAAAAAACAAAAGCCACTTTCAAGGACGGCATCCTGGAAATTGTTCTGCCTAAAGCCGGCGGGGACAAGCCCAAACAAATTCAGGTGACCATCGAATAGACTGGTGCACAGGTATGAACCCGTTGCACTTAAAGCAGGCCTTGCCGGCCTGCTTTTTTAGTGCAGCTTAGCAAAAACTGTCCACCACTTCCTGCCGCCTTTCTATGGCCGGGAGAGGCTGGCGTACCAGCGGACCATCCTTTGCCCGTATGGAGTTGTCCAATCCACCGACCGGCACCAGGGCAGGCCAGTTGATATTCATCCAGATCCCTGGTCCCCCGGCCGCCGATGGTAGTTTGTTCACAATGTACAGGGGCAAGAGATAATGTCTTGCCCCTGTATTCCTTGACAGGCAGTTAGTTTTCTTCCGTTTCTTCGCACAGTGCTTCCCCTGGTGCCCCGCAATGCGTGCAGGCGACCCGATCGGTCCGTTCGCCGTTTTCATCCACAAAGCTACAGGAGGCGGCGCCCATTGCTTTTCCGGACGGGTTTTCCTTCTCAGGTTCATACACATGGACTCAAAGGGAACAAACCCATTTTTTTGCCCATGACCAGGCATCCCCTATGCCTGCCAGACCCCGTGCAGGTTGCAGTGTTCCCTGGCGGTTACTTTTTGGGCTTTGATGCAGAATTCCGCCTCGGGTTTTTCGCCGGGCTTCAAGAACTGGCGATATACCACCCCGTCGGCAATTACTTCAATCCACTCGATATAGTGCTTCTCTTCCATGGGATGGGGCACACTGCCCACCTTGACCAGGAAACCACCGTCCGTCTTTTCGATTACCGGAACGTGCTTTTCCCTGCTGGCATCCACGGTATTCACCTTCATCAGCTGCATGGGCTGGCCGCAGCAGACCAGTTCACCCACCCCGGTGTGAATTACTTCCACCATGTTACCACAAACATTGCACTTGTAAACCTGGTTCAGTTCAGTCATCAGGATTGCCTCCTTTATTCTTTTTCCTTTTTGTAAAGGCGCCCGTCGATCCCGCCGGAATCGGGGCCGCCGCATTCGGGAATGTAGCAGGAAACATCTACAAACTCACAGGCCTCGCCACAGGAAGGGCATTTGTCGGGAGGTTGTTTTTCAAAAAGGGTATAGCCGCAGTTGGCACACTTCCAGGTCATAGGACATATCCTCCTTTCTTCTTAATGATATTTATTATTACTACGTAAAAATTGTTTTTCCTTCCTGGTAATGAAAAAATTTTTCAGGCTTAAGAAAATAAGCATATTTTATCACCAAATCGTATTCTCAATGAACCTGACAAATATGCCGTGCCACTATCATCTAAATCAGGGGATGCACAGCTTGCGGGCAGTTTCCGCAACCTCTTCCAGGGCGCCTGCTTTTTGTAAAATGTCCCCGGCTTTATCCACCCCGGCGTAACACAGGGTGGCCGAAAGTTCAATTTCCAGCATTTTAAAAAAAGCCTTCACCACCTGAACGGATCCGTCAAAAACCCCGGGCATGGTGGTGCCGCCGCAACTGATAAAGATGCCCCGGCGCGCCGGTCGGTTTTTTATACCGGGAATCACCTCTTTTTTTAAAATGTATTTGGCAGCCCAAAACTGCTGGGCACGGTCGATGAGCATCTTGGCCTGGGCACAAATCCCCATGAAAAAAACCGGTGCGGCCAGGATTAAACGGTCGGCTGCCAGGATTTTTTCATAAATCAGGCCGGCGTCGTCCTGCAGCACGCACCTGCCGGTGGGAAAGCAGCCGTCACAGGCCCGGCACGGGGCGTACCGGTAATCGGCAAGGTGCAAAAGCTCAGTGCTGCACCCTGCCGATTCGGCCGCCGCCAGGGCCTGTCCGGCCAGAACGGCCGTATTACCGTTTTTCCTTGGGCTGCAGGCTAAAGCCAGAAACCGTAACTTCATCAAAACAAACCTCCTTTGGCGAATATGTCTTTTCCTGCCCCGCAAGGGGGACAAACCCATCCTTTAAGGAGTTTTTCAAAGGGTGTGCCTGAGGGAATCCCCTTTTCCCGGCCACCTGCTTTTGGATCAGGCGGTTTTATATTGTTTGCGAGGCAAAACAACCGGTAAACCCGGGCAGTTGCCAGAGAATTCAGGAGCCAGAACATATACAAAGAATATGATAAAAAACTAGTAATAATCATTATCATACTACGTTCAATTACCTTCGTCAAATCCGCAAGTCCTTTCAATATTAATATTAATATTAATTTTAATATTATTAAGTTGGTTTTAACATGTTAAAAATACCCTCATCACACCAGATATTAATATTTGTTATTACTGGCAAATCTACCGAAAAATTTGGGCAATAAATAGGTAGCCCATATTACAGAATCCGCACTTATCTATAACAATTGACTTGTCCGGTAAATGTGAAGGTGATAGAATAATGGTAAAACCTGAAGAGGAGTGAAAATATGCCCGACAGCGAACTGGATATTCTAAAAACAGCTATAGTCAATGAAATGGAAGCCCTGCAGTTTTATATCCTGGCTGCCCAGCTGGTAAAAGACCCTGAGACAAAAGAGGCTTTTACCTTTCTGGCCGATGAGGAAGAAATGCATAAGGACCGTCTCACCGGTCTCTACCGGAAAATTGCCCATAACCAGCCTGTGGGGGAAGTGTTGATAGAAGAAACCCCTTCCCCGCACATTTTTGAACCGGGCAAGGCAAAACCGGAATCAAGTTCGCTGGAGGTTTCCCTATTTCATATTTGCATACTGATGGAAAAGGCGTCCATAGACTTTTACCGCCAGGCTGCGGAGAACAGCCGGCGGGAAGAAGTCAAAGCCCTCTGCCGTCAGCTGGCGGACTGGGAAAACAGCCACCTGGAAATTTTACAGAGAATTTATGATCATCTGAAAGAAGAATGGTGGCGGCAACAGGGATTCTCCGCAGCATAGGTTTATGGCTGCAGGTCTTACTTTATGAAAAAACTTCCTCCGCGGTTCAAGCCTGGAGGAAGTTTTTCTTTAACCACTATTATTTAACCACTGTCACCGGCACCTTGACATCATGCAGCCCTTGATAGGTACACTGCCCAGAACCACGGCTCCCCGTGGCATTTTAGATTTGCTTCTCCGCCGCCTTTCGCTCCAGGCGCAAACCGCGGTCATCGCCCGTAAGGAAGATGGTGTCCCCCGGCAGCACCTCGCCTTTGACCATCAGGCGGCTCAAGGGTGTTTCCACTTCCTGCTGGATCAGGCGCTTCAAGGGCCGGGCACCGTAGGCGGGCTCGTAGCCCTTGTTGGCCAGGTAGTTCAGGGCTCCGTCGTCCCACTCCAGTTTGTTGCCGGTGCCGCCCTGGATACGGTCGGCCAGCCTTTGCAGCATCAAAGAGGCGATCTGGCGCATGTGCAACTGGTTCAGGGCGTGGAAGACCACGATTTCATCCACCCGGTTAAGAAACTCGGGCCGGAAGTGCCGGCGCAATATACCCAGCACCTTCTCCTTCATGGCGGCGAAGTCCCCGCCCCTTTCCTGGTGCTCCAGGATTTCCTGGCTGCCGATGTTGGAGGTCATGATCACCACCGTGTTGCGGAAGTTCACCGTGCGGCCGTGGCCGTCGGTGAGCCGGCCGTCGTCCAACAATTGCAGCAGCACGTTGAACACGTCGTGGTGCGCCTTTTCAATTTCATCCAGCAGGATCACCGAATAGGGCTTCCGGCGCACCGCCTCGGTGAGCTGGCCCCCTTCCTCGTAGCCCACATATCCCGGGGGCGCGCCGATGAGCCGGGCCACAGTGTGCTTTTCCATGTATTCGGACATATCCAGGCGAATCATGTTCCGCTCGTCGTCAAAGAGGGCTTCCGCCAGGGCCCGGGCCAGCTCCGTCTTGCCCACGCCGGTGGGCCCCAGGAAGATGAAGCTGCCGATGGGCCGGTTGGGGTCCTTGATTCCCGCCCTGGCGCGGACCACCGCATCGGCCACCGCCCGCACCGCCTCGTCCTGGCCGATGACCCGCCTGTGCAGCTCCTCGTCCAGGTGGATGAGCTTTTCCCTTTCCCCTTCCATCAACTTGCTCACCGGGATGCCCGTCCAGCGGCTGACCACCCGGGCAATGTCTTCCTCGTCCACCTCTTCCTTCAGCAGCATGCCGTGTTTCTGCTTGCCCGCCAGCAGTTCCTCCTCGGCCTTCAGGCGGCGCTCCAGTTCGTTCAGCCGGCCGTATTTCAACTCCGCCAGGCGGTTTAAATCATAGGCCCGTTCGGCCTCTTCCATCTGCTGGCGGGTTTCCTCGATTTCCTTCTTGATCTGGCGCACCCGGCCGATGGCCTGCTTTTCCACCTGCCACTGGGCCTTCATGGCATCGGCCTCGGAGCGCAGGTCGGCCAGCTGCTTTCTGATTTTCTCCAGGCGTTCGGCCGACGCCGGGTCGCTCTCCTTCTTTAAAGCCGCCTCTTCAATTTCCAGCTGCATGATCCGGCGGGTGATCTCATCCAGGGCCGCCGGCATACTGTCGATTTCCGTGCGCAGCCGGGCCGCCGCCTCGTCCATCAGGTCGATAGCCTTGTCCGGCAAAAAGCGGTCGGAAATGTAGCGGTCCGACAGGGTGGCTGCCGCCACCAGGGCCGCGTCCTTAATGCGCACCCCGTGATGCACTTCGTAGCGCTCCTTTAAGCCCCGCAGGATGGAAATGGTATCTTCCACCGAAGGCGGGTTGACGATTACGGGCTGGAAACGCCTTTCCAGGGCGGCGTCCTTTTCCACGTGTTTGCGGTACTCGTCCAGGGTGGTGGCGCCGATGGTCCGCAGCTCCCCCCGGGCCAGCATGGGTTTTAACAGGTTGCCCGCGTCCACCGCCCCTTCGGCGGCGCCGGCCCCCACCACGGTGTGCAGTTCGTCGATGAAAAGGATGATCCTTCCCTCGGACTGCTGCACTTCCTTGAGCACGGCCTTTAAACGCTCCTCAAACTCGCCCCGGTACTTGGCCCCGGCGATCAGCGCCCCCATGTCCAGGCCCACGATGCGCTTGTCTTTCAAGCCTTCGGGCACGTCCTGGGCCACGATGCGCCGGGCCAGGCCTTCCACAATGGCCGTTTTACCCACCCCGGGCTCGCCGATGAGCACCGGGTTGTTCTTGGTGCGCCGGGAAAGGATCTCGATCACCCGGCGGATTTCGTCGTCCCGGCCGATGACCGGGTCCAGCTTGCCCTCCCGGGCCAGGCGGGTGAGATCCCGGCCGTAGCGCTCCAGGGCTTCGTAGGTTTCCTCCGGGTTTTCCCCGGTCACCCGCTGGTTGCCCCGCACGGCCCTCAAGGCCGCCAGCAATCCCTCCCGGGTCAGTCCGGCCTGGGTGAACACCTCCACCAGTTCCCTTTCCCCTTCGGAAAGGAGGGCCAGCAGCAGGTGCTCCACACTGATGTAGTCGTCCTTCATCTCCCGGGCCTCTTCCTCCGCCCGGCCCAGCACCCGGGCCAGGGCGTTGGACAGCCGCAGGCTCCCTTCATAGCCGGTGACCACGGGAATCCGCCGTAAAAGCTCCTCCACCCTGCGTTCCAGGGAAGGTATATTCACCCCGGCGCTCTCCAGGAAGCGGGGGGCCATACCCCCCTCCTGGGCCAGCAGGGCTGCCAGCAGGTGTTTGCCGCTCACTTCCTGATGACGGCGCTGCGCGGCCAGCTGCTGTGCCGCCGCCAGGGCCTCCCGGGACTTTTGTGTATAACGGTTGATATCCATGAAAATATCACCTCCGAAATAAGGCTAGTGTGACAGGGGACGGTTCTTGTGTGACAGTGTGCATCTGTGACAGGGGACGGTTCTTTGACACATCTACCTGAGACAAAGAGATCGTCCCCACGGCTAGCCTGGTTGCCTCGCCCCCCTGGTTATCCTAACCACGGGGATCGTCCCCAATGGTTGTCCCAAAGCGTGACAAGGAACTGTCCCCTGACACACTGACACACCACCGGCCGCAACAACCCGCCGGTGGTTCGTCATAAAAAGGTTCTGCGCAGCCGCTCCAGCTCATCCTCCAGTTTTTCCATACGCTCCAGCAAATCCACGATGACGGCCGCGCCGGTGAGATTGACCCCCAGGGTGCCCCGGAGGCGAAAGATTTTCTGCAGCCGGCGCACCTGGTCCGGGGTAACCATACCCCGGCGCACTTCCAGGATGCCCAGGGCCACCAGCCTTTCCAGCATCTCCGGGTGCAGGCCCAGGCTGCCCACCGGTATCCCGGCCGGCTCCCCTTCCAGATTCAGGGTATGACAGTAAATTGAAAGGCTGTACTTTTTCATCATCTTTGCACCCCCCCGGTACGCAGGGCGGCCAGACGCCGGTAAAGATCCTTTTCTTCCTCCGTAGGCGCTGCGGGGATGTCGATGACCACCCGTACGTACAGGTCCCCCCGGACACCATTTTTCCCGGGCAGGCCCTTGCCCTTCAGGCGCAGGCGGGAACCGGACCTGGTGCCGGCGGGTACCCGCATGAGCACCGCCCCGTCCAGGGTGGGCACGGTCACCTTATCCCCCAGCACGGCCTGATGGGGCAGCAGGATGACACTGGTTTCCAGGTCGCTTCCCTGTACGGTATATACCGGATGGGGAAGGATATGCACCTTTAAGTACAGATCTCCCCTCTCGCCCCCGGCCAGCCCTTCGCCGCCCTGCCCCTTCAGGCGGATGCGGCTGCCCTCGTGCACCCCGGGGGGGATCTTGACGGCCAGGGTCTTTTCCCCTTCCCGGACACCGGTGCCGGCGCAGGCGGGGCAAAAGCCCCTTCCCCGGCTGCCGCTGCCGCCGCATTCCGGACAGATTTCGCGCTGGGAAATCTGGATGGTCTTTTCCCCGCCCCGGTAGGCCTCTTCCAGTGTCAGCTCCAGCCGGGCCTCCACGTCCTCCCCCCGCAGCGGGCCGGTGCGGAAACCGGTTCTGGCTACCCGGCCAAAGGGGGCGCCCCCGAAGAGAATGTCAAAAAAGTCGCTGAAGCCGCTTTTGGGGGTCCCTTCCCCGCCGCTGGTGTAAACAAAAAAGTCACCCATGTCCGGGGGCGGTTCGAAGTTATCCCCGGCCCGCCAGTTAGCCCCCAGACGGTCGTATTTGGCCCTTTTTTCCGGGTCACTTAAAACCTCGTAGGCCTCGTTGATCAGCTTGAACTTTTCCTCAGCTTCCTTTTTATCTTTACCCGTGTGCAGGTCCGGGTGATATTTCCTGGCCAGCTTCCGGTAGGCGGCCTTAATTTCCTTTTCGGTGGCCTGCCGGCTTACCCCCAGAATTTCATAGTAATCCTGAAATTGTACCCCCATATGTTTCACCTGCCTGAGGCTGCCGGGCTACCAGCACCCGGGCCGGACGCAAGATTTCCCCGCTAAAACGGTAGCCCCGGGAGACTTCCCGGGCCACATGTCCCGGCGGGTAATGGCCGTCGGGTATAAAACCCACCCCTTCGTGTTCCTCCGGGTTGAAGGGCCGGCCTTCACTTTCCAGCACCTCCAGGCCGTGGCGGCCCAGAAGGTCCAGCATCTGCCGGTAAACCATGGCCAAACCCCTGGCCACCCCCTCATCGGGAAGCTGGCCGATGGCCCGCTCCAGATTGTCCAGCACCGGCAGCAGGTCCAGTATAAGGGCCTTTTTCCCCTCCAGGCTCTTTTCCCGGACTTCCCGCTCCACCCGCCGCCGGTAGTTGTCAAAGTCGGCCAGGGTGCGCAGATGGCGGTTTTTTTCTTCCGCCAGTTCCCGGCGCAGTTCAGCCAGTTCCTTTTCCGGCATGCCGTTTAATACCTGTTCCTGCCCCGTCATGGGCATTCGCTCCTTTCCAGTAACGTCCCCTCCACCGGGGAGGGGACGTTACCCTACGCCAAACCGGACACTCAAACCAACAATAACAGAGTCAGACTCTGCTTGGGTGATGACGTTAGTTACGACATTGTCTGGCTCACTACCATGGTGGTTTACTTCTCCTCATACTCGGCGTCCACCACATCGTCGCCCTGCGAGCCTGCTCCACCGGAGCCGGCAGAAGCGGCGCCCCGGGAACCGGCGCCGGCCGGTCCGGTGGACCGGGCCGCCTGCAGGAGGGCCTGGGCGGCCTGCTGCAGGTCGCCGGAGAGGGAGCGGATGCGCTCGATGGGTGCGTTTTCCTTCAAGGCCGCCTTCAGGTCGGTCACCAGCTGTTCCGCCCGGGCTTTGATGTGCACCGGCACCCGGTCGCCCACTTCCCTCAGCTGGCGGTCCACCTGGTAGGCCAGGCTGTCGGCTTCGTTGCGCACCTCCACCTCCTGCTTGCGGCGCCTGTCCTCCTCGGCATACATCTGGGCCTCCCGGACCATCCGGTCGATCTCGCTCTTGTCCAGGTTGGAAGAACCGGTTATGGTCACCGTCTGCTCCCTGCCCGTGGCTTTGTCCCGGGCGCTCACTTTCAGGATGCCGTTGGCGTCGATGTCAAAGGTCACCTCAATCTGGGGCACACCCCGGGGAGCCGGGGCAATGCCCTCCAGCTTGAACTGGCCCAGGGAGCGGTTGTCCCGGGCCATTTCCCGCTCGCCCTGCAGCACGTGGATGTCCACGGCCGGCTGGTTGTCCTCGGCGGTGGTGAAAACCTGGCTCCGGCGCACGGGAATGGTGGTGTTGCGCTCGATAATTCTGGTCATCACGCCGCCCAGGGTTTCCACCCCCAGGGACAGGGGCGTCACATCCAGCAGCACCACGTCTTTGATTTCCCCGGCCAGGACGCCCGCCTGGATGGCCGCTCCCACGGCCACCACTTCGTCGGGGTTGACCCCCTGGTGGGGATCCTTGCCGCCGGTCATCTGCCGCACCAGCTGCTGCACCGCCGGAATGCGGGTGGAACCGCCCACCAGGATCACTTCATCGATATCCTTCTCCGTCAGTTTGGCATCGGCCAGGGCCCGCTGCACCGGCCCCCGGCAGCGCTCCACCAGGTGGTGGGTGAGGTCGTCAAACTTGGCCCGGGTGAGCTTCATCTCCAGGTGCTTGGGACCGGTGGCATCGGCGGTGATAAAGGGCAGGCTGATGGTGGTCTCCAGGGTGCTGGAAAGTTCGATCTTGGCCTTTTCCGCCGCTTCCGTCAGCCGCTGCAACGCCTGTTTGTCCTGGCGCAGGTCGATGCCGTAATCCTTTTTGAATTCCTCCGCCAGCCAGTCCACAACGGCCTTGTCGAAATCGTCCCCACCCAGGTGGGTATCCCCGCTGGTGGCCTTTACCTCAAAGACCCCGTCGCCCACTTCCAGGATGGAAACGTCAAAGGTACCGCCGCCCAGGTCAAAGACCAGGATGGTTTCGTTGGTCTTCTTTTCCAGCCCGTAGGCCAGGGCCGCCGCCGTGGGCTCGTTGATGATCCGCAGCACATTCAGCCCGGCAATCTTGCCGGCATCCTTGGTGGCCTGCCGCTGGGCGTCGTTGAAGTAGGCCGGTACGGTAATCACCGCATCAGTGACCTTTTCACCAATGTATTTGGACGCGTCGTCCACCAGTTTCTTTAATACCATGGCTGAAATTTCTTCCGGGGCGTAAGTCCTGCCCCTTGCCCGGAAGCGGACCGCATCATTGGGTCCGGGTTCCACTTTATAGGGCACCAGTTTGGACTCTTCGGTCACCTCGGAATAACGGCGGCCGATAAAACGCTTTACCGAATAAAGGGTGTTCTCGGAATTCAACACCGCCTGGCGCTTGGCCACCTGCCCCACCAGGCGCTCCCCGTCATCTTTGAAGGCTACCACCGAAGGGGTGGTTCTGGAGCCTTCCGCATTGATAATCACCGTGGGCTTGCCGCCTTCCAGTACAGCCACCACCGAATTGGTGGTCCCCAGGTCAATACCCACTGCCTTACCCATTATTCAACCCTCCATTCATTTGCCAGAATGATTATGCCAGAATTATGTTGTTAGGAATTATTACGATTATATTAACATAAGCTGGTCGGTTTTACAAGAGGCTGGCGAAAAATTTTCTTGCAAAATTTATGCCCGATGACAAAAAGTCCCCATGCAGGCATCTGGCACGGGGACTTCCCTTTAAGTCCTTTTACGGGCCCGTCTGATTTACATGGGAGGCATGCCGCCGCCCATGCCGGGCATATCTTTTTCCTTTTCCGGCTTTTCAGCCACCAGGGTTTCGGTGGTCAGGATCATGGCCGCAATGGAAGCGGCGTTCTGCAGGGCGGAACGGGTGACCTTGGCCGGGTCCACAATACCGGCTTCGATCATGTTCACATACTCGCCGGTGAGGGCGTTGAAGCCCACGCCGTCGGGCAGGGACTTGACTTTTTCCACCACCACGGAACCTTCCATGCCGGCGTTGTTGGCAATCTGCCGCAGGGGCTCTTCCAGAGCCCGGCGCACGATGTCCACACCGGTCTTCTCATCCAGGGTGGTGGTTTCAATGCCATCCAACCCCTTGATGGCTTCCACGTAGGCCACACCGCCGCCGGAGACAATGCCTTCCTCCACGGCCGCCCGGGTGGCGTTCAGGGCGTCTTCGATGCGCAGCTTCTTCTCCTTCATTTCCGTCTCGGTGGCCGCACCCACCTGAATGACGGCCACGCCGCCGGCCAGCTTGGCCAGACGCTCCTGCAGCTTCTCCCGGTCGAAGTCGGAAGTGGTTTCTTCGATTTGCTTCTTAATGGAAGCAATGCGGGCGTTGATCTTATCCTGGGATCCGGCGCCGCCCACAATGATGGTTTCTTCCTTCTTCACCCGCACCTTGGAAGCCCGGCCCAGCATATCCATGGTGGCCTTGTCCAGTTTCAGGCCCAGTTCTTCACTGATGACCGTACCGCCGGTGAGGATGGCAATATCCTCCAGCATGGCCTTGCGCCGGTCGCCAAAGCCGGGGGCTTTCACGGCGCAGCAGGAAAGGGTGCCCCGCAGCTTGTTCAGTACCAGGGTGGCCAGAGCTTCCCCTTCCACATCCTCGGCAATGATCAGAAGCGGCTTGCCGGACTGGACAATGCGCTCCAAAATGGGCAGCAGGTCGGTCACCGCGCTGATCTTGCGGTCGGTAATCAGAATGTAGGGATCGCTCAAGTTGGCTTCCATCTTGTCGGTGTCGGTGATCATGTACGGGGATATGTAACCCCGGTCGAAATTCATCCCTTCCACCACTTCCAAAGTGGTGCCGATACCCTTGGATTCCTCCACGGTGATGACCCCGTCCTTGCCCACCTTTTCCATGGCTTCGGCAATCAGTTCACCAATGGAAGGATCGTTGGCGGAGATGGACGCCACCTGGCTGATGGCCGTCTTGCTTTCCACCGGCTTGGCGGCGGACTTCATGGCCTCCACCGCTTTTTCCACCGCTTTTTCAATACCCCGCTTGATGATCATGGGGTTGGCACCGGCGGCCACGTTTTTCAAGCCTTCCCGTACAATGGCCTGGGCCAGCACAGTGGCGGTGGTGGTGCCGTCGCCGGCCACGTCGTTGGTCTTGGTGGCCACTTCCTTGACCAGCTGGGCACCCATATTCTCCAGGGGATCGGTGAGCTCAATTTCCCGGGCGATGGTCACACCATCGTTGGTGATCATGGGCGAACCGAACTTCTTCTCCAGAACAACGTTACGGCCCTTGGGGCCCAGGGTAACCCGCACCGCATCGGCCAGGGCGTTTACGCCCCTTTCCAGAGCCCGGCGGGCGTCTTCCCGGAAAATAATCTCTTTACCAGCCAATGTCCTTTACCTCCTTGAAAATAATGGTCAGGCATCAGTTGCCGGGTTAAACAGCACTCTCCCGGCAGGTGCCGGAACCAACCCGGCTGATGGATTATCAATGTTTTTCGAAGGAACTATCGTTCCCGTGGGGCACTCTTTCCGGCCAGTTGCCGGACCCCGGTTACTTTTCAATCACACCCAGGATGTCCGCTTCCCGCATAATCAGGTACTCTTCACCGTCCAGCTTAACCTCGTTGCCGGCATACTTGGAGAACAGGATCCTGTCCCCCACCTTCAGGTCAATGGGCACCCGGGTACCGTTTTCCAGCAGGCGGCCGGGACCCACTGCCACCACTTCGCCTTCCTGGGGCTTTTCCTTGGCAGTGTCGGGGATGACAATACCCCCCTTGGTCACTTCCTCGCTGGGCAGCGGCTTGACCACTACCCGTTCACCTAACGGTCTGATCACCAAAAACCCCTCCTTGTAAGATTGGTACTGGTTTGACTTTGGCTCATTGTTAGCACTCATTTTAACCGAGTGCTAATACCCACGTACTATAATATAAAGCAGGGAAACTAAAAGCAACTACCCTGACATGACAAAATACCCCCTTACAGCCTGTTGAGGGAAATTATGAGATGATTTCTTCTGTTTTCTCCCGGCAGCGGGCGGAGATGCCCTATGAAAACATTTCTTAGCTGCCCTAGCAACATTTTCCCCGGGAAGAAAAGGTTTTATACATCAAAATCTGCCCGCCCCGGGCGGCTGATCGGTTAAAGCCAGTTATTGAATCATCCCCGCTTCCTCCGGCCGGTATTCCCTGAAGCCCGGCAGCCCACCAGGACCGTGGCGTTCCGGCCATTTCCCGGGTTGGGCCTCGTCTCAAGCATTTCTGCAGCAGGGATTCAAGAGTCAATCCGCTTACTTTAATTCTGCTGCTTCCCTTCCGCACTCCCCGCCCCGGCCGGTGAGGATTTCCAGGCCGTGAGGCAGGGCCGGCAGGACGGCCTCCAGGCACTCCCGCACCCCTCTGGGGCTGCCCGGCAGGTTGATGATCAGGGTGCGGTGGCGGATGCCGGCCACCGCCCGGCTGAGCATGGCCCGGGGGTTTTTTTTCATGCTCTCGGCCCGCATGGCCTCGGGGATACCCGGCACTTCCCTTTCAATGACCGCCCGGGTGGCTTCCGGGGTGTTGTCCCGGGGGGAAAAGCCCGTCCCGCCGGTGGTCAGGACCAGGTCCAGCCTGTCCCGGTCCACCATGGTGATCAGGTTTTCTTTCAATACTTCCAGGTCGTCGGGCACCAGGCGGTAGGCTACCACTTCCCCGTCTATGGCCGCCACCATTTCCCGGATTACATCCGCACTCTTATCCTCCCGCTCACCGCGGGAACCCTTGTCGCTGGCCGTAAGTATACCAACTCGCCACATGGCAGACACCTCCAAATAAAATGCTTAACGCCGAACTTGCCCCCGGGCGCCGGGAAAGATACAATAATTATGTACTTTAGCCCGGGGGGTAAAATCCATGACTTTATCCGGCACCACCACTGTACCGGTTAAAAAAATTGCCGGCCGGAATGTGCAATCCACCACGGACCAGGTGGTCAGGGAAGTACCGGTGACCCTGTTTCTAAACGACGAGGAACTGGTGACCCTGGTCTGCTCCCCGGACCACCTGGAGGAGCTGGCGGTGGGTTTCCTGTGCTCCGAGGGCATCCTGAGAAAACCCGGCGACCTGAAGGGGATCACCGTTCACCGGGACGACGGCCTGATCTGGGTGGAAACCACCGGACCGGCGCCGGCCCGGGAGGGCTTTTTAAAGCGCTATCTCACCACCTGCTGCGGCCGCAGCCGGTCTTCCTTTTATTTTATCAATGACGCCCGGGGGATAAAACCGGTCACTTCCCCCCTGCAAATACCGCTGGAACGGGCCCTGGCCTTCGCCCGGGAAATGGAGGGGAAGGCCGCCCTGTTCCGGGCCACCGGCGGCAGCCACGGGGCCGCACTCTATTCCCGGGAAAAGGCCCTGTTTTTTTATGAGGATATCGGGCGGCACAATGCGGTGGATAAAATTTTCGGCCGGGCTTTCCTGGACGGCATTGCCCTGGGAGACAAGCTGCTGGTGTTCAGCGGCCGGGTTTCTTCGGAAATACTGATCAAGGTGGCCCGCATGGGCATACCGGTGATCATCGCCCGGGGAGCGCCCACGGACCTGGCCCTGGCCATGGCCCGGGAGACGGGCATCACCGTGGCCGGCTTTGCCCGGGGGGACAGGATGAACGTGTACACCCACAGTGAGCGCATTATCGTTTAATCTTAAAAACACCCCAGCTCGCAGGCTTTGATCTTGATGTCCAGGGCGTCGCAGGCCGCACCCACCTGGCGCACGGGAACCTTCAGTTCCCGTGCCAGCGCCCGGGCGGCGGTACAGGTCAGCCGCCCGTCCACGGCGGCCTTTTTCACCGCTTCCAGCACCCGGGGATCCACGGAAACGGTTCCTTTTTCCTTCATTGGCTTTATACTCCTTTCTGAAAACTAATCGCCGGTGCCCGGCACCTCCTGTTCAGTTGTTCAGTGAAATTCATCCTGAAAAGGTTTCACCCTGTATAAAAGAGCCGGAGATTCCCGGTGCCACTGTTCACCAGTTACACCGTGGTATAATCATTATAACCCCATCGGGTGTTTTAGAGAACCCTCCCATCCCTCCGGGAAACAAGCCGGGGCAGGAAAAAGAAAACCAGGCCCCGGAAAAGGACCTGGCATGATAACTGTTCTTTTTCTAAGCGGGCACTATTGAGCCCAGCTTGCACTTGGCCAGGCACTCGCCGCAGCGGATGCACAGGGACTGGTCAATGGAATGGGGTTCCTTTTTCTCCCCGGAAATGGCTCCCGTCTCGCAGGCTTTGGTGCACATCTGGCAGCCCTTGCATTTTTCCGGGTCCACCTTTAATGGCGGAATTTCCACTCCGGCTGCGGCAGCCGCGTCCTTCACTTTCGTGCCCGGGGGCACCACAAACTGCACACCGTTTAAAGTGATGACAACTTCTTTGGGCTTTTTGGCTTCGGCCATCCTCTCCATCTCCCCTGCATGAGATTATACTTCCTTATTTACAAACTATTTCTACAAAAGACGGCCGATCCCTGCCGTATAAGACAGATCCAATAAATACTTTGCCTCAAGGACCTGACAACTCCGGCAACATCCCCCGGTTTACCCCCGGTATTAACGAACCGGGGGAATGACCACAGCTTTCATCAGAATCCACCATGCATTGTATAAACCTGAGGGTTATCCCTTCAGCTTTGCCGCCTCTTCTTCCCGCAGGTAGCGGCGCAGCACTTTGCCCACGATGGTCTTGGGCAGGCTGTCCCGGAATTCGATGGACCGCGGCACCTTAAAGGCCGCCAGCTTGCTGCGGCAGTATGCCAGCAGCTCTTCTTCCGTGGCCGTCTGCCCCTGTTTTAACACCACGTAGGCCAATAATAGTATGAATAACTATCTGTCAAAGAACCGTCCCAGACCTTGACTTAGTCCCGGACTTAGTCCATAATTACCTTTAAGGGGTGAAATTATATGGGAATGCAGGTAAATATCCACGAGGCAAAAACACACTTTTCAAAAATTTTAAACCGGGTGCTGGCCGGAGAGGAAGTGGTTATTGCCAGAGCAGGCACGCCTGTGGCGCGCCTGGTCCCGGTGTCAAAGCAGACTGCCCGGCGTTCGCCGGGTAGTGCTAAAGGCAAGATTACCGTTGCCCCCGATTTTAACGAACCGCTGCCGGAAGGTATTTTAGGGGAGTTTGAAAAATGAGAATGCTGCTGGATACCCACGTGTTCCTGTGGTGGATTACCGACAATCCCTTATATAGACTATTCCAGGACCATGTCACGGGTTTAACCCCAATCTGCCACTTTTGCCCGGTGAACCGTCAATAATTGGTCCAGATTTCGCTTGTGCTATAAATAATGAATGTGTCGACACTTAATAGCATCAGGCGCTTTTATCTTCGTTTCACCTGTACTACGAATAACGAATGCGGACATGCGCTGACAACATTTCCCATAAACGTTAATGATACTCCACCGTTACGTTCTTACCCATCCCCTGCAACACCCGGATCAAATCGCTGATGATATATTGTTTATAAACAAATATGGCCGGTACCCCGGGCTCCGGCCGGGCCTTGTTCACTGCCGTGCCCACAATAAAATGCACGCTGTCGGCGGACAGCAGGATGAAGGCCAGGCGGCTGGCCCCGTCCCGGCCCCGTAAATCCGCCGGTTTACCCTTCTTAAGATACTCCAGGGCGTCCACCAGGGTCACCGCCCCCTCGGTGACCAGGTCGATGCCGGCAATGGTGCCGGCGGGCGGCACCCGGTCATTCCCGGTGGTCAAATCCACACTGAGCTCCCGGCCCAGCACCCGGGCCACCATATTGCCGGTGGTGCCGCCGCAGACCACCTTGACGCCGGCGGAGCGCATCAGTTTATCCACCACCACCACGTCATCATCCATATTCCCGGGAGGGCCGATGAGCACGGTCACATGCTGCGGCCGGCGGATCTTGACCACGGCCACACTGGCGTCATCCCGGGGTTTTTCCCCGTAAATGCGGTAACAAAGCCGGGCAATGTCCCCGGCCCAGTCCGCTGCGCTCCTGGCCGGTGAATAAGTGCCGGCCAGGTAAACTCCCACACGGTGCTGATCCCAGGCCATGTGCAGGGTGCGGCCCAGGCCAGCCTGGGTAATCCCGTCGGTGACCATCACCAGCCAGTCCTGCTCGCCAACGGTAAAAAAGCACTCCCGGATGACCTTGCCGCTGATGACCCTTTCTTTTCTTTCCAGGGAACGCAGGCTGTTATTCCGGCCGGCATAGGCCGGGGGATTCTCATATTCCACCAGGTAGGCGCGGCCGTCCCGGTCCACCTGAAAGATGGTGAAGGTGCTGTAGGCCAGCTTCCTCACCTTGCATATGGGCAGCGTCTGGGCGAGGGTCTCAATAACGTCGTCAACCCTGGCACCCATCTTCAGCATGGTGCCGGCCGTTTTAGCGGTCAGGCCGGAAAGAATGTTGGCCTTCACCCCGCTGCCCAGGCCGTCGGCCACCACCACGATATGGTCCGTATTTGTTTTAATTACTTCAATGGTATCGCCGCAAATTTCCTCACCGGCTTTGGTCAGCCGGGCGGTACCCGTATCCACACAAATAGCCATGGGGCTGTGTTCCCCTTTCGGTTAGACAGACTCCTTTTCCATCAGGTCAATCAGTTTGCTCAAAAGAACCTTGGTCTCGGCGGTGGTTTCTCCCAGCAGGCCGGCAATTTCCTGGGCCACGGTCATCTGTTTGTTGATCACTTCCCGGGCCCGGGTAATGGTCTGCACCTTCACCAGCTCGAAACGCTCCTGCTGCCTCTTATCGGCGGTAATGTCGACCAGAATGCCCACCACGGCCCTCTCACTGTCCAGGGGGAAAATGATGTCCCTGGTGATCAGATCCAGTTCGGGGTGGGAGTGGATGCGGTTCAACATTTCCCCCGTTTCCAAAACTTTGATGAAGTTTTCCGGGTTGATGAATTTATCCAGGGGCTGCCCCAGCATTTCCCGGGCCGGGCGCCTGAACATGCGCTCGGCGGCCGGGTTGACCTCCTTAATCACCAGCCGGTGGTCCACAATAATCAGGGCGTTGGGCATGGCCGCCATCACCAGGTTGGAAGTGGATTCGGCCCGCTTGCGCATGTAGGGAATGCACATCTGCACTTCCGCATTGCCCTGGTAGACGGCTATGGCCTTGTCCCGGCAGGAATCATAGCCGCAGGCGCCGCAATTCAACTCGTCCTCCGGCTGGTACTTGCCCGTGCGGGCCAGGATCCGCCGGATGGTCTGTTCATCGGGCAGGGGCAGGGAAACCCGCCGGTCGGCATATTCCCTGTGCATGAGGGACGGGGGCAGTTCCGGCCCTTCGCCGGCCGTGGGCCCTTCCCGGGCGGCCCTGGCCCGAAAGTATTCCCTTACCTTGCGGCGGCGGGTAAACAGATCCTGCTCCCGGCACAGGGAAAGGGGGCCGTCGATGCAGCCCCCCCGGCAGGCCAGCAGTTCCATCAACAGAGGCGGCCGGGGGATGGCGTTCCGGGATAAATTGTCTAAAAAAGACATGCAGTTCTGCAGACCGGTGATGGTCAGGTACTTTTCCTCTTCCCGGGTGTCCGCCTGCAGGGTGGCGATCAGGCCCCCTTCAATGGGGAATAGCCTGGCCAATCCCGGCCGCGGCCCGTCAAAATCACCCGGGGGCAGATCTGCGGCATCAATTCCCTCCTCCTGCATCCATTCATAGAGTTCATCAAACCCCAGCACATAATCAATGGCGTCGTCTATCCCCTCCACCCGGGCCTCGGCCTTCTTGGCCACGCAGGGGCCGATAAACACCGTGCGGTACCCGGGATACATCTTTTTCATCAGGCGGCCGTGGGCGATCATGGGCGATACCACCGGCGCCAGCATGGGCAAAAGGCCGGGATAATACCGCTCAATCAAATTGACCACCACCGGACAGGCGCTGCTGATCAGGGGGCGGTCGAAACCCGGCTGCCGGTGCGTCCGGGCCACCAGTTCGGCCCCCAGGGAAGTTTCCTGCACCCGGGCAAATCCCAGCTTTTTCAGCAGGGCCGGCATCTGCCCGGGATCCTCCAGGGGAAAGGCGGCCACAAAGGAGGGGGCCACCCCGGCGGCCACGGGTTGCCCTTCCCCGATGACCCGGCGCACCTGCTCCAGATCCGAAACCACCTTTTTGGCCTTCTGGGGGCAGGAGAGCACACAGCGGGCATCCTGCACGCACAGCTCGTCAATCACCCGGGCGTGCAGCGCCCCCGACTCGCCCCCGGTAAAACGGATGGCCTTCACCGCGCAGCTGCGCAGGCAGCGGTAACAGTCCCGGCAGCGGGCTTCGTTGGTGGTAATCAGTTCCATAAGGCAGCCCTTCTTTCTTTCAACTATAGGGGTTTGACCCCAGCATTTAGAATAACGGTAGTGGATGGTGGCCGGCTTCTTTAACTACAGGGGTCTGACCCCCTGACAGGGTTTTATCAAACCGGTAATGACCCGGCTACTGTGCCGCTGGTGGCGGTTTTACTGACCAATTACGTTGCATTCCTTTGCCTTTATCTGTTAACTCAATCTTCTGGTAAATTTGTGACAGATCTCACTAGTATTTATTTTAACAGATGCCGGTGAACAAGTGAATCCCCTTCCGCTAAGGGGTATGATATAATGGGAATACGGAAAAGTCTCGGGCCGGTAAAAATTGGACCCAAAGCTAAAATTCAAACCGTTTTCGATGGGAGCGAATTTTATGCTGCCAGGTAAAATCCTGTCCGATCTGCCATCGGTTTTCAGTGCGTTTCCGGAAGTTGCGGCCGTATACCTATTCGGCTCCTACCCGGCACACCCGGAGCAGGCCAGGGATGTTGATCTGGCCGTTTTGTTAAAATGGCCGGTAAAAAGCCCGGTCAATATTTATATGGCTCTTTACCCCCATCTGGCTGAAATATTTTCCCCCCTGGAAGTGGATCTTCTTTTTTTAAATACCGCTTCCCTGCCGGTGTGCTTTGAAGCGCTCAGCACCGGTATGGTCGTTTACTGCGCGGACGATGAATTGCGCACGGATTTTGAGTATGCCATTTCCGGCCGGTATATGGATTTCAAGTACCACCTGGAAAAGGCGCGGGATGAGCTTTTTGAGGAATTTAAGGAGGGGTGCCCTCTTGTTTAATAATGCCCTCATTACCGAAAGAATGGGAATTATACACAGTTCGGTAAAACGCCTGGCCGCCCTGGCTCAAATGCCTTTGGATCAGTTCAGTAATGACGAGGACGCCGTGGACATCGCCGAAAACAGACTGCGCCGGGCTTTAGAGGCATTGTTTGACCTGGGCCGCCATCTGGTGATCAAGTCCGGGGCAGGAGTGCCGTCAGATTATCGCTCGGTGATCGAAAAGTTAAAGGACGCCAAAATACTTCCCGGTGAGTTCGCCCATAAAATAATAGGAATGGCCGGTTACCGGAACCGCTTGATTCACGATTATAATAAGATCACGCCGGCGGAGCTCCATGAAATTATACAAACCAGGCTGGAAGACTTCACATTATTCTGCCAGTACGTTGTTACGTACCTGCAACAAATCCCCAAAAATATTCCACATACTTCGGGAAGGGACAGACCTTTTTAGGGGATCTTTGGTAGGGCGGGTAACCCTTCCATTTGCGTGCAAGCAGGGGATTTAGTGCCTGAGCGCAATCGCCTGCCGCAGTTCTTTTTCGGTGGTTATTTCCAGGATCTTTTCGGCCAGCGCCTCAAGCTGGGCCAGTTCCAGGGAGTTGATTCTTTCTTCAATGTCCTGGGGTACCGCACCAAGTCGCTTTTTGATTAGTTTTAACAAAATCAGGATGATTCCTTCCTGCCTGCCTTCCTGCCGGCCCAGCTGGATTCCCTCACGCCGGCCTTTTTCCACCAGGCCCGGGTCGTAGAATGTTTTAATCATGTTCTTCACCTCCTGATCGATCCGGCGGTAACCACCATATTTACCGTACAGGTATTCCATAATATTGAGCATTATGGCCTGCATTTCCCCGACGTCTTCGGGGGTGATCTTTTCTTCCTCCAGGGCCAGGGTAATTGACCAGGTCGTCCTGGATGAATTCCGTGCTGCCGTAGCTTACTGCGGCCGTTTCGGAAAGATGATCATTATACAGGGCATTCAGCATGTGCAGCAAGGGCTTTTTCGACAGGTGAAACAGCCTTTTGATCAGTTCGTCCATTTTGATGGCGGTGGGCTGAGTGTTCATTTCCACCCCTGCCGGGCGCACAAATAAAGTCCCGGGTGAAACCACCCGGGACTTTACTTATTCCTGTGTACCGGCGTCCTGCGCCTGGCCGTACATGGTCGGTATGGGCGGACCGGTTACATTTCTAAAACGGTGGCTGTGGGGCGGCCGGCCGCTGATGCTGGTCACCCCGCGAAACTCATGGACATGCCCCCCGGCAGTGGCTATACCCGGACCGGTTTCCACGTCTATCAAATGGTCATGCCCCAGCTCCACCGTAGTGATCACACGGATACGGTGGGTGTGGGCCAGACCCTGACCGACAGCCGGACCGGTATAACCCTGGTAACGGTGCAGGTGACCGTACTCGTAGGATGTCTCTCCGGAAAAAAAGTGGACGTGTTGACCGTCAGGCATTGGCATCCCCCTTTTTTCACTATAATATTAAAGAAAAAAGGTTGGCGTTACCAATATTACTATCTTTTGTTATATCCTGCCCTGTTCCGACCGGCAAGAGGGGCAACATAAAAGAGGGCGCAGGCGGAAAGAAAACAGCGGGCAAAAACCGCAGAACACTTATTTTCCAGGGCTTCAATCCTTTCTGTAGAGGCCCTAAAACGGAAACGGAAATCAATTTTTCAGCCCTATCGCTAGAAAAATTTCGGGGCTCGCCAGACCCGCAACCCCTACCCCCGCTGGAAGGACCCACCCCTTGCCAGACCGCCATTGCAAAAATAAAAGAGCCCGGAGGCTCATTCAGTCATTTACATTACCCATTGACACGTGTTTTTATACGTGTTATAATCTGCTCGTGAGGTGAGGGTGAGTAAAACATATTCATCCAAGGAACTAATCCGCATGGTGCAGGAAGCCGGCTGGGTGCTTGTCAGAGTCAGCGGCAGTCACCACCAATTCAAACACCCAACAAGGCCAGGATTAGTCACTATCCCTCACCCGAGAAAAAGCCTGCCGACTAAAACAGTCAAGAGTATCCTTAAGCAAGCAGGTTTAGATAAGTAATAGCGTAATTTCCTGAAAGGAGGCCCTGGTTATGGCCAAAGACAGATACATCTATCCTGCCATCTTTGATTACGCGGACGATGGCATCTCGGTAGAGTTCCCCGACTTACCCGGATGCTACACCTGCGGCGACAACGATGAAGAAGCCCTTCGCATGGCCAAAGAAGCATTAGCCCTTCACTTATACGGGCTGGAGGAGGACGGCTATCCCATTCCCGAACCCAGCCCTGTAAACAAACTAAAAGTGGAACCAAATCAGGTTGTCGTTCTCGTCGAAGTCTGGATGCCCCCCTTCCGCGACGAAATGAAGCATCGGGCCGTCAAGAAGACGTTGACCATACCTAAATGGCTTGATGATTTAGCCCGGGAACACAATGTGAATTTCTCTCACTTACTGCAAAATGCCCTAAAAGAGTATTTGGGCATAAACGAAAAGCAGCCATAGCTTGCCTTGCCCTCTGCCTTCTTCTGGAACAGAAAATCATCCAGCACTTCCTCCCACGTCCGGCTTGCCTGCTTTTGTAATTTGAGCACTTTTGGCATACTTCCCCTTCCCCCCTTTTGCCGAATCCGTTGTTGCCGGGAAGGGCGTTTCAGGAACAACGGATTCAAAACAAAAGGCCCTTTCCGGCAATTCGGAAAAGGCCCGTAAATCATGGCTGGCCTCCCAGGAGGGATTCGAACCCCCGACCCACGGATTAGAAGTCCGTTGCTCTGTCCAGCTGAGCTACTGGGAGAAATTTGGAGCGGGTGATGGGAATCGAACCCACGTACCCGGCTTGGAAGGCCGGTGCTCTACCATTGAGCTACACCCGCTCGAAAACAACTGTTCAGTTGCAGTCGCACTTATAATTATAATCGAAAAAGGCGCCGGAGTCAAAAATTTTTTTCGTCAACGGCAAGCCCGGATGGTTGATTTGTTTCCCAGTCAATTCCAATCCGTCAACCCATATCCAACTTAGCACAAATTAATTATCATCGCCTGCCGGGTATATTCTACATAGCATACTTTTTAATGATTCCGAACCGGTTTCCGGATCATAATCCATCTCACCGAAAGCCAGGTTGATACTTGATTTTTTCCAACCATGTTCAGGTGGTGCTTCCTCAGGAAACCACCATGCATATTGAGCGCAGACCACATTCTCAGCTATCCCATCAAATAGTTTGGCCCGCATTTTTACCCGGCCATGGGGGGTCTCAATCCAAACCCAGTCACCCTCTGAACACCCTATAGATGCAGCAGTTTTAGGGTTTATTTCTACCAGTGGGTCTGGATTTCTACGGCGCAGCGAGCTTATCTGGCGGCCTTCGCTATGGAAGTAATCGGCTATTTTAACCCCGCCAATCAATATCAGAGGATACTTTTCGGCCAATTGAGGTGTTGAAACTGGTGAAAACGCTGGTTCACGATAGATTGGGAGAGGTGAAATTCCCATTGAAGCCAGGGTATCAGAATATATCTCAAATTTTCCTGAAGGCGTGCGAAAAAAGTGTTTCTCTTTCTCATAAGCATAATATCTGGCCTTACCGGTCAAAATGCCTTTTTCGCAAAATTCTTCAAAACTCAGACCGGTGCCTTTCAGCATCCAGTCGGTAAGTTCCTGGTGGTTGCGCCAGGGAAAAGCATCATGCATGCCTAACCGATGGGCCAACCGGATCATGACCTCTTGGTCATCAAGTGTATCTCCGATCTTAACCACCTTTTTCCGGGGAAATACGCTAAAAGTATGGGCACCCGAGTTATGGACCTCATCGTACTCCAGCCAGGTTGAGGCTGGCAGAAACAAATCGGCAAAATGTGCAGTAGGAGTTATGAAGAAATCGGAAACTACTATGTATTCGATTAGTTTTAAAGCTTCTTCTATTAACAATGAATTGCTCATGGTGAGCAGGGGATTAGCCCCCATAATCCATAAAGCCCGGATACGATATGGGTCATTGTTGACGATAGATTTCCAGAAGGTTGGCGGATGAATAACCGGACTCAGGGGATACCGAGAGCCTTTTAATTCGGCCATCAGTTTGAGTGCTGCCCCCTCCCCTTGTTTTTGGCCAAGTCTCCTGAGTAAAGGGTAAAAATTGTATTTCAAAAAGTCCAGAAATTGAAGGGTTCGATCCTGGATAAATCTTTTAGTTGAAGATATATTTTGTTTTCCATGATTTCCATCCAAGGCATACTGGTAATTCTGCAAGGGCATAAAACGAAATCCAGCGAAATCCATATCCAGGTACGGAAATTTAACGCGCAAGCCCTGGGGGCGTTCGAATACAATGTCTCCACCAGGTACATGTAAATTACCCGTGATTGCCCGCAGTATCAGCAGCGAGCGGGCCGTATGAAAGTTGCACATACTATGGTCGACGGCATTTCCCCATTGCATACAAGCTGGTTTGACAGTAGCGTAAGTGCGGGCTGCCGCTCTGATATCTTCAGCTCCTACCCCAACTATTTCTTCCGCCCATTCTGGCGTGAAAGGCTTTATATGCTCTTTGAGACGGTCGAATCCTACGGTGTAGTTATTAACAAACTCCCTATCGATCAAGTCTTCAACGATGATGACGTTGATCATAGCCAACGCCAGTGCTCCATCGGTTCCAGGTCTTAATTGCAGCCAGTGGTCGGCATTTTCCGCCGGGGAAATGCGTCTGGGATCTACTACTATTACTTTTTGGGCATTTTTTATAACCTTTTGCAGCAGTGCCCCACACATTCCGTCAGACGAATTATGCCCCTTGGGACCAGTGATGTTGCATCCCCATATAAGTACACATTGAGGTTCCACTCCACCCTGACCGTAAACGTCGCACACCGGCATCTCAGACATCCCTTGTGTAAATATATTGGCGTAAACACGTGGCCAGAAACAAATATGACCTACGCCGGTGAAGTTGGGCGTCCCGAAAGCGTTGGCAAAACGAGCCCCCAGGTTTTCATAAGGTCGTCCTGTTCCGTGCATCATAGCGAAATACTGTGGCCCGCTCTCGCGTTTTATTTTGAGCAGCCGCTCCGCCATCTCATCCAGCGCTTCATCCCAGGATATTGGCGTCCATTTGTTTTCACCGCGTTTGCCTGCTCTGCGCAACGGCTGCAGCACCCGGTCAGGGTGATACAGCAATTCTACCGAAGCAGCTCCCTTGCGGCAGATGTAGCCATGACTGGTAGGGCTTTCCGGATCTCCCGTAATTTTTACTACCCGTTCTCCTTCCATGTGAACCAGAACTTGACATACTCCGTGGCACATGCGGCAGGCTGATTTGATTATCCTGGTATTTTGCATATTGCACCTCCGGCCAGCCAATATAGCTGGTTAATTATTGTGCCTTTTAATTGAAAATCGTTGCCTGATTGGCAATCGTCAAGATATTAAACACTTAGAGTGTGTCGGGCAAGATACTAGGCCTATTAATGTCCCGATGGTCATGACGGTGGCTTCTCCTATGCCTATGGTCAGAAATAACAGATGATATATCCGTTTTTTCAGGTCGCGGCGTGAGATTATGGCGTTCTGCGGGCATGCTTTGACGCATTTCAGGCATCCTATACACTGTTCGGCCTCATCTAATATGGGCATGCTTATGAAAGATGATATTTACTTTACCAAGCACTTCTTTTGGGCAGGCCTCAATACATTTGCCGCAGGCATTGCAGTTTTTCGTATTTATCAAGATATGATCCGTAGCTTTGCCCATTTTGCCAACCCCTTTCCTGGTATACTACGGGGCTTTCCAGAGTGAATGGTGTTTATCGGTGTATGCTTTGGAAACTCGGCCGTCCCGTAATACCCGGGCTGAATCAGGATTGACGAAAATCGAAAGAAAGCCATGACCGATGACCATTATGGTGGCCAGGCATCCCAGCAGTCCATGAACGCACCAGAACAGTCCCTTTCTGCCTGCCAGACTGTGAGAGCCGTGTTCCATAACGACGGCACTGACCAGCAAGCCAATCAACACCAGTAAGATCGACCAGTAATATATCTTTTGCCCGGCATTAAATCGTCCGGCCGCTAGTGGTTTAGGATCATGGGAAAAATATCCGCCCATCTTCAGCAACCAAGGCCAATCATACCGCTTGAACAATGCGTCAGGAACCCATCCAAGTAAAGTTATCAAGGCAATAAGGAAAAATATGAATCCTAACCAGCCATGAAATGGACCTAAATGGCTCAGTGCGGTGCCTGGAACAACTTGCATGAAACCAGTAGCCGCCAAAGTAAGGAACCCGAGCAGCATCAGCCAATGGGAAATCCATTCCCGGATCCCGAATCTGCGCACCAGGGTACCTGGGCCGATTCCTTTGCCCGATACTGTATGGGGTCCGAAAGTCATGTAATAGAGCAGGCAACCTGCAATGGATAGGCTGATAGCTGCTATCCACACCAACATCTTATGCTCCGCGTAAAAATCGATCACATCAGTTGCCTCCTTTTTCGGTTCCATAATGATGACGGTGGTTTATAAAAAATTCGCGGTATGCTTTGGCGGTAAGCAGGCTTTTCACTTTTTCCAATCTAATCTGAATCTCCTTGAGTGGCTGATGTTTTTCTCCGGCGTACCGATTAAAGATCCGGTCATGAACAAGCTCGGCTTCACGTCGGGACAACCGCAAAAAGTCCCCATACAGCATAAGATCCTCCAGATCTAACCCCATGGTTATCAATTCTTTCAATGCCCTGGCGATAGCAAGGTCGAAGCCGTCAAATAGTCTGTTTTCGGTTTCGGTAGGCTGTGAAATAATCCCGATAAGACTCAATTGATGTAACTCCTTTTTCGTGAGGCCGGTCTTAGCCAAGAAAGAATCTTCATCAAAGTGTTCGTCGCTACCGCCGTTTCGAGCCTGAAGAAACAGCTGATTAAACATAAGCAGGTGATCTTTTTCACCGAGATCTTGGCCTTCACGTTTTGCCTTTAGAATTTCCTTAATCACTGCCAGGGGTAGGTAGTATTTTTCCTGCAGTTCTTTGATGAAGCGGATATCGTCCACCGTTGATCTATCGTAATAAGCCATGTTTTTGCTGCTGCGTACCGGTGGCAGCAATAGTCCCTCTCGGAGATAGAAGTGAATTGTCTGCTTGGATACGCCGGATAATCGTACCAAATCGCTCATCTTACATTCTTTGGACTCTTGTGTCATAGCATACTCTCCTACAATTTTTTGTGTAAAGTATATATCAACACTATGTACGCGTCAAGACCCAGCATGAGACCTCACACTCCTTTAGCTTGATTTTTGGTGTTTTTTGGGCGCGCGAGGTCTCATTTCTTTTTCAGGGGGCTGATCCCCTTCTGGTGCCTACTGAAATTTTTAGGGCCTTCGTCACCCCATTCTCCGCCCGGTGCATTATCGGCATCCCCTCCACCAGCAGGTAACGGAATGGGTAAAGAATGCGAAACCCGCCCCATAGACAAGAGAAAACCCATGAATGAGAAGTCCGCTGCCCTGGACATCCTGAAACTGTTTTTACAGTGGCAACAACCTGGCAATTAAAATGATAGTCAAAAATAAAAAAGGTATTGACAGCCGCAAGAGACTTTGTTACAATTGGATCAAGCAAAGGGTAAATAAGCACGGCCGAATCGAAAAACGATAGGCCGGTTGTCTCTGGTAAGTACCGGAGGCAACCGGCCTTTTTCATTCCCCGCCCGTGAATGCCATCACAATCCCCGGGCTTGAGGAGGATAAATATGGGTGAGGAAATGGAGGTCGTCGAAAATGTAACCACCAGGGAAAAACAGCTCATTCAGTTCATCCGGGAACTGGGCTGGGGAGAGTTAAGGATACGGGTGGAAAACGGCCAGCCGGTATTAATCTACGAAGCCGTCAGAATTATGAAGCTGGAAGAAAAATCTGTATCTCTTTATCCCCGGAGAAAAAAATAACCTTTTGGGTGCAAAAGTACCGGGCATATATATTCCGAAAAACGAAAGAACAATCATTTAAGGCCGCAAAACTCCGGAAAGCCCGGCGGGTATTTCCGGATGAAAAAAAGCGGAAAGGAGGTGAACCGTAATGGGTAAGACCCTGGTCAGGATTTTCATCGTCCTGTTCTGCTGCGGCTCCTTTGTAACCTGGGTCTACTTCCTGGCTGCAGGAAAAGTGGCGGGTAAGATCGGCTAATGGATGTTCTTTAAAAGAAAGGAGGTATTATTTATGGAATACTTCACGTGGACCGCTTCCCTGGCCAAAACAGCCCCGCTTACCTACGCCATAGTCACCGTGGGAACCATGGTTGCATTGGGCGTAAGCCTGGGGGTTCTGGCCGACGTAGCTTTTAAAGCCATGCACATTGATCTGGGCAAGTACAAGAAAGAATACGAAGAGGGCGGAGAATCCCGGTAAAAAAGAAATGGAGGTGAGTTTATATGGTTCACATGCCCATTAGCGGCGTGGAAATGGCCTGGTGGCCGCTTCTGTTGATTGGTTTCACTGTCGGTGTGGTAGGCGGCTTCTTTGGCATCGGCGGCGCCTGGCTGGTCACACCGAGCCTGAATATTTTCGGATTTCCGATGATTTATGCCGTCGGTACCGATATGACCCACCTGGTGGGTAAATCCATCGTCTCCACCTTCAGACACTGGAAGTTCGGCCATGTCAGCGTAGTCATCGCCTTTGCCATGCTTATCGGCACCTTCTCTGGAATTGAAACCGGCGCTCAGCTGCTCTTATGGTTAACTAAAAAAGGACTGGCCGGTTCCGTGGTGCGTTACGCGTATATGATTTTGCTGGTATCCATCGGTACCTTTATGCTGTCGGAATACCTGAAGGCCAGAAAGCAGGAAAAGGAAACGGGTAAAGCTGTTAAGGACATCGTTGGCACCAGCTGGTCCCGCTGGATCCAGGAAACCCTGGATATATGGCCTACTTTTTACTGTGGCACGGCCAAAATGAGAATTTCCCTCTGGGCCATCCTTTTCGTCGGAGTGGTCACCGGTTTTGTAGCCGGCATTCTGGGTGTAGGCGGCGGCATTATCCGGGTCCCGGCATTGATTTATCTGATGGGCGTGCCCACTAAAATTGCCGTGGGTACAGACCTGTTCGAAGTTATGTTCTCCGGCGCTTATGGTTGCTTCACCTACAGTATGAAAGGTAGTGTAGAACTCCTGGGTGCGGTGATCATGCTTCTCGGCGCCGCTGTGGGCGCCCAGTTCGGCACAGTAGCCACAAAATATGTATACGGCATCACCATTCGCCTGGTGTTTGCCCTGGCCACCTACTTCTGCCTGGCATCGGTTGTAATCAAGGAAATCGCCTCCCGGTTCGAACCCGTATACAAGAAAGGCATTGAAACCCTGCTCGCTCAGCAGGGATTTAACAAAGCGCAGATCTCGGCCATGATTTATAAGAAAGATGTTATGCACCACTATATGGTAGATGTGGCTCACCGGCCCGACTGGTACGCGGCCTTTATGAAAAGCTACCTGTGGACCCAGTGGGGCGGCATAGTGATGCTGACCGCCGCTTCTGGCATCTGCCTGTATATCATTGTACAGCTGGTTTTGGGCATCCAGAAGGAAAAGAGGGCAAAGGAAGCGGCGGCGAAAGCCAATATCGGAGCATGATTTTTCCAATAACCGCGGAAGGTCCCGGAACCTTTGTTCCGGGACCTTTTCATTTTTTCTTAAAGACCGGGATCCCGCGGCCGCCAGATAACCTTTGGATTATCGGGGTTCCAGTAGGCATCACAGCTCAGGCAACAATATTTGCCCAGGGGCGGGATAAAACAAATAACCGCGCCACAGAGTAGTGCTAAAGGAATTATTATCCGTCCCATAGGGTAGAGAAAACCGAGGAGATAACAGAGAATGGAACCGCCGCCGCCCACACCCAGTCCGGCAGCGATCCTGAGCATACGCCCGGTAGTGGTGTCCGTAGAACCACAGGCCGGGCAAGGTGGCGTTTTAATTTTGAAAAAGGGTAAACGCATCGTTCATTCCCCCCTTGACCCTGTTCTAGTGAGCACATTCACATTTTGTCACCGAAACACCCCCTCTTTTCCCCCAGCCAAAAACCACATCTCGCTTCAGTTCTTATTTCATTATCTCAAATCAGACCCCCCAATTCAAGGGAAACTTAAAGGGTTGTGAAATATTTAATTATTGAAAAAATGGTTTACTTCTACTTTTTTTCTTCTTATAATATACACACATATATAAACGGGTTATGGGGGCTGAGAAAAATGTGGAACGAAAAAGGGTGGGATTGCCGGGAGGAACTGGAAAGCAGTAGTCTATTGGATGATGTAATGAGTATCATCGGCCTGTTTCTGGTATCGGCACTGGGAGTTGTTTATCTGGGCTTTTTGTTCGGACCCATCAGGTAGTTTGGGGAAAGCATTGGCAAGACAGGAATATCCGCCCGTGGAGGCCGCCTGTTTGCAGGCGGCCTCCACGCTGTTTTTACTCTCTCACCATCGTTCCATCCCGGTGCAAAACAATCAAGGCGAACCGGTGGGCATTCAAAACTGCCGGGCGAACTCCCGGAGGGCAAATAGCCCACAGGCAAACAGAAGGAAAAAAACTCCCGCATTCCCACCGGAAGATAGGGGCGTAAAGCCACATTTATTTTTATCGGTACAAACTATCTTCACTTTAATTCTGCATGATCCCAAATAATAGGAAATATGATAATAAATTCCATTATTCCATGTTTGTTCATAAAACATCCAGCAAATGCCTTTGGCTTGTTCCGGCGGCACGGAAGCCGGGCGTTCCCCCTCGAAGGTAATGAAATGAAAACCTTCTATTCCTTTTCCGCCTTACTGGGAAGCTTGTTTTTGCCTGCTTTTACGAAAGGAGGACACTTCCTCTTCCAGCTTCAAGGTTTTTATTGCCTCATAGATCAGCACCGGCTGCCCGTTTTCCACCCGCAACCTGACTTCTCCCCAGCCCAATTGACGGATAAAACGAATCAACTGTAATTCCCGGTTGGTCAAACCTTTCGGGGAACTGCCTTCGTTTGTCATCCCCTTCCCTCCCCTGGTCAATTTACCGGCAGGAAAACGCAACACCGGTTTTCCACCAGTGCCCGGTGACCATTAACCCTCCTGGACATCATCCTTTCCCTGGTAAAGTATAGAGTAGTGCATTATTTCACAAAAACTTTACCATGGATAATTGTTCTTGTCAATACGGACAACTTTTCTTAATATTGCTTCTATTTTCCCACACCCCATTGGGACCTTTCGCCGGATCAAAGGCCCGGTGAACCGGGCCGGGCAAAACTGTCGACAACCGGGTCATAAACCGGCAGACAGGGCCTTTTTCACCGTTTCTTTAAGGTTATTCATTTGAAAGGGTTTGGTCACATAACCGCTGGCGCCCCTTTGCATGGCTTCCAGGGCCGTGGACATGCTGGTAAGGGCGGTCATGACCAGCACCGGCACACTTTTATTATTTTGCCGGATGTTCTCCAGAACCTCCAGGCCGCTCATGCCGGGCATCATAATGTCCAGAAGCACCAGATCCACTCCCCCGCCGGCCAGAACGGTCAATCCCTCGGGACCATTGCCGGCGGTAATAACATCGTAACCTTCATCCGTCAAAGCCTTTCGCAACGCCCAGCACATTCCCTTTTCATCATCAATGACCAGTATCCGCGCCATTAATGATCCCCCCCACGCCGTTATTTTTCGCCGGCAGGAATACGGTAAAAGCCGTACCCTGACCGGGATGGCTTTCCACTGCAATGGATCCCCCATGAATCCGGACAATTTCCTGGCTGATGGCCAGGCCCAGACCGCTGCCCCCGGTTTTACGGGTGAAAAAGGGCTGAAAGATATGCTGCAAATCCTCCTGGGAAATGCCTTCGCCGGTATCCCGGAAAACAACACAAACCCCCTCCCCGGCGGTAGAGGTTTCTATGGTCAGCCTGCCGCCACCGGGCATGGCCTGCACGGCATTGATCATCAGATTCAGGAAAACCTGTTTGAGCTTATCCCGGTTTCCTTTCACCGGCGGCAAATCTTCCGCCAGATCCGTTATTAACTGAACGCCGTTCTGTTTGAGCAGGGATTCACCGGAAAGGGTGATTTCCGCCAGCAATTTGTTCAGATCCACCGGCTCCATGGCATCACCGGGCCGGCCGAAGTTTAAAAGTTCCTCAATCAGTTTATTATGCCTCCGCACCTGTTCTTCCAGTATGGCCAGAGGTTCTTTCATTTCAGCATTTTTTTCCAGATCGGGCTTCACGGCTTCCAGTATGGACTGCATAATACTGATGGGCGTCCGCAGTTCATGGGCGATCTCCGTAACCAGCCGGCCCAGGGTGGCCAGGTGCTCTGAACGGCGCAACTGCTCCACCAGCCGTTCCTTCTCAGCCAGGTTTTCCGCCAGGTGATTGACCGCCCGGCCAATAACCCCCAGTTCCCCGGGCATTTCCGGCAATCTGACCCCCAGGTCCTTTTCCAGGGACAGCAGGCCGTCCTTCAAACGGCCCACTCCCCGCACCAGAGTCATGATGGTAACCAGGGTGGCCACCACGGCAAAACCGAACGCGCCCAGGGTAGTGTAACGGATGAGCAAGCGCAGCCGGGCGCTGCGGGCGAAAATGGGATGGAGCCGCTCTTCCACCCAGACCACGGCCACCACTTTTCCCTGGTAATGCACCGGCACCAGGTACTCCAGAAAGCGATCGTCCCAGGTTTGTCCCACCCTGGTGATGGGTTTGTCCGCGGCCAGGGTGGCCTCGATACCCTCCTTAACCTCCATGAAAATCCGCCTGTACCGTTGTTCGGACGTTTCGGGAGCCCGCAGCCGGTATTCGTGGAGAAACCCCTGCACACGGATCCTTTGCTCACCGGTCAAATACAGCCCGCAGCGAATCCCCGGGTGGCTGCCGGTAATCGACGTGGTTAAATGGTCGAACTGAGCAACCAGCAAATCGGTTAGCTCCCTCTGGAGATCCACCCGTCCTTGCTCCTGCAGGTTTATTTCCATCTCCTGGCCCAGGTAGTTCCCCATCCAAACCAGGCGGTTCTGCATATCGTTAAACAGCTGATCATCGGTCCGGGAGGCAAACAGTATATCGTAAATCATTACCAGCACGGGAACAACCAGCAGTATGGCCACGATACCCAACACTTGCAGGCGAATGCTCTGGGGCCGGAACCGCAAACGGAACATCTAGCCCACCCCTTTTCCCGTCCGGGAAAACTTCCCCCGCTGATAAACCAATCCCCATCTTGTGAAGTATTTCGCTAGGCCGGGAAACATTCCTTCTTCGAGTAAAAAAATATTGGGGAAACGAAAAAAGTGTTGACAGGGGATTGTGCCTGTGCTAACATATAAGCAAAAGGGAATAGGCCGAATCGAAGTACGATAGGCTGGTATTTCCGGCAGTATGCCGGGGTGCCGGCCTTTTTGTATTAGACCGTTTTCAGGGAGGGGATCATTATGAACAATAAGAACCCCATGCTCACCACCAAAGAAAAATGGGTGGAAACCGCCTCCCTTATTGTGGATGTAACGGGTGTGTCCCTGATCATCTCCCTGACGGCCGCCCTTTATATGAAGGCATTCTGCAACGGCATTTACGAAAGGATTGCCGGCAGCGCCCTGAAACTGGCTGAGGCACTCTGGTAATTCTCCCCCTCCCCCACCAGACCCCCATAACCCGTGCTTGTCGACCATTAGCCGGGTTAATAAAATATCCCAAACCTCCTCCAGGGGAGGTTTTTTTTTGGCGGACCGGAAAAAGTGGTTCGGGCCGGAAATTAAAGCTGCCGTCGCTCCAGCTCGCAAAAACCGGCGCTCACTTCCCGCCCGTCTATAACCAGCAAACCGCAACCCGGACCGTAATCCTGCCGGGGATGATAAACGCTGCCCGGGTTGAAAAACAAAATGCCCTCGTGCGCCTGGTTGTAGCGCACGTGGGTATGGCCGAAAACTACCACGTCCGCCTGCAATTCCAGAGCGCGGTACATAAGTTTTTGCAGGGAATAGTGCACCTGATAGAGATGACCGTGGGTAAGGAGTATCCTTTTCCCCGCCAGCTGCAGCAGCTCTTCCGCCGGACCGCTCTTGAGCGGATCGCAGTTGCCGGCCACGGCCTTAACGGGCACGGGAATTACCCGGGCCAGCTGACCGGCATCCCGGTAGTGGTCCCCCGTATGGAGGACCATGTCCAGCGGCTCCAGCTGTTTTAGCAGTTTTAAAGCCCGTTCCACGTAACCATGGGTATCACCTATAACGCCTATACGCATGCAACAACACCTGCTTTAGCCGGAATCAATTCAGTCCGGGGAGCCGCCCTCCCGTAAACCGGCCAGTATCTCTCTGGCCAGGGCCAGGGCGCGGCCCCGGTGGCTGATGCGGTTTTTCACCGCCGGTTCCAGTTCGCCAAAGGTTTTACCGTATTCAGGCACCAGGAAAAGGGGATCGTAGCCGAACCCGCCCTCCCCCCGGGGTTCGGTGGTGATGACGCCTTCGCACGTTCCCTCGGCCGTAAAAACCCGCCCATCCGGCGTGGCCACGGCCACCACGCAGCGAAAGCGGGCGGAACGCTTTTCCGCCGGCACCCCGGACAACAGGTTTAAGAGCTTTTCATTATTGGCCCGGTCATTGTGGCCCTCGCCGGCAAAGCGGGCCGAGTATACCCCCGGGGCGCCACCCAGGTAATCCACCTCCAACCCCGAATCGTCGGCCAGGGCCAGCCGGCCCGTGTGGCGGGCCACGGTGGCGGCCTTTTTCACCGCATTGTCCTTGAATGTGGCCCCATCCTCCACTATTTCCGGCACACCGGGGTACCGGTCCAGGGAAACCACTTCATAGCCCAGCGGGGCCAGCATCTGGCTCAATTCCCGTACCTTGCCCGGATTGCGCGTGGCCAGCACCAGTTCCATATCCATTCTCCTTAGACTCCTTAATACACATTATCGACCGCCGATCTGAGCCGCCAGTTCCGGACCCAGTACCTTCTTCTGGTAATCCACCAGCAGGCGGATCCCTTCCGCCGCCAGATCCAGCATCCGGTCCAGCTCCTCCCGGGTAAAGGATGCCTCCTCCCCGGTGCCCTGTACCTCCACCAGACGGCCCCGACCGGTCATAACCACGTTCATGTCCACCTCCGCCGCCGAATCTTCGGCAAAACACAGGTCCAGCACTACTTCCCCGTTAACCCTGCCCACACTGGTGGCAGCCACAAAATCCTTCACGGGCAGGCAGGGAATCAGCCCTTCCCCCACCAGGTGGGCCAGGGCGTCCACCAGGGCCACAAAGGCGCCGGTGATGGAAGCGGTGCGGGTACCCCCGTCGGCCTGGATCACGTCGCAATCCAGGGTCACGGTCCGCTCACCCAGCACGGCAAGATCCACCACCGAACGCAGGGAACGGCCGATGAGCCGCTGGATCTCCATGGTGCGCCCGCCGGCCCTCCCCCGGGCCGCCTCCCGGGGCGTGCGCGTACCGGTGGACCGGGGCAGCATACCGTACTCGGCAGTCAGCCAGCCCATGCCCGTATCCATACGAAAGGGCGGGACCCTGTCCTCCACGCTGGCCGTACAGATCACACGGGTATCACCCACTTCCACCAGAACGGATCCTTCGGCGTATTTATTGTAGTGCCTGGTTATCTTCACCGGCCTGATCTGGCCCGGTGTTCTACCATCCACCCTTACCATGGTTCAGCATCTCCTCTAAAAAGGTTGACGGATACAGGGGACTTTTCAAATGATAAATTGTTGGTCGTCAGAAATCAGTGGTGAATCAACAGCCGGCACTAAAGCTAATAAAGAAAGTAGGTGTCCCCTTCCGTGGCCAGTTCCACCCGGCCGCCGAAGGCTGCCCCGGCCTGGGCTCTCAGGGCTTCCAGATCATATTCGGGAAAGAAATGGGTAATGATCAGTTCCTTCACCTTTGCCTGCCGGGCCAGGGCTCCGGCCTGCCGGGCGGTCATGTGCCGGTCGCCGCAGTGCTCTTCGTCCCCATCCTGCCCGCTGGCTTCACAGAGGAAGATTCCCGCCTCCCGGGCCAGGGCGGCCAGTTCTTCCGTGGGAGCGGTGTCCCCGGAATAGACCATATACCCCGATCCTTCTATCCCCAGGGAGTATGCGGGCAGGGAATGCCGGGCCGGCAGGAAAAAGAACTGCACGGGACCCACGGAACCGCAGCGCACCCTCACCCCCGGGGGCACCTCTTCCTCCGGCAGGCTTTCAATGGGAATTATTTCAAAGGCATCGGTGCAGGCGGACAGCTCCGCAAAGATATGTACCGGTTCCGATGGTATAAAAAGCTGCACCTTGCGCTGGCGGCGGTTGTGCATGAGTTCAGCGGCCACGGCATGGCGCAGGCAGTGCAAATCCACGTAATGATCCGGGTGCAGATGGGTAATTACCGCCGCGCGCAGATCCCCGTGATGGATAAACCTGGTCAGGTGACTGAAGGAACCGTGTCCGGCGTCGATAAGCACATTGCCGCCGGCATCCTGCAACAGGTAGCCCGAACAGGCGCCACCGGGCCGGGGATAGGGTGCCCAGCAGCCCAGCACTGTAATGCGCATACTGCAAAACCCCCCCTATCTCAATATTTTTCATTGATACTTTAAAAAACTCACTCAATCTGCCATTTTTAAAATTTATCTTGGGTGGTCTAACCCACCTGTTCGCCCCCTGCTCACCCTATCATGTCTCCCGGGGTCAATGCCCTTACATTCCTCGGAAAATGGTCACTGGTCTTAAAGCCGTTACTACTCCCCATTTCTACCTTCCCGCCCCTCCCTGGCTTCCACACAGCAGCCCACCGCCCCGGTATACTGGGGGTTTTCCGGCACCACCACCCGCACCCCCAGCTCTTCGACCAGGATCTGCCGCAGGGCACCGTTTAAGGCCACACCCCCGGTAAAAACCAGGGTGTCACTGAACAGGCGCAGGATCATGGGCCGGATGCGTTTGAAAATGGTATGATTGACCCCCGCCGCCAGGGAAGGGATGGAATGACCCTCCACCACCTTGCCGATCAGTTCCGTCTCCCCGAAAATGGCACAGGTGGAGGTGAGGCCCACCGGGTCCCGGTAGTGGCGGCTGAGCTCGTCCAGGGTAATATTTAAAACGGCGGCCATATTTTCCAGATAACGGCCGGTGCTGGCGGCACACTTGTCATTGGTCTGGAAGTCCACCAGCCTTCCACCCCGCACCAGGGCCACCTTGCTGTCCTGACCGCCCAGGTCCAGCAGGGTAAAATCCGCAAGCCCCGTGAGATAAACCGCCCCCAGAACGTGGGCTTTGATCTCGGGAATGGCCCGGGCCCCCCGCAGGGCCACCGTCTGGCGGCCGTAGCCCGTGCTCACCACTGCCAGGGGTTTTACCCCTGCCGGCAGCAGGGCGGCCATATCCACGGCCAGCTGTCCTTCCACCAGCCGGCCGTGCTCCCGGTAAAAGGCAATGGTTTCATATATAAAGAAATCCAGGGCACCGTCCGCGGCCATTAGAGCCACCTTTACGTTACGGCTGCCCAGGTCGATACCACAGTACAATGGCAGGCACCTCGTTATGGCTATATTAACCGCTCATGGAACCGCTGGCGGCATATCGAAGGCCGTGGCTGGCGCGCCCCGGGTGTAACGGATGGCAGCGCCTTGCAGCCCATCATCCCGGGAGTCACCGCAGCATTTCAATAAAAGCCTCCAGACGCATGCGCGTACGGGCATCCAGGCGGTTGGGCTTGTCCCCTTCCAGGGTCAGCACGGGCACATGCAACTTCTGCCGCACAATTAAATCTTCAATCTGCCGGAAACAAAAACTCTGGGCATAATGGATGACCCCGCGGATCTGCCGCCGTTCCACCTCCCGGGTGATGTCCTCCAAACGGTAAAAAATGCCGTAGGGGTAACTGTACAGGCGATACCGTTCCACCAGATCCTCCGTATCAAAAGGCAGGGTGAACTGGCGCTGGGTTTCGTTATACACCACCCGGGCGCCCCGCTCCTCCAGAAAGTCGTACAGATCGTCCATTATGGGCGGCACACCGATATAACCCAGGCGCAGTTTCTGTCCCAGGGGAGCGGCCCGGGCCAACCGGTCCAGAAAGGTGTCCACTTCCCTTTCAAAGGCGCCGGGGTCCCCTTTAAAGTCACTGCAATTTACCTGAAAAAGGTGGTTGTCCCATCCCCCCACCAGGTTTTCCTGCCAGGTAAGGCGGTCAATTTCCCACACCTTGCGCCGGATCCGGTCCAGGCGCTCCCGGGCGCGATTCACCGCCGGCCAGTCCACACCAAACCGGCCCATCAGCTTTTCCAGTTGCAGGGCCAGCAGGTCCCGGTCCCGGTCGAAGGGATAGGCAAAGGGAATAACCTCCACTCCAGCCAGTTCCAGGGTTTCCATGAGGGCGTGGGTATTGCTGCAGTCCCCCTGGGTCACCGCCACCAGGGTGCGGATATCCCCGTATTTCAAGACGGTGCTGTAAATCCCCTTGATCCAGGCGCAAACGTTGCGGGGATAACCGGCCAGTTCCGCCTCCTCCACCAGTCCCCCGGGGTCGGGGTCGGTTATAAAGATATTGTTTAGATCCACGGGGATACAGCCAGCGGCGTATATTATTTCCACCGGTATGGTGGTGGTCAGCCCCACCCGGCGGGAAGATACTCCGCCACCGGATTCCTTACCGGGTACTATTTCCATAAAACAGTTCTCCTCGGTGATGGTGCATATATTTTACTGCTTTTCCGGGTGATGGTCCTGATGATGGCAGATCTGCTTCTTATCCAATGGGAAGCACCTGCCCGGCCAAAGTCCTTCCCGGAACCGGCATTATTTATCCGGTAAACCCAGATATTCTACTTCCCATCCAGATTTACCTGCTCCACGGGCGGGATAGCACACCCTAAAAAGCAGCGGGCCGCTTCCTGCAATACCCGGGGGTCGCCGCTGACATAATAACGGTGACACGCCGGCCCTCCGGCGTCGTTCAACAATCCCCGGCGGGCCATTTCTTCCCGGGCGGCTTTCACGGTGGCCACGGCCGGGTCCACCAGTTTCACCTCCGGTCCCAGAACCTGCCGGAATTCCTTTTCCAAAAAAAGATAATGGGTGCAGCCCAGGATAAGGGTGTCGATACCCGCCTCCTTTAACGGACGTCCATATTCGGCAACGGCGGCCAGAGATTCGGCCGTACCGGCCATCCCCGCCTCCACCAGGGGCACCAGCCGGGGAGCGGCCTGGCCGAAGACCGCCAGACCGGCATCCATGGATTTTAAAGCCCTCTGGTATGCGCCGCTTTTGATGGTGGCTTCGGTGGCAATAACACCGATGCGCCCGCCGGTACTTACCCGCACCGCTTCCCTGGCCCCCGGCTCAATCAGGCCGATCATCGGTACAGCAAAAAGATTGCGCACCACGGATAGGGAGACGGACGAGTTGGTGTTGCAGGCAAAGATGACATATTTAACCCCGCGGGAAACCAAAAAAGCCAGTATGTCCCGGGCGAAGCCCACCAGTTCCTCCGCAGTCCGGGGTCCGTAGGGCACGTGGGCGTTATCACCAAAATAAATGGTGGATTCCCCGGGCAAAAGGCGGAAAACCTGCCGGGAAACGGTAAGACCCCCCACTCCCGAGTCAAAAAGACCGACCGGTCTGGCATCGCTCAATTGAAAATCTCTCCTTAAAGCAAAATTCTATGCACGGCAATAAAGTGACGTAAATCTTTTTACCCTGCAGGCGGTACAGGCGCAGGTGCGGCCCCGTCCCGCCCGGGATGGCGTAAGGCCGGCGCCACGGTAAACGGTACCGGCCGGCTCCGGCTGTTTCGATATATATGGTACCGGCCGTTTCCGTATGCCCGGGCGGCCACAAAAAAGTAGGCCCCTTTAACCAGGACCCTCATATATCATATCATAGATTTACGGAGCGATAAATATTTCACAATTACCAGATTTTGTTATGTGGTCAGATCCCTTCTGGAAAAGTTACCGGCGGCGCCGGGTTGTTGATTTGGGCAACCCGGCACCCTGCCGTTGATGGCGGCATCACCCGGTGTTTCCACCGGTTAAACCTAATTGCCGCCGCCCGATCCCCACCGCCCGGTTAAGTAATCCACAATGCCCTGGAAAATGGCCTGACAGGCTTTTTCCCGGAACGACTCCTGGTTCAGCAGGGCCGCCTCCTGGGGATTGCTGATGAAGGCCACCTCCACCAGCACCGCCGGCATGGTGGATTCCCGCAGGACGGCAAAATTGGCCTCCCTTACCCCGTCATCCTCCAAACCCAGGTTTTTAACCAGGTTGGCCTGGATTTTTTCAGCCAGCTTTCTGCTTTCCTCCCGGCGGGCGGGATCCCCCCCACCGGCCGGACTTAAAATATAGGTGGCCGTACCCCGGACGCTGGCGTCCGTGTTGGCGTTGATATGGATGCTTACAAAGAGGTCCGCCCCTGCCTGGTTGGCCATCTGCGGGCGGTCATAAAGACCCACCGTGGAATCGTCGCTGCGGGTAAGCAGGGGTCTGGCCCCTTTGGCCGAAAGCATATCGGCCAAACGCCGGGCCAGCTTTAAGGTGATATCCTTTTCCTGCAGGCCGTTGCCTATGGCCCCGGGATCCTCTCCCCCGTGACCGGCGTCCACGGCAATAAGCGTATCCCGCAAAACATCGCCGGCATCGGGAATGAACAGCTGTAATTCCAGGGTCTTACGGTCCGCCGACATGGTGGCCCGGTAGCGTACCGGTCCCTTTACTTCAAAGACCAGGCGGGTAATGTTGGGCGACCGGCCGAACCAGCCCACCCGCAACTGTTGCACCGCCGCTGAGTTAACCGTTACCGGGCTGGAAAGATGCTCACCCGGACGCACACCGGTCAAATCCACCACCAGCCGGTCCGGAGAGGACAGGCGGAAAACATGATAATCCATGGCTCCTTCAGCCATCGCTTTTACTCTGGTATATTTCCCTTCAGTGGTAACATTCAGGCTGGTCACCGCGGGACCCTGTTGATCTTCGTTGCCCGGCTGCTGTCCCGGCGTGCCGCCGCCACTGCCGCCGTTGCCCGGCTGCTGCCCCGGTGTACCGCCGCCACTGCCGCCGTTGCCCGGCTGCTGCCCCGGCGTGCCACTGCCACTGCCGCCGTTGCCCGGCTGCTGCCCCGGCGTGCCGCCGCCGGGATTTTCACCGCTTCCATTATTACCCGGTTCAGGACGCCCCTCGCCGGGCAATCCCCGGGAAGGATCTTCCCCGGGTTTTATACCGCCCTGATCGGGCTGCCCCGTCACTTCCTGCACATACGTAGCTATAATCCAGCCCCTGGTCCCCCCGGGCAGCTGCACCTGGTACCACTCGGGAACCTTTCCCAAAACCGGCAGACGGTCACCACGGCTTACCCGGGCCAGTATTTCATGGTCCACGCCGGGCCCGCTGCGCACATTGACCACACTGCCGGTAACTTCCACCCGGGTACCCGCCGGTACCGGTTGCTGAGCGTCCGGTGGCGAACCGGCCAGTTTCAAATACACGCTGCGGTCCTGCCCGTTGTAATCCACCCCGTAACCCAGGGCGTCCGCCACATAACGGGCCGGCAGGTAGGTGCGGTCCCCCCTTATTAACGGGGATACATCCATTTCCCTGTCCTGGCCGTTAACCTTACAGGTTTTGCTTCCCACCATCAGCTGGATGGTTGCTTTACTCCCCGTTATAACTACGGTTCGGTTTTTTCCGTCCCACTGAATATTTTCTTCGGATATACCCAGCGCCCGGGCCAGGTAACGCACCGGCACAAAGGTCCGTCCCTGCTCGATAAAAGGAGTTGCGCCGGCCATGGAAAAGGTTTCTCCATTGACGGTATAATTGGTTTCTCCTACCTTGAACACCACTTCCGGCACCCCTTCCGCCGGGGACCAGGAAGGTGCGGAAAAACACAAAAAACCGGCCGTCAGGCAAATGGCTGCCCTGCGGCATAATCCCGGACATATTTTTTTTATTTTCATTTCTCCCATCTCCAGCCATTGTTCTCCATGGTTTGACACCTGCTGGATCAGGGTTTCTCCATCTTTTCTGGAAATCCTGCCATTGAAAAATCAAAAAATGAATGAAATCCCTCCCCTGGTATGGCCCTGGAGAGGAACAACAGTCATCTGTGACAGGGGACGGTTCTTTGACACATTGCGGCGTGACAGGGGACGGTTCTTTGACACATTGCGGAAATGTTGCCATCAGCAGCGTCATAAAAATCACTATCTGGAACGGATCAAGCCGCTATCCCTCTGCAGCGGCCGGCTGATATCCATATGCCCGGCCAGGGTTTGCTGCCGTTCCCCCTCCACCAGCAGTTGCACCTTTTGCACACTGGGAAACTGGGTCAGCGTGTTGACAATGGAATAAACGGTGAGCAACTCCCCGGAAGAACCGCCCCAGTGCTTTGTCTTTAACTCCCGGCTGAAATCCACCGTGGCCACACCGTCTTTAATGTTGATGTCCTTTAGCCGTGTCCCCGGAGGAATGGTGGGATTGAGCCCGCTGCCGGAAACCGGCCCCCGGCACAGTTCCTCGATGGTAGCCCGGGCAATGGCCTGTGTTCTGGGAATCTCTTTCTTTACCGCCACCAGATAGCCCCGGTCATCACTGAAATAGAGTACCACGGTAACGGCTTTGCCCGGCTCCCCTCCCGCCTGCCCCTGGCCCGCACCGGCAGTGTCACCGGGCATAACAGAGGTATCCCGTCCCCCGGCCTCGCCAGCCGGTACGTAGGGTTTCTCTCCTCTGGCCGGGGCGGTGCAGCCGCACAAAAAAAGGACCAGAGCCAGAACCGCTACGCCGGAAAACATCCACCGGACGGACTTCTTTTTGGCAATGGCCATCATTGGTTGTTCACCCCCTATACCATTATATTCCATTTATCCCTCTTTATGAAATACCCGGGGCATAATTTTTCATGGCGGGCAAATAATTATAGCAGCCGTCCGGTAGTGATCAGCGCAGGAGATTAAAGGCCGGGCATGCCTGCAATACCCGGTAATCCCGGGGAAAACACCCCGGTCACGCCTGAATAATCCGCCCGGAATCCGGCGGCAGGACCAGCTATGGAAAACCATAGAGCCCGGCATCCGGCGCCATAGCCGGCTGACGGGCCCATGGTCAAAAAAGGGTGAGTGAGTATGATGGGCAGATTATACCAGATTGTTTTATCACTGCTTTTTTTACTGCTCTACACCGCATTGCCGGCCGCCGGACAGGAGCAGCCGCCGTACCGCTGCCCGTGCCGTCCCGAACAGCCACCGGAAACAACCACCGGTGCGCACCACTGGCCGAAACTCCCGGCCCCGCCGGACTGTTGTCACGACAATTTTAACAGCGGGACAGTCAAGGGACAGGAACCCGGCGGAGTGATGATGCCGGCTACCCGACAGACCACCGGCCGGCCGGAGGAACAACCGCTCTCCGGTCAAAAGGGAACTCCTCCGGCCGGTGAGATAAGCATCCTGATTGACACCACCCGGCGCACCCTCACCGTTCTGGCCAACGGGGAACCCTACCGGCAGTACCCGGTGGCCGTGGGCAAGCATGAAACCCCCACCCCCCTGGGGAACTACCGGGTAAAGCGCAAGGCCATGCACTGGGGGACGGGTTTCGGCTCCCGCTGGCTGGGGCTGGACGTGCCCTGGGGCCTTTACGGCATCCACGGTACCAACAAGCCCTGGGCCATCGGCAGCTACGCCAGCCACGGCTGCATCCGCATGCACAACCGGGATGTGGAAGAGATATATCCCTGGATTCCCGTGGGAGCGCCGGTGATTATCATCGGCAACCCCTTCACCTACCGGGAACCGCCCTACCGGGACCTGCGGCGGGATTTTTGCGGCTCCGACGTTATGGAAGTACAGCGTACCCTGGCTCGCCTGGGCCTGTTCAAGGGAAAAATCGACGGCACCTGGCGTGAGGATATGGAGGAAAGCGTCTACACCCTGCGGGCCAGACACGGCCTTTCCCGGGACAACGTAATCGACAGGCCGGCCTACCAGGCGCTGGGCCTATAAGGCAGCCGGGGCGGCAATTGCAGGCAAAAAGTAATCTCCTGGAGGAGTTTTTATGTACCTGGTAACATTAAATTGTTTTCCAGTTACGTTTTTTCAAATCCAGCCGGATCGGCCGGTTCGGCCACCGGCCTCCGGCGACGGGCCGGCCGCCGGGGCTGGTAGCGGCTTTTGAGCACGGGCACCACCTGGTTTACATAATACAGGCAGAGGAGGAAACCCGCCAGCAGGTAAAAACCCGCCGACGGATCCGTGAACACCACAGCCAGGGCCAGAACGGCAAAGATTACCGCCGTTGTAACAGGAACAACCGCCCCGCCCGCCACCCGGCAGGGACAATGTTCTTCCGGAAACTTCCGGCGCAAGCGGATCACCGCCAGGCCGGCCAGGGCGTATACCACCGATTCCATGACCGCCGCCAGATTGATCAATACCAGGTAATGCCCCGTGAGCAAAACGAGCACCGAAAAGGCCAGGCCCACGGCAAATACGGCCACAATGGCCACCCAAGGGGTAAAAAAGCGCATGTTCAGACGGCTGAATGCAGGAGGCAGGGCGTATTCCCTGGCCATGGCATAAAGGAAGCGGGAAACGCTGACCAGACCGGCATTAAAGGTTTTCATGGAGGCCGCCAGGCTCAAAACCACCATCCAGATCAGCCCCACGGGACCCAGGACGGTACGGGCAAAAACCACCTGGGGTGCGGCGGCACCGGTTAAGGCTTCCCGGGGCACCACAGCCGTCATGGCCACGGTAAACAGGGCGTAAACCACGCTTAAAAGACCCACCGCCAGCAGCATACCCCGGGAAACCAGCCGGCTGTCGGTCACCTCTTCCGCCAGGGGTGTAACCCATTCAAAACCCACAAAGAGAAAAATGCCCACTGCCACGGCGCTTACTACCGAACCGGCGCTGCCGGGAGAAAAGGGAGCGGTCAAATGAAAGTGCACCCTGCCCAGGGCCAGAAAAGCCAGCACCACCAGTGAGACCAGCAGGCCGTAGGTCAAAACGTCCTGAAAGATTCCCGCCACTTTCACTCCCCGGATATTTAAGGCGGTAACCGTGACCAGCATCAGCACGATCCACACCAGCGGGTGCACCGCGGGCACGGCTGCGCTCAAAACCGCGGCCAGCACGTAACTTTCCGCCCCCACCACTCCCATAACCACAACCATATACAAAAGGGACACCGTCAGTGAAACCCGGTCGTTGTAGGCCCGGGCAAAATAAAGGCGAATGCCGGCTGCCGAGGGCAGCCGGGCATTCAACTCCGAAAAACAGGCCGCCGCCAAAAGGCACAAAAGCCCGCCGGTGAGGATGGCTATCCAGGCCGTATCCCCGGCCAGAAAACCGGCCACCTGTACGGCAGCCACAAAGGAAGAACTGGCCAGGGCGATGCCGGCGCTGGTGGCCACCACGGTACGCAGGGTGAGCACCCGTTTCAAGGCCATGTCATTCACCCCAGATCATCAGGGAAATGAAATCCAGGCGGACAATATCATCCTCGGAACCAAGGATTTTCAGCGTCCCGTTCATATAGGGCTCGGTGGGGGTGATGTCGCCGTAAAAAAGATCGGCCAGGGTTTCGCTGTCGGAAATCACCGTCAGATCGGGCTTCTCCGGTGCTCCTTCCCGGACGGACAGTTCGCCGTCCTTCAACTGTAAAGTATGCTCGGACGTAATATCGGTGGCCTTAACCAGCACCACCCGGTTCCAATCCCGGTTCATTGTTTTTAAACGCTCGTTTTTATTATAGCCTTCCTGGAATGCCTGCAAACTTGCGGTAATTTCGGCATGACTGGCCAAGACGTCAAACCTCCAGACTGTAATTTAAAGCGGAACGACGGTTCTTCCAGCACCGGCCGCACCGGGGGTCCTCCCAATTACATAAGCTGACGGCCCGTGCTTATGCCGGGACGCCACCCCTTGCTGAAAACCGGCCTTCGCTTTCCCTTATTGCAGGGGCACCACCCTGGGCTTAAAATCCAGCCGCTTTAAACAATCCCGGTAATCCCGGGCGGTAATTTCCTCCCGGGGCTTTTGCAACAGAGCCACCAGCACCGCCTCCATGACGTTGGTACCGAAGGAACGTCCCTCAAATTCGGGGGTGGTGGTAACCAGATAACCCGCACCCTTTTCCTTCAGGAAGGCCACGTCATCGGCAGTGGTGGTATTGGTGATAATAATCTGACCGTTCAGCCGGGGCATGTAGCGGCGCATCAGATGGTAATCCCCGGCAATAACCTGCGCCTCCTGGTAATAGTGACCGAATTTTTTAATCTTTTCCTCGTCCTGGGTTTCCTGTTTCTTTCCGGTGGGATAGAGCATATGAAAGGGCAGTTTGACCATTTCCGGCAGAATCCTGGCGGCCATTTCCTCCAGTTCCGCCACCGTGCGGATGGGATAGGGGATGCCGGCCGAAAAGATGAGGTCGCCGAAGGTTAAATCGCACCCCAATTCGGCCAGGGCCTCGGCCATGCCGAAGCGGTCCACCGCGCTGACCATGAGCACCCGGGTGCCCGGGGGCAGCAGGCCGGTATGTTCCCGCAGAAAATAGGCCGTTTCCCTTTCCAGGGTATTCTTCAGGCCGCTGCCGTCCACCACCGGCGTATGGCGCACGGCCTCCATCAGTTTGAGGCCGTCCTGCACGGTATAACGGGTTTTTCCCGCATAAAGATAAACATCGATCCCTCCCAGCCCGATGGCGTCCACCTTTCCATCCAGTTCCCTGAGCAGCTCAATGGCCCGTTGAAAATCACCATCGGTACCCCGCCGGCTGATCTCAAAATGCTCTCCCAGAAGATCTACTTCCACCCGGTGATCCCGGCGGGAAGAACCCAGGCTGACGCTGACCACCCGTTTCAAAAAAGGACCCCCGTTTCATAAACTGATCTTCCACCATTGTAACCAAAATACGCTAAAAATACAAGCGCCGGCTTTTCATCTCCTGCTCCAGGTAACGGCGCACCTCTTCGGGAGCCGACAACTGCAGGGCCCTGTGGGCCACCTCCCGGGCCTCCCTCAGGGTTACCGCCCGGATCACCTTTTTAATTTCCGGCAACGACCCCGCCGCCGCGCTGAATTGCTGCAACCCCAAACCCAGCAGAAGCAGGGTGGCCAGGGGTTCTCCGGCCATTTCACCGCACATGGCCACACACTTGCCGCTATTCCGGGCCGCGTCAATGACGTTTTTCACCAGGCGCAGCACGGCCGGATGCAACGCCTGGTGCAGGGGATTTACCCGGGCACTGGTCCGGTCCACCGCCAGGGTGTACTGCACCAGATCGTTGGTGCCGATGTTGTAAAAGTCGATTTCCGGGGCAAACAATTCGGCGGTGAGGGCGGCCGAGGGCACTTCCACCAGCAGGCCCACTTCCATCCGGGGGTCAAACTTTTTCCCTTCCTGTTCCAGTTCCAGCTGTGCCTGCTGCAGCATGTCCTTCGCCCGGCGCAAATCCTCCACCCGGGAAATCAGGGGGAACATCACCTTGACCTTGCCGTAAGCGCCGGCCCGCAAAATAGCTTTGATCTGGACTTTAAAGATCTCCTCAAAGTTCAAATTAAGCCTTATCCCCCGGCACCCCAGGAAGGGATTGGGCTCGTAATGCATGGACTGGAAAAAGGGGCTGCTGGGACCGGCGTAATCCAGGGTACGGATAACCACACAGCGGCCGCCCGTTTTCTGCACCACCTGGACATAAACGGCAAACTGTTCGTCTTCACTGGGCATGGTGTCCCGGCCCAAAAAGAGGTGCTCGGTGCGAAACAGGCCCACTCCCTCCGCCCCCTGGGCCAGGGCGCTGGTCACCTCACCGGGATGATCGATATTGGCCAGTAATTGCACCCGGTAACCGTCCCGGGTTTCGGCCGGCAAATCGGAAAGCATCTGCAACTCCTTGCGGCAGGCCAGGTATGTCTCCCGGCGGTGCCGGTACTCGGCCACGGTGGCCTCGTTGGGGTTGATGATCACCGTACCTTTGCTTCCGTCAACAATAAGCAGATCGCCGGACTGTACCTTGTGCACGAAACGGCCCAGACCGACCACCGCCGGTATTTCCAGGGAACGGGCCAAAATGCAGGCCGTACTGGTCCGCCCGCCACTTTCCGTGGCCAGGCCCAGGATGCGGGAACGGTCCAGCTGCAGGCTGTCGGGAGCGCTCAGGTCCCGGGCCACCACAATAGCTTCTTCCTTTAAGCGGGGAACCGGCGTCCAGGACTGGCCCAGCAGGATGCGTAACAGGCGGCAGCCCACATCCCGGTAGTCGGCCGCCCGCTCCCGCAGGTACTCGTCCCGGGAGTCCTCAAATATGTTTACATAACTGGTGACGACCTCACCCACCGCCCCTTCCACATTGACGCCCGAGCGGATGACATTGATCAGTTCGGACTCAAAGGTGGCATCCTCCAGAATCATGATCTGGGCGTGAAAGGTCCCGGCCCGGTCCCGCCCCAGATCCGACAAGGCCCGGGCATAAATGCTGGAAAGTTCCTGGTGGGCCTGGCGCAACGCATGTTGCAGCTTAACCAGCTCCTGATCCACATCCCGGGACGATATGGATTTCCGTTCAAATTCCAGCTGTTCCGGACGGAAGACAAAGGCCCTGCCAATGGCAATCCCCGGTGCTCCGGCAACTCCGCGCAACATGTTTATTACCCCCTTCAACCGGGAATGGTGGGACAAAAATAGCCAGCAAAAAATGCCGGCATTACTGGAACAAATAGGACTGCTTCTTTTGCTTGAGTATACTTCCATTATACTGGTCTTTATTTTCGAAGTCACTACCTTTTAATCCTTTTTTCCCCCGATTAACCGTCCAATTGAAAAAATCCTTGTGGCAATTCCCGGTTAAACCTGCCCCCCATGCTTCTCCAGAATTGCAACGGCCGGCTGCACCCTGTCCCCACCGGTAACCACCGTGACCAGGAAAGCCCTTCCCCCCGCCACACCATAATCATGGGCGCCATAACCGCTCACCGAAGGATCGGCCGCCTTTAACACCCGGGAATCGCTATTGGCCAGGCTGTCGATACCGGCGGAAAAGAGGGTCAATCCGGTAATGGTTTCCGCCCGACCGGCTACCGCGTAGTTGACTTCCGCATCATCCTCCACCCCGAAGCGCGATACCCTGTCCAGACCAACGATCTCATACCCGGCCGCTTTTAACTCCTCCACCGCCCGCCGCGCCGCATTGCTGGAAGGAAAATAGGCCAGAATGGAGCGTTCTCCTGGAGAAAGACGCATCTGATCACCTCCGGTCCGTTTTCTATATTATCACCCCGGGCCGGAGGAAACATGCTTCCATCTTTCTCCAGGAGGAATATTATTTCCGTCCGACCGAGCAAAAAAGTTTGCCGCCCCATGTCCGGAGGCGGCGTTGCTTAAAAATTTTGATGAGCAGTTATTAATTTCAGGATATACTGGCCGCACCTGTGATATAACGGTAAAAATAAAGAAAGAATCCGGCCGTGGAGCATTGCGCCCGGGGAAGTAAAATTTCCGTGGCCTGATGATAACCTTCCTCATTGGAGGAAGCACAGACCAGGTGGTAATACTCCCGGGCCACCAGGGCGTTGGCCCGCACCCATTCCTCGGGCGTAGCGCCCAAATTATACAGCCCGCCGGACCACACCCGGTAATAATGTTTCCTTTTTTTGGCCCATTTTTCATACTCCAGGTGTCCGTCGAAAAGTTTGCAGCAGGCGTGATGGGGTACGCAGGCATCCTGTACCAGGTGCGCGGCGGCCCCCAGCATGAACATGGCCTTACCCCGCCGGCCCCGCTGCCAGAGCAGCAAAGCCCTCTCAAAATACTGCCTGCACTTCTGGATGGCATTGGCCCAGGCCCACACCCCCCTTCCCCGCAGGGGATCAAAATGGTGGGTGGTGCTCCGTAATCCACGGTCGGCCCAGGTCACTCCCCTATTTAAATAAATGGCGAACTGGCTCAGGAAGCGGGCACATTCCCGGTGACCATCGTTAAACAGAATGAGCCTTCCCTGCTCGTTGCAAAAAACATGGGTGTCGCTGGCCCCCAGCACCTGCAGGGGAAGGGGCATTGCGGATAAATAACGGGAAGCGGTAGTCACCGGATGGGTTAAGCCGACAACGTTAATTCTCATTTGTCCACCTCGTTAACCTTTTTACAATTCTACCGGGCATTAAATAATTCTCCATCAACCAGAAAACCCCTTTTGCAAATTATGTTGATTCAGTTAAAATCAATGGCTAATTATGGTTAAATAAAGGCCCGCCTGCCGGTGGCAATTTGTATTATTTTTCACAAAACCCTCTTGTTTTTTCCATTTGATGTGATATTATTAATTACAGAATACATGCTAACTTTTGAATTATGCAGGCGTCCCCGGCAAGGGGGGAAGGGTTATGACAGCGGGGTGAAGTATTCCTCCAGGGAACAGCACTGTTTAGTGAAAATTGTTTCAGAATGGCGGGAAAACATTGTTTCTCCTGTCTTGTGAAAAGGCTAACTTTTCACAATCCCCACTGGAACGGTAATTTGCACCATTTGCCGGATTAAGGTTTTCTTTTCAGGGCAAATGTATATGATCAGTGTTATAACCCCCGTTGGAGGTGAGGGCGATGACCCTGGCACAAACCATCAAGTTTTTCCAGGAGGCGGGGATAAAAGCCATTCCCATCCCGGGCACCAGCAAGTATTACATCCAGTTCCGGGATGGAGGCAGTGTTTTTGTGGGGGAGAAAACCCTGTTCCATCTCCTGGACTCCACGGAAGACCGGGAAGAAGTGATCCGCTCCCTGCGCAACTTTCCCCACCGGCCCGGAAATTACCCCGAGCGCTACCGGAAAAGGGTAACCGTTGTATAAAAACCCTTTAAGCACCGGGTTTGTCCCGGAAAGGTTCGTTGCCGGTTTGCCAAAGGGATCCTCCCCCGGAAGGTAGGACTGCTTCCGGTTTATTTAACCCTCAAAAGAGGCCGGGCGATTCTTACGGCCCGTCTCCGGTACGGGCAGGGGGGCCGCAAGAGATGCATATCTGCCGGAACAGTAACCGGTACCCGAAAGTTCCGGGGGTACGACCCCCTGAAAGACCGGTACCGCCGGAGGCGGTACCGGTAAAGGCAGTGTGTGTTTGCGTGTTTTCCGTCCTTTCGTTCCAACGAGGTCAGGGGTCCGGGGGCAGATCCGGGGGTATATGGCTTTCGTGTTTTTGGAGCTTTTGTTCCCACCACAAAGGGGGAAACCAAAGGTCCGGGAGCGGAACGACGGGTGTAACTTTTTGTGTTTTGGGAAGCTTTTGTCCCAATCCGGTTGTTGGGATCAGCGCAGGCCGGCCTTTTTCTCCATCAGCGCCCTCACTTTTAAAGGCAAACCAAACAGGTTGATGAACCCGGCCGCATCGGCCTGGTTATAGATCTCATCCCGGCCAAAGGTGGCCAGCTCCGGATCGTAAAGGGAATAGGGGGAAGTAACTCCGGCCGGTGTGCAGTTACCCTTGTACAGTTTCAGGCGCACCGTACCGGTAACCGTGCGCTGGGTCACGTCCACGAAAGCATCCAGAGCCTCCCGCAGCGGGGAGAACCATACACCGTCGTAGACCAGCTCGGCATAGCGGGCAGCCACCATTTCTTTGAAATGGAGGGTGCTCCGGTCCAGGGTCAGCAGCTCCAGCTCCCGGTGAGCCAGGTACAGGATGGTGCCGCCGGGGGTTTCATATACACCCCGGGATTTCATCCCCACCAGGCGGTTTTCCACCATATCCACAATACCGATGCCGTTGGCGCCCCCCAGGGCGTTTAATTTTTCCACCAGGGAAACGGGATCCGGCTCTTCGCCGTTTATTCTGCGGGGCCTCCCCTTTTCAAAATATATTTCCACGTAAGCCGGCTCATCCGGAGCCTTTTCCGGGGGGGTGGTCAGCAAAAGCACATCATCCGGAGGTTCTCTGGACGGATCCTCCAGATCCCCTCCTTCATGGCTTAAATGCCATATGTTGCGGTCCATGCTGTAGGGCCGCTCTTTGGTTACGGGAACGGGAATCCCCCGGGCCCGGGCGTAATCAATGGCATCTTCCCGGGAACGGATGTCCCATTCCCGCCAGGGGGCGATGATTTTCAGGTCCGGATTCAGCGCCTTTACGCACAGTTCAAAGCGCACCTGGTCGTTACCCTTGCCCGTGGCCCCGTGGGCCACAGCGATCGCCCCTTCCTTTTCCGCCACCTCCACCAGCTTTTTGGCAATCAGGGGGCGGGCCATGGAAGTGCCCAGAAGATACTTGCCCTCATAAATGGCGCCGGCCCTTAAGGTGGGGAAGATGTAATTCTCCACAAATTCCCTTTTCACATCCTCGATGTAAATTTTGCTGGCCCCGCTTTTGACGGCCTTTTCCTCCAGGGGGGCCAGTTCCTCTCCCTGCCCCAGGTCGGCCACCATGGCAATCACTTCATAACCATAGTTTTCCTTCAGCCAGGGAATGATGATGGACGTATCCAGCCCGCCGGAGTAGGCCAGCACTACTTTTTTCATTTTCAGCAATCCCTCCCTCGAAAATAGATTTTCATGCCTTATGTTGGGAACGAATGTTCCCATGGGTAACTCCATCTAATATCATGTTGTAATATCATGTTCTCTGCCCGTTATGCCCCCACTTATCCCCTTCGCCTCCACAGCCACAGGACAATGGCCCAGCCTGTGAATATGCCGGTAAACCAGGCGCCCAGCTGCACGGGCAGGCGGGAAAAGTCCCGGCTTATCACAGCCAGCACCACAATGCCCCCACCGCCCAGGAGGGCCAGCAGGATGGGCACCCGCCATCCGGGGGACGGGCGGGATTGTTTGCGCAGGGATTTCTTCCTCCGGTCCACCGGTATCACCGACCATTCCATGATCAATCAACCCATCACCAGGGCCAGCACGGCCTTCTGGGCGTGCAGCCGGTTTTCGGCCTCGTCCCAGACCACCGAGTGGGGACCGTCGATGATCTGTGCGCTCACTTCTTCGCCCCGGTGGGCGGGCAGGCAGTGTAAAAAGATAAAGTCCGGCCTGGCATGGCGTACCAGCTCTTCGTTTACCTGGTAGGGGGCAAAAATTTTCCGGCGCACGTCCTGCTCCCGCTCCTGGCCCATACTGGCCCAGACATCGGTCACCACCACATCGGCATCCCGGACTGCTTCAACCGGATCGGTAGCAATTTCAATGCGGCTTCCGGTGGCCGCAGCATCGGTTTTGGCCTTTTCCACAATCTCTGCCCGGGGTTGGTAACCCGGGGGCGAGGCCACACTCATATGCATCCCCGTTTTGGCGCAGCCAAAGAGCAGGGAGTGGCACACATTGTTGCCGTCCCCCACATAGGCCAGCTTCAGTCCGGCCAGCCCGCCCTTGTGCTCCCGGATGGTCAACAGGTCTGCCAGAATCTGGCAGGGATGCTCCAGGTCGGTCAGCCCGTTGATCACCGGAATATCGGCGTAACGGGCCAGCTCCTCCACATCGGACTGGGCGTAGGTACGGATCATGATGCCGTCCAGGTAGCGGGAGAGCACCCGGGCGGTGTCGGCAATGGTTTCCCCCCGGCCCAGCTGCAGGTCGGCAGCATTGAGGTAAAGGGCATAGCCCCCCAGCTGGTACATGCCCACCTCAAAGGAAACCCGGGTGCGGGTGGATGACTTTTGAAAGATCATGCCCAGGGTCTTGCCGGCCAGGCAGGAGCAGGGTTTACCCTTTTTTTGCCCGTCCTTTAACCCGGCGGCCAGGTCCAGGATGGTGTTTATTTCTTCCGGCGTGAAGTCATGCAGGGAAAGGAGATCCCGGCCTTTAAAATGTTCTCTCACTCCCATCAGCCCCTTATTTTTACGCTAACTTACCTTGCGTTAAATTCAAGAAAAACATGCATCATTCCTGCCTGGCCTGGTAAAAAGCCCGGTTACCTGAAAATGGGGGTAATAATTGCGGTCAACGCGCTTAAGACACGGCGTTGTCCCTAACATTTTATCTCACCCATGACGCCGGACAGGATGGCGATGGCTGCATCCACATCGGCCGGGGTGATGATCAGGGGGGGCAGGAAGCGCAGGATGTGGCCGTCCACACAGTTGATTAAAAGACCCCGTTCCCGGCAGCGGTCCACAATTTCTTTGCCTGCCACGGACAGCTCCACCCCCAGCATCAGGCCCCGGCCGCGCACCTCCCGGATGAAGGGGAACCGGTGCGCCAGTTCCGAAAGGCGCTCCTGGAAGTAAGCCCCCACCCGGGCGGCGTTTTCCACCACGCCCTCACCCAGCAGGTACTCCATGGCCGCCAGGCCGGCAGCACAGGCCAGGGGGTTGCCGCCGAAGGTGGAGGCGTGATCCCCGGGTTTAAAAGCTGCCGCCACCTCTTCCCTGGCCACCATGGCCCCAATGGGAAAGCCGCCGCCCAGGGCCTTGGCCAGGGTGAAAATGTCGGGCTCCACGCCGTAATGCTGGTAGGCCAGGAATTTGCCCGTGCGCCCCAGGCCGCACTGCACCTCGTCGAAAATTAGCAGCGCGCCGTGGCGGTGGCAGAGATCCCGGGCCGTTTTTAAAAATGCCTGCGTGGCCACATGCACCCCGCCTTCACCCTGCACCGGCTCCAGAAGCACGGCACAGGTGCGGGAATCCACGGCCCGGGAAAGGGCTTCCACATCGTTGAAGGGTACATATTTAAAGCCCGCCGGCAGGGGCTCGAAGCCCTGCTGGTATTTGGGCTGGGCCGTGGCGGTGATGGCCGCCAGGGTACGGCCGTGGAAGGACTGCAGGGCGGTGATAATCTCATATTTCTCCGGACCGCCGTGGAGCTTGCCGTACTTGCGGGCCAGTTTGATGGCCGCCTCGTTGGCCTCGGCGCCGCTGTTGCAGAAAAACACCCGGTCGCCGCAGGAATTCTCCACCAGCAGCCTGGCCAGCCGGGCCTGGGGCTCAATGTAATAGAGGTTGGAAACATGGATCAATGTGCGGGCCTGGGCGGCTATGGCCTCCACCACCGCCGGGTGGCAGTGACCCAGGGAGCAGACGGCCAGGCCGGCCACAAAGTCCAGGTATTCCTTCCCGTCCGCATCCCACACCCGGGCGCCCTCTCCCCGCACCAGGGCCAGGGGCAGGCGCCCGTACGTGTGCATTACATATTGATCGGTTAACTGGATTATCTCTGCACCGGTCATTTTTGTACTCCCTTCATCCAGATATCCCTATCAGGTTCCGTGACCCGTCATTTACCGCACCACCATGGTCCCGATGCCCTTATCCGTAAACACTTCCAGCAAAATGGAGTGGGGCACCCGCCCGTCCAGAATGTGGGTGGTGTTCACGCCGCCGTAAAGGGCGGCGGTACAGCACTCCACCTTGGGAATCATCCCGCCCTCAATAATTCCCCGGGCAATTAAATCGGGAACATCATCCGCCCGGATAACCGACAGGAGGGAATCCCTGTTATTCCTGTCCTCCAGGACACCCTCCACATCGGTCAGGATGATCAATTTGTCGGCATTCAGGGCCACGGCCAGTTCCGCAGCGGCGGTGTCGGCGTTGACGTTGTAGCTTTCCCCCTCGGCGCCCACGGCCACCGGGGAAACCACCGGGATATAACCCTCCCGGATCAGGGTGTCCACAATGGCCGGGTTCACCTTTTTCACCTGGCCCACATAGCCGATATCCACCATTTCCACCGTCCCGTCGGGCTGGTAAACCTTGCCCGGCTTTTTAACCGCCTGCAAAAGGCAGGCATCCTTGCCCGAGAGGCCCACGGCCTTGCCGCCGAAGCGGTTGATCATGGCCACGATTTCTTTATTGAGCTTGCCGGCCAGGACCATTTCCACAATCTCCATGGTCGCCTCATCGGTAACCCGCAGGCCGCCCACAAAGCGCGATTCAATGCCCAGCTTTTTGAGCATGGCCGTAATTTCCGGTCCCCCGCCGTGGACGATAACCGGATGGATGCCCACATATTTCATCAGGACCACGTCGGTCAATACCGCTTTTTTCAACTCGCAGTCCACCATGGCGTGACCGCCGTATTTGATGACCACCGTCTTGCCGTAAAACTTTTTTATGTAGGGCAGGGCCTCCACCAGGATGCCCGCCTTCTCCTGCGCGCTGAGCAACAAGACACCCCCATTATGTCCGGTAGTGGGCGTTGATGTTGATATATTCCTCGGTCAGGTCGCAGCCCCAGGCCGTGGCTTCATGCCCCCCGGCATGCAGATCGATCAGCACCTTCACCTCATCTCCCGCCAGCACCTGCCCGGCCGCCTCCTCGTCAAAGGGCAGGGCCGCACCGTTTTTGGCCACCGGGACGTCTCCCAGGAAAATATCCACCCGGTCCGGGTCGAATTGGGCTCCGGAGTAACCGGCGGCGCAGATGATGCGCCCCCAGTTGGCATCCCGGCCGTAAATGGCCGTCTTGACCAGGTCCGAAGAAACCACCGCCCGGGCGGCCAGGCGGGCGTCCTTTTCCGTGGGGGCGTTGATCACCTTCACTTCCAGCAGTTTGGTGGCCCCCTCCCCGTCCCCGGCCACCGCCCGGGCCAGCCGGGTGCATACGGCAGTCAGGGCGTCCCGAAAAAGGTAATAGTCATGACCGGCAGCGGTGATTTCCGGGTTACCGGCCCGGCCATTGGCCAGGGCCAGGACCATATCGTTGGTGCTGGTATCCCCGTCCACACTGATCATGTTGAAAGAACGGTCAACCGCGTAGCGCAGCATTTCCTGCAGGCAGGACGCCGGAACGGCGGCATCGGTGGTGATAAAGCAGAGCATGGTGGCCATGCTGGGATGGACCATCCCGGAACCCTTGGCACAACCACCTATGGTCACCCGGCGGCCGCTTAAGATGAGGGACACCGCCGCCTCCTTGGGCTCGGTGTCGGTGGTCATGATGGCCTCGGCGGCCGCCGCCCCCCCGTCCGGTCCCAGTTCCCGGGCAGCGGCCGCAATGCCCGGCAGGATGCGGTCCATGGGCAGGGGCAATCCGATCACCCCGGTGGAGGCCACCAGGACATCCTCTTCGGGAATATTCAATACCCGGGCCGTCTCAATGGCCATGGCCCTGGCATCCACGATACCCTGTTCCCCGTTGCAGGTATTGGCATTGCCGCTGTTCACCACTATGGCCCGGGCACGCCCCCGGGAGATACGCTCCATGGTCACCAGCACCGGGGCGCCCTTTACCAGGTTGGTGGTAAACACCCCGGCCGCGCTGGCCGGAACCTCGGAAACAATTAAAGCCAGGTCCCGCCTTCCCTTGTATTTAACGCCGGCGGCCACCCCCGCGGCCAGGAACCCCTCTGGCGCAGTTACACCGCCGGTAATTTCTTCCCATTGCCCGGTCAAAATAAAACCCCCTTTTCAGTCGTTGGACTTCGGCTACCGGTCGCCGGAGGATCGACCGTCAAAGCCGGTTGTGCTTGCGGTCACATTACGGGTACATACCCGGACCGGCCAGCCCCGTATCCTCCGGCAGGCCGAACATTATATTCATATTCTGCACCGCCTGTCCGGCAGCACCCTTGATCAGGTTGTCAATGGCCGACACCACCACCACCCGGCCGGTGCGGGAATCAACCACCAGGCCGATGTCACAGTGGTTGGAACCCACCACCATTTTGGTGGCCGGCAGCATCCCGGCAGGCAACACCCGGACAAATTTCGCCTCCCGGTAGAATTCCCGGTACAGGCTCAAAATTTCCTCCTGGCCCAAAGACATGAGCAGCCGGGCATAAATGGTGCTCAAAATACCCCGGTTCATGGGCGTCAGGTGGGGGGTAAAGGAAATGACCACCCTTTTCCCGGCCAGGCCGCTCAGCTCCTGCTCCATCTCCGGGGTATGGCGGTGGGAGGCCACCCCGTAGGCCTTGATGCTTTCGTTGACTTCACAGTAATGGGTGGTCAGGGACAGGCCCCGCCCGGCGCCGGAGACACCGGATTTAGAATCTATCACTATGGTATCCGTATCTACCAGGCCCCTTTTCAGGAGCGGGGCCAGGGCCAGTATGGCCGAGGTGGGATAACAGCCCGGATTGGCCACCAGGCGGGCGGAACGGATTTTCTCCCGGTGGATTTCCGGCAGGCCGTACACCGCCCGGGGCAACAGCTCCGGGGCCGTATGCTCCAGCCGGTACCAGTCCTGGTAAACCTGCACCTCATGCAGGCGGAAGTCGGCCCCCAGGTCCACCAGTGCCCTGCCGGCCTGCAGCACCTCCCGGGCCACGGCCATGGCGTGGCCGTGGGGCAGGGCGGTGAAAACAACGTCGCTTTCCGCCAGCAAAGCCGGCAGATCCTGCTCCCGGCAGATTATATCCACATAACCGTAAAGGTGGGGATAAACCTCCCAGAAGGCCTGGCCGGCATAACTCTGGGTGGTCAGGCCCACCAGCTGCACTGCCGGGTGGGAGCTCAACAACCTGACCAGTTCGGCCCCGGCATAGCCGGTGGCGCCAATGACACTCGCTTTAACCATAATCGGCCCGGTGCATTGATTAAACCCGCCGGGGCGGGCTTACGGTCACCGGTGTACTCCTTTCTTTACGGTAGTATCAATGGTCTGCTACATACCCGATTGCTTTATAATTATAAATTTAAATGCATAATAATACAACACCCGTTTTCCTGAAAAATAAATAAAAATGGCCGGGCGGATTTGTTCCCGGCAATACCATCGGTTCTCTACGTCCTGTTCGCCGGCAGGACGGGCACCGGCACCCCATATGGAGGGTGATGCATAATAACGCGGTCTTTATATAACGCTCCCTTTGGACTGGGTGGCATCAAAGATGTCCGAATCATTCAAAGCCCCCAGGGAGAAACTGGCGGGAAAATCGCCATTCTGGGCGCCCGTACTGGTGTTGGACTTGGTGAACACGCTCAGGTCGGTAACTATGGAAGAGCCAAAGCTGATCGAAGAGTTATGTTCCATCGTATTTACTTTAAAACCAAGCATGTTGATCTGAACCGGAAAGAAAATCACCGGCATTTACTTCACCTCCCCCATGTTCACCGGCAGGCGCCGCTGCTGGCAGACGGGCATATCGGTTAAATCGCTGTCATCGAAAACAATGTTGCTCCCATCCACATCACTGGCATCCCCATACTGGGAGCCGATCCCTGAATTCGATTTACTGATGGCCGTCCAATCGGGAAAAAAGTTCTGTCCCACCCCAATGGCGGCACCGGTTTGTATTACGTTTATCTTAAGGAAAAAAATGTTGATGGATACCGGCAACAAGACTCTCGCCTCCCTTCCCGATAATATATTCCCGGTGCGCGGCGGAAGGTGAGATGTCCCGGTGGTGCTCCGGATGGAAAATGCCGGGTGGTGACCCTGCTTTGCTTAAAACTACTCCCTGATTTCAGCCGCCCGGGGGAAACGGCAGGCGAGGAAAAGGGCCAGCAAAAGCCCCCCTATGGCCAGCAGGTTCAATACCGTGAATACCGCCGGCACACCCAGGTGGTCGGCCAGCACCCCCAGCAGGGTTACCCCTACGCCGCCCATGCCCACGCCAAAACCAATGGTGAAGCCGCTGGCCAGCCCCTTGTTATGAGGCATGAGCTGCTGGCCCAGAACGATGGTGGTGGAAAAGGTGCTGATCAGTGACATACCGATCAGGGCCAGCAACGCCAGGGAGGCAAAACCGCCGCCGGCACGCTGAAAGAGGTAAATCAGCGGAATGAGCAGGGCCATGGAACCGGCCATCACCCGGGGCGCGCCCAGAACATCGGTCAAAGGCCCGCCCAGGAGGGTGCCCAGGGCCCCGGCCAGCAGGAAGACGGAAACAAAGTAGCCGGCCACATGGGGATCGCCATGCAGGTAATCGGTATAATACAGCGGTATATAGGTGGATAACCCCGCGTGCAGCCAGGAACGGAAGATAATATAAACCAGCAGCAAAGAGAAGGCGGCCAGGATACCCCGCCTGCCTTTCGGAACGGCCGGAGCGGCAGCGTATGCCTGCGGGTCAAAGGCCCGGCCACCGTCCGGCCCCGCCTCCTTCCGCCCCGTTGTTCCCGCTCCGGCTTGTTTCCGACCAACAGGCGAAACACCGGAACCGGTAGTGGAAACCGGCGGGCCAACCGGGATCCCGGAAACCCGGCCGGCCTTTCCGGCGGCTTCCCCCGGGGCGGAAACCGGGGAGCCGGCCGGTATACCCCTCAACGCCCCTTTCCCCGAACCAACCCGGGACCAGTAAAAGGTCAGGAGACCTGCCGTGAGCAAGCCGGGCAAAAGAAAATAAACCGTGGCCTGCGGCCCGCCCATGGTCAGCAGCCAGGCCATAAACAGCGACCCCAGGCCGAAACCCAGGTTCCCCCCCACGGAAAACACGGCCATGCCGCTGCCCTTGCGTGTGCCGCTGGCCAGGTTGGCCTCCCGGGAACCCTCCGGGTGGTAGGCGGCCACCCCCAGGCTGGATATGGCCACGGCCGCCAGGAGCAGGGCAAACCAGGGCAATCGGCCGGTGAGGGCCAGGCCTATTCCGGCCACCAGACAACCGGCGGGCATCAACCAGCGGGCCGGGCGCCGGTCGGCCACGTAGCCGAAAAGGGGCTGGATGACAGAAGAAGCCACGTTGGATACCAGTACCAGCAGGCTGGTCTGGGCGTAGGACAGGACAAAGGCCTGCTTTAATACCGGCAAAAGGGCGGGCAGGGCTCCCTGGGCCATATCGGTGACCAGGTGTCCCCAGGACAACAGCAATAGCCTGCTCATTGCCGGTCGCTTCCGTTTTTCCACCGGTTCCGCCGGTATTACCTTTGGGTTAACTTCCGTTTTGGACAAGGACAAACTACCTTCACCTCCAGGGTATATCCTGCGTGAAATGGCCACAGGAAAATTACATTTGAATCCTGAGAATTCCGGTGGCCAGCCGTTTTCCAGCCCGCCACCGTCAGTGTCATAAGTTTAATGATACTCCCGAAATTCCTGCCTGGCAATGTCAAACAGCAGGCAATTTTTTGGTTAATATATTAATATTCAACTGTTTTTATCTTTTTATGAAGACTTACTCTGTACCCTGAATAAGTTCATACCAGGTACGTTAACTTACTGCGGGTTGAAATATAAATATAAAAGACCTGCCGCCCTGATGGCGGCAGGTCCCGCCGGCGCAGGTCGCTTTAATAGATCTTTTATATCAGGAAAGACTTCCACTGGCCAGAATCAGTACAACCAGAAGGACTATCCCCAAACCCAGGCTCCAGCCGATAAGCTTTTTCTCCGCCGGCATGAGCTCCACATACTGCTCTTCTTCGGGAAGCGGCTTTTGTAATGCGGGTTCCGGCATTTAAATCCCCCCTTGAAAACGTTTGCCAGTCTTTCCGTCCTTTACCTTTACCGGCTTTGTTCACATGTCAGCCTTTGATCACAGGCGGATGGATACCGTGGAAGAAAATCCAGGAGATGAACAGCCCCACCCAGATAATGAACCCGAACAGGCATAGCAAATAAACCAGGGCCAGCTTGCCCATCCCCTCTTCCCGAAGCTTGCGGAAGTCGGAAATCAGGCCGATGGAGAAGAAGGTCAGGGCAAAGAAGATGCCCCGCAGGCTGTCGGCCTGGCCGATGCCGGCCTTGGCCGCTTTCATCAGATCCGGAGAAGAGAGGCCGATAGCCAGGAGGATGACAAAGGTCAACACATAACCAATGACAAACTTGGGGAAGCGGTACCATACTTCCATGGGGGAAACCTTTTCCCCGGGCTTGCATTCAATGGCGTAACACCAGACCACAGCCAGCACAAAGGCCCAGATGCCAATAAAGATGTCGATGAAAACCTTGGTGGTCACCGCAGCCATGAGAATCCAGTCCTTTTCGTAGGCAATGCCCAGGACGGACATGGCTTTGGCCCGGACCAGGGCGTCGGTGATGGCCCCGCTGGCCGCCGCCGCTCCGTCGGTTTTCACCGCCAGGCCCATCCAGGCACCGGCCACCATGGGCTCGTTAAACAGGAACCCCTGGGCCAGCCAGGGCAGGAGCACCAGCTCCACCACGGCAAAGACGATGACCAGGGAAGAGACGATGATCGGCACCACCGGCCGGGAACGGATGGCCGCCCCGGTGGCAATGGCCGCCGAAACGCCGCAAATGGATATGCCGGAGGCCAGGGGCGCGGCCCACTCCGGCGTAAACCGGAAATACTTGCGGGAGATGAAGTAAACAATGGGCCAGTAAAGAAGGTAGGCCTCCACAATGGCGCAGAAGCCCCGGAAAAGCACCGTGCTGGCCAGGCCGATGGATTCAGAAGCCTTGATGCCGATGGTGGCGCCCAGAATCACTATGGCCGTCTTGATAAACCACTCCGGCCTGGCCGCCTCCTGCAGAAAACGGCTGACAGCGGGGAAAAGATTGGCCAGTATAAGACCAACCAGCAGGGCTACGACAAATCCGGCCTCACCGGTAAGACTTAAGGACCAGGGAATTTTAAACCTGGCCAGCACATCGGGAGTGGCGGCGATATAGGCATAATTGCCACAGATCCAGCAGGCATAGGTTATCCAGAAAATGATGGTGAAACCGGCCACAAATTTTTTCAGATTCCAGCCCATGGTGGCGGCACCAATGGTGGTTACAGCCAGCATAAAGACGTAGGTCAACAGCAGGGAGAGAATCCCCGGCATGCCCTTATAGGCATCAGATACCGGAGACAGGGCTTTGGAAAGATCAGTCCAGACGTTGGTTTTGACCACCCAGCCCAGCAGGTCCATCCCGGCCAGCTTGCCCAGACCCAGAACAAAAATAAACAGACCCAGCCAGACAGCCCACCAGTCTTCACTATTCAACAGGGAAGACCGCTGCGTGGAAGACATGTTTTTCCCCCCTTCGATCCATTTGGCACAAATAAGGGTATATTGGCCCACCAGAAAACCACAAGCCATTCCACCATTCCAGTGACCATCCGGCAGCAACACTCCCAAACACACACCAGCTTTTTCCCGGCTACCATCACCCCCCCGAATGGCTTCCATTGCTAAAAATAATTATACAACTGGCCTATTATTATTAAAACAGGTAATTATGTCGATATTTGTCAACAGGGTAATAACCATGGTCGTTTTCCCGAAAAGGGTGTCCATATGGAAATTCCGGCCGGCAAAAAAGAGTAATTGGATAATCCAGACAATAAAAAACCCCCGGCAAAAGGGGGTTCGGAATGACTCGCTCCCGAACGGCACTGCCGAATAAATTACTCTTTCCCGGTCGGGGCATCCAGCGCCTGCATGGCTTCCGTGGCACAGGCCGCCGCCGGCCCGCCGCCCATCAATACGGCCACACCAGTGGCCCCATTTCGGTAACCAGTATAACAAATTAATCTTTTTCTTAACTTTCGACCCGGCTCCAGCATTGCCTTCCTGACCTGGCAAATATTTTTGGGTCCTGTCAAAAAGGAACACTGTCCTTATGGAGAATTAATTAAATATGAAACAGGTTGTTTGCCAGGCGAGGTTTATTTTTAAATGATCGTTTGCCTGCCCCTGCCGGAAAAATCAGAAGAAGCATTTTTCTTACGCCGGCTGAACCGTTTTGCGGCCGAAATTTCGTTGCAGGGCAAGCGGGAAATAGCCCACGTGCCCAGTTCCGGCCGCATGGCCGAGCTGCTGGTGCCCGGCGCCCGGGTCTGGGTGAAACGCCATAAAAACGAAGGACACAAAACCACGTGCCGCCTGCTCCTGGTGGAACACAGGCCCATTCTGGTTTCCGTGGACGCCACCCTGCCCAACAGGCTGGTGGCCCGGGCTCTGCAGGCCGGCGCCATCCGGCCCTTTGTTCAGTATGACCGGATTCGCCCCGAATATTCCCTGGGCCACAGCCGTTTCGACTTCATGTTAAGTGGCCCGGCCGGCCGGTGCCTGCTGGAAGTAAAATCAGTCACCCTGGTGGAAAATAAAGTGGCCCTCTTCCCCGATGCCCCTTCCCTAAGGGGGACAAAGCACCTGGAGGAACTGGCCGCGTTACGCAAAGACGGAATGGAGACAGCCGTGCTCTTTATTGTCCAGCGGGAAGATGCCACTTGCTTCGCCCCCCACCGGCGGCAGGACCCCGCTTTTGCTACCGCCCTGGCCCAGGCTGCAGCAAAAGGGGTGCAGGTGCTGGCCTACCGCTGCCGGGTAACCTTAAGGGCCGTTCATTTAGAAAAGCCTATTCCGGTAAAATTAAATGACGCCCGGCCCTGACGGTCACCCGGGTTCTCATCAACGCACTCACAACCGGGGATTTCCGGATAATCGTCAGGAATGGGATTGGCCGTAGCCTGCTGTGCCTGGACAAAGGACAGGTTTTCGTTGCAATAAGGGCAAATCCACATTTCACGGAGGGAAGCCGAGTAGGAAAAACCGCCACAGAAGGGACATCTTTTCATATACAACCCATCACCCCCCTATACCTGAAACGGACTTGCACCACCGGGTCAGCGCCCATGCCGGGCGCAACCACAAATAGTGCGGGGATTTAATTTATCCCCGCACCATTTCTTAAATTACTTGTTCAACCTGATCAGCAGGTGGCGCCGGAGTGCCGCCTCCGCTGCCACCGCCACCTCCAGTGGCTGCCGCCGCTGCGGTAAAGCTGAAGCTGTAGCCTGTCGTCAAAGGGTTGCCGGCCCGGTCTTTGACCGCTCCCGCCGGCAGGTAGACCGTGTACGACACGCTGTTGTTCAGGTTGGCGACCGGGTCGATGGTCAGGATGCTGCCGCTTAAACTGTACACAGCATTGACTACGGTGTTGCCGCCATCCTTCAGGGTAATGCCGCTGAAATTGCTCCCCTGTTGCACCGTTTCGCTGAAGTTCACCGTAATGGTTTGCCCCACCGGTACTCCGGTCGCCCCATTTGCCGGGGTCGTGCTGGCTACCGTCGGCGGTGTTGTATCGTCACCGGCGGAAAGTGAGATGTCCACAAACTCGGAACAAGTTTCATTTTGCGCGATATCTTCAATATAGAACCCATACAGGTACTCGCCCGGGGGCAGATACTCCGCCTCGAGTTCCAATTTCGAAGGATCCTGCACTGTGAAGGGTTCGCCCGGAACATCTCCGTCTTTGTCCGTAGCGGTGTCATAGTAATAGAACATTGGAGTGATGACGTCCCGGTCACCCTTGCCCGCAAAGAGAAAGAGTTTGAAATACTGGCCTTACTGGCAAAAAACCCCAACCGGATTTTCAAAAGCGAGCAGTTGTTGGATCTGGTTTGGCAGTCAAAGGAGGTCAACTTTCCCTATACAAAGTTATATATCAGTTAACTAACATATAACTTCGTACCAGGGTACTCATCGTACAGACAGTATTACTGCCGACGGCTACCTCCGTCACCGTCTGGCCCGACCTTAAACCCCCGGAGGGGAAGCCCCGCGTATCCGCAGAGCAGATACGCGCCTGGCAGGTTTATGGCTTTAAGGCGGCACTCCAGCGTTTTTCCGTCCCGCAGGACAAACTTCCTGCTTGCGCAGGGAGCTGCCCCTTGGGCACATACCGGAGGGGGGAGTTACCCCGCCTACCTGCCGCTCCCGCTCTCCCCTTGAACGGTTACTAAACCGCGAACACTGCTCTATCTATGCACATATTCTGTCCTTTTCTATCACGGGTGCCCGGCCTCCCAGGAAATCCGGGCGCGAGGCGAGAAGGGCAGGCTCGAAAGTTTATGCAATTTTTAGCTTTGCGTGAGTCAGGTAATTCTCGATTGTCCAACTCTTTTCATAGTCGCCGTTTTTCCTGGCTTTTTTGCGGGCAGTCTTGACCATGCCGAAAAGCTTGCCCCAGGTGGAAAGGTGCGGCTGTCCTTCCTTAGGCGCCAGCAGCCTCTTGACTCCCCTGGGCAGCTTTTCTTTGCAGCCCAGCGCCCGCCTGGCGATGACCAGGGCGGCAGCCTGGTGGACGGCCAGGCCGTAGGTGTCTTTATACTTGGTAAACCCGATGAGGGAAGTGAACTTCGGGTCTACCGTAAAAACTGCAATTCCTTCTTTTCTTAAGCGGATGACCAGATTGACAAACATCGCCCGGTGCGAAAAGTTGTGGCTCATCCGGTTGAAGAAACGGTTGGTGTCGTGGTCCTGATTGAAATACAGCTCCTCCAGGGCAACCTGGGTGACACCCTGTTTCTTTAACCACCCGGCAATTTCTCTGCAGAGGTTGCCGATGATGTGTAACCTTTTTTCATGGCTTACGTAGGGCAGGTCCGGACAGGGAAAATTGCGCGAAATCAGGTAATTGCCGTTGGGATGAACAATGGTTACCGAAATAACCTGCGGGTTCAAGTCTATCCCGCCCATTTTTGATGACTGGTCGACCTCTTTATTGTCTTCCAAAGCAAAGGAAATGTGGCAGAAAAACCGGTTCTTTTTGCGGATGACCTGCACCGTGTAGGGCCGGCCGGTGGCTAAATATTCAGCCAGGTACTTGACGTAAGAAGCAGGTATGGACAGCGGCAGCGTGATCCAGTCTTCCTTCCGGCGGGGAATGCCCCGCCCCAGTTTTATATCTTCGTCTTCCGGGGGCAGGTAAACATTCAGTAAGAAATTTTCTCCGTCGAAGAAGATTTCCGTGTTGGCGTTGCCCGGCTGTCCTTTTAACCCCTTCTGGTTGGCCTGGCCGACGCTGGTAAAGGAATTGCTCCGCAGTTCCCGCCACTCTTCTTTGGAAAGCTTGCCTTTCGTCAAAGCAATGAAATTTTTCTTTCCGCCGAAGACAGCGGGGGGAACGGTACCTTTTTCTTTATGCGATTGCCAGTAAGAAAGCTTGCCCTTCAGTTCTTCGATCCTGTTTAAAATTCCTTTGCGGTGGATAAACTTTTCCGTCCGTTCCAGCTTCTCTTCGGCTTTTTTGATTTTCGCCTCCAGGTCGTGAATGTACATGTCGATGAGTTCTTTCTGAGAGCGGATGGTATCTTCCGCTTCGGCACAGGCCCACTGGCACCACCGGGCATTGCGGATGAATTTTTCTTGAAGGGAGGAAATGATTTCGTCCCGTTTGACGCCCCGGCGGATGGCCTGGTAGGCGGTACGCTTGGCAGCCTGAAAGATGCGCATAAAGTCGGTCAAGACTGCCGCCATACGCTCATCCACGGTCAAAACGCCTTTTATGGTGAACATGTTATTCGGCTTTTTCGGCGGCTTCAATGTCTTTCATGGCCTCCCTTACTTTTTTTCGGAACTCCTTGCTCCGGTGGCCGTATAACTTGGCGCTGAAACTGGAAAGAATGGCTAACATGTCAGCGACAAGCTCTTCCTGAAGGGATTTCGGTTCTGCCCCATTGACGACTTCTACCCGGACACCAAAAGCGTTGAGGTATTTTTCGATGTAATTGCAGCCGAACCGGGCCAGCCTGTCTTTGAATTCGACTACCACCAGGTCGATTTTCCCTTCGCGGACCATTTTAAAAATCCGGTCGATACCTTTTCTTTTTTCGTTCAGTCCTGAACCCTGTTCGGCAATGACTGCTTTTATCTCGTAACCCTTTTCCCGGGCATATCTTTCTAAACGCTGCTTTTGGCGTTCCAGGTTTCCTTCGCCGGCCTGTTTCGCCGAAGATACCCGGGCGTAGATTGCGGCCCGAACGCCTTTGGGCTGATTTTCTCCCAAAAGGCGCAGGATTTCGCTCCGGGCGTAGCGCCTTTGGCCGGAAGGAGTGCGGGTGGCCTGGATTTTACCTGCCTTTTCCCACCGGCGCAGGGTCATGGGTACGACGCCCAGAATTTCACAAGCTTTTCGCATCGGTAGATAATTTTCCAGTTCATGTTTCATAAGGTAAGTATAATATTGTATAGTAAATAAGTCAACTGTTGACTAGACTGCCGGGTTTTCCCCGGGCAAAACTGTGGCAATGCCGAAGTCGATAATTTTGACCCGGCCGGTTTCCGGATTCCAGACGATGTGGGACGGGTTGATATCTTTGTGAATGATCCCCCGCCGGTGAATCATATCCAGTGTCCCGGCCACCTTGACGGCAAGAGACAGGAAGGTATGCAAATCCATTTTCACGAACGGCCGGAAACGGTCCAGCGACGCACCTCCGAAATCTTCCAGTACCATAACAAGATAACCCTGGTCCCTTTCAAAGGCATATGCTTCAACAACCCCTTCTGCGGGCAGGCCGCGGATAATTTCGTACTCCCGTTTGAAGCCGGCGGTTTCTTCAAGCGCCGGATATCGCCTGTTCAGTATTTTGAGAACGACGGGCCGGTCGTCTGCCTTGCGGCGGGCACGGTAGACGACAGAGTTTTTCTTATGGAGTTGTTCAATAATCCGGTAATTGACAGGTTGCAGCATAATTTCTTTCCTTTTTAATTTTTATCCACCGGGAGGTTGTTAGATGTGATTATTCAACAAGCTCTGCAGCTTCCCTCCCGTCTGGTATTGACTGTTGGAAAGAAATTGTCGTTAACCTGCAGCGGCAAAGGAGGAAGGGAAGCACCAAAAAGCCAATTATAAATCTGTGAGAAAAATATCGTTCTTTATGGAGGAAGGGAAAATTGCACCAGGGGAAGCAACCGGCCGGACGGCAGGGCCTGGGGATGGTCCTGGTTCTGTTCTCCACCATCTGTCTCAGTGCCGAGGCAGTGGCGGCCAAAATAGCCTACCAGGGCGGGGCCACTGTTCTGACCACTCTGACTCTCCGTTATGTCCTGGCGGCGGCCGTTTTCTGGCTGCTGGTACTGGCCGGCGGTTACGACTGGAGGCTCTCCCGGCGGCAGCTGTTTATAGTGTCCATCCTGTCCGTTGGGGCACAAACCCTGACCGTGCTGGCCCTTTTTGAGGCCTTTCGTTATATACCGGGGGCCATGGCCATTTTGTTTCTTTACTTTTACCCCACGGTAGTCACCATGCTGGCCTTTTTCTTTTTAAAAGAGCCATTAACATGGCCAAAGGGGGCGGCCCTTTTGCTGACCTTCCTGGGCTGCGCCGTCATTCTGGGACAACCGGTCGGGGCATTGAATATGAAAGGGGTGCTGCTCTCCCTGTCCGCCGCCCTGACCAATGCCGTGTTCCTGGTGGGAACCACCCGTTTGCTCTCCGGCATACAAACAACGGTTTACAATGCCTATCTGACCACCATTGTCGCCCTGACCGTGGGCCTCCTGTCCCTGGTCCGGGGGCAGTTCAGCCTGGCTTTCAATCTCCAGGCCCTGGCGGCCATCGGGGTGCTGGGCATTGTCTGCACCGTGCTGGCCCTGGCCGCCCTTCTGCGGGGCGTGAAGGAAATCGGCGCTTCCCGGGCGGCCATCATCAGCACCTTTGAACCGGTGGCCACGGCGGTGCTCGGTTTTATCATCCTGGGGGAAGGTTTGACGGCCTGGCAGGCGGCCGGTGGAGCGGCCGTGCTGGCGGGGGTGTTTCTGCAGAGAAGGGACTGAACGATATAGGATAGCGGTATACGCGTATATTTCCCGGAAAGGACAATTACCCGCTTGAAGATATACACAGTGCCGGAGCATGTAAAGCATTCGTGAACATCCTCCGGGACAAGCCCGGAGGCTTCAAACCGTCCCCAAAGGCTATAAATCCTGTTTATAATTCCTGATCACCACTTCCGTCACCGGCCCCCGCCCCCGGACCCGGCAGCTGATGGCCCGCCGGGCCTGGACCACCCGTATGTCATAGCCGGCATATAGTTCGCGGATGAAGGGCGTATCGGAATTGCTCAGCATGACCTGACAGCCCAGGGCGTCCAGCCGGCGAAACACTCCGGCCAGACGGCGCTGGTCTTCATCATGAAAGGCACCGGCCGTGTAACTGGTAAAGTTGGCCGTGGCCGACAGCGGGTGATAGGGCGGGTCCAGGTAGACAAAGGCGCCCGGCCGGGCAAAATCCAGGGCGCGGCTGAAATCCCCCGCCACTATTTCCGCCTGCCGCAAAGCCAGGCTGACCAGACGCAGGTTTTCCGCATCCACTATGCGCGGGTTTTTATAACGTCCATAGGGGACATTATGCCTTCCCCGGCTGTTGACCCGCCACAGGCCGTTATAGGCCGTCTTGTTCAGGTAAAGAAACCGCGAAGCCCGGCTGATCCGGTCCATTCCCCCGGGATCCAGGCTCCGGAGGTGGTAGTAATACTCGGCCGTATTTTCGTGTTTGCCCAGATCAGCCAGCAGGGGTTCCAGGTCGTCCCGCACCACCTGGTAAAAGTTGATCAATTCCGGGTTGCTGTCGATGAGCACCGACCTGGGCGGCAGCAGGTAAAAGAACACCGCCCCGCCGCCCACAAAGGGTTCGATATAAAGGTCATACCCGCCCCGGGGGAAAAGCGGATCAAAAGCCCGGAGAAGCTGGGTCTTGCCGCCGGCCCACTTCACCGGCGGTTTTGGCTTATTCCCGTATACAGACAAGGTTTTACTCCCCCCCTATTTTACCCATGCCCCTTCAAGCACCCGATTGTCATCCTTTCAACCTGGTTCGAAAAAGTGCACAATACCTGACAGTTGTTGGTTTTTGAAACCGTTTCCCCATAACCAGGCCCTTCTTTCCATAAATACCCAAAGGGGAACCGCCCCCTTTAGGGGAGTTACTTTATATGCTTCAAATCCCCCGATGGCCGGGCCATTAATAATTCAATAAATGTCGGGGCTTGTCCTGCAGACTCTCCTGGTTCCCCGGGTAAGTTCCGGCCAAACCCTTTCAGTTAGGGAGAAAAAATTATATTGCCCGGTGCTTTATCAGTAATTTATAATATTAAGCGAGAAAAAAGTTCGGGGGGAAACGGTTTGCCCAGAAAAAAGGTCCTTTTCCTGTGCACCGGCAACTCCTGCCGCAGCCAGATGGCCGAAGGCTTCGCCCGGGCCATGGCGGGGGATAAATGGGATGTATACAGCGCCGGCACCAATCCGGTGGGGATAAACCCCCGGGCGGTGCAGGTAATGGCCGAGGCCGGTGTGGATATCTCCGGCCGCACCTCAAAGGCCATTGACCCGGAAATCCTGCATTCGGCCGATGTAGTGGTCACCCTATGCGGGGATGCCCATGAAAGTTGTCCCCTCACCCCGCCCGCGGTCAAACGCATCCACTGGCCCCTGGAGGACCCGGCCCGGACCACCGGCACCGAAGAAGAAATTATGGCCAAATTCCGGGAAGTGCGGGATGAGATCAAAAAAAGAGTGGCCGAACTACTGACCACTGAATGAGAATATGCGATGCCCGGCATTGCGGTCAACCGGCCGGGCACATTGTTTTTCCCATCCCCTTTTCAGGAATTAACCTTTCGGCATGAAGACCCCGGACCTATCCCTGGGAAGGTATGCAGCAGGTTCACCTATACGCAATGCCTTAAATCACTGGAGGGGAGAGGTCGGAATCGAACCGGACTCCCGCCTGGATCGCAGGCAGGCCCAAAGCATTGATCGTAAGAAAAAAATAAGCTACAATTATCCCAGAATTTGTTTAAGGTGATGATGCTCTTGAAGGCTCAGAAATTATACCTTTTACCGGATCAGCGGGAGGCAATCAAAGAGGTCAAAGCGCTTTTGCAAAGCAGGTTCCCGGTTGAAGAACTAATGGTCTTCGGTTCGGCAGCACGTGGGGAAGCTGCTGAAGAGTCTGACCTGGACTTATTGGTACTTACCAGTCGACCGATGAGCCACAGCGAAAAACACGCCATATCCGATTTAATTTTTGAAGTTAACTTATCCAGGGGGACAAACATCAGTATTTTGGTGGTGGATCGGAAAACATGGGAAACCGGTCTATGGTCCCTGCTGCCAATACACCAGGAAATTATCAGGGACGGGGTAACCATATGACCGAACAGCGCCAGGAAATAGCGGATTATCAGGGATAAGAATCCAAAATTGAATCCAGGAAGGTTGTTGAAAGCAGTGGGATGAAGGTGAGGGATATTCTCCGGCTGCTCCAGGAAGATGGTTGGTACTTAATTGAGCAGAAGGGCAGCCACCGTCAGTTCAAGCACCCGACAAAACCGGGCCGGTTTAACGGTGGCAGGTAAACCAAGTGAAACGTTACATCCAAAAACTCTGGGCAATATATTAAAGCAAGCAAAACTAAAAATCGGGAAGGGGGATAAGTAACGTGAAATACCTTGCCGTGGTTGAACAGGGTCCGGAAAATTATTCGGCCTACCTGCCTGACGTGCCGGGTTGCGTCGCCACTGGGAAAACCGTGGAGGAAACTTTGCGCCTGCTGACCGAAGCATTAGAACTGCATTTGAAGGGGCTGAAAGAGGATGGCCTGCCGTTGCCGCTGCCGTCTTCGGTGGCAGAGTATATCGAATTGCCGCCGCGTCAGGTGGCCGGGTAAGGTAAAGAAGTTGTGGCACGGTGATTGCCGGGCCTTTTGCTTTTACTACGCCGGGGTGGTATCATTTACGGTTGATGCGCTTACAGCCCCAGCCTATGGGCCAGCAGGGTGAGGATTTCTTTCTCGCACCTGAAAAAACTTGATTCGCTCATCCCCAACTCCTGGGCCACCTACCAGGGAGGGTAACTGTCGAAGAAGCGCAGTTCCACCAGTTTTCGCTGTTCTCAAAGGAAGAAACCAAAAACAGAGGCAGGCTTAAAACCCGCCCCTTTCTTTTTGTGCAGTTTGGTGGTCTTGCGCCTTGTTTGCTCCCAAATTGCTCCCAAAATGGTCTTTCTGCAGAATTCGCTGCAAAGTAAAAAAGCCCCGCCAATCGGTGCGGGGCCTGATTTTACTGGAGGGGAGAGGTCGGAATCGAACCGGACCCCCGCCTGGATCGCAGGCAGGCCAACGGGTTTGCGGCCCGCGGGGGGCACCAGCCCCGCTCTCCCCGGTTTATTATATTCGCGCCGGGTATATATAATCCTTTAATATATGTAATTTAAATATTTTATGGCCATGCCGAGCAGGTATAAATTGTTTCCATCCAGGTACGGAACTTAAAATGTAAGGGCCCGCCGGATAGGCACAGGCCCTTCGCAGATTAGCCATAGAAACGGATCCGGGAAATTGGTTTTCGTATGCCCGGATATAAACCCCTGAACAACCCTGCGTCAATTAATTAAACAATTCCGAGAAAAATTTATGCCTTAAGGCTTTCTTGTTGAACTTACCCACACTGGTCCTGGGCACCTCGTCAATAAACTCTACCCGGTCCGGCAGCCACCATTTAGCCACCCGCCCCCGTAAAAATTGCAGAATATCTTCAGCCGTAACCTTGCCCCGGAACTCCTCCTTGAGCGCCACACAGGCCAGGGGTCTTTCCTGCCATTTTGCATGGGGCATGGCAATAACCGCCGCTTCGGCCACCGCCGGGTGGGCCATAATGTTGTTTTCCAGATCCACCGATGAGATCCATTCCCCCCCACTTTTAATCAAATCCCTGGACCGGTCGCAAATGTAAACATAACCTTCTTCATCAATAGTCACTATATCCTGCGTTTTAAACCAGCCATTACGCATGGCCTCCCCGGTCAATACCGGTTCCCTGTAATATTCCTCAGTTATCCACGGCCCTCTTAAATGCAGTTCACCCATGGTTTGCCCGTCCCAGGGAACCTCATTACCATTTTCATCCACCACCTTTATTTCCAAACCGGGCACATACAAACCTTGTTTGGCCCTCCGGGCATAAACCCGTTCCTCCGGCCAGTCTTTCATATAACTTTTGGGACGGGATAATAGAACAAGGGGTGTGGTTTCCGTCATACCGTAAGCATTAATCACCGGAATACCCAGCTTCTTTTCATATGCTTCGATAAATACCCGGGGTACGGCAGCACCACCGGAAATGATCCGGTTTAAACTGCTCACATCATAGGAACCATCTTCCAGCAACTTAAAACACTCCATCCAAATGGTCGGCACCCCTGCCGTTACCGTTACTTTTTCTGCCTGAATCAACTGGCACAAAGTGCGGGGGTCCGGACGCATTCCGGGTAGGACCTGCTTGGCTCCCACCAGTGTGGAGGTATATGGCAACCCCCAGGCATTAACGTGGAACATGGGAACGACAGGCATAACTACATCTTTCTCCGATACGGCAAAGGTATCGACCATCCCGGACATCAGGCTGTGCAGGTACAAAGCACGATGGCTGTACATAACACCCTTGGGATCACCGGTGGTGGCAGTGGTATAGCACATGGCCGCAGGAGACCATTCATCCAGATCGGTGGGAAAATCGTAAACCGGGGAAGATTGCCGCAAGAGCGATTCATAGGAATCCAAAGGTTTTAAAGATGATTCCGGAAGATTACCGGCGTCAGTCATGATAATAAAATGCTCCAATGTTTTAATCTGTCCCCGGATACCTTCAACAATGGGTATAAGATCCTGATCGATAAAAATGACCCTATCTTCCGCATGATTTAAAACATAGGCTATTTGCTCGGGAAACAGGCGTAAATTGACCATGTGTAAAACCGCACCCGTACAGGGTACGGCAAAATACAATTCCAGGTGCCGGTGATTGTTCCAGGCCAGAGTAGCCACCCTGTCCCCCCGTTTTATCCCCATCTTTTGCAAAACATTGGCCAGGCGGCAGACACGCTCGTAAAACTCACCATAGGTATAACGGAACATACCGGAAAAATCCCGTGATACTATCTCTTTTCCGGGAAACAGCCGGTGGGCACGTTCCAATATGGTATGCAGGAGAAGTGGGTATCTCATCATAGGCATTCACCTCTTTTTCTGGTATTTAAATAAATCCTGCCTTAATATTGATAAAATCCCTTGCCCGTTTTCCGCCCCAGGTGTCCGGCCCGCACCAGCTTTCTTAAAAGGGGCGCCGGGCGATATTTGGAGTCACAGGTTTCCTGGTAAAGGGTATCCATGACCATGAGCAGCACATCCAGGCCAACCAGGTCGGCCAGGGCCAGCGGGCCGATGGGATGGTTGGCCCCCAGTTTCATTCCCTTGTCGATGTCCTCAGCTGTCGCGATGCCTTCCTGTAACACAAAAATGGCCTCGTTGATCATGGGCACCAGAATACGGTTGACCACAAACAGGGGTGCCTCTTTAACCGTAATGACGGTTTTGCCCATCTTTTCGCAGACTTCCCGGGCAATGGCATAGGTCTCATCGGTGGTTTCCTCACCGCGGATGATCTCCACCAGCTCCATCACCGGCACGGGATTGAAGAAATGGGTGCCGATGAACCGGCCGGCCCGACGGGTAACGGAAGCCATCTCCGTAATGGAAAGGCCGGAGGTGTTGGAACAAAAGATGGTCTTCAACGGGCAGATGCCATCCAGTTCCCGGTAGAGGGATTTCTTTTGCTCCATATTTTCGATGATGGCTTCAAAGACCAGGTCGGCCTTTTCCACACCGGACAGTCCTATAACGGGGGTTATCCTCCCCATGACCGCCGGCACATCCTGATCGCCCAGCTTTCCTTTAGCTGCCAGCCGTTCCAGGCTGGTGCCAATGCGGAACAGACCTCCCTGCACAAATTCTTCTTTTACGTCCGATAAAACCACCTGATAACCGGCCGCTGCAGCCACCTGGGCGATCCCCGCCCCCATGGTCCCGGCACCGATAACAGCAACCGTATTTATGTTCACAATACCATCTCCCTACTTGATGTTTTTCCAAATCACCCTTAAGAAGGACTTGTCTTTTTGCCGTAATTCTTGCAAACCATTTGAACATGAAGAACCCGTTTAACTGGCCCACCGGCAGGCTGGCCAGCCTTTTCTCCTGAATATTGGAACTAATCGCTATATTGTGATCAATAGTTGTAAATGTTACTAAATAAATTCCGCAAATCCCTTTTTAAAATCTTACCGCTGGGTGTTTTGGGCAGCTTTTCGGTAAAAACAATTCTTTTGGGCACTTTAAAAGGCGCCAGATGCTCCCGGCACAGGGTGATAATTTCCTCCTCCGTCGCCTTATGCCCGGATTTCAACACCACAACGGCCGTTACAGCTTCCACCCACTTCTCATGGGGTAAGCCTATTACCGCCACTTCCGAAACAGCCGGGTGCCGGTAAACAACCTCTTCCACTTCCCGGCTGGATACATTCTCTCCCCCTGTTTTAACCATGTCCTTCTTCCGATCGACCACTGTGACAAAGTCATCCTCATCCAGAACACCGATGTCTCCACTGTGGAACCAGTCATGGGCCAGGGCATCTTCGGTTTTTTCCGGCTCTTTAAAGTACATGAGCATGACATGGGGACCCCGGCCACAAATCTCTCCCGGCTCACCTGGGGCGGAAATGGGATTGTGATTTTCGTCTTCAATACGGGTTTCCATATTCAATCCGCCCTGACCGGCGGAACCCGGCTTGGTGAACTGAAAGGCCGGCTTTAAAATGGTATGATAGGGGCTTAGTTCCGTCTGGCCGTAGTAGTTATAGAAGCGCCGGCAGCTGGGAAGACGCTTTTGCAGTTCCTTCAATACCTCAACCGGCATAATAGAGGCACCGTAATAACCTTTGTTCAGGGAAGTTAGATCAAAACGGTGGAAATCGGGGTGACGCAACAGGGCAATCCATACTGTCGGTGCGGCAAAGAACATAGTTGCTCTATACTTCTCAATGGAAGCCATAATGTCTGCCGGGACTGGTTGAGGAAGGAGAATATTGGTTCCTCCCACCATAAAAATTGGATTCAGAAAAACATCCCTCTGGGCGCAATGAAAAATGGGCATGGCATTAATATTTACATCGTCAGAGACATATTCCCCATCAATAATGGCTCCTACGTATTCTGAGACCAAAGCCTGATTGGTTAATATGACACCTTTGGGCAATGTTTCCGTACCACTGGTATAAGTCATCTGCACCGGATCCTCAATACGCAGGTATACATCTGGCTCGACGGATGGGTAATCTTTATACCAATCATTGAATTCCAGAAAATTCTCTGGTGCCCTGTCACCCCTGCCCTGATCCGACCAGATGAATGTTTTTACCCCGGGCATATCATCCAAAACTTCTTTCACAGTATCATAAAGGGCGTCTTCAATTATAAAAACTTTACTTTCCGAATGATTGATACAAAAGCTGATGTCTTTCCCACGCAACAGATAATTTATAGCAAGGTATATCCCACCGGCTTTGGCGGTACCCAACCAGGTTAACACGTGATGTATTGTGTTATGGGCAAGTATAGCTACGCGATCGTATTTTTTAATTCCCAGATCTATCAACGCATTGGCCACTTTATTGCATTCACTTTCCAGCAGGGCATAGGTTAAAATATTATCACCAAAAATAAGCGCCGGTTTGTCCGGATAGCGGTATGCGCTGCGTCGTATCATATCGGCAATAACCCAGCGGTTAACTCTGTTATACCGTTTGCGGAGAAACTCCAGGTTTTCCTCAGTAATGGCCATATACTTTTGCCTTTCTTCCTCATTCAAGAGATGCCGGCAGGACATGAAAACACACCTCCTATTTTCCCTTTTCCAATAAGCTCCGGGCGATTACCAGGCGCTGGATCTGGTTGGTTCCCTCGTAAATCTGGGTGATCTTGGCGTCACGCATCATCCGCTCCAGGGGGTATTCCTTCATATAGCCATACCCGCCGAGAAGCTGCACCGCATCCACGGTCACCTGCATGGCTACATCGGAAGCGAAAAGCTTGCACATGGATGAATACCGGCTGACCCCGGCAGGAGAAACCCCCAGTTCGGCGGCGTTTTCAATGGTAAAGGCCGCTTTGTAGACCAGCTGGCGGGCGGCTTCCACTTTTGTAGCCATATCGGCCATCATGAATTGCAGACCCTGGAAGGAAGCAATGGGCCGTCCGAATTGCACCCGCTCCCGGGTGTAATTGACGGCGTAATCCAGGGCCCCCTGGGCGATACCCACCGCCTGGGCACCGATGACCGGCCGGGTGCGGTCCAGGGTCATCATGGCAATTTTAAACCCGTCTCCCTCCTTCCCCAGAAGATTTTCCGCCGGCACCGGACAGTCTTCAAAGATCAGTTCCGCGGTGGGCGAACCCCTCACCCCCATCTTCTTTTCTTTTTTGCCGACGGCAAACCCGGGAAAATTTTTTTCCACAATAAATGCGGAAAGACCCTTTAACCCCTTTTCCGGGTCCGTGCTGGCAAAGACCGTATACACATCCGCAACGCCGCCGTTGGTGATAAAGCACTTCTGCCCGGAAATCAAGTACCTGCCGCCTTCCCGGCGGGCCCGGGTTTTTATCCCACCGGCATCGGAACCGGCATTGGGTTCGGTCAGGGCAAAGGCGCAAATACGCTCCCCTGATGCCAGTTCCGGAAGATATTTTTGCTTTTGCCCTTCGCTCCCGGCCAGTAAAATGGGCATCAGGCCCAGTTCCTGGGCCGCCACAATCAAAGAGGCCGATGCGGAAGCCCTGGCAATCTCCTCCACAATCAGGCACACCGCCGGCAGGCCCTGCCCGCTGCCGCCGTACGCCTCGGGAACCCCGGCCCCCAGCAGACCCTGCCCGGTAAAAAGTTCCTTAAGATCCCAGGGATAGGTGTCCTCTTCATCGATGGCGGCCGCTCTGGGAGCCACTTTTTCGGCAGCCATCCGGCTGACCACCTGGCGCAGCATTTCCAGTTCTTCCGTCAACTGATACAACATACATTTCACTCCATTATTTAAGTTTGACAGCAACCCTGAAAGTCAATTCCGCCCGATTAATCATAAGGAAAGCAACCTCAAGCATATAAGGGATGGTAAATTCTTGCTATTGGGTGGGCAAAACCCTTAACTGCGCAAGCCATCCACAGAAATGGGACGGCGCGCCGGTTCCCGCAGGGACAATGCCCGGTGAATCCGGCTGAGCGTCACCGGCCATGCCCCTTCTCCGGCAGGTGGGGACATGGCACCGTAAAATAGTTAAACCCTTTCCAGAACCATGGCCATACCCATGCCGCCGCCCACACACAGGGAGGCCAGTCCCAGGCGCAGGTTGCGGCGGGCCATTTCGTATAAAAGGGTCACCACTATACGCGCCCCGGTACAGCCCACGGGGTGGCCCAGACCGACCCCACTGCCGTTGACATTGGTAATCTCCCGGTTCAATCCCAGCAGTTTTTCACAGGCCAGGTACTGGGCCGCAAAGGCCTCATTCAGCTCAATCAACTGGATGTCACCCAGGGTCAGGCCGGCCCTTTTAAGGGCCTTTTTAATGGCCGGCACCGGCCCGTAACCCATCAGGTCCGGTTCCACCCCGGCCCGGGCATGGCTGACAATGCGGGCCAGGGGCTTTATGCCCAGTTCCCGGGCTTTAGACGCCGGCATGACCACCACCGCCGCCGCCCCGTCATTGAGGCCGGAGGCATTTCCCGCCGTAACCGTGCCGTTTTTCCGGAAAGTGGGCTTTAAGCCCGCCAGCTTTTCCATGGTCACGTCCGGGCGGGGATGTTCGTCCCTATCCACCACCTGCGGCGGCCCCTTGCGCCGCGGGACGGCCACCGGCACTATTTCCTCCTGGAAACGGCCTTCCTCAATGGCCCGAACGGCGTTCCGGTGGCTGCGCAGGGCAATTTCATCCTGCTCTTCCCTGGTGATGCCGTATTTGTCCGCCAGCCTTTCGGCCGTTTCCCCCATCAGAATGTGGTGGATGGGGTCGGTAAGCATTTCCCACAGGGCGTCGGTCATTTCCCCGTGCTGCAGGCGCAGACCCCAGCGGGCGTTTTTCAACACATAGGGAACGCTACTCATGCACTCCGTGCCCCCGGCCACCACAATTTCCGCATCCCCGGTGAGGATCTGCTGGTAGGCCGAAACGATGGCCTGCATGCCCGAGGAACACTGGCGCTGGATGGTCATGCCCGTCACCTGCACGGGCAGGCCGGCCACCAGGGCCGCCGTCCGGGCCACATTGGGTTCATCGGTGCGCTGGGCGCAGTTGCCCAAAATCACCTCGTCCACCATATCCCCCGTAATACCGGCCCTCTTCAACACCTCTTGAATGACCGGCACGGCCAGCTGGTGGGGAAGCATATCCCGGAAAGCCCCGCCAAAATCACCGATGGCCGTCCGGGCGGCTGCTACAATCACCACATCTTCCATGTTTTTCAACTCCTTGCCGGAAATGATCAAAACTTCGCGGCGGCTATTTCAATAACTCCGCCACCGGGAAAGCTCACCCGGTAAATTTATACCGCTTAATTCTAAAAATTCATGCAATAAAAGTGCCACAAAATAAAACAGGAGCGGTGCCTCCCTAACCGCCCCGAACGGGGAAAAAATCACGTTTCTTCCCTGCAAAACCGCCCGGAATAATTCTGCCCGCCCGATGCACCGACAGCAAAAGCATCAACAGTGCATCAAAATAATAACTCCCACCGTAAAACCGAAACCGGACATTCGAAAGTTTTCCCAATGCTACACAATATATAGTGTTCTTTAGCGCCAAGAACGGCTATATATAGTGTTTGAATGATGAACTTTTGACTCTCAAGACCGGAATTAAACGGGGAATATTACCGAACCCTGTTGTGGACATGTTTACGCATCATTGTTTACACCGCCGGAGCGAGAAGCGGCCGGCTTGTACCCGTATTTCTTCAACCACCTGACTACGGTAGACTGATGAACGCCCAGGGCAGCCGCAACCCTGCGGGTACTCCCCATCCGCTGATACAATTTGAACAGACCGGCCGGTTCCACGTTTCCCTTCTTTAGCATGCCGGGAAAGGTAATTTTTTTGATCTGTTCCGGCAAGGCATCAGGTGTTATTACCTGCGCAACGGAAGTCACCACCAGTCTTTCCATTACATTTTCCAGTTCCCGCACATTACCGGGCCACGAGTAACTTTTCAACCACTCCATTGTTTCGGGGGCCACCTGCCTATCAAGGTTGAACTTTCTGTTGTACCGATGCAGGAAGTGATGCACCAGCGGAACAATATCCTCCGGCCGCTCCCGCAGGGGGGGAATGGTGATGGGAATAACATTGATCCGGTAATAAAGGTCTCCCCGGAAAAGCCCCTTACGCACCATTTCGGCCAGGTCCCTGTTGGTGGCAGCAATCAAACGGAAATCAACCGGCCGGGACTTTGTTTCTCCCAGACGACGTACCAGTTTTTCCTGAATAACCGTCAACAGTTTTGCCTGCAGGCTCAGGGAAAGGTCTCCAATTTCGTTGAGAAACAACGTGCCGCCCTCCGCCAGTTCGATAAGGCCGGCTTTCCCCTGACGCTCGGCACCGGTAAATGCCCCGGCCGTATATCCGAAAAGTTCCGATTCCAGGAGATTTTCCGGTATAGCCGCGCAGTTGACGGAAATAACAGGGCCGGCGGATCTGGCGGACCGGTAATGAATAAACCGGGCCAGCAGATCTTTACCCGTCCCCGATTCACCCAGGATGAGCACGTTGCTGTCATAGGGCGCCACTCTTTCGGCTACGGCCAGCAACTCCCTCATGGATGAACTGGCGGCCACTATTTTATCCCGCTCCCAGGATTCGGCCCGCAGGCTCTCCAGTTGGGCGTGATAACGGGCCCTTTCTTCTTCCAGCTGACGGCGCAGTACAGCCAGTTCGGTGAGGTCACGGCAGTTTACCACTATGCGCCGGATATTCCGGCTTTGTTCATCCACTATGGGAGTGGCCGTGCTGAGCACTTCCCTGCCGGTCCGCAGGCGCTCGATCACACAGGCCGGCCCGTTTTTCTCCAGTGCCGCCGGAACGGCCAGAAAGGAAAGATAGCCTTTTTGTATCAATTCTTTTACCCGCAATCCCCTGATTTTCTCACCGGGGACCCCTTCCACCTGTTCATAAGCCCGGTTGAGCTTAATTATTTTCCCTTCCTGATCCAGCAGGGCGATTCCCTCGCTGGAAGCACTGATAATAATATCCAGTTCCTGGGCCATCCTCTTTACAGTTTCCAGTTGCTGGGACAGGGTTTCCACTTCGGAAATATCATGAAAAAGGCTGACCGCACCGATAATTTTATCGCCATAGATTACCGGGGCCTGGTTGGCAATGACCGTACTCTGCCGGAAGATGATTTTGTGGCCGTAACTGGCTTTGCCTGTCTGCAACACTTCCAGCAAACCCGATTGGGGAATAACATCGTTAATGTGGCGATTCACCACCTCTTCGGCGCATAAACCGGTAATTCTGGCGGCAGATTGATTGAAAACAACCACAACCCCTTCTTCATTGACGGCACAAATCCCGCTCAGGGCACAATCCAGAACCGCGTTCAGAAAAGAAATTATATTTTTATATTTTTGTTCAAAGGCATAGACCAGCCTGGTTCTGGTCATCATCCCCACCAGCCGGTCATTCCGGTCAACCACGGGTAGGCGGCCAATGCCGTATTTAACCGCCTTCTCCCATGCGCTTTCCGGCGGGTCGTCCTCACAAATGGTATAGACCTGGCGGCGCATAAGGTGCCCCACAGGAGTGGTCAGAGGTAACCCTCCGGCCATGGCCCGCATGACATGGGTTTTGGTAAAAAGACCGGTGAGTTTTCCATCCCCGTCAACCACCGGAGCACCGTCAATTTCATGTCGACTGAAAACGGCCGCCGCCTCCCGGATGGTATCATCCGGCCGCAGGCAGATGGGTTCCCTGGCCATAAAATCGCGAATGAACAGGGTTTGCATGTCTGGTTATCCCCCCAACCCGGGGCGGGTGCCCGCAGGCACCCGGCCGTAAAAGCTTTTACTCCTGCCCTTCCGGCACTCCCAGGGAGCAGGGGCCGGTGGCGCATTTGCCGCAGACGTCGCACAGGCCCAGGTCGCTGAAATGGGCGTCCACTTCCAAAAGGCGCCGGTAGCATTTGCTTTTGTCCAGCCCCTCCGTGGTCAGCGCCCCGGTGGGACAGAGTTTCACACAGGCCGCACACACTCCTTCCCGGCGGTACAGGCAGTTCTCCCCTTTCGCCACCGGGGTGGGCGGCAGGGGAATGTCCACCACCAGGCTCCCCAGGCGGCCGGCACACCCGGCCGGAGTAATCAGCATGTGATGCAGGCCGAAGGTGCCCAGTCCGCACAGATACGCCACATGTTTGTGGGACCAGAAGGAGACCAGGGCCACGGGATCAAAATTATGGGTGGGCTTTTGCCAGGCGGTCTTTACCCCTTTGCCTTCCAATTCCCGGGCCAGGGCGGCGCATATATCACTGATCAGCCGGTTGGTTTCAATATAGGCTTCAGCCCACTGGCGGCTTACGTAAGGGTCCCGGCGGTGGATTTTCACCAGTTCAGGGGCAAAGGGAACAAAAAAGGCCACCACGGAACGGGCGTCCGGCAGCAGGTCCCGGGGCAGCAGGTGTCCGGGGCCCACCACCTCCTTTAACCGGGCAAACCCCGGATCATCGGCCCGGGCAAAACCCACCAGGGGAGGGCGGTAGGCCGTTTTCCCCCGGTAATTCATAACCAGGTGGTCGATGGCGTTCTTAATCAACTCTTCCATTTGGTGCGTTTCTCCTTTAATCAGTATTTCGAGCCGGAACCGGGCTGTTCTATCGAAATGGCCCGGAAAACTCCCACCTCTGTAATCTGATTCGCCATTTTTCCCCCATTCCCTGCCGGCGGGAGTCCGGACCTCAAGAGCCGGAGCCGCTCCCATTGATCCCCGGAATATACATTTTATGCGATGGCTGCGGAGTAAGCAGGATAACTCCCTGCATCAAGTCCGCTGCCGGCGATAACACCGCCGGTTTATGATCAAAACCTTACCGCCTCTGTGAGGCAAATCACTGCCCTGCCCGTCTCAGACACCTATAATGTAAACAGGTTTTGAAAAATTTCTGCCCGGCCCAGAAAAAAATGGAAGATTTAACGCGGGTTGGCCGGAGCAGCCGCCTGATTAACGGGCAGAAACGGTAAAGAAAATTTAAAGGAGGTCTCGGAAACCATGTTTTGTTACCAGTGCGAGCAGACGGCCGGAGGAACCGGGTGTACCAAAGTAGGGGTGTGCGGCAAAAACGAGGACATCGCCAGCCTGCAGGACACTCTGATCATTGCCTTGAAAGGGGTGGCCGCCTACGCCTACCACGCCCGGGAACTGGGCGCCAGGGACGAGCAGGTGGACGCCTTCATGCACGAGGCGCTGTTCACCACCCTGACCAATGTGGACTTCGACCTGAACCGGCACATTGAACTGGCGCTGAAATGCGGTGAAATGAACCTGCGCATCATGGAAGTGCTGGATCAGGCCCATGTGGCCCGGTTCGGGTCCCCGGAACCCACGAAAGTGTCCACGGGCACCAGGAGCGGCCCGGGCATCCTGATCACCGGTCACGACCTTTTGGACCTGTACGAATTGCTGAAACAAACCGAGGGCACCGGGATCAATATCTACACCCACGGGGAAATGCTCCCGGCCCACGCCTACCCGGAGCTGAAGAAATTCCCCCACCTGGCGGGCAACTACGGCAGCGCCTGGCAGAACCAGAAAACCGAATTCGAACAGTTCCCCGGCGCCATTCTGGGCACCACCAACTGCGTGCTGCTCCCCAAAGAATCCTACCGGGACCGCATGTTTACCTGCGGCATCGCCGGCCTGCCGGGTGTAACCCACATTAAGGGCCGGGACTTCACGCCGGTCATTGAAAAGGCCAAACAGCTGCCGCCCCTGCCGGAAAAAGAGGGCGGTGTCCTGGTCACCGGCTTCCACCACAACGCCATTTTGAGCATCGCCGATAAGATTATCGACGCCGTCAAGGCCGGCAAGATCCGCCACTTCTTCCTGGTGGGCGGCTGCGACGGGGTGAAGAAGTCCCGGAATTACTACACCGAGTTCGTGGAAAAGGTGCCCAAAGACTGCGTGGTCCTCACCCTGGCCTGCGGCAAATACAAGTTCAACTACATGGACCTGGGCGACATCGAAGGGATCCCGCGGCTCATCGACATGGGCCAGTGCAACAACGCCTACTCGGCCGTCCAGGTAGCCGCCGCCCTGGCCAAGGCCTTTAACGTCAGTGTCAACGAACTGCCGCTCTCCCTGGTGCTTTCCTGGTTCGAGCAAAAGGCCGTGGCCATCCTGCTCAGCCTCTTGCACCTGGGCATCAAGAACATCCGCATCGGCCCCAGCCTGCCGGCCTTCATTACGCCCAACGTGCTGCAGGTGCTGCAGGACAACTACAACCTCAAGCCCATCACCACTCCCGACCAGGACTTGAAAGAGATCCTGGGGTAATTGAAGGTTGCGGGTTACCTGAAAAAAATAAAGAAGCCCTCGCCGGAAACGAAAACCGGCGGGGGCTTTTATAATTATTTGAAGAATTCGCCGTGACGGTTTCAACCGCCGTTCATTTCACATCCTCAAAAATCGCCGTAAACCAGGTCTGCCGGGGAAGCGGCCGTATAATTTGTGCGGTGAAAATTTTGATGCGGGACCTGTAAGCTTAGATAAAATGCCGTGCCATGCATTCATGCGTCAGCACTGTTCCCCCACCCGGATAAATTCCGCCGGCTCGATACACTCCTGCTCCAGGCGCACCCCTTCCCGGAGCATCTTCTCGATCAACGGATGAAAGACCCGGTAATCCGCATAAAACGGAGGCCGGCCCTTTTCAAAGGGACCGGTCCCCGCATCCGGTACATGCCGGTCCATTAATGCAGGCCGCCGCCTTCCAGGGGGGCCATCAAACCTTTTTCAGATAAGCGAAAGGACTGGCCGTCAATCTCACCCCGGCCACCAGGTTCTTTAAGTGCTCCAGGGAAAGCTGGCCGGTGAGCAACCTGTGCACAAACCACTTCATCGTATTGATGACGTGGCCGGGACGCAGGTAGGCCCGCCGGTAAAGCTCGGCAAACTCCCGGTAAAAATCCTTCAGGGGCATCTGGGTGGGCAGCACGGCGTGCAACAGGTCGAAGAACTCGTAATTGGTGGTGGTCAAGCGGTCTTTGAGCTTCGCAAAGAGCTCGGTGCCGGGCAGAGGGGTGAGAATGCTGAACTGGGGCTGGGCAATTTTCAGCCTTTTTACGTAATCGATGAGCTTCTTAAAATCGGGGATGGTGAAATCCGGGTCTACGATAAAGGAGGCATAGACGCCCACCCCGATGGATTTCAGGAAATGCAGGGCCTTTTCATTGTTTTCCACGCTGTTTTGCTTGTTTACGTGTTCCATGCCCGACTGATCAATTTTTTCGAAACCGATAAAGACCTGATCCAGGCCGATTTCCTTCCACTGGCGGAGCACATCGGGATGTTTCACAATGGTGTCGCTCCTGGCCTGAATGATATAACGCCGCCTGGGCACGCCGCGGCCCTTCAACAGGGCGGCAATCCTTTCCGCCCGGCGCACATCGGCCAGGAAATTATCGTCGGTGAACAGCACATCCCCGGGCGGCAGGCTCTGCACCTCTTCCGCCACCCGTTCGGGGCTCATGAAACGCACCCGGCCCCGGTAAAACCGCCAGATACTGCAGAAATTGCAGCGGTGGGGACAACCCCGGGCCGTCTCCAGGGTCACGAAGGGACGGCGCAAACCCAGATAATAATGTCTCCGGTAGGGGGCCGTCAGGCTGCGGTCCGCCGGCGGCACATCGTCGAGCACTTTCAGTAAGGGCCGTTCCCCGGTAAAAAACTGTCCCTCCCCGGTATTCAAAACCAGGCCGGGTATGGTGTGCAGGTCGCCCCCGCCTTCCAGGGCGGCCATCAGCTCCGGCACGGTGGTTTCCCCCTCGCCCACCACCACCGCGTCCACCGCCGGGTGGCAGAAATCCTCCGGGCTCAGGGAAGCGTGGTGACCGCCCACGAAAATGAATACGCCTTTTCCGGCGGCTTTCACCTCCCGGGCCACATTTAACGTCTGCTGCACGTCCACGGTAAAGGAACAGCTGATGCCCACCGCCCGGGGACGGAATTCCTGCACGGCGGCAGCGATATTTTTTTCGGCCAGCATGTCCAGCAGGCGGACGGTGTGGTCCTGCAGGGCGGCACCCACAATCTCCAGTCCCAGGGGCTCGACGGCGATCAAACTCTTATACCCAGCCCCGGCCCCGGGCCGCGGCTGAATCAGCAATACTCGCATTGGTCATATCCTCCCTTTGGTAAATGACGACGCATTTTGCCGGCTTCCCGGATCAGGCGGTAATTCTTCCATGCCCGGCTTCAATTGCCGGGCGTTCACCCACCAGCGGCCCCTCCCCCCTTGCCGCGAAACAGTTCTCTGCCGGCCATTTTCCCTTCCTGCTATTTGAGTTTTACCAGTTCCACAGCCCTTTATAATAAAACTTCCCTTTTTTACACTATAAACACACGCAACCGGAAAATGCAAGCAAAAAATAACCATATGGCGAACAAGGGATACTACGAACTTTTTTAACAATGCCCGGGGTGGACATATACGACCATCTTACCCGGTGGGTAGTCCCACAACGGGTTTAGCCCAAAATCTCCATACGTTAAAGCCAAGGCTGAATATCACCCTGGCTTTGCAACCCCATGAACCACCCATGAAGACTATTGTTATCACACACATCGGAGTAAAGCAACGTCCCCGGCGGATCTACCCGCTGAAAAACCGCTTCACCGCATACCCCATTTCCATAACTACATTGATCAGATTATCCTGGGGAGTTCGCTCGGGATCAAATATTACCACCGCTGTACCGGCTTCACCATCCACGCAGACCCATTTGACTCCGGCAACGTCTTCCAGCGCCCTTTTCACATCCATCCTGTCTTCCTCGGATTGGAGACCGTCAATACGCAGGATCAGGTTTTCACTGCCCATCACCATACCACCTCAAAACACGGGCTTGTCGTCGGAAACCTCTATGGCCGCTACATGGCCCACTCCACCTCCCGGACACCAGGGCGAAACCATTTTACCGTGACAGGCCGGAGCTTTTCCTTCCATACCCCCTGTGGAAACGGCCTCTATTTCGGACCTATGATAACATAAGCTCCATCTTCTGACAATTACCTTTCGCAATCTTTTAAACAAAATATTGCAATACGTAACTCACTGCCAGGAAGGTGACCAGAGCGCCCAGAATCCCCCGGATAACCCGGTCGGGCAGGTATTTTTGCAAATAGGCGCCAAAATAGGTGCCCAGAAAACCACCCACACCGAAGAGGGCTCCCAAAAACCAGTCCGGGGCAACATTGGCACTCGCCCCGGCAGCGGTGAATTCCAGAACGTGATAAAAGGTCACCCCGGCAATGGAGGTGAGAAAGGTGCCGGCCAGGGCGGCCCCGGCCACCGTATAGACGGGCAGACCCATAACAGAGACCACAAAGGGGGAAATGATGGCCCCGCCGCCGATGCCGTAGATACCGCCGATGAGTCCCACCACCAGGGCCAGGGTGAAAACGGCCATGGTGCTGAAGGAAAAGGTTTCTCCCCAGAAATCGTACTCAATCTTGCGCAGCGACACGGAGCGGGTTTTCACCACCGCCTCCGGGGGCAGGCCGGCGGCCAGACGCCCGGCGGATTCTTCCTTCACCCGGCTCACCCGTTCCCGGAACTTCTTCTCCAGGCTTCTGGTTTGCTCCTTGCTTTTCAGATAACGGCCGGTGGTTTCGTAGAGCAACCTGATGCCCAGGTAGAGCAAAACCAGGCCCACAAAGAGTTTGAAGGCCCTGGGATCGGGCAGGTAGCGGATGCGGATCCAGGCGCCCACAAAAACCCCCGGCAGGGTGCCGATAACCACCACCCAGGTCAGGGGCCAGGCCATGCGCCCTTCCCTTATGTAACGGGCCAACCCCCCGGGTATGGCTATAATGTTGTAGATCAGGTTGGTGGGGCTGACGGCGGGACTGGTAAACCCCAGCACACTCACCTGGAAGGGCAGGAGCAAAAAGGCCCCGGATACCCCGGCCGATGCCGTCAGGGAAGAAATGAGAAAGGCCACCAGCGGAGGAACCAGGGGAAAAACTTCCACACCGGAAACAGGGAAATACATAATAACGACCCCTTTCATTAAGTAGCTTTAAAACGTGCGTGAGGAAAGGCCCGCGTAAGGAGAATTTCCCGCTCCACCGTACCCGCCTGTGCCTTTTGCTAAATAATGCCACGCAAATCCAGTAATGATGCGGTTTCTAGAGACCGGTGTCAAAACCCGGGCTACCAAATAAACCGGTGAGCCGGTCTATAACCGTACCCACAGATACCCCGTGCTAACAGGGAACCAGTCCGCACGCCTCCAGTATCTGCCGCCCCCTTTCACCGGTGAGCAGCTCCACAAACCACCGGGCCTCCTCCGGGTAGCGGGCATGGCGACATGGGGCTACGGCAAACTCAATGGGGGCGCCGGACAGGGTCACCCTTTTCCCCGACCCTTTTTCTTCCAGGACCACCCCTGCGGTGGCATAGTAATCGACCAGGGCCGGATGGGATAGGTTGATCCGGGAGGCCAATCTGACAAAGTGAAGGCCCAGCTGACGGGCCACCGATGAATACAGAAAGCCATAATCTACCCGCCCTTCCACCAGAGCGCCGGCCAGATCTATGGACTTGGGATAGATGCGGGAGCAGCCGGCATCAAGGGCGGCATACAGCCCCGGCCGGTTGTAGAATTTTTCCGCCAGCTGCCAGACCATCAGCGTCCGGTAACCGCAGGGGTCCCGCTGGTGATCCGAGCGCCCGTAGATCACCCCCTTTGACAGGAGCACATCCATCCAGTTATTTGGACCTACCTCCCGGCTGCGCCGGGAAAAGCGATCAAAAGCCACCACAATCTGATCGGTGGCAAAGACAAAATAGCGGTCCACATATTCCGGCACCAGCCACCGCTCAAAGATAACCGTATCGGCCAGGGCCACCACATCATAGATACCGCCGTCACAAATCCGGGCGGCACACTCCCGGGAACCGGCCGACTCCAGTTCCACGGCCAGGTGGGGATAACGCTCCCTGAAAACCTGGGCGCATTCGCCTATGGGCCGGCGCAGGGCACCGGCATGCAGGACGCGAAAGGGGATATGTGACATGATTCACACACACCTCCGGAATGACCCTTCTTTTTTATATTTCCCGGCCAACACCACTTTTGACTACCTGCTCAAACTTTGTTCATAGAGGCCAATAAACCGGTCCAGTTTCTCCTTTTGACGCCGGATGGCCGCCATCCAGGCATGGAGCAGCTCCTCCCCCCTGGTGGTGATGGCATACTGGCGGCGGGCAGGACCCGTTTCCGCGGCTTCCCAGCTGGAACTGACCAGCTCTTCCTGTTCCATCCGGCGCAAATTCCGGTAGACCGTGGTGGGATCCGTCTCCCCCTCCAGCAAATCCAGGCGGGCCAGCCTCTGAATCAGCTCGTACCCGTGGGAAGGCTGTAATTTCAGCAGGAAAAGAAGCAACGGCTGCAACAAACGGTCCGCGGGCAAATTGCAGGAACACCCGTTCTTGCACATAATAGCGCACCTCTAGTATTGGCATGATGCACTTACCTTGAAAATATAATAACACAACCATTCACTGGTGGCAACAGCCGGTTGTATTTACAGAAAGTTTAATGCCGGCCCAAAGGGGTCCGCCCAAAAAAAAATCCTCTGGACTAACCGGCAAACTGGAGTAAAATTAAAAGTATGTTGATTGAAGAAGGAATGCCTTTTGAAAACGGAGACAGCGGGTGCGAACCGCAAGACATCCCACATCACGCTCATCAGTACAATAAACTTTCTGCTTAACTTTGCCGTGCAGGGCTCCCTCATTTTCATCCCCCTGCTGGGGGCCCAGATGGGGGCGAAGGACTGGCAGATCGGCCTGGTAGGGGCATCCTACGGGGCGGCTTTTTTACTTTCATCCCTTTTTTCCGGCTGGAAATCCGATTCACTGGGCAGGCTTTTGTTTGTGCGCCTGGGCCTGGCCGCCAGCGCCCTGGCCTTTGCCGCCCAGTTGCTGGCCCACAACCTGGTGGTTCTCACCCTGGTGCGCTCGGTGGTGGGCTTCGCCCTGGGCATTGCCACGGCGGCGCTGCTGGCCTACGCCTTTGAGTCCGGGGCCGATATGGGCAAGTTCAGCTCTTACGGGTCCCTGGGCTGGATTTTTGGCGCCCTGGGAGCGGCGGTGTTAAAGGAGTTCCACCTGCTCTTTTTCACCAGTGCCTTCACCTGCCTGGCCGCCTTTGCCATTTCCTTCACCTTCCGGGAGGTGGCGGCGCAATACAGCCGGCACCGGATCAACCTGTGGCTGGTAATCCGCCGGGGCTTCCGGGTTTATCTGGCCGTGTTCCTGCGCCACCTGGGGGCCACGGCCGTGTGGATTATTCTGCCCCTGTACCTGACCGCCCTGGGCATGGACCGGTTCTGGGTGGGCCTGCTCTGGAGCATAAACTTTGCCGTGCAGTTTGTAATCATGCGCTATCTGCAAAGGTTTAACGAAAACAAGGTGTTTGCCTTCGGCCAGTTGCTTTCCATCGGTGTCTTTGCTTCCTATGCCTTTGTCAGTGCCCGGCCTGCCCTGATTGCCGTGCAGTCCCTGCTGGGGGTAGCCTGGTCCTGCCTCTATGTGGGCGCCCTGCTTATCGTCCTGCGCAGCGGCGAGGAGAGGGGCACGGCCAGCGGGATTTTTCAATCCACCTTAAATCTCTGCAATGCCCTGGGGCCCTTTCTGGGCGGCCTCATCGCCGGGTGGTGGGGCTACCGCGGGGTGATGCTTTTCGCCGCCGGGCTGGGTGTGGCCGGACTGCTGGTGGCCGTGCCGCCGGCCCGTCCGGCCCGGGAAACACCCAAACAGCCGGTATGACCGCTTCAGGCCATCCCGCCTGACATGTTTTTCAGGGCGGCACCAGGCCGTTTTATCCGCATCCGGAGTGTTGAATTATCCCCTTTATTGCCCTGCTGCCGGCAAGGATAAACTCATCCACCGTACCCGGGTTCAGTTCCCCCCGGCCGGCGGCATCCAGCAGGCCGGACAGGAAATCCTGCAGGAAAATGTTCAGGCGCCGGAAGGTTTCCGGCCGGCGGGCGGGACTGCCGCTGCATCCGTCCCCTTTTCCGGGATAATCAAGCCCGTCACCGGGCCGCCCCGGGCCGGCGGCGGCCTCAGCCGGGCCCTTTCCGGCCGGGGCCTCACCCGGCGCTCCCGGACCGCAGCTATTCCCATCCGTACCGCTGTCCCCCGCCCCCCC